>CAZSMK010000144.1:0-42004 GCA_964608095.1 uncultured Candidatus Sumerlaeota bacterium | reverse complement strand
AAACAATATCTTCTTTTATCAACGAATCTCCTCTCGGGGAAAAGACCTCATCTTAACGCAAAGGACACAGAGGAAGCAAAGAACGCAGAGTTTTTTTCTGCACATAGTTCTCTGCGAATTCTGCGTTGAAACCATATTAAAACAATTTCTCTTAGCACCACGGATTTTCACTTATCTACGCTAATTTCTTTACAACTTAAAATCCCTTTTTTCTTTACCCGCGAATTACGCGGATTACACGAATAAAGAAAATTTCCTCATATCCTTTTTTAATCGTATTCGCACTCGCACTCGCACTCGGTTTCGTACACGCCCTTGGCGTTGTACGCGCACTCGTCGTCGCATCGTGATCGTAGTCGTTTAATATAAAAAAACTATAATCGAACCACGGATTTTCACTTATCCACTCTAATCTATTTTTATGCAATGCCGGAGTAGGGTCGTTCGGACCCGAATGACCCCTGGCAACAAAGCAAGACAACTATCATTTTATGGTAATGAAATACGGTCGTAGAACGACCTCACTCCACACCGGTATACCAATAGACTTTCCGTTATTTCCTTACTCGCACTCGTACTCGCACGCATCGGCGTTCAGAGCGATCCCGATTTCGATACCGCGCACGCATAGATATGCGAACCAATACCAATTATCCTCGTTATACATGATAGCAACACATTTTTTATAGCAGCTTTCGGGCGGGTTATGTAAACTGACTCATCAACGAGATACGCCAATATGAAGTTTCGTAAGATAGAATCTGAAAAGCGGTTTACGGTTACTGAGTTTTACGCAGGACTTGTTTATGAAACATATCCGGTGACGGTATATACCTGTCCGGTATGCGGAGAACAAATCGGATTCAAGAGACTCGATTTCCACAAATATATGGGCAACAGAGTTACGAACCTTTCGGACAAGGATGCGTCTGCAATCACGAGAGTTGCAGGGAAAAAAGCGAATGAGAAGTATTCCTTCATAGACGTTTATTGTCCGGGCTGTAGCGCTGCAGTTCGCGT
Source organism: uncultured Candidatus Sumerlaeota bacterium (assembly GCA_964608095.1). GTDB lineage: Bacteria > Sumerlaeota > Sumerlaeia > MWCT01 > JAGHBZ01 > CAZSMK01. The sequence continues at coordinate 40,984 of CAZSMK010000144.1, read as the reverse complement.
GTATTACAGCACATGGGCTGACGGACACGATGAAGGTCACATCCTTGAACTCGTAATCGAGGGAAAAAAGCCTTCCACTTGATTTCCGTTTTTGTCCACTACCAATTGTGATATTATGAACACCCCAGACCGATTCGTTGACATCGTATTGTTTCCTCTGAGAGAATACGTTTAACCATTACTTCAAAATAGGGAACGACAATGAGAGATAAAATACGGAAAGTTCTATATCAAGGGATTTACGAATCTGGCGAGGTTCTGTTGCGCTATTTCGGCAAGGTGAAAAAGTTCGAATATAAGAGCACCAAGTTCGACGTGGTCACAGAGGCGGATAAAGAGAGCGAGATGTGTATAGCCAACTTGATTCATGCCAATTTCCCCGATCATCATATTCTGGGCGAGGAAGGTATGGAGAATATAGAGGGAAGTAGCGAGTATAAATGGATCATCGACCCGCTGGATGGCACCACCAACTTTTCGCACGCGGTACCCATTTTTGCCGTGTCCATCGGTATCGAGCATAAAGGCGATATTATTATGGGCGCGGTGTATAATCCGTTTGTGCGCGAGCTCTTTTTTGCCGAGCGAGGCGAGGGCGCCTGGCTGAACGAGGAAAGCATTTCTGTCAGTGATATAGACGACATCAACAAATCGCTCCTGGTGACCGGGTTTCCTTACGATCGAAGCACTATCGACTTTTTGCTCAAATATGTTCGGGAAGTCCTGGTAAAGTCTCATGGGCTGCTCCGGCTGGGTTCCGCCGCGCTTGACCTCTGTTACGTCGCCTCTGGAAGGCTGGAAGGGTTCTGGGAGTTCAGCCTCAATCCGTGGGATACTGCTGCAGGCTACCTGATTGTCAAGGAAGCGGGCGGTAAAGTTACTGAAATCAACGGCAGCCCTTACACGCATTATTGCAAAAAAATTCTTGCTACCAATGGGAAGGTACATGACGCCCTTCTTGCTATTTTAAATAGATAATACTATGATGCCGCTACAGAATAGTTTGTGCGATAAATTCATTGCAGGGTAATGAGAACGGGAGTGAAAAAAATGAAAACAATCTTTATCTCCATCTTTATCACAGGTATTTTTATCTGTGTATTTTTATCTACTGCATTTTCCGCGCAGCCCCTCAAGGTTGCGTTGATAGAAACCGACCAACCGGGGACGCCGAGTGGGCGCCTTTCCGGGATACTTCAAGCGATTAACGTCGCGTATACCGATATTACCTCTTCGGTCAAATCCGGCACACTCGATATCGATTCCTTTGATATTCTCATGATCGGCTCCTTTGCGGTTTCGGACGACGCGATAAAGGAGACGCTTGACAAGAACAAAAAGGCTCTGCGTGAATTTGTCACCGCTCCCAAAACACTAATTGTTTTTTCCCAGACCGCAGAGGCGGAATCGTATATCCCATGGCTGCCCGATTCAGTGTATGTCAGCCGGTGTGAAGAAGACTACGACACGATTCAGCTCGTTCAACCGGCTCATCTCATTCTGACCACGCCCAACAAAATTCTTCCAGCTGACTTCAATCAATTGAAGGATCTGGAATTCCCGCTTGTATATAACTCGATTCTCGAATGTACGGGTTGTGAGGTTATTGCATCGCGGGATATAGACAATGGGTTTCCCTCTGTAGTTGTCGCAGGACAGGGAAAAGGCCGAATTATATTCATTGAAATACCGCTGGATAAGATTTTTTCGTCAGGCGACGCTGACGCTCAATCCCTTGCCACACACTTTATGCAAAACGTCATCAACTACGCACAGATGGTCAAAGATGAAAAGATATCCATCCTGAACCCGCAGAAGGTAAGCCCGCCCCGCCATTATGCATATCCAATTGCCGGCACCGTGTACCTGGACGAGAATGGAAAAGGTAAACGCGATGCAGGCGAATCGCCCATAGTCAACATAGCGGTGAGCGATGGGCTGTCCACGGTGTTTACCGATAAAAACGGAGAATACCGGCTTCCTAACGCCACGCGTACCGCACGCTTTGTGTATGTGGTTCTCTCCTCCGCTTATGATAAATCTTCTCAATGGTATCATGTGCTGATGGACAGAAAGAAAGACGAACGGTTTGACTTTTTTGTCAAACCGGCTGAGCAAAAAAATGACCGGGCTTTTAGTTTTGTTCAGGTAACGGACACACATGTAGACAGCGAAGAAGACTCAACCTATCTTAAGCGCGAGCTCGAGGTTATAGGCTCGGTCGTGAATAAGCCGGAATTTCTGGTAGTAACCGGCGATTTTGTCAACCATGCCCGCCACATCTCTCAGCTAAAGCATTATTTACGTGGTGCGGAAGATGCGCCGGGACCGCTCTATAATGTTATCGGCAATCACGATCTGTGCAGCGGTAGCGACCCGATATTCAATTATATAGACTACCTTGGACCCGATCACTATTCCTTCGATCATGGCGCCTGGCATTTTATTGTCTATAACATCATAAAGCCTACGGATGAACAAACCAGATGGCTGCGCGAAGATATCAAGGTTTTAGGTGCGAACAAAAAAATCGTTCTTTTTCAACATTATCCTCCCGGAGCGGAGCAGATTGCGGAACTGGAATCGCTCGGGGTTGATTACGTGTTTACGGGTCACTGGCACTCGACGCGTATTCAGGACTATGGCACGCTTCGCCACTATAATACACCGCCTCTTTTTCTCGGCGGTATCGATATCAGTCCCTCAGGCTTTATGGAGATTCGTGTGGAAGACGACACCCTTTCAACCCGTTACAATTACCGCGTGGATAAATCGTTTGTAACCATCTCCTTTCCGCGTAAGGATATGTTTCTCTACCCGCATACCTTTGACATCGTTGTTGACACATACGACCGCGCCGGACCTATCCGACAGGTTACCTATGAGCTTATCGATGAGAAGGGGAAGAAAGTACAGTCGGGAGAATTAAAGAAAGCAGGGATATTTACATGGCGTAAACCCGATGATGATACTTCGCTACCAGTAGGTATTTATACGTTACGCGTAACCGCGGCACTTTCTGACGGAAACCGGCTCGTTGCCGAATCCGAGTTCGACGTTATTCCGATTAAACGTTTAATGGCGCGACCCCGGCTCGGTAACGTATCGCCGATGTTTATGGGCACGCCCGAACATGCCGGCATCAATGACGAACGGTTGCGACCGCCCTTTGTCCATCAATGGTCGTATTCGACCGGCGGCTGGCTCGACCTTGCCAGTCCCGTTGTCGCTGACGGAACACTCTTTATTACGACAAAACGTCATGATAGTTCCGGCGCACCGGAAATAGTCGCCCTCAACATCAAGACCGGCGAGCTCGCCTGGAAACGGACACTCACAATGCCGGTCGAACACAGCATGGCATATGATACCGGACGTATCTTTGCCGTGTCGCAGGATGGCTCGGTTCTTGCCCTCGATGCCGCTTCCGGCGACATCCTCTGGCAAAAATCGCTCGGGAATCCCGTCTCGCGATGGATTTATTCCGCACCCATTGTCAAGGACAACATCCTCTATTGCGGCAACTCCGCATTTTTCGCCGCTCTTGACACCAATACCGGAAACATCAAATGGAGCAACATCGACGGCTATGACTGGATTTCGTCGTTCGCATCGCCTGCGATTGCCGACAAAAACGTGCTCATGGGTTCCGTATGGTTGAAATTCGGCAACAAGTTCGGCTCGCTTTATGCCATGGATGCGGAAACCGGCAAACGACAATGGGCGTTGAATTCAGTCGGCTTTCATGCCTCCGCTTCCTTCAGCAATGATAAAATATATTGTACTGATACGAGAGGCATCATGTACGAGATTGCGCCGGATAACGGTTCGGTTCTCTGGAAAAAGGAACTGGAACCGGGATGGTCAACAACCACTCCAGTGAGTAATGGTGATGTTTTGATAAGCGGAAGCGGACAGGGAACGTTTTATTGTCACCAGTTACGTGAAAAGACGCAAAACTGGGAATTCAAAACCCCGGTATCGGTATTCAATATGTCGCCGTATTATATCGACCACGAACCTTTGCTATCGTCTCCAGTTATATCTGGCGATCTTGTTTATGTAGGTTCGGGAAGCGGCTGGGTGTACGCCTTTGATCTGAAGACCGGCAAGATCCAATGGCACTACAATTTTGGTGTCCCGGTGCTTTCCACACCCGTTATCAGCGGCAATTGCCTCTTTCTCTGTACCTCTACCGGCAACATCTTCTGTCTGACCTCCCTCAAATCCCAATCGTAACTATCGTTGGATTTTAATAGAGGAGGAGCCAGTTCTGCACAGAGACTGTGGTCGTTCCTTTCGATAGCCTTACCACGTGGACATAGCCGGAAGCGCCTATACCGTTGGAAGGGAATCGTGTGAAATATACCGATGACCAATCCCGGTTATCGTTTAGGGCAGGATTTTAGGTGCAGGCGACGAGTTGAAATCCTGAAAAAACAGGACATTGTTCGCAGGCAAAGGAGAGAATTCGACAAAATAGAGACCGCCGTCGAGTCCTGACAGTGTGTCAATCGAGCGGCTGTCTATTTGAATGCCGGTGAATATGCCGGTTGCGCTGTCGAGCTCGATGCTGAGTCCATCGTTTGTAGAAATGTCCACGCTCAAGCAGACATTCAAGGACGCCGTTATAATGGCTAACCCAATGAGTATGCCTATGTTATACGGATTACGATTATGCAATGACGATGTTACCTCGCTAACCTTTTGTGTATCTTCTTCAAACAGTCCTCGCAGAATTTGAATCCCTTTCGGTCTGTGTCGGCGAGCGAATTTGAAAAATACATAACGCAATGGGGTTTTGAACAATGTTCGAGCCCGTACGTATGTCCGAGCTCATGAACCGCTTCAATCAATGTCCTTCGCTTGAAAATCTCGTCATTCTTTTCCTTGCCGTACCATTCGGGTCTCAGGCGTGTAAGTGAAATTACAGCCACCTTATTGACCAGATCAGCCTGCCCGAACACGAAATTGAGTTGTGGCACAAAGAGATCATGATCCACGATTCCCAAAACCCTTATATTCTTTTCGCCGTATTTATGGAGCAAGGCGTTCAAGAAGAGGGGCGCCAGGTATTGCCCTCGCTCTTCGCTGAACGCAGCAGCAGGCAACGGCTCCTCCGGCATGATGTGATATTCTAACGGGAGTTGGGTTTTGAGCGCTTCCCCGATATCTTTCAACACATCTGTACTTACTTCATCGAAAGGGACTATGAAAAGAGTCTCTTTTGGAACGAATTCGTCCATTTTGTTCTCCCGGGGATTGGACAGAACAGAATTATACATCGTAAAAAAAATTCCAACCAATCCGACAAAATAAAATATAATTTTTCTCTGACGTCTCACATCGAACCATCTCTTTGTCGATTACGGTTAAAAATAGTTATGGCCCGAAGATGCTTTTTATCCTACACAGACAACAATAATGTTTGAAAACACCCACCTTCGCTATATAGCATAAAAGCATTACAAGAGGGACGATACTAATTTCAATTGATGGACGTCCATGAGAAAGACTTGTTTTAAATTTCGGACTTGTGATAAATGATAAATCCACATTCATTATAGACGATTCATATAAAGGAAGAAAGTAAAAATGCAAGAAACCCTGGAAGAGAGGGTTGTTCATATTTTGTACCGGCTCGGGTGGGAATCGTGGGCACTCACCCCCTGGAAAAGCAAATCACTCAAACACTGCGGCATTTCTGCAAAAATACGCTTTTCATCAGTCTCTTTTCAGGGCGCTCCCTATATTGTGATCGCAATCCCTCAGGATTTCAAATTATCGCCGTTCCGGGAGTTCTATCAACGTTATCTCGATATGAACGAGCCCATTCGGCTCATGATGGATTTTTTCCATAATCTATCGCCTCATTCTTTACTTTTGTTTTTCGATGGACGCACCTCTCTTGTTTACGCGCAGCCCGACGAAGGCTTGCTCGGTCACAGCGACTCGCCTGAATCGTTCCATGAGAAGATACTGGGCTTGCTCAGACCCGAACTCGCCTTCAGTCCGGATATCTTCACAGAGATACAGCATCACCGACTCGTCAAACTTGGAAAGGAACTTCAGAAGTGGTTACGCCAATGGGTGAGAAAGATTGAAAGCGTCGCCGACATAGATAAAAGTGCGGTTACGCACTTTCTTCGCAAATTGATTCTATGGCGTGTTGCATCATATACCCAGGAGAACAAAACGGCACAGTCGATACTGGCACGCTACATTTTTCCAGAGAGCAAATTTCAGGCTAAACGGGTGCGTATGCCATCTGCATCAAAAGACATCCCCCTCGCATTCGACGCACTTGCGCACCAGAATCGCATTGAGCTCTTCAAACTCACGCCTGACGATATTCTCCTTACCCGCAGGACACAATATTCTAAATTGCTTACGCGTCTTCTCTGGGAACTAAACATGTTGAGCAGATGCAAGTGTTCCTCATCTGTTCTCGCTCATTATATGGATGTCGAGGAAAACCGTCCTGCCCCATCTTCTCCACAACGTTCGAGAAAGAAACATCTCAAACAAAGTAAAAGGGGTGAGAATTATATTCTTGAACTTCCGCCGCCACGCCATCTTGAACTCGAGTCCACCAACTTTGTAACCCTGCTTAAAGAAGTAAAGACAAGTTTTGACGCGCTAATGAATTTTAGATCCGACGTCATGTCGCAGAGCAAAAAATCCAGAGAGAGGCTTCTCATTCAAGAGGATATGTTCGTGCAGGATAAACGTCCACTTTGCGATTATAAGGACCTGCTGAATCTGCTTGTCCTGAACGGAATAAAAATCGTGGCAAAGGATGAACGTATTCGACAGGATGCAGATTTTGTAGTCACCGCGTGGCTTATGGAAACACAGCACAATTATAATCTGCCATCTACCTCTTTTCCTTCACTCAAACCATTATTCAACATCTGATAGAATTTGGGGAAATCCCCACTTTTTAATACAGCAGGAGATGGAGTGCCGTGCTCCTTCATTTATGCATTTCATAATCTTGTTTTAAATAAAAGTTAATGATTGCTTTTTTTAATTTTTTTCGCCATCATAAAAGGCATATTTTCTTTATTCGTTAACCGAGTTTTTTATCCTGATCCGAAGAGGTGAACGAGGATGATAATTATTATAAGGCCTGATGCCACAGAAGAGGATGTCCAACACATAATAGAGCGAATAGAGTCCGTAGGACTGAAGGCGCATGTTTCCCGCGGAGTAGAGCGAACAATCATCGGCGCTATCGGTGATGAGACCGTATTGCGTTCACTTCCCCTGGAGGCTCTACCCGGTGTCGAGTCGGTAACACCTATCCTGAAACCTTATAAGCTTGCAGGACGGGAATTCCAACCCGAAGACACCATAATAGAGGTGGGGAATGCCCGAATCGGGGGTAAGGAAGTTGTAGTTGCCGCAGGTCCCTGCTCGGTCGAGGGGAGAGAGATGCTGATAGAGACGGCGGAAGCGGTAAAACAAGCCGGCGCGAAAATGCTTCGTGGCGGCGCATTTAAGCCTCGCACATCTCCTTATGATTTCCAGGGACTCGGTGAAGAAGGACTTAAATACCTTGCGGAAGCGCGCGCTAAAGCCGGACTCCCTTTTGTTACGGAAGTCATGGATACACGCCAGGTCGAACTGGTCTACGAGTACACGGATGTGTTCCAGATTGGTGCGCGTAATATCCAGAACTTCAACCTTCTCAAAGAGGTGGGAAAGGTCGACAAACCGGTGCTTCTCAAGCGTGGCATGTCAACAACCATAAAGGAATTTCTCATGTCTGCTGAATATATTATCTCCCAGGGGAATTTCAATGTTATCCTTTGTGAGAGGGGAATTCGAACCTTCGAGACCGCGACCCGTAATACGCTCGATATATCCGCTGTTGCGGTTCTTAAACATGAGTCACACCTGCCGGTGTTTGTCGATCCCAGTCATGCAGGCGGCAACTGGCGTTGGGTTGCGCCCTTGAGCCGCGCTGCCGTAGCTATCGGTGCGGACGGCTTGATTATCGAGGTTCATCCGGAACCTTCAAAGGCGATGAGCGATGGCGTTCAGAGCCTCAAATTCGAGAAATTTAACCAGTTGATGAACGAAATCCGCGCAGTAGCTGCAAGTGTGAACCGGAGCGTTTGATGTCATTCCGCCCTGCACCTTGTTCTCCATACAAAAAATTCCACCTCTTGATTTTGAACACACTTTAGGACGATATGTGGGATGATTTGAGATACAATGCATTCTCGAGACATTTGAAAGAACGATTCGGCTGCCGTGTTCACCGTGTAGCGGTTGATGCCGGATTCACCTGTCCGGTACGCGATGGGACAAAAGGAACCGAGGGATGTCTTTACTGCGATGAAGCCGGCTCTCGTGCCTCGTATTGTGAACCCGACCTTCCCATCGCAGACCAGGTCAGGCAAGGCATTCAAAAAATCCAACGCCGTTTCAAGGCACGTAAATTCATTGCCTATTTCCAACCCTACACCAACACCTACGCGCCGGTTGAAAAGCTCCGTTCGCTTTATGACGAAGCGCTCGATGCCGATGAACGCGTCATCGGGTTGGCGGTGGGGACACGCCCGGACTGTGTCAGCAACGAGGTTCTCGACCTTCTGGCGGAATACAACCGGCACACGTATCTATGGGTGGAATATGGATTGCAATCTGCGCACAATCGAACACTCGAGTTTATTAATCGCGGTCATACGGTCGAAGATTTTATTGATGCGGTTCAACGTTCGCATGAGCGTTCGCTCAGGATATGCGCACATGTAATTATCGGCTTGCCGAGCGAATCGAACGATGACATGCTCGATTCCGCCTTGCTTCTCAGCCGGCTCAAGGTTGAAGGAATTAAAATTCATTCTCTTTACATCACACGCAATGCGCCTATTGCGCGTCTTTATAACGAAGGGAAGATCGATCTCCTCTCCATGGATGAGTACATTCAGGTTGTCTGTGATTTTCTTGAACGTCTCGCGCCTGAAATACTTATCCATCGTCTGGTAGGCGAGGCGGGAAGAAAGGAACTTCTCGCACCGGAATGGACCCGCCAAAAGACCCGGATTATACAACTCATTACGCAGGAACTTGCCCGGCGCGGAACACAACAAGGGAGCAAAGCGATATCATCCCCCTAAGACTTCAGTCCTTATCGGGCGGTTGCTGCGACTCGTTTGATAATGTCATGTCCAAAAAGAAGCCCGAAAATCACCATCCCGCACACAAGCGTTGCATAACCGCTTTCCCTGTTGCAAAAGCGGCAAAGGTCTTCAACACGCCCTATCAAGAGCGACACGCGTGCCATTACCGTAAATCCGTACGAAGACCCAAACGTCACCATAAGAAAATATATCCCTATGTTGCTCGTAACGTTTATAATCCCGCGGCGCTCGAGGGAGAAAAAGAAATAGATAAGGACACACACCACCCCGCCGATCAAGACAAAGTTGTTGAGCATGGATTCCGATTCCCATGAAAAAAACGTGTATCCTTCCTCATATAGAGGAATCATTGTACCGTTGATCTGCCCGATGAGGTCGGTTTGCGCAAGACCAGTCATTCGGATAGCGGCAAACACGCCGACCATGAGTGCGAGCGGCAAGCTGGATATCCACGATGCTTTTCGGTTCAAGCGCATCAGGAGCAACACGCCCAGTACGCCACCACCAAGCCGCCACCAGTTGCCTTCCGGCAAACCGGACAACGCCTGCATAAACGGCTCCCAGAAATTCGGCTTGATGGTCTGGGCGACCGCCAAAACGAAAGCATACCCGGTAGAAACCCCCACGAAGGTATGTTCCGCAATTTTATAGAAAGGATTATCACGGTATAAAAAACTGAATATCGCCAGTGTAAAAAACGCAATGCACCAGATGCCGAATATGTTCATTACAGGGTATTCCATCTACTCAGTCTCGATAGTTATTTTCCTTTTTGGTTTGAGAAAGAACGCAATATTCCCCATGATGACGAGCAAGACAATAAAGAGGTGGACAAAGGACTGGATAGTCATGCCTGCCATGGCTTTGCCGGGCTTCTCGACGAGGCTCTCGTATTCTGCGGCGCCGACCAATCCGCCCAGAAAACCGAGTACCTGCTTCGACTGAAAGAAGGCATACAGGTCCGGTGACATCACCCCTGTTGCGCCGCAAATTATCTTTACCTTATACCTCATCTGCACCTGCTGAATCCACTGCCGTACACCGGGTACGCCGACCGAAAAATTTATCATCAGGGCAATATCGTCGAAGTTGTCGACTTTTTGCATCAGCGGGATTTGTTCGGATTTTGTTCCTTTGACATCGCCTGGATAAGTCGCCCTGAAGGAAGTCCCCAGCCTTGTCATGACCGCATCCTGACCCGCCTTGTACCCCAGGTTGACGTAATCCACACCGTAGACTTTTTCGATGCCTTGCTCCTCGAGTTCGCCAAGCACTTCATCGAACGCCATGCCGGTGATGACCACACCTTCAGGCCAGAGAGTCGAGGCGACTACACGGACGTCTTTTTCCATCAATCGCCGGAGCACCGCCCTCGTCATGGGAAAAAGTTCCGGCATTCCACCCGGCGAATAGTCGATGGTCATATGTACGATATCGCCCGGTTGAAGCTGCTCGATCGCATTATGAAACTCTTTTGCGGGTTTGCTATACGGAATCGGCATGGACAGGGGGAAGAGATAAAAAACGAACGCGATGAGCGCTATAACAAGATATATCCAGCGCCGATCAAGATTCAATATTCTATCCGCAAACGATCGCTCTTCTTGATTTGCCTGTAGATGACGAGTCATGGTTTCTTGCTTTTTATTCTCCTCGCAGATACGGTCGTTCTATACCGGTTATGATTTTCAAGCCCACGGCAATGACGCCGATAGCGGCGCCGATAATAATCCCGCGCTGACCTGCTGCATTTGGATACGCCATAATCCAGTTAGCGATTTTCGGAAATAAGGCGGAGATTGCCGCGCCAAGGGGCACTCTCCCTATCATAACAAGCAGCGCGGCTCCAAGCATAAAACTCGCTGCGGCATTCTTTGCGCGGAACGCACGGAACGCCGCCGATGCTATAAAAAACGCCAGCAACGCATACATGCTCGCACCCAGCGGTGTCAGCACATGCACGTATATCCAGTTGAAAAAGTTGTCGGATGTTATGTCGCCACCCTGGAAAAAAACCACCAATCCCGCTACTGCCGTTATCAACATGGTAACCAGCAGCACGACCTTGTACTCCCAATCAGGGCGGCGTCGGATGATCCCGAGAAGATTGAAGCGCACTATATTTGCCACGCCGAGCACAATAGCAAATGCAAATACCACGATACACCATTGCTCGATTTCATTGGCGACATTGGTCACAAAGGGAACGGCAAGGAAGAATTTCGCCAGAAGAAAGAATCCGACGCTTATTGTTATTATGAGAGAGGCTTCTCGTCTCATGTACATCCAATTCCTTTGTTTGTAGTCTTAAAACCAGGATTTCAAAAAATCAGTTACTTGGGGGATATTAAACGTTGCGGTCAAAACACCCACAAGGATGACCACGAAGACAGCGATCTTCAAATAATCGCTGGCTTTTATCCCCGAGACAAGAGCTGGTTCCTTCGAGAGATAAGCCGACGCTGCATAAAACTCTTCTCCAATAAGAGTATAATCGCACGCGGCTATAAAGAACGGCAGTTGTGATAGACTTGCGGTCCCCGCTATCTGGATAGCGCCGGATAAAAAGCCTGTCTCGGAGAGAATCAACGATTCGGCGTAAAACGAGCCGAGATAAATATTTGCCGCTGGTTTCTCCCTCAATATGATTCCGTCAACCGCGGCGGTGAACGCAAATTGATCGTCCGACAGATAACGGATGTTCGTCGGCATGAACGTATCCGGTCGCGCGGCTCTTAGATGGGCTTCTTTGACAATCTCTTCGGCAAGGGACATGACCACTGAACGGCGCGTGGGAACTATCAACGGCGCGCCATACTTGGCGGTCATCTCCGCAACGTACGGAAGAATATTGAGGCTTGCCAGCGTTTGAATCTCATCGATGTCATCGAGACCGGGAATGTAAAGTACGGGTTTGCCCATCTCGGTGGCGCGTCCTACGGCGTCCTCGATGGCTTTCAACCCGGGAATAGGGCGGAGGAAAAGTTGTGCACCGCGAGCCTGCCGGTGAAGAAAGAAAAAGAAAAAAGTCCCAAAAATCACGAACGCCACGAAGACATTCTTGTGCTCTTTCTTGAAAAAACTGGTCGGCTGGTTTTCGTCAGGTTCTGCAGCATTCTGCGCATGACATCTCCCGCTGTAAAAAAAGAGAAGACAGCAGAATAAAATTAGTGCAAGCGATAATGATTTCCGGACTTTAATCACGTTTCCTTCTTATTCAAGCATGACACATTCGATATCCGCGGCGAAACAGAACGTCTTGAGCGCGTCGATCCAGTCGCCGTACGTGCCGTGGATATGATTGCAGTTCATATGATCGATAAAAGTTTCAGTAGTGCAGTCCAGGCGAGCATAGGCGTGAGGCCAGTTGTCCTGAACCCCGGAGGCGATCTTTTCGTCATTATCCTCGCCGAACGTCACGAATTCACCTCGCATCATGGTCAGTTTATACCAGTTCGTGTCGCCGGAACGTGTAAACCTCGCCAGTGTAACCTTGCCCGGAGCAGCGATGTGATAAACTGATGCGCCTCCTGCCGGGAAATAGAATCCTTCAGGGCGAAACTCGACTTTTGCGAGATTCTCTTTCGGATCGAACGACCGGGCGGCGAAATACGTCGCGTGTTCACCTGAGTTGCAAAGATCCCACACGCCTAAATCCTCATGATAATGGCGGATATCCGCAAAGAGAACCGGTATATCACTTATGAGTTTGAACACCTGCATGGTGAGCGCCGCGTCCATATCCGCCTCTGTCGAACAGACCATCGGTTCTTTCGGTTCGCCTTCAGGTCCATAGGGATCATTAAGGAACGCCTCGGCTACATCAGCCGTGACGAAATGTTCCGTCAACTCACGCTGACCCTTGATACCGCAAAAGTGATAACCGTTTGTCCTGGAGATGTCTATTGCTGCATAATACATACCGAGTTGCCGTTTGAGGAGTTCCTCGGTCAGGCGCATTTCTGCATCGGGTTCCGTCCAGTGAATCTTGCGGACATGTTGTTTAAGAAACTCGAGGGCGTTATTCACCCGGCTCCCTTCTTTGATCTCGATTTCCGCGCGCCTGACCAATTCGAGCTGGTCAACATGATCCACATCGATGCCGAACTTTTTCATCCAGAGTGCGGGATCGGCGACCGCGGTATCGATTCCGAGCGCCCTACCACCGAAAAGACCGAACGTTTGCCCTTTTAACCGATTGAACGCCGAGATACCCAGTATACGGTTTTTCACCTGCTGGTAGGTCGCCTCATCGTTGATATCTCCGAACGTCTTCAAAAACTTGATGCCGACTTGGTCGAGCGAGCCGGCATTTGCAAGCATACCTACCAATCCCGGATATTCCGGATTGAAGCTTGAAAACATAAGAATAGGTTTCGGGCAGAATTGTGCAGCGACCCGCGCATATTGCGGCCATGCCCATACGGCAAAATTGAATATCACACAATCCACGTTCTCGTCGCGCATCTTTCGACCGTTCTTTACCGCTAACTCGTTCTTCCACACTACTTCGCTGCCTGTAACTACCTCGAACCCATCCTTCTCAAGGCGGGTTTTTATCTCGTTCAAAAACTTCTCGTTCACCGGCGTGAGCGGCTCATAGAGAAAATCTCTCCCATCGCCGAATGTCAGGATGCCGACTTTAATTTTTCGTCCCATGATTCTCATCTCCTCAAAGAATGAACATAGTAGATGTTGTATGATGTGATGTACACGTTATGCTGAATCTATCGAGTAATTTCAAGAGATTTTATTATGATTTCTTGCAGCGTTGTTAAGACTTCGACGCCCCGTTATTTCATGCTCCGGCGTAGTTGCATGAATGAATCATAGAGTGTATGAAAGACTTTGTATTTTTTGTTGTGGAATTCCCGTACCTTACCCCCGACAGGTTTGACAATTCTGCCCGGTTCGTTCATCTCCTGCATTGCTTCCATAAACGAGCCGAATGAGCCGGATGCAATGGCGCCCAGAATCGCCGAGCCAAGCAGCACCGCTTCGGGTTCTTTCCCCATGATTATGGGACATCCGGTTGCATCGGCGTGCGACCTGAGATAGAGGTCGCTTTTTGTGCCGCCGCCACATGCAAATATCGTGTTTATTTGGTATCCATAAGAATTCATGGTCTCGATGATGTGACGCGTGCCATACGCGATTGATTGTACAGTCGCAAGATAGTGAAGCGCCAATGCTTCCGCTGAATCGTCCAGCGCCATTCCCGTCATTATTCCCCGCAATGTAGGATCGGCGCGCGGCGATCTATTCCCATGGTAGTAGGGCAGCACATGACGGTCACGGCTCAATTCCGCATCGAATCTCACTTTTTTCTTTTGGGCGATTTCCGACAGGATGTCTTCAAGAAGTTGATATATAGTAATATTTTTTGAATCCGCCTCTTTCTGGAGTTCGTCTGCGCGTGCGTGGGAAAATATCACGTGGTCGATCAAGGCACCGGTTGCTGATTGCCCGCCCTCAGTCAACCACATACCCGGAATCATAGCGGAAAAATAGGGTCCCCAGATACCCTTGATGAAAAACGGTTTCCGGCTCGCCGTCATGTGGCAACTCGATGTCCCGCCGATCAACGCCAGCCGCTTCTCTATCTTTGCAGGTGTAAGTGACGCGTCCGAGATGCGTATTCCAAGCAGACCAAGTCCGCCGGCGTGTGCATCGATTATGCCGACTCCGACCGGAGTACCTGCGGCAAGCCCGAGCTCGGCTGCCCCCTTTTTTGTCAAACCCTTGCCGACCGGTTCGCCCATGGGGCGCACTCTTGTTCCTATTCGTGCATACCCTTCTTTTACAAACTCAGGGATACCTATCGTGTTCCAGAACGAGTCGTCCCATTTTCCTACGGAATCGGCGCCTGCTTTTGCTTCGAGATGCCCCTGATAGGTCCATTTGCATACAGTAGTGCAGAGCGAACGAGTCGTGTCGCCTGTTGCTCGAAAGGACAAAAAATCCGCAAGGTCGAAGAAATAGCCGGCTTTCTTAAATGTCTTTGGGTTGTGTTCTTTCAGCCACAGTAGTTTGGGCGGTTCCATCTCCGGCGAGATTGTACCGCCTACGTAGCGCAGGACTTTATGGCGCGTCGCGTTGATTCGTTCCGCCTGCTGCACTGCACGGTGGTCCATCCAGACGATTATGTTGTGCTCGGGATTACCGGCGGGTGAGACACTCAATGGTTTCCCCTCGCTGTCAAGCGCTACAAGTGAACAGGTGGCGTCGAAGCCGATACCAACGACATCCTCTCTGGATACGTTGCCTTCCCTCAAGGCGTGTTTAACACAGTGACATACTGCGTTCCAGATATCCTCGGAGCTTTGCTCGACAAAGTCGGCAGCGGGACGATGGATTTGTATCGGTTTTACCGCTATAGCGGCACGCTTGCCTTTAAGGTCGAAAATCCCTGCCCGCACACTTCCGGTTCCCACATCGATTCCGATACAATATTTTCTCTTTCCCGCCATGGCGTCACCTTTCAGGTTTTAGATGGTTTTAGCGACGGAGGAGAGGGGGAAACTACTCAGGTACCTTTTTCCAGTCCGACAAGAATCGCTCAATCCCGATATCGGTAAGAGGATGTTTGACAAGTTTCTCAAAAACCGCATACGGAATTGTGGCAATATCGGCGCCCACAAGAGCGGCTTCCAGAATATGAATTGGATGGCGTATACTCGCAACGATTATCTCGGTCTCGTATCCGTAGTTGTTGAAGATCGTTTTAATATCGGTGACCACATTCATGCCGTACGTGCTGATGTCGTCGAGTCTGCCGATAAATGGGCTGACATACGATGCACCTGCCTTAGCGGCAAGAAGCGCCTGTGTAGCGGAGAAACAGAGTGTCACGTTGGTGTGTATCCCTTCTTCTTCAAGCTGTTTTACCGCAACAAGTCCGTCCGGGATAAGGGGAATCTTTATCACCACGTTCGATGAGAGTTTTGCCAGCTCCCTCGCTTCCTTTATCATGCCCGCCGTATCTGTTGAGATTACTTCAAGGCTTATGGGTCCATCCACAAGTGTCAGCACTTCTTTCACCACGTCATCGAACTTCCTGCCCGTTCTGGCTACCAATGAAGGATTGGTGGTCAATCCGTCGAGGATGCCCATGGCTTTCGCCTTCTTTATCTCTTCTACATCTGCAGTATCCAGGAAGAATTTCATCGCATTCCCTCCGTAATGATAATATTAAGATATGAATAATTCGTGAGTATGAAGAGGAATATAGGGAATTTCAAGAGAAAAGACCTTGATGACTCATGTTAATTATTTCGACATAAAACGGATATTTCCCTCGCTATAATAAATGCCTCCTTTATACAATGATATGCTCTCTTGATTACCTTGCCATTCATTTGGATTAGTGTTGACATAGCCGTTATATGACTCGAAAATGAGATGATTGTTTACCAAAAGGGAGAACTAATCGGTGCGAAAAATTTATGTGATGAGAAGTGTGGTCGTGCTCGTCTTGTTTATGGTGGTTATTTCTTCATGTCATCGTCAGCCTCGCGTCGAGCCGCCCAGAATCCGAGTTGCCGTACTCAATTTTGACCTTGCCTTCGAAATAGATGATACCAGGGAGATCAAGGGGTGGTGGTTCGGGGCTCGCGATATTTACTATAATCCTAATGTCGGTGAAGGTGTTGCCGACGCTGTTGCTGATGAAATTGAAAAACGATGTCCTTTTATCGAGGTCTATTCACGTATGGATTACAAATACTACCTTGCGAGCAAGAGGGAGGTGCTCAAGCGGGAGTACCCCGATCTTTCCAATGAACAACGAGCCGATATTATGAAACAAGTAGATCCCATGGATATCGGGCGCGACCTTAGTGTTGATAAGGTCGTTACCGGTGTCGTTTATGATTGTCATACTTCTCATCATCGAACGTTTCACTGGTGGTCAAGCGTGGTCGATGTCGAGATTAAGCTTGTAGACGTTCAAAGTGGTGAAGTCGAGTTTCAAAAACGGGTGGAGGATCGCGATATGTTCCTCTCCTGGCTCGGTACAGCGGAAGATGTCGCTGAAGATTATGTGAAAGCAATGAATAAGCATGTATTTTATTATTAAGAACCGGTGCGTTGACCGGCAATTCTCTCCTGCATTTTTTCTCACGAGAGGTGATTACCCATGGCTGACAAGAAAGGATTGACACCCAAAGAGATAGTCAAGGAATTGGATAAATATATCATCAGTCAGGACGAAGCCAAGAAGATGGTAGCGATTGCGTTGAGGAATCGAGCCCGACGTAAAGAGCTGCCGCCGGATCTTCGCGATGAGGTAAATCCGAAAAATATCATCATGATGGGACCGACGGGGGTGGGGAAGACCGAAATCGCACGCCGACTCGCTCGCCTCGTTAACGCTCCACTGGTCAAGGTTGAAGCGACCAAGTATACCGAGGTCGGTTATGTCGGACGCGACGTCGAGAGCATGGTACGCGACCTTTGCGATATGGCGGTCAACATGGTTCGTGAAGAAAAGACCGGCGACGTTAAGGATAAAGCTAAGCGACATGCAAAAGAACGTATCCTTGATTTGCTCCTACCACCGCCGCCTAATCTCCGTCGCACAGGACGCGCAAAAACACAGGAGGATTCTCTTCAGCCTACCGGCGAGATCACGGATGTTTATAAAACCGAACAGGAAAGGGCGGTCGAGGCTCGACAACGCTACGAGCGCAACCGAAAACGCATGGCGGATATGTTCGAGGAGGGCAAGCTCGACGAGCGGGAAATCGAGGTTGAAATTACCTCCGGCGGGCATATGATTGCGGGATTCAGTATCGGCTCAGGAATCGAGGAAGTGGGATTCGATATGAGAAATTTTCTCGACCGGATGATTCCGCCACAGAAGAAAACCAAAAAGATGAAGGTTAAAGAGGCATTCAACGTAATCGTCGACGAAGAGATTGAAAAACTCATCGACATGGAGAAAATCGTAAAGGAAGCATTACAACGCGTCGAGGAGACAGGCATTATTTTTGTAGACGAGATCGATAAGATTGCAGGACGTGGAACGTCAGGACACGGACCGGATGTCAGCCGCGAAGGTGTTCAGCGCGATATCCTTCCCATTGTCGAAGGTTCTACGGTCTTTACCAAATACGGTATGGTGAGAACCGATCATATCCTGTTCATTGCAGCGGGCGCGTTTCATCAAACCAAACCCTCGGATTTGATCCCCGAACTACAGGGCAGGTTCCCCTTGAGGGTGGAACTGAAATCTCTCGACGTTGATGATTTTAAACGGATACTGACAGAACCTCAGAATGCCCTTACCAAGCAATATCAAGCCTTGATGGAGACGGAAGGCGTAAAAATCATCTTTACCGAGGATGGCATAGAAGAGATCGCACGCTCTGCTAAAGAGGTTAACTCTCAGACCGAGAACATCGGTGCACGACGACTTCATACTATCCTCGAGAAGGTCCTCGAGGATGTCTCTTACGATGCCCCCGATCTCAAGGGGAAACAAATCAAGGTCAACGCAAACTTCATTCGGGAACGCCTCAAGGATATTCTTAAAAGCGAAGACCTGAGTAAGTTTATCCTTTGATTTGCCCGGTTACCAGCTACCCATTACGAGTTTTTGTCTCGCACATTCCACAATAAATTCACGAAGCGATGGATGAAGCCTTCCCGGCGGTTCTTTGCTGAAAGGGGTACCGGGTAGGGGAGTAAAGAGGTGTGATCTCATTCGTACCTTTTGGGAAATCCTTTTTTCAAGAAAGTGAAGGGTTTCTTTAACCGCGTCCTCGTCTTCTCCCGGAAGCCCGAAAATAAAATCCATTATTACATTGAATCCCTCTTCGAGACATGTATCGATGGCGCGCTCTGCATCCGCAATGGTATGTTGCCTTTTTGCCCTACGCAATATCCTGTCTGATGCTGACTGAACGCCTATAGCAAGAGAACGATTGTTGATGAGGGGCTTAATGTTTCGGAGCAGACTCTGGCGGACATAATCG
The DNA here is from genome assembly GCA_964608095.1 of uncultured Candidatus Sumerlaeota bacterium. Lineage (GTDB taxonomy): Bacteria > Sumerlaeota > Sumerlaeia > MWCT01 > JAGHBZ01 > CAZSMK01. The sequence continues at coordinate 21,852 of CAZSMK010000144.1, read as the reverse complement.
GGTCTGACTTCCGAAGGAAACATGCCAAAATTAATTTGCCTTTCCCCGAAGTGGTTACGCAATCTTTGCAGCATCGTTATAATTGCATTCTCTTTGTTTACACCCGGGCGGTCTGCTCCATAACAAAACGCATTCGGCGAGATGAAACCTATAAAGCGGGGCAGCCGCTCCGCTTCGGTAACAATGCTCTCGAGATTTCTATGCCTGACCGTACCTTTAAAAATACGCGGAGTCTGACAAAAATTGCACGCATAATAACATCCGCGCGTAATTTCTATGTTTCCTATGATGCCGGCTGACGGCGCAGTGGTTGAACAGAGATCGAGATTTATCGGTGAAGGCGCCGGATTGTGACATATCATTCCCTTTTCATTACGATAGGCTATTCCGGGAATATCCCGCCAGCTCGCACCTTCCGCGAGGCGTTCAATAAATAAAGAAAAACTTACTTCCGCTTCCCCGACAAATACAACATCGAATCCATGATCAAGGACTTGTTCTGGATTTCCGGTTGTATGGGCTCCTCCTGCAACAAGAAGAATGTTTTCCCTTGGTTCCTTGACTACGTTCTTTAGTACATCCATCACACGCTGCCATTGCATGGTAAGCATGGAGAAGCCCAGAACGAGTAGCGATTCTTTCGCTTTCAGTATATCCGCGTTCTCGAGAATGTCAGCATAAGTCAGATGCTGGAGGCTGATTTTGTCCGCAAGATTCGCCCGCTCGAGACTGTGAATCAAGGCGCCTATGCTGAATCGGTTAATGCGCTCACCGCATAAGTAGACACGTATATTCCTATTTCTTCGTTTCATTCGTCTTCGTGAAAAGATCGCTGTACGCGGTTCGCTCAAAAAACCGCCAACTCTTATACGGTTGCATGGTAAGGTGATGACTACACAAAGCCCGAACGAGCCGGATGATGGACATGGATTGTTGTGCGCTTAATCGAAGATTCTGCAGTTCTGCATAGTTTGCCTTGAGGATTCTGCGCATCAAAGAGAGTGCGTCAGGACGTAAAGGGAAAAGATTTTTTTTGTTGACCTTGCTTCCGGCACATTCCCTGCAAATTGTTGCGCCGATTTGCGGGCTGAAATATTCGAGATGCGTTTTCTTCTTACAGGTGTCGCATTGATACAGTTGCGGTTCGTATCCCAGCAATGCTATAAGCTTGAGAAGATATTGTGTGCAGAGGGTTAAAGGCTTGGACTTCGGCTCCCCGAGATTGCAGAAGAAATGATCGATAAGATCGATTAATCGATGACTCCTCTTTTCAGGTTCGACCGACTTATCGATAATGTCAAAGATGATTCCTGCCACGCCCAGGCAACGGATGTCGGATTTCAAAATCTGGTGACGCTCGATGGAAGAAAACTCTTTGAGTAGCGCCATGCTGGTCGGCGCCTTGTAATGAAGCACCATGGCGATTTTCGTGAAAGGCTCGAGTTGGGCGCTTATGGGTGTTCCCCGCTTCCGTCGCTTTATGCCCTTCGCAAGAACCGTGATATTACCTTTCTCTGGAGTAAGTACGTGTGCAATCTGGCTGGTCTCGCCGTAATCGAACACCCGCAGCACATATCCGTCTGTTTTGAACTCTGCCATAGTTCCTCACTCGCTGAAATCGCCGTGATACAGAAAATTAAGTGTAGCACGTATAGTACGTCTACTCCACATTATGGGCGTATGCATGTAGGGTAACAGCATGAAATCCTTCATTCCTTCTATCCGTGTGGTTGCTACGGTAATTGTTCCGTCGTTGTCGCCGGGTAAGAAAGGAGAGAATCCCTTTGTGCCGTTTTTGCCACCTGCGATGATGCCGAATTCGCACGGTGGTAGCGGCAATCCCGTCGCCATACCCTCTTCATCGGGAAGAAGGTCGAGCCGGGCTTTGCCGAAAATGAAGTTAAGAACCCGGTCACGCTCGGGAATCGGCAACGTGGAAATTTTTTTCATGAGAAGCGATCCATGGTTTGGCGGAGCAATAAGAACCGCCCGTGCCAGGTTATTGTTTTCCTTCGAACGATTGCCGAGTGCGCGCAGAACAAGCCCGCCCATGCTATGCGTCACACAATAGAGCTCTTCTCCATCGCAATGCGAAAGTACTTCAAGCAATTTACTGCATCCGCCTTCAATGCTGTCCTCACGGGGAGAAAACTTTAAATAATGGACGGTGAACCTCGCTTTTCTTAATGCATGGACAAGCGGGACAAAAATTAGTCGCCCACCGTATAAACCACGGATTATTATAACCTTCTTATTCATGGATTAAGGGTATCCGATAGTTAACCTGCATGAATAGAATTGTACTATTCCTCTTGCTGCGAATTCATTCATAAAATGGCGGAATGGGCTGAAGATGGTTGGGGCTAATCTTGGGGAAAAAAGGTAACGTACTTATCTTTTTTAGCGGAAAGGCTTAATCCGAGAAGCGCACGATGTCTCCAGGGCTGACAGTGCCGTTTGTTGGGTCATATGATATGTAGGGGATGGGCAGTATGTTTATTGGTGTTCCCTCATTGTCCGGGGCACAAGATGTCAGCGCGTAAAGCGCGTTTCTCCCGATTTCTTCAATCTTTATCCCCTCTGTGTCGATCTGCGTGAAGTTGAGATATCCAAACGGTTGTTCTCGAACACTGGCAAAAGAATCGGGAAGGATTTCCTTGGAAATGTAGGAAATAGGCGTAGTAAGGCGGTACAGGGACATGTCGTATTGATACTGATTAATAACCTGTGCTTTCACAATGGAAGCGGGTATTTGTTCACCGTTATAATATTGCACCTCGAATTTAAACACCTTTAACCGTATCATCTCTTCATCTGAATAGGGGAAAGGTTCGTCTGGTTCTTTGAACTGAAAGGGCTCTCCCATCATTTCAGGTGGAATTAGTTCAGGTTCTCCTTTGCGGGGAGGTTCCGGTTCGACACCGGGCATATCAAGTCTCAGAACTTCGTTTTTTACCGTTTCCGGCGTTATGATATGATAGTTGAAAAGATCCTCGTAATAATATTTAAGCCTTGCCGCCTCTATTTGCTGTGTCCGGTTGTGGATGGTTTTCTTTTCTTCCTCGCTGTATGTTTGCGCTTCCAATAATTCGGGAAAGGGTTCTTTTTTTTCAATTGGTCTTTGTACTTCAGGCTCCAAGCCGGGACAGGGTTCTTTTTTTTCAATTGGTCTTTGTACTTCAGGCTCCAAGCCGGGACAGGGCGGTCCGAACATACCGGATTCTATCATCTCCGGAGGAAACATAACACCGACATCTGTATCTGGAGTAACAAGTCCTGGCGTTGTGGATTCGTCGTGTCCCGCCACTTCAAAAGAATTCGGTCCTAAAGGAGCATAACTAAACCTGCTCCTAACGACTCTGACAAGCACCTCTTCGCATACCGGCTCCTCTTTGGATTTTATAAGAGGCGATACAGGCGGATACTTGCCATAATCCGCAAAATAGGTCTCCAGTGCCAGGGCGATAAACTCAAAATCCTGTACCGTCCGGGAGACCTTTGATCGAACTTGCGCCTCGAGAAAATTCGGCACCGCAATGGCAGCAAGAACAGCTATGACGCTGACAACTATGAGAATCTCAATCATGGTAAAACCTGTTGTATATGTCCTGTGCGTTTTCATAGATTAATACACCGCTTTTTTAATCAGGATAAAGCGCCCCTCTTTCTGGGCGACCACTGCTTCTATCGTGCGCTCGTAAAGGGCTTTTCCCGGAGGAACCGAACCGGTTGACTTGACGATAAGACTTGTGCCCGCGGCATCAGCCCACTGCTGGATAGTCACACTGAACATGCCGGTCTCGAGCTGTTGTTGCAGAATGGATTTCGCTCCCGTATCCTCGTAGTTCAACGTGTAAAGGGTAAATTCAATCCCCGCTTCGGCAAGATTCAACGCCTGCACGTCTCGTTCCAAACGTTTTGCCGTTAATGCCGTAGACAAAATCTCGGTGTATAAAGCCAGCGACAACATACTGATTACCGCAAGTATGCCGAGAAACAGCAGCAATGATACACCGCGTTCCCCTTTATTATGTCGTTTCATCATCATAAGACAGGCATCGCCGACGCCGACGAATATTCAAGTGCCTTTTCCTTACCCTGGAATGTATAGCCCATGCTTAATTTAAAATGTATTAAACGTCCTTTTACATCATATTCAAAAGACCTGACGTGTTCAGGAATTACCCTCGATGTATGAATTATAGATTGAGTATCCGGTCTGATAATGTGGCGCGCAAACCACCCCTCCTTACACTCGTATATTATGAATTGCTCTTTTTCACCCCTCATCGACTTAAGGATAAGAACGGACGGGCTTCTCTCCCACGCTTCATATTTATCGAGTGTTTCCGATGCGGAACTGATATCTCTTATCAGCGCACTGCATGCCAGTCGGGCGCTATCCTGCAAAGCGAAATCAATGCTCAGCGTGTGACTTTGCCGGCTGTAGATTACAAAGGTAAAACACAACGGACCGCTTATTATGGCGATTATGGCAATCACGATCAGCATCTCTATAAGCGTTATGCCACGATAATGTCGTGCCCTGTATTTCGTCTGCCTATTCATACGCTGTTCTCAAACTCTCCACACTGATCGTCCTTGTCCCGCGTGGTAACTCCGACCGACCTGCTATCTCGATTTTTTTTAGTGTTCCCGCTTGCAGCGCCGTTATTTTGACAACCGCCTGCAGAGGATATTTTGACTCTTTTTCCACTGTGTATTCGCCCGGCTCGAGCTCACTAAAGGGTTTTGCTTTCAACTCTGACATCTTTTCCTGGCAGAAGAGGACAAGGCGCGTATGCGCATCTGCAACTACCTCAACGCGTTGTGCATGGATCAACATCCTCATCATTGCGGTGAACACGATCATGCTCAACGTTACGACGACGACAACCTCAATGAGCCCGATTCCTTTGTTTTTTCTATATTGTTTCATTCTCATCCGATAATTTTTGGTATGTTAAAGAGTGGTAAATAACACGAAATTATAAGTATGCCGAGAAATACTCCTACAATGATCAATAGTACCGGTTCGATGTACCCCGCAGTCAGATCGCTGACGTCCTGGAATTTTTCATCATACAAATTTGCCACCTCTTCCAGTGTTGTACTCAGATCGCCTCGTTCTTCGCTCAACGTGATACTCCAGCTCACCCCGGCGGGGATAAATTTGCTTTCTTTTACCACTTCGCTGAACTTTTTGCCTTTCTCAACTTCGTCGGCTATCCGTTTCACTGAATCCTGATATACCATGTTACGTAATGTCATTTTGCTCAAACGCAACGCATCGTTCAGGGGGATGTTTTGCTTGAGCATTCGAGATAACGACCGCGAAAATATGCTGATACTATCATAATATACCATCAGGCTGACGACGGGTATTAAGAGTTCCATACGCGACCGCAAGCCCTTGAATATCTCGAGAGTCCATATATTGGTGATGAAAAACGCCGCGAGTAGGATAATGAAAATTAGGAGGAGAACGTTCGAAGTCAGTGCTTTACTGATCGAAAAAGAGATTTCCGTGATTTGGGGTACTTGATACACGCCAAGCAAAGAATATACATTCATAATTTCCGGAAGCAGCTTGGTAAACATAATCAAACTCAATAAGATAAGAATTCCCATGACCATAAAAGGATAACGGCAGTTGGCGAGTATCTTGCCCTCAGCGCGAAGTTTCCGCTGGTAAAGCGCGATGATGTCGTATAGTACCTGGCTGAGGTTACCGCTTTTCACTCCTGCGTCGAGCAAAGCTGTAAGATAACGGTTTACTCCAACCTGTGGGATGCTCAGCGCCTCGGGTAGACTTTGTCCCTTCGCAAGACGTCCTGAAATATCTTCTGCCGCGGTTTTTAATGGTCCCTTGAATTCTTTTGCCACTTCCCGTAACGAGCTATCAAGCGGCAACCCTGATTTTACCAGGTTATGCAAATGCTGAAATAAGGTTAATATCTCTGTTCTTGATAATTTCTTTTCCATAGTTTCACCTCATGTGACGACTCCAGAAAGGGTAGTTAGGGCGAATAATCCCCTATACATGCTGATGACGATGATGGCTATGATACCGGCGATCACGATATGAAGTATCGGTTCCAGATACATCCCGAACCTTGTTATCTCGTTAAAGGCAAAAGTGAATTGTTGATCAGATATCGCGATAAGTTCATGTTCGAGTATCCCTGCGTCTTCAGCCACCCGTGCAAGCGCCGCTGCTTCCTTTCGGATTACGGGCGCCGACTGAAATGCCTTCGATATCTTCTCGCCTGCAACGATCTTTTTCTTCATTCGGGCAAGATGCATTCCGCTCCACGTGTCTCTTCCCGATATTCCTATACTCAGGTGCAGCGCCTCATCGACCGGGATGCCTGACTGGAAGGCATACCCGAGCAACCCGAAAAATTTTGCCGTTAATAGCCGGTGATTTATTTTCCTGAAAAAAGGTATAAAATTGATGAGCGTGGGCATCAGAAAAACAAAAAACAGGGTCGCCAAAAAGACAAAAATAATTACATACCCGATGTCAACATTGAATAGAATATGAAACGACTTCATGACCGCGCGGGTGAGTTCCGGAAAGGGGACGCCGGTTTGCCTGGCAAGGTCTTCAAGTTTTGGACTGATCTTTGTCATCAGAACAAAATATATTAAAAGAGAAAAGAAAAGAAGCACAAGGGGGTAAAAAACAAGATAAAGTATCTGCCGGAAGACAATGGCTTTATATACCTTTTCATATTCGATTAAACTGTCCAGTGAACGAGCAAGATTACCACTCTTTTCTCCGTTTCGTAGCAGGGCGATATGAAATCGTGACAGGTTGGATATAGTTTCTTTCAACACCTGCGAGAGCGGCTTACCTTTCTCGAGTTCCCGTGCAATAACACGCAACTTTACGTCTATTCTGCCGTAAGTACGTGAGACGATGATAAAGATAACGACAAGAAACATGAAGATGAACCGAAATGTCTGTTCCCTGATTTCATCCGTACCCCCCCTGCTGAGCATGTTCATTATTTGTTTGATCTGCTCAGGAAAAAGGAGGTAATAAAAGCAAAATGCGAGTGTACAAATTCCCCATAGAACAAGGCACGCCCAAGTTTTAAAACGCAACACCAACGGGAGGCTTATAATTATAAATACCATAAGAGGAAAAAGGGCGGCGGACTCGCTGAGCTCGGCTATTGAAAAAAGAAGGACCGCGAAATACACTAATATAAATCCAATTTCCAATGGTTGGAAATAACCTTTACTGCGCCGCGAAAATCGCTCTAATCCTTCAGATAAGGGCAGGTTACGTGATACCAGCAGCTTGATTTCCCTGAACAACTCGAGCCTGTGTGTCTGGCGAAGGGGATAACGCCACCTGCCGAGTCCAAAACTCGATAATCGCCAGATCGCTCCACCGACACTGTAAAACAATATGTCCCTCAGATTGCCCATTCAATAGTTGTCTCTTCTCTTCACTGTTAGACGCATAACTCCCTCCACGGTTGACAACAGAGCAATATACAATTAGGAGTTCAGGGATCAAAGAGGCTGTCCGACAATTTACTTTAGGCTGCAAATTAAAACATGGAATTAGCCGGGAGGTTCTTTCAGTCACCGCAGCTCGTTCTGTCGTTTGAGTCCTTGCAGTCCTTGCAGTTGTTTATGTCCCATGCCCCTTAAACTCTTGACTGAAAAGAGTTTTTGTAATCATACTCTTACCATATAATCCTTCTCACAAGGAGGTCGCCGATGGTCGAGAAGATGTTCAAAGTAGAAGAAGCGGGTTCCTCTATTCAAACCGAATTGATTGCGGGTCTTACGACGTTTCTTACTATGGCTTATATTATCTTTTTGAATCCTGCGATCATTTCGGGTGGTTTGTTCGGCGCTTCAACGGGTTTGAGTTTCGATGCGGCAATGCTTGCGACCTGTGTCGCCGCTGCAATCGCCACGCTCGTTATGGGGCTGCTTGCCAATTACCCCATTGCCCAGGCGCCCGGCATGGGTGAAAATTTCCTTTTCTTTACGGTCGTTACCGCTCTCGCAGCATCCGGAGTGGTAGATGCCTGGCGCGTCGCTTTGGGGATTGTCTTTATCGCAGGTGTTATTTTCCTCGTGCTTTCGTTGGTTAAGTTCCGCAAGATCATTATTGATGCAGTCAGTCCCAGTATGAAGAACGGAATCGCAGTCGGTATCGGGCTCTTTATTGCCTTTATCGGCTTGAATAACAGCGGTGTAATCCTGATCAGCGAAACCGGTGTCCAATTCAATGACAATATTCTCTCCACGGACATTTTGATATTTTTCTTCGGGCTCATTGTTACCGGGAGTCTTTTCACGCGCAGGATCCGCGGCGCAATCGTTATCGGTATTTTTCTTACCCTCTTTCTCTCTTTAATCGTCGGCGTCGAGAAGGTGCACTACAGGGGCATTATTGGATTACCGAAAGATACGGCATTTCTCAAATTCGACCTCATCCGCGCCATGTCCCTTAAATTCGTTCCGTATATTGTTGCGTTTCTTTTTCTGGATATGTTCGACACAGCAGGGACGTTGATAGGTGTGGCGGAGCAGGCGGGATTCGTGAAGAACAATGAGCTGCCGCGTGCGAATCAAGCCCTGGTTTCCGATGCGGTCGGCACCGTTGCCGGCGCGGCACTGGGCACCTCGACCGTTACCAGTTTTATCGAGAGCGCTGCCGGTGTGGAAAGCGGTGGGCGCACCGGTCTGACAAGCGTTACGGTGGCGGTTCTCTTTCTGGCAGCCGTGCTCTTCAGCCCTCTTGCCGCCATGATCGGCAACTATTCGCCCATCACATCCCCTGCGCTTGTCATTGTCGGCGCCATGATGGTGAAAAATATCTTCAAGATCAAGTGGGATGATTTCAGCGAGGTATTGCCCTCGTTTCTCATTATCCTGGGGATTCCCCTTTCCTATAATATCGCCGACGGCATGGCGGTCGGCTTTATCTCGTATCCCATTATCAAATTACTCGCCGGCAAACACCGCGATGTGCATTGGTTTATGTATATCGTCGCCTTGATTTTTATACTGCGCTATGCCTTTGTGAGTATTTAACCTTTTTACGTCGCCGCTTTTTGAAGTAGATGACACAAAGTCCTTGCGTCTCCCATGGATTCTAAGAGAAACTTTATCTCACATTCTTTTTTTAAACTTACAGGAGGGAACTATATGGTAAGGGTGGCAATTTTGGGGGCGACTGGAGCTGTGGGATTGGAAATGATCAAGACGGTCGAGGTTCGTCAGTTTCCGTGTACTTCGATGAAACTTCTTGCTTCTGAACGGTCAGCGGGAAAGAAATTGCCTTTCAGAGGCAAGCTATATCCAGTACAACTGGCAACCGAGAAGTCGTTTGACGACGTTGATTTAGTGTTAGCCTCGGCAGGTGGAGCGGTGTCCAAACGCCTTGCACCTGCTGCCGTCGCTGCCGGCGCTGTCGTCGTCGATAATACCAGTGCGTTTCGTATGGAACCCAACGTTCCCCTCGTGGTGCCCGAGGTCAATCCTCACGCCATGGAAAAACACAACGGCATTATTGCCAATCCCAACTGTTCGACAATCCAGATGGTGGTTGCGCTTGCGCCTATTCATCGCACCGTCGGTATTTCACGCATTATTGCGTCCACCTACCAGGCTGTCTCCGGCACAGGTCTCAAGGCTATCGAGGAGATGCTCGAACAGACACGTAAACTTCTCGACAACCAGAAGGATTTTTCCCCGAGAGTATACCCGCACCAGATCGCCTTTAACTGTTTGCCTCATATAGATGTCTTCCTTGACAATGGATACACCAGGGAAGAGATGAAGATGGTGAACGAAACCAGAAAAATTCTCGAGGATGACTCGATTGCAATATCGGCTACTTGCGTCAGGGTGCCCGTTATCCGGTGTCACAGCGAAGCGGTCACCATAGAGACCAAGAAGAAGATAAGCCCTGCGGGGATACGAGAATTGCTGAGCAACGCGCTTGGCGTAGCCTTGGTTGACGATCCCTCCATAAACGATTATCCGCTGGCGATTTACGGCGAGAACAGGGACGAGACGTATGTCGGCAGAATCCGAGAAGACCTCTCGTGCCCGAACGGAATCGTTATGTGGATTGTGAGCGATAATCTGAGAAAGGGCGCGGCGCTTAACGCGGTTCAGATCGCTGAAGAACTCGTAACGCGGAAACTTTTACGGAGAAACGCGTAGTTGCCAGTGTGAAAATCTCCTTAAAAATACGCCTATTCGTATTTTTCCTGTTCCTTTTCATCCTTACCATGGGTGGGCATATTTACTCGCCCGATGGAGAACTCCTTTTCCGTACAACTGAATCGCTGGTGGAAAACCGCTCGTTTGCCGTGTTTCCTCTAATGGGGTTCGGCACCAGAACGGGCAAAGACGGTCAGGAATACGCACAATACGGCATTGGTCAGCCGATAGCGGCAATTCCCTTTTACCTTGCCGGCAGGGCTGCTGAGGGTATAAGCGACGGAAAATTCCTGATCCCCGTTTTCGAGAATACCACGCAATATCATTCCCGGCTTGGCAAGGAATATTTGCGCCGTTTTTACGTGTCGTTCTTCAATCTGTTTGTTTCCGCCCTGACAGTGGTGCTCCTTGCAACATTTGCATGGTGGGTAAGTGGCGACATGGCCGCGGCAATAATAACTGGGGTCCTCTATGGTTGTGGCTCGCTTGCCCTGCCGCATTCACGCACCTTTTTCAGTGAACCCCTTGCCGCCTTGATGGTTCTTGCCTCACTCTTCTATCTCTTCAAGGCAATGAATTTTCGAAAACCTCGCTATACTGTTATTGCCGGCATTGCGTTCGGCTATGGGCTTCTTACTCGTCTGGACTCGCTCTTCTTTCTCCCCGGACTGCTCCTTTTTATCTTTCTGGAAAATATGAGGTTTCACCACGCGAATCGGCTGAAAGGCGGTTTCGTTAGGGTTCAGTTCAAGAAGGAAGCGCTCGCTCACTGGTTCTCTTTTTTTATCCCCATCATTCTCTCACTCACCGTCATCTTACTTTTGAATTACACGCGATTCGGACACTTGTTTGCTACGGGCTACGAAGACCAACCGGAAGGCGTTCGTTTCTCAACGCCTCTTCTTGTCGGACTTTATGGATTTCTTTTCAGTGTTGGTAAAGGCTTGTTCTTTTTCTCGCCGGTATTGATTCTCTTTTTCTTCGGAATAAAGCGGCTCATGAACGAGTGGAGAAATCTGGCATGGGCGCTTCTTGTTATGATACTCGGATTTCTTCTTATCCAGAGCAGGTGGCAGAATTGGGCGGGTGGATGGTGCTGGGGACCGCGACATATTTTTCAGATTCATGTGCTCCTTGCGCTACCTGCGGTCATGGTTCTCATGCCGCCACGCACCCCTATCCTTCGTATCTTTGTCGCGGTAGTGCTCTGCATCGGATTCTTTGTTCAACTCTACGGCTCGAGCCAGAACTTCATCGATTTCTATATGGATTATTATCGAACGCCGCAATATACACCCAATGCGTATGTGCTCTACTCTCTCGATGAAACCGATGTTCTTGCACAAGCCTATAATTTAAGCATAACCGCGCCCCAATATGTCGCTCCTTCTCCTATGAATTTTACATATCTCCAGGCCCCTATCAACGATTCCATCTATATTGTTCAGAACAGCCAGTGGTATAGGTACCTTTCCATGTGGAAAGAAGGGAAGACCGATTTTTTCTGGCTTCGTCTGCTTAGAATGTGATGGTCTTGCTCGTTATGGCACACACGCGCTTGAAGAATCTTTTAGACCTTCACCGCTGTCCATTTAAAAACATTGATTAACCTCAGGCTCGTTTCTATACTTTATAGATTCTTTAAAGAGTTTTATGAGAATCGAGTAGTGTCCTTATTATTTCTCCGCGAAAGGAACATCTGATGGCAAAGAAAGTAAGAGTTAAGGATTTACAAAGCGGAACAAACGTCAAGGCGATATTTCATATTCGAGCCCTTGAGCGCTCGAAAAAGCGCAACGGCGCTGATTTTTTCCGCCTTACGCTTGGCGACTCTACAGGTGAACTCAATGCCGTGGCGTGGGATAATATCGAGCAGTTTTTGAACAACCAGATCAAACGCGATGATTTTGTCCTGGTTGAAGGAACGGTGGGAACGTATCAGGACAGTCTTCAGCTGACGGTTACGTCTGCTAAACCTGTGGATTCCAGCTCAGTCGACTTGATGGATTTTGTTGCGAGCACCCCGTTCGACATCGAAAATCTCAAGAAGGAACTCTGGGATTTGGTCAAGCAGATTGAAGATGAGGATTTGCAGCGGCTTACTCACTTCTTTTTCGACGACGAAGCTTTTTTCGACGAATTTTGCAAAGCGCCCAGCGCGAAAACTATGCACCAGGCATATATCGGCGGACTCCTTGAACATACTGTCGGTGTGTGCAAAAATGCAGTCGCTATCTCCAACAATTATGACGGCTGCAATATGTCGCTTCTTCTTGCCGGATGCTTACTCCACGACATCGGCAAAATAAAAGAATTCAGTATTACAACCGGGATCGACTATACGGATGACGGGCGGCTTAGAGGACACATTATTATCGGATTGCAGATGTTGGAAGAAGCCATCAGCGCTCTAAACGATTTTCCCGAGCAGAAAAAGATTTTACTTGAACACCTTTTAATCAGCCATCACGGAATGAAAGAATGGGGTTCGCCTCGACGACCCAAGACCATGGAAGCCCTTATACTCCATTTTGCGGATTACATTGATGCGTACATGAGCACGTACATCGAAGTGGTGAAAAAGTGTAAAGAGCAAGGCTACAGGTGGTCGGAATGGAATCGTATGTTCGAGCGCTATTTATTTGCCGGCTTTGAAGAGCCTATCGATGCGTCATTGCCAAAGAAGGAAGGGGGCACGCCAACAACCGATTCATTAGAGTCCTGACTGCGCCTTTACGCGGAAACGAGCGAAATGTATGGAAGAAGAGAAAGAAATATCGACAGAAGATCTGATGAAAAAAATCCGCAACGAGGTTAAAGACAAAATAGAGAGCGGCGAATATTCGTCCGTTCCCCCGAAATTTCCCGAGGTGTTGCCTTATTCAATGGTCAGAAACGTGAAAAACGATGTAACCAAGGCGCTGAATGCCCTCGACAACATGGCTGAACTTCCTCTCGAAGGAGCGCCGATTCATTCTCATCGCAAGTTCCTCGGTACGTTCATTGTTTCAATTAAAAAGATCTCCAGGTATTGGACGCGTAAATATACCGACGCTCTTTTTGCGCAACAATCTAACTTCAACTCCCATGTCACGCAAACTCTCATCTCTATGAAAGAACGGATTGAACATCTTGAACAACGCCAAAAAGAGTTGGAAAAGAAACTCGAGGATAACAAGAGTTCAACGGAATGACACGCTCAATTTCTGACGCATATCTTCATGGCGATGCACGTATCAGAGAGCTGTTCGCTTTTTCTCCCGACCAATGGGAAGAAGTAATTGCCGGTCGTCTTGAGTTCCCGAGAACATCCGCTGTCTCATCCCTTTTGGTAGCGCAACTTATTGACTATAATAAAAGATGCGGCGCACGGGATAATGTAATTCACAATATCCAGCGGTTTAAGAAACCTGATACTGTATGTGTCGTTACGGGACAACAACCGGGCTTACTTGGCGGTCCCCTGTATAATCTTTACAAGGCTCTGACCGCTGTCGCTCTTGCGGAAAATCTTTCGGAACGATTCAAAATTAACGCCGTGCCGATTTTCTGGATCGCATCAGATGACCACGACTTTGAAGAGGTCAGGCATTTCTCGTGGCTTTCGTCAAGGGATGAAATCAACCGCGCATCTTATACACCTTCGCATTATCGGCCCGGCTGTCCTTTGTTTCAAATACCCATTCTGCGGGAACGTTTCGATGATATATTAAGTCAAATCAGGGAGACCACGCCCACGACAGACTTCAAAAGCGACATTTTGAGTTTGCTTGAAGAGTGTGTTGAGAATTCGAGTAATTTTGAGGAGCATTTTGTCAGGATTATGAATCGCCTCCTGAGCGACCGCGGGCTTATCTTTGTTCCACCGCATCTTCCGGAACTTCGTCGCCTCTCTCTTTCAGTTGTCTTGAACGAACTTGAACAGCCGGGTGAATCATCGCGGATTATAATGGAGGCTGCCGAGATGATAAAACAAGCCGGATTCAAGCCCACGCTCTATCGTAAGCCCGGTCAGGTTAACTTTTTTGTCCTCGAATACCCGAGTGGGGCATCCTCACCTGCACTCAGAGCGCGGATTGATTTCACTGACGGACACTTTCACCTTTCGTCTGCGGATACTGGCGAGTCGATCAACACCATGAACCCGGACGACTTGATTTCGTATATTCAATCCGAGCCGCAGCGGATAAGCCTCAACGTCCTGAGCCGACCTCTTGTTCAGGATGCGATTTTTCCTACGGTCGCGTATGTCGGCGGTCCGGGTGAAATCAACTATTTTGCCCAATTAAAGAACGTCTACACGCATTTTTCCATCTTTATGCCTATTATATTCCCTCGCGTTCATATTCTTCTTATCGAACCACGGATTAAGCGACTGCTCGATAACTATAAGATCGAGCCGTCGTCGTTGATGGAAGAAGAGATGGCGGATGTCGCGCCGCTCGTACGCAATAACCTTCCTGAATCGGGTACTGAAACCGCTATAGATGCTGTCTTTAAAGACGTTATGCAGGAGCTTCAGCATCTATCCGGCGAACTTGAACACGTTCGCGACACCGGCGTTAAAAACAGCATATATAAGCTTATAAGCGGAGTTGAAATCGGCTTTGATAAACTTCGTGAACGTTATAATGCGTACAATCTCGAACGAAGCGAGTTGATCACTAAGCATATCGAGAAGTTGAACAGTTCTTTATTTCCGAACGAACAACCACAGGAGCGGGTTTTCTCTCCTTTTTTCCCCTTCATGTTGAAATTCGGCAATGGATTTATGGAACAACTCCAGGAGTCATTCGATCCTTTTCAATTTTCTCGGATCATTCACCTGCAAGGCAAAACATGAATACTCATTCTTAATACTTTTGCTTGAATAGAGCAGAACCGACGCATTACCGTGTATTAAGTATCCCAAACAAAAAGATGGGGATTTATGGACATTATCGATACAGCATATCACAAGGCAGGGGATATCATACGGGATAACGTATCGCCGTTCGGCTTGATGGCATCTTCTGTCGGATACCGACAGGTGTGGGCTCGAGACCTTGGTATTTCTACGTTCGGCGCCGCATTGCTCGACGATGATGACATTGTTCAAGCCATTCTCACGAGCCTTCAGACCTTACGGAAATATCAGTCCGAATCCGGCGCCATTCCCATCTCCGTATCCGTTGCCGACAAACCCTATGTGATGTTCGGCGTGGGGAACTGCAGCGGCATTGATGCGGCGATGTGGTTCATCCTGACTATCCGCTATTTATGGTCGCTTGGAAAGATTGATAAAGGAGTGGTGGAGGATTTCGCACCCGCAATAGATGCGGCGGCGAGGTGGCTTCGCTGTCAGGATTCAAACGAAGACCATCTTCTCGAGGTTCCCGAGAACAGCGACTGGCGCGACCTCTGGTTTTATCGTAATCATGTCCTCTACGACGATGTCCTTTACTTTGCCGCGCAAAAATGCATCGAGTCACTCAAACAGGAAATTTCTTTTTCTGCTCCTGTATCTTCGGCGAAGACCCGCGATGCACTCAACCTATTTTATTGGGTATCACTCAAAAACTGGCAGGAGATACTCGCGCGGGATAAGGCAGGTTCGTTCCAGCAAGCACAGATCGGCGAAATCTACAACATCATCACGGGCAACCTTCAAAATTATCCCTTTTACTTGCCTTATGTTGCTCTAAGCGACTTTGGGCTCGAATGCGACATGGTAGGAAATCTTCTGGCAATTCTTTTCGGCGTATCCAACAAGGAGCAGGAGACGAAGATTCTCGACTATATCGACCAGTGCGGTGCAGCGAATCCTTACCCCATTTCCGTTCTTGACGTTCCGGTTCAATCCGCTGATCCCCGCTGGTCGAAATGGTTCGCCAAGGCACATCTGAACATGCCGAACCAGTATCATAACGGTGGGATTTGGCCCTTTGTCGGTGGCTTTTATGTCGCCGCGCTTATGAAATGCGGAAGAAAAAGCGAGGCTGAACACCACCTTGAACGCTTGGCGCAGGCATGCAAACTCGGCAAGGCGCATGAATGGGAGTTTAACGAGTGGCTCCATAAACTCAGCGGCAAACCTATGGGCGCTCCACGACAACTCTGGTCTGCCGCCATGTACTGTTTTGCGTTTCATACAGTTACTCAAAAACAGGTAAATCTTTTCGGAGAATGGATATAACAATGAACACGACTTTATTTATCAATGCAAACACGTACACCTTTGATATAAAGATTCCTCGTGCATGGGGATTCCGCATAAATGAAGGCAAGGTTACGGACTTATATCCCGAACCAGTACAACCCGGGCGCGCTGATAACGTGGTCGATCTGCAGGGAGCAACGGTTCTTCCGTCGTTCACCGATTCGCACCTTCACTTGCTGTCGCTGTCAGAAACGTTTGCATCAGCAGACCTCACGGAGTCGAAAAGCGAATCCGATGCCGTTGCCATTCTCAAGAAGTGGGTAGAAGGGAGAGGGGTGCCGCCCGATGCGTGGATTCAGGGATTTGGGTGGTCGTTCAACGATTGGACACCGCCCCGGCTACCCTCACGTAACTCCCTCGACCGCGAATTTCCTCGCAATCCTGTGATGTTACTCAGCAAATGCTGTCATCTCATGTGGGTGAACTCACGTGCACTCGAGGTTTCCGGGTTAAACTCCGCTTCACGACAGGAACTCGAAAAATGGGGCGAGCAGATCGCGTACTTTCCTGACGGCTCTCTTTCCGGTATCATCAAGGAAGATGCAGAATATCTTGTTCTCGATGTTATCCCAACCTTATCGCTCGAACAGAAACTTGCTCTTTTTGATCAGACAGTAGATATGTTAAACAGATTCGGGATTTTTTGTGTTCACGATCTTGACGGGTTTGACAGCCTCGAGCTGCTGCTCGAAGCGCTCAGGTACACACCTGATCTGCCGCTTCGTGCAGTTCGCTTTTTGCCCACAGAAGATATCGACAGGATCGAGAAGACTGCGAAGGAGATCAATCCTGATCCCGCTCTCAACTCTCGCATATCCATCGAAGGCATTAAATTGTTCGTTGACGGTTCACTCGGTGGAAGAACGGCATGGATGTTTGATCCTTTTGAAGGAGAACCCAACAATTACGGCATCGCTGTCGCCGAGTTCGATCGCTATGTGAACCTTGTCTATGAGGCGAATAGGAGAGGCTTGAGGGCGTCGGTGCACGCTATTGGCGATCGTGCGGTTTCCTTTATTCTGGAAGTTTTTAGGAAGGTGCAAGAAAAGCTCGGCGCTGACGGATTACGCCCTATTAAGAACCGAATCGAGCATTACCAACTTTTAAATCACGATATCATTGAAGCGACATCGAAGCTACAACCCGTCATCTCGATGCAGCCAAAACACCTTGCGGGGGACTGGCGCGCGGTAGACGACCTCTGGGGAGAGCGCGGGCGGTTCGCTTATGCCTTTGCGTCTGTGCTCAAAACAGGCTCGCCCATGATCTTCGGTTCCGATGCCCCGGTCGAATCGCCTGAGCCATGGAAGGCGATTTTCGCTGCAGTGAATCGGCAGGATACGAACTATGAACCCCCCGGCGGCTGGTATCCCGAAGAAAAAATATCACTCCAGCACGCGCTTCATTCATATATCAGCGAGGCGTCGAAGGTCTCTGAGTTTGATAGAACCGGCGCTCTGAAGCCCGACAATCTCGCCGATTTCATCCTTCTCTCTCACGATCCCTTTACCATACCAACTGAAAAAATCGATGCTATCAAGGCCATTGCCGGATTTTTCAACGGCTCTAAAGTTTTTGGTGACATCTGAAGAAATACCGGAAAGAATGATGGATAAATCGTGTCATGATAGTTTAAATGGAAAACGCACACTCTACATACATTTCTTTGGTCATAGCTATCAAGAACGAGCGAGACAACATAGAGCCGCTTGTCAGAGAGATTGTAGCGACCATGGACTCGCAAGAATATGGTTATGAAATCATTTACGTAGATGATGGCTCGACGGATGGCAGTTTTGAAAAATTAGAGCAACTCAGGCAGGAGGTCCCGAGGCTTCGAGCAATTCAGTTCGCACGCAACTTCGGTCAATCAGCAGCATTGGTTGCTGGCATTGAATCGGCGAGGGGTGAACTCGTAGCCACTCTCGACGGCGATTTACAGAACGACCCCGCTGATTTTCCTCGCATGCTCCAGATTCTGAGTGATAGGTCGATTGATATGGTCACCGGTGTACGGACAAAGCGGCGGGATAACGTCTTTCGCCGTGTCCAATCGCGCTTCGCCAATTTTGTGCGCAACAAGATTACGGGTGACAATGTGCGTGATTCCGCCTGTGGGATTCGTGTGTTTCGACGCCAATCTTTTGACCGTATCCACAAATTCAACGGCATGCACCGGTTCATGACCACGCTGTTCCGCATGAAGGGATACAAGGTAGAAGAGGTTCCCGTGAACCATCGGGAACGCAGGTTTGGAAAGGCGAAATACGGCATGCTCAATCGTGTATTCAAGGCGACCGCTGATCTTTTCGCTGTCCGATGGCTTCAGAAAAACACCATCCGCTACACCATAAAAACCCGCCTCTAATTTGGGGTCAGACCTCATTTTCCCGTTTTAGCGCGCGGAACGACAAGGACTCAAGTGACTGCAGGGACAGCAGGGACGCCGGGTACACGGAGAACAGCAGCGCTTTGATAACCCAAGGGTAGCCTGAGGACACCGGGGACTGGCAGGAGAGAAGTAACTCAGAAGACTTCCCGAAGCAATGCCTTTTTAGGTTTCTTTTTGCCTGAGTGGTGAGCGGGGACTCCGGTTAACTGTCAGGGACGGAATCCTTCTTTTGCCATGAAAGGACAGGGAATCGAGCAGCTTTATATTCGTCGAGTCTTTTAACGGGTGTCTTTTGAGGAGATTCGCGGACCTTTTCAGGCGCTTCCTTTGCCGTTTCAGCGATCCGGTGTAACGCCGCAGCAAATTGGTCCAGGGTTTCGCGGCTTTCCGTTTCGGTAGGCTCAAACATCAACGCCTCCTCAACAATCAGTGGAAAATAGACCGTAGGCGGATGAAAACCGTAATCCAGAAGGCTTTTGGCAACGTCAAGTGCGCGTACCCCGTTGTCTTTATAGTCCCGAACGGTTGACACAAATTCATGCATACACCTGTTACCGTAAGGAACGGAGAAAACATCCTGTATTTTGGCGAGCAGATAGTTTGCATTCAAGACTGCGGTGCGGCTACCATGTGCAAGCCCGTTGCTTCCCATACTTCTGATATAAGCTAACGCTTTTATGAGGGGTGGAATATTTCCCAGGAACGATTTTATACGCCCGATACTAAGGGGATTCCGCGTGTCAAGACCATAAGAGCCATCCTGCAGTTGTATAATTCGTGGGAGTGGAAGAAAGTCGACGAGGTTTTCACGAACAGCAACGGGACCGGAACCGGGTCCACCCGTCCCATGTGGCGTTGAAAAGGTTTTATGGAGATTAAGGTGCATAATGTCGATACCGAAATCCGCGGGTCGAACGAGCCCGACAAAAGCGTTGAAGTTTGCGCCGTCAAGATAGACCAAACCGCCGGCATTATGCACGATATCAGAGACCTGTAGCACATCTTCTTCAAAGAGGCCGAGGGTGTTGGGATTGGTCAACATCAAGCAGGCGGTTTCGTGATCGACCGCCTTTTTGAGCGCATCGATATCAACCAGTCCGCGCGAGCTTGAAGCAATTTTAACCACACGAAACCCTGTCCTGGCTGCAGAAGCGGGGTTAGTGCCGTGTGCGGTATCCGGTATCAGGATTTTTGTTTTGCGAAGATTACGGTGGCGAAAGAAAGCGGCGGCGATCAGAAGACCGGTCAACTCGCCATGCGCGCCTGCCGCCGGCTGTAACGTGATCCCATCAAGACCGGTCAGAATCTTCAGCGACTCTTCGAGTTCGAAGAGAACGCGAAAAAGCCCCTGGCAATGCTCGATTGCAACTTCAGGATGAAGATCTCGAAATCCTTCCAGACCGGCAATATATTCGTTTACGCGTGGATTGAATTTCATGGTACACGAGCCCAGGGGGTATAAATTTTCATCTATGGACATATTCAACCGCGAAAGCAGCGTATAATGACGGACTACCTGGAGTTTGGTAAGTTCAGGAAGGTCAGGCGAAGGTTCTGCACGCCATTTTTCAGGGATAGAATCACGCGGGAAATCGTCGTCCGGGAGAGATACCGCAGTCCTCCCCGGATATCCTTGTTCCGAGAGAAGCTCGGGAAGATGAGGTGTACTATTCATTACGGTTTGGCTTTCGATAAGGCTCAGATTCGTCTCCACATAATTCAATAAAGGCGTGAAGGCGGTGATTACTTACCTAACATCCTTGCGCTGTTCCGCGGTCTCTGAAACCTCTTCATCGGAAAACTTAAGCGTTTCAATGACCGGGCTCACTTCTTTTTGTCGCATCATGTCGATTAGTTTCTGATTGAATTTCTCTGCCGGATTCCTGCCGGTGTCTTTCAATCTCTGGTATAGGGCTGCAACCTGAATGAGGATGCTCAGGTTTCTTCCGGGCTCGACTGGAATCGTATATTCAGGTATTTTGACATCATAAATGGTGCAATACTTCTGATCGATGCCGATACGTTCATAATCCTCCTTGTCGTCCCACCGTTTGAGACGAATAATGAGGGAGACCTTTTTTTCATCCCTCACGGAACCGACGCCAAACAGGTCTTCCACATTAATAATTCCGATGCCCCTTATTTCCATGTGATGTTTGAGGAGATCGGAGCTGCTGCCAACGAGGAGATTTTTATCGAGGCGACGGAGGACCACTACGTCATCGGCGACCAGACGATGTCCACCTTTAATAAGTTCCAGTGCACTCTCGCTTTTTCCCACACCTGCTTTTCCGATAATCAACACGCCAATTCCAAATACGTCAAGAAGTGTTCCATGAACTGTACAGGATGGTGCAAATTTTTTCTCAAGAAAATGACTGAGTAAGCCGAAAAATCTTGAAGTAGGCATTTCAGTATGGAGCACAGGGATATGATGAACATTTGAAAGTTCAAGGAGTTCAATGGGAATCTTTTGACCGGTAGTAACAATAAAGCAAGGAATTTCATACGAGAAGATCTTATCCAACCTTTGTGTGCGTTCTTCTGCATTGAGACTATTAAGATAGGAGATTTCAGTAAGCCCGAGAATCTGGATTCTGTCGTGCGAGAACACATCCATGAACCCTGCGAAAGCCAGGGCGGGTCTATTGAGTTCAGCGGAGTGTATAAGATTGTTAAGACCGGAGGTGCCCGATTTAATCTTCAAATCAAGCTGCTGGGTAAGTTCGGCAAGCAGTTCTTCGATTGTTATGTTTTGAACGTTCATGACGAGAAACGTGGAGCTGATGGTCGGATTCGAACCGACGACCTGCTCATTACGAGTGAGCCGCTCTTCCAGCTGAGCTACATCAGCTCATGACATCCTTTTGCGTTTTTGAGATTGTCTAAACAATGCTAAGTAATAATATAACAAGATTAAGGGAATTCGTGAAAGAAATCAACAGTAAAATGAATTTAAGAGCGAGAAGTGAACTATATTATAAGATGCATAGTATCAGTTTATCATGTAACGCAAATAATTTTGTGCTTGACAAGGGCTATTAAAATTTATTTA
>CAZSMK010000143.1:0-7640 GCA_964608095.1 uncultured Candidatus Sumerlaeota bacterium | reverse complement strand
CCGGGTACCGTGGCTCTTCAATTTTAAACTCGACTTTCGTTTTAAATGACTCGTGGTGTCAAATTAATTACCCCTTAAAAATCTCTGCTCGAGAGGGGGGGACCGCTTTAGCGGTGGGGTGTGTATATTTTCTTCAACAACGAATGACACAAATTACACGAATGAATAATGTAATGCCTTAAAGGTTGTCCGAGAATCAATTTTGGAGTGCGCAGACGCGTCTGCGCTTTATATCGGCGTGAGACCTCACGCCATATAACCTGGCTCATTCTCCTCAAAAGCCCCCTATTTCGCGTATCGCTCATTTATCGCCGTGGAAGATGTTTTAGTCATTGTGTAGCGAGCCTGCTCGTCCTATAATATAAACACTTTGACGATGGGCGAAACGTTGGTCGCTACAGAAATAACAGGAAAAAAAATGAACCCGGTCACCGAGCCTAAGCAAGGCGAGATAATCAGGTCTCGAGGGCTTCTTATTGAAGAGAATATATTGGAAGAGCGAGAGTTACTTAATCCCTTGATTTCAGTTGCAAAATCTGCGCGATTCAATTTTATCTTTTTCCCGGCATTTTATCGAGGGCTCACGCTCTATGAAAGTTCTGTGGCGCATAAATACAAGATTCCTTCCATAAGTCCTCATTTCTCCAGTCCCCCCTTGATTGAGGAACTTTTAAGACCCGCAAGTACCGGGATGTTCCTGGGGATGATATCGCCGCTTTTTTTCTTTGAAAATTATAAAAGATCGAGAGCATCGCGGAAACTTTTGAGTAATTTTAGACACTGGGCTATGCGTACTCACAACGACAAACTTATATCGATCGAGAACGCAACAGAAGAGAATTCATATAGGTGGCTTTGTCCAGCAAATGATGAGTATCGCAATTTTATCGTGGAACTCTTGACGGAATTGGTTGATTCAGTGCCATTGTCAGCCCTTATAGTAGATGTTCGACCCCTTATGGAATTACCTGAAATATGCTTCTGTAAATATTGTCGGAGGAAAATAGAAGAAATTGGAGGAGAGAATATCAGGTTACATTGGGATGACTTATCGGAAAAAGATTCTATTCGTTTATTATGGCTGAAGTGGATACACGTTCAAATTATGCAATTTTTCGGGTATCTCAAATCTCGCATTCTGAGTCAACGCCCTGATCTTTTACTGATGTTATTGGTACCTGATAGGGGAGTCTTGCCTGCATCGCTGGAAAGACCCCTTCCATGGCTGTATATGTGGCATTATCTTTTCTTCGACGAGTTACTGATCTCCGAAGATCTTACTAATCCGGAGGAATGTACCGAGCAGGTGAAAAGAAATCTAAAGCGGATGCCTGACACCTCCCTTTTACAGCCCGTGATTACGTCAACTACCACCTCGAATTTGGGCGCCATGATTTCGAGTTGCCAGAAGTTACCACTCACCGGTTTCATACTACGCTACAATCGGCATATACTTCTCTCGGATTTAGAAGATATAGGAAAGACCTATTTCAAGGAGGCGGCATTTCCGGGTGAGATTTCTCCGGTTCAGGCGTGTAAGCTTCTGGCAAGTAATATCGAGGAAAGACTCGAAGGACCCCAGGAATTAAAGACCTTCTTTACTGATTTGCTGCGGATGATGGATAAGATGCCCTATGCAAATCTGGCAAAGTTTTTCCATAGCGTCTTGACCAATCTAAGGGTTTTTGAGGATAAGATCGACCGTGACGTTATTGAGGTCGTTGGTAGAGAGCCGGATAACCTTATCAATGATATATATCGCCTTCGACGTCTTCTTGGCTTTTTCATTGAAAAGAATAGATAAAGTGTAGTTCATGTGTTCTTTTCTTTCAGTTTTATGAGGGGAGGGAAAGGTTACATAAAAGTATTCAATCTTACGTTGCTCGAAGTTTGTAGCGGGATTTATTTTTGAAAAGAAAGAGAGGAGACTATTTTGACAGTCATTTTAGCTGTTGGGGATATAATGGGTCGACCCGGGAGAGATGCCGTCCGTCAGCTCTTACCCTCTTTAAAAAAAGAGTACAACATAGATTTCGTCATTGCGAACGGCGAGAACGCTGCAGGAGGCAAGGGGATTACGCCTCCAATAGCCCAAAATCTCCATGATTACGGAATTGATGTTATTACGGGTGGGAATCATATATGGGCTAACCGTGAGATTTACAAAGTCATAGATATCGATCCTAAACTTTTGCGTCCCGCTAATTTCCCTGCGGATGTCGGTATTCCCGGAAACGGTTTCAGTGTATATGAAATCGGCAACGACATTAAAATCGGTATTGTAAACCTTATTGGCAGGATTTTTATGAGACCATACGATTGTCCCTTCCGTGCGGCGGAAAAGATAGTGAAAGAACTACAGAAGCAGACGCGCCTTATTGCGGTGGATTTTCATGCCGAGGCAACATCGGAAAAAGTTGCGCTTGGCTGGTTCCTGGATGGGAAGGTGAGCGCCGTCATAGGAACTCATACCCACGTTCAAACCGCGGATGAAAGGATATTGCCCGGTGGCACGGCTTACATAACCGATTGCGGAATGACCGGAGCGCGCGATTCTATAATCGGAGTTAAGAAAGATATCATAATCGATAATTTCCTGAAGATGATGCCGGTAAAACATAGCATTGCCACGGAAGACGTGTGGTTGAACGGTGTTGTCATAACCGCGGATCATATCACGGGGAAGGCATCGGCAATCAAGCGCCTGTCAATCCCCGTCAAGTAATCCTTTCACTCAACCTACCGCGACTTTATTTTACAAGTCCTCCCGGACCGAACCAGATATTACAGATTATGACGGCTGCTATTATTCCGACTAAATCACCTGCAAGACATGCGGGTATGGCATAACGATAACGGCGGACACCTATGCTGCCTAAATATACTGCAAGGACGTAGAACGTCGTCTCGGTGCTTCCCTGCAGCGCAGAGGCGATCAATCCTTCAATGGAATCAGGCCCGAACTTATCGAAAATGTCGATCATGACACCGCGTGCGCCGCCACCTGTAAGTGGGCGAATAATGGCAAGTGGAAGAATTGCGGGCGGCATCCCTATAAGACTCGTTATGGGTTTGAAAATCTCCGCAAAGATTTGCATGGCTCCACCTTTATCGAACAATGCTATGGCAAATAGAATCGCCACCAGATAGGGAATAATCATGACCGCTATGTCAAACCCTTCCTTCGCACCTTCTATGAAGCATTCATAGACCTTTACCTTCCGAAGGTAGCCGATAACACCGATGGCAAGGATTATGAGTGGAATCGCCCAATTTGAAAAAACATCAACACCAAATGCAAACATGGTTATTCTCCTTTCCCTCTGTTACCGAATAGTCGAGACATGATATACGCGGCGCTTATGCCGGCGACTGTTGAGAAAAATGTCGCAAGCAGGGCAGGACCAAGGATGATCTGGGGATTAATCGAGCCTTTGGTAGCACGCCATGCCATTATCGAAAAAGGTATCAGCGTAACGCTCGATGTGTTAATCGCAAGGAACATGATCATGTCATCGGTCGCAAGGTTTTTTTCGGGATTGAGTTTTTGCAGCTCTTTCATCGCCTTGAGTCCGAGCGGCGTGGCTGCGTTATCGAGTCCAAGCATGTTCGCTGAGATGTTCATCAACATGGCGCCGAGCGCAGGATGATCTTTTGGAATGCGAGGGAACAGGAATCTCATTATCGGGCGAACGAGTCTGGCAAGAAACGACACCAGACCACCTTCGTCTGCGATCTTCATTAATCCCAGCCATAGCGCCATGTAGCCGATAAGCTCGAGGCAAAGATTGACAGCGAGTTTTGCGCGCTCGAAGCAAATCTCGGTCAACCCACTTCCGACGCTTTTGATTGCTTCCAGGCGTTCTTCAAGGGTTTCTGCAGCCATTGCCTCCTTCGTTGCGGTGTAGAATCCCATGAGAATCCCCAAAATAATCAGCCAGATGAAGATATGGTTCATCATGGTTCAACCACCTCCTTTTATCAAAATATTTGCTACCTTAATGGCGCAAGTGTGATAAGTCAAATCAACAAATAATTATTGCAGTCGGAGCATCGGGGCGATACGGTCGAATAGATTGCGCCCATGACAGATACGAACGAAATACAGGCGACTATCCTTGCTGCGGGGAAAGGAGAACGAATCGGTACACCGAAAGCATTTCTCAGATATAACGATTCTACTTTTGTCGAGGTGATTTACCGACGCCTTCGCTCAGCGGGATACAAAAAGGTTACAGTTGTGACCTCGTATGAGCAGCTCAGCGATTTAGAGCAACTTGAATTGCCCGAAATCGAGGTCGTCATCAATTTCACGCCCCACGCAGGACAATTCTCTTCAATTCGCCTTGCCGTTATCGCACAATCGCGCTCCTCGCAAGGAATGTTGTTGGTTCCCGTCGATCATCCCGCAGTAGAGAGCACGACATACAGAGAACTCTTTAACAAATGGTTGGAAACGAAAAGACGCACAACAATCATACCCGTATATCAACGTCGTAAAGGACATCCCGTTATTATTCCATCCACACTTTTCGCCTCTATTGTGCAGGCTTCACCGGAAATGACACTTCGTAACCTTATCAGGGAAGATGAGGAAAGTATCCAATATTTAGACGTTATGGACGATGGGGTAGTACGTAATATCAATACTAAAAAAGAGTATGAATCGCTATGTAGATTTCTGGAGCAGGAAGAGGAGTAAAAGAAGTCGAATTCATCTCCGAAAAAAGGATGCTATTTTCTGATTTTTATTGACGTGAAGAGGCGGATAAAAGTAAGATGTATCTAACATTTTTGATGTCAACTATACCTATGAACAACATTACCCCTACACGTGAGGATTATATAAAAGCTATACTCACTTTGCGGCAAAAAGGCAAACCTGCCCGCATTAAGGATATAGCCGATACAACCGGCGTGAGTAAGCCTTCGGTGGTGAGTGCACTGAAATCGCTCACAAAACAAGGCTTTGTCATACATGAGCATTATGGAACGGTTGATCTGACTGATAAAGGGAAGGCAATCGCACGGTATTTTCAAGAACGACATACGGTCATTTTCAACTTTCTCCACAAAATATTGGGAATAGAAGCAAATCAAGCCGATCAAGAAGCATGCCGACTCGAGCATTATCTCTCAGAGAAAAGTATCGCACGGTTACAATCGTTGAATGATTTTCTTAATAATTTACCGGCGGATAGGCACATCGAAATGGATAAAATGTTAGGTAAGGTAAACAATTCTTCACGGAAAAAATGATCATATTCGATCTCCCTATCGGCGCTCACATAGTGGTGGATTATAGAAGTAAAAACAAAACAATTCGAAAGAAGAGCGAGGCAAGGGACTCAAGTTTCGGTGATGAAAATACGCTTCTTAAAAGTTCCAGCAGTAATAGGTTTTCTATACTATGTGGCGATAGAAAAATACGTGTTTCAAAAAGGCAGGCGTACATTTTGGCATCACGAAGAATGTTGAATAACCATGGCAAGGCTCTGAAGAAGGTCATGAATGTCGGATAACCAGAAAGAAATAATTGTGGGATTGGTCGGTAACCCGAATTCGGGAAAGACCACGGTGTTTAATTCTTTAACTGGTTTTCATCATCGCGTGGGCAACTGGCCCGGTGTAACAGTTGAACGAAAAGAGGGGGAATTCTATAGTAATGGACGACGCGTTTTTATTATTGATCTTCCGGGCACGTATTCGTTAGGGGCAATCTCCCTGGATGAAAAAATCGCGCGCGAGTTTATCCTCGAAGATAAGTCGGACGTTATCGTCGATATTGTCGACGCTTCCGTTATAGAACGGCATCTTTATCTTACGGTCACCCTTCTCGAGATGGGCGCTCCCTTGATACTTGTTTTGAATATGATGGATATCGCACAGAAGCAGGGGATAACCATTGATAACGAAGAAATAAGCGAAGTATTCGGAATCCCTGTTGTCGAGACCGTTGCACTCGTTGGAAAGGGCATCGAGGAACTCAAAGAGGCTATTATTCATTATGAACCTCCTGACAAACACACCTTCAAAGTTCACTATGGCAATGATATAGAAAAAATAATAAGAGAGATTGAGGAGGTTAGTTCTGC
The DNA here is from genome assembly GCA_964608095.1 of uncultured Candidatus Sumerlaeota bacterium. Classification (GTDB taxonomy): domain Bacteria; phylum Sumerlaeota; class Sumerlaeia; order MWCT01; family JAGHBZ01; genus CAZSMK01. The sequence goes on along the minus strand of CAZSMK010000143.1, from coordinate 1,545 downwards.
TCTATCGATAGTCGAGAAGTATCCCCATCGGTGGGTAGTCTTGAAAATTCTCGAGAATGATCTCGGTATAGTTGAGAAGATAAAAAACGATCCTGCAGGTGAGAAAGTTCTGAGGCTCGCAAAGGAGCGATCAGATTGGTTTGAAAAGACCTATGGATTGGACATGGAGATGGCAATCACCGAGGGGCGCTACGGGTTTGTCCATGGACTTATCAAGGAATGCGTAACCAAACGAGTCCAGGACACTGAGTTTCTCCTTAATGTTTCCGATAAAATAGACCAGGTCTTCGTAAATCGCTATCTGGGACTTCCCCTCTTTCTTTTGTCCATGTGGATTACATTTCAACTGGTCTTTATGGTTGGCAATCCTCTGGCACGCTTGATCGAGATTGTCTTCGAACTCATGAGCAAAGGCGCTACTTCTTTTCTGTCGTATGTCAGTGCGCCTGAGTTTATGATTTCATTAGTCTCTGATGGTATTATAAGTGGTGTGGGCTCGGTCGTGGTCTTTCTCCCCAATATACTGATTCTTTTTTTCCTTATCTCGATTCTCGAAGATTCCGGATACATGGCTCGAGCCGCATTTGTTATGGACCGGATTATGCATGCATTGGGACTGCACGGGAAGTCATTTATACCCATGATCCTTGGGTTTGGATGTAGTGTCCCCGCGATACTGGGAACGCGCATTCTTGAATCCCGAAAGGACCGTCATTTGACTATTCTCTTAATCCCGTTCATGTCATGTTCTGCTCGTTTACCTGTTTATGTCTTCTTTTCTGCGGCGTTTTTTGCACAATCGCAGGGATGGGTGATTTTCGGGCTTTATATGTTTGGTATTCTGGTTGCTATTTTGACCGCACAAATTTTCAGAAAATTCTTCATCAGAGAGGAAGCGGCGCCCTTGATCATGGAACTCCCTCCCTATCGAGTTCCAAAGCTAAAGGGCATAGTATTTCACACCTGGATAAGGGGCGCACATTTCCTCAAAAAAGCCGGAACAGTCATTTTTGCTGCGGTGATGGTAGTCTGGTTACTCTCATCACTTCCACCCGGCGTGGATTACGCATCGTCTCAAAGTTTAATAGGCACCATAGGGAGCAAAATCTCATTCTTCTTTATTCCTCCCGGATTCGGCGAATGGCAATCTTCCGTTGCCCTTCTTGTCGGGGTGGCCGCAAAAGAAGCCATTGTGGGTACGCTGGGAGCGACTTATGGGGCAACCGGTCAAGCCCTCCGCTCCATAATTCAGAGTCATTTTAATCCCCTCTCCGCTTTGTCCTTCATGATTTTCACTCTTCTTTATGTTCCATGTATTCCGGCAGTTATCGCTATATGGCAGGAGGCAGGAAGAAAACTTGCCTTCATCTCAATTTTCTATAGTCTTGGAGTGGCGTGGATTATTGCTACCGTAGTCTATCAAGTCGGCAGATTCTTTTTTTAAACGACAGCACGGAATGACGCAGCAGGAGCGGGGGGGGACGCCCCCCCTGTTATATTTTTTTATTTTTGTGGACGTTTTTTCTGAGGTCAACAAGAAAAAAA
>CAZSMK010000142.1:0-6436 GCA_964608095.1 uncultured Candidatus Sumerlaeota bacterium | reverse complement strand
TCGGTATCTTACAACAATAATGAGCACAACATTCAATCTTAAAACCGATTGTTTAGTCTAATTGTTTCCCGCAAAACTCCTATTTCGCGAATCTCTCCTCTGAGGGAGTTTTCTACGGAGTTTCCCTTACGAACGTTCCGGACTCAGCGCGGCGTAGATTTGATCCTGCAGCATCGAGCCGAAGACGGATCATCCCTTTTTTTATCTTTCATTCTCGCGTAGGCGGGAATCAAGTCTTTTATATTTCGCACTCGTTTTCATTTAGCCTGATATCGCCCTGGCAATTCCGTGGGCTCCTGCAGGCGCTGTCGGCAGTTTGTGGATAGTAAATCTCAGTGCAAGAAACACCCCTTAGTAGTGAAGCAAGACTACGAAGGTAAGAAATTGTATTTCGGGAGTGGTGCTTTACAGGTTCACGTAGTCTTTTTTCGGAAAAGAGAGGGTTGCTGCCTACCGTCAGGGATTGGTTTTTTTGATAGGGTCTGGATATGCTTTTTCAGCTGGAGCACCACCTCCGGCTTTACTTCTGTAGAGGGAGGAACATGATTCAAGACACAGCTTACAATATATGCATAATTTGTGGACACGGGTAAAAGACGGAGTTGCTTATTGTTTGCGAGTTGTAGAATAACCCCTTTGCTAATGAAAAGAGCGGAACTACTTTTTACTGCATTTATAGAAGACCATGGAATAAAGGTTTTTTCTTTCAGGAAATGCCGCTTGAGAATTCCGTCGGGATGTACCACGAGTTCCAGCTTTGCAAAGCGTTGTAAAAAGTAAGCAACAAAAGGAAGGAGCACAACAATTGCGCCAAGAATAAGTTTGCTCATTATACTGTACTCGTTGTCCTCGGTATTGCTCATAGCGGCGATACCGGAAAGAAAGAATATGTAAAGGAGTTCACTCAGGGGGAAGGTAAATTTAATGCGGGAACCCGTGAACTCTTCTGCCACTTTTTGCGGCGCTCCGCGCTCTTTGAGTGTTTCATAGACCGCCCGGCTTGGATTCGGCTCTTTTTTGATTCTCCTTGCCACCCGGGCGATAATATCGGCTTTCAATTGTTTACGGACGTAGGAATTGAAAATCTGCTCTGATAAAAGATGTCTGCATACCTCGTCTATATAATGATCTATGTCCCGAATGATGTATTCATGAAGTTGGGCGTCTTCACTCACATTTGCATCTTTATTGGGCGGTCCTCTTCTACTTTTCAAATCCAGAGCGATGGCGATTTTTTGCCCGAAGGACTCGGATGAACCACTTTTTGCTATCCTATTTATTTGCGAAACCTCCCCTCTAACTATCTGGCTTAATCCTGTTCTTTTGAGTTAGGACGCCCTCCTCCATGTGAAGATGCCTGTATGCCTTTCTGGTTATGTCTTCATCATGAGTCACCACAATGGTGGTAGTATTTCTATTGAGATTCCAGTCTATGAGAACCTCTATCAATTGTTCGGCGGTTTTTTTGTCTAAATTGCCTGTTGGTTCATCGGCAAGTAGCAGGGTAGGGGAGTTCGCCAGGGCTCGACCCAGCGCCACACGTTGACCTTGCCCACCCGACATCTCGTGCGGATAGGCTGAAGCGAGGGCGCCTATTCCGAGTTGCTCCAACAAATCATGGGCTTTCTCTCGTGCTGTGGTTATGGATTTACCACCTATAAGGAGTGGAAGCATAATCTGTTCTTCAGCATTCAGGTGCGGGGGAAGACAATAGAACTGTAGCATATACCCGATGGTTTTGTTGCGAAATTTTGCAAGCACTTTATCGCTCAAATGTGTAAGATTTTCCCCGTCAACTCTTATCTCGCCGCTATCAGGTCGTTCAATGCCTGCAATGAGGTTAAGAAGCGTGGTCTTTCCCGCTCCGGATGGACCCGTAATAGTAAGAAACTCTCCCCCTTCAATTGTTAAATCGATCGTGTGAAGAGCGTTAACTTTTTGGGAAGTAGAAGCGCCGGCGCGGACGTAGCATTTCTTGACTTGCCTCAGCTCGATCATGCCGCTCACCGAGTTGGCTGGATTTGCTTACAACCTCTACTCAGTTTATGATCGTCGTCCTGTTATTCCCAGACAAAAAATATGTCGTATTCGCCGGGCACGTGTCCAAATACCTTATCCAGATCAGGCTGGCTCACGACCCAATGAATCGGCCGTGTGATGGCATATTCAAGCGCCATCCCGAATGGATGTACAAGGTACGCAACAATTCGAAGCGGGTTGTCGGTTTTACCTCGACAATAACTATGGGCAAAACTTGTGCTGCAGAAGAGCAGAATCAGGACAACCACCAACGTCGTGACGATCAGTTTACTTCGCATTGGTTTCTCCCTTTTTTTAAAGGTTAAAGTAATATCATTTATCCCGATTTTCGAGATATATGTCAAGTTTATTTTTAATTTCTCTTCAATCGGGATAAAAATATACGCCGTTATCGGTCCATTTTTTCCACGAGAATCGAACAATTTCTTATACGTTAGGGGGCTCCGCTGAACCTTATTTTTTTAGAAGATCTTTAATGCTTTCTTCGATTATTTGTTCCTGTGCTTTGGAATAACCGGTGAAATCCTTTGCGATCATGCCGTTTCTGTCAATGATGATGCAGCGTGGTATCGCCGTCACATTATAAAGGCCGGATACCTTTCCCCCTTTATCCAGAAGCGTGGGATAAGTAATGCCTTTATTTTCCAGGAACTCTGCTACTCGATCGATATCTGTCTCAGGATTAATTCCCCACGCTACGAGCCCTTTCTTGTTTAAATTCTCGTGTAATTTCTGGATTCCGGGCATTGCCACCACACACGGCGAACACCATGTCGTCCAGAAATCAAGTAGCACTACCTTGCCTTTTTGGTCTGCCAACGAGTATTCTTTTCCGTCTAATCCTTTGAGACTGAACTCAGGGGCTTTTTCCCCTTCTTTTAAACTCGTATTTTGAGATTGGCGATCAGGCATCTTAAATGTAGCAACTTCCCGTGCATCTTCAGGGGGAATGAACGTGAACACCTCCGGTTCGATTGCTTCGCCGGCTTTAATTAACTCGTAATGTTCCTTTATTTCTGCTTCAAGCTCAGACGGCGCCTGTTCTTCTGGGATACGTGCTTTCAGGAACTCGGATAAATCAGTTACGACCTGCCGCAGAAGTGACGTCGAAGGGTCGATGTAGAGAGACATTACCGATTTATCTTTGTTAAGGATGCGTACAATGGCATGTTTTTTTTCATTCAATTCGCCATCCGGGTCTTTTTCCACAGATTGCGCATTGTTCAGAATATCTTTGAGGGGATCGTCGGAAACGATCATGTGCCCTGCTATGCTTTGTTCCAGATTGCCTTTCACAAAGGCATCAGGAGTGAAATCTTCCATAGTTTCAGGAGCTGATGTTTTCTTGTATTGGTCAAGACCGGGTAGAAATGTATACATCGTCTTTCCATCGCTCACCACCGTAACACCCATACCGCTATGATCGAATTGAATCTTGAACTTATTCGGGCGCTCAAACGCGAGCGTTATCGGTATGGTGATCGTATTACTTTTTTCTCCTACTTGAGTAGATATAGTCATGGTTCCTTCTGAATAGAAAGTTTTCAGCTCCTTATAAGCTGACGATATTTTTTTAAGATATGCTTCAGCATTGTTCTCGTTATTTTCTTCAGCGCGTGCAATGTCCTCGATGCTCATCAGAAAACATAGCGACACAAGGATTAATAAGAAAACCTCGAGCCTGGATGTTTTTACTTTGTAAAACATTTTGTATACTCCTTCGCTTTTTATTTTCTGGGTTTTTTATAACCTTCTGGAGATTATAAAAGGACATGTTTCTCTTACTGTTGAGACAGTGTTATATATTCATTAAAAAATGTTAATATATTATTCTCTACAAAATCCCATGCTTAGTCAAAGGGATTATGAATATGAATATAGTAGAGAACGTGTCGGAGCTTAGTTTTTTCTCGAGGCATACCCGACTTTGAAGAAAACGTTCAAGGCGCTATCTTTGTCTATCGCCAGAATATATGCGTTACCGAAATGACGGTTAAAAACCGAAGAAGGGATTGGGTGTTCAAAGTCAACTATCTGCTTATTGAATTTATCGAGGGAGAGCCCGACGCCTTCGGCTGTCGCCCTGACAGCGCTGAAAAGTGGAGTAAGATTGAAGGATTTCCAGTAAATAACAAGGAGTGGTAAGGCGCCGGATTGTTGCAGTCGGTCAATTTTAGATTCCAAACGGAGGGTAGAAGGGGCGCGAGTAAGGACTTTTTCAACGTCTTCCGACATGCCGCTTACAAGCATGAACTCTTCTCCTATCCAGAATACCAGCCGGCGTCTTGCTTCTTCAGGTAAAAGCCTTTCACGAAAACGAAACATTGTCCCATCGGCATAACGGCTTTCCGAAACATTGAAGTAGGTTAGTTGACCGACAAATTTCAATATTGTCCTCAGTAATGATATGAAATAATCGGGATCAGCCAGCTCGAGAAAGAATACGGGTTGTTTCCTTACACTGCCCGTCGTCGTATCTTCAAAAACCAGGGGAAATAAGAGAGTTTCGTTTCCTGCAGTCTCGGTGAAAAGACGACTCAAATTCTGCTTTGTTGTCTTTTCGAAATTCACGAGAACCGCCTGTTCATATTTTTTGAATTTTTCGGATAAACCTGCCACCCGGTTATCGAACCATTTCCATACGTCGGACCAATGCAGGGAACTCAGAACAAACCAATCGGAAGTTTCCGGGATACGGTTCAAATATTTGAAAGGCATATTGTCCGATAAGGGCGTCTTTACCGATGGAGCATTTTTATGGAAAGTGAGCGTAATATCCAGATGGCCTTGCATCAACTCACACTTGATGAGGGCATGGTTTAATCCCATGATTTTCACCGCATCCTTCAGCAGCGAACCTCTGAGAATATCATTTTCAATCAAGTTGTGTATGGAACTTTGAATGTTAAAGCAGGGTGTGTTAGCCGACGTCTGTTTCTGAGCCTTTGTCAAGGTTTCTACGATATTTTTATTTGTAAGAGCTGTCCGCGTCTGCTCGAACCCGCCCCGGATAAGATAACAATATTCTCCTGCTACACCATACGTAATCGAGACTTCATGTTCCTCATATAAACCTTCAATCTGCAGCAGCTCGTCGTTGATGGAATTTTTGTTACCCTCGAATACTTTATCTGCGTGAACGGGTTTCTTTATATAATAATGTAAGAAGGTCAAGCCCGGGATACTCTCGTTCAAAGCCCGGCGTGTTATCTTTTCCGGCAAACGTTCTTCGTACTCAGCGATCCATTTTTTCGTCTCAGCGAGATTCGGCTTGAAGCGTACTATAGTGATGAACTCCGCCTTCCGGGATTCGTCGGCTGGCGAGACCGTCACCACAAAAACCATGAATTCATCCTTAACGATTTTCTGAAGCCGCTTGAGAGAAATCTGGAAATGGTCTGCCCAGAATGCGAGGATGCCGTTCAGGTGGCGGATCAAGGGCTTTATGAATTCTTGCGTTTGCTTCTCCTGGAGAAAACGCCCTGGTGATGAAGTGTTATATTCAGCAATGAACGCATGTATATCCGGACAATGAAAGGTAAAAACCGTTTTGTCGTTGAATCCCTCAGGAAGCACGTTCGCATTGCTTCTAATAAAACTGAATGAGAAGACAACGACTAAGACTATGAAAGCGATTTTTTTCATGGGAAAGTTTATGAATGGTCTCAGTTCAAGAATTTCATCTTATTGAAAGGATAATACCGGAAGAACGCCTTACCTTTGATATTTTCCATGGGAACCCCTCCCCATTTACGACTGTCAGCGCTGATGGGACTGTTGTCGCCGAAGACGTAGACCTCCCCTTCAGGCACAACCGTGCGATAGAACCCAAATCCATGAGTATAGTGCACATTTTCGAAGACCTCCGGCTCGGTTACTTTCTTACCATCAACAATGAGATTTCCATTCCTGACCTCTATCTCTTCACCGGGTAGGCCGACGACACGTTTGATGTAGATAGGTTTATCTGGTTGGAACTCGGGTTCCGGTACGCGAAAAATAATAATATCGCCTCGTTTTGGCGGCTTGAACCAATATGCCGATTTATTTACCAGGATCATGTCTTTTTGAATATGGAGTTTTCTTTGCACCTCTCGCTGTTTGTGCAATGGCACCGAGAAAGTCTCGTAGACGTTAATGTAGTTTTCTCCTTCTCGTTCGAAGATTTCGTACTTCACTCCTACATCCACAATCATATCTTCATCTCCATCGTCATCGATATCAACTTCCGCTATTCGTGCGCCGATAAGGGTCGGCACCATAGAACCAGTCGGTATTCGGAACAGCTCGATCACGAATGTACGAATGAACATTGCCAGAATGAACGCCATAATAATGATTTCAATCCATTCACGGACATGCTGTAAAATCGTTTTCTTCATGTGTGGCTTTTTCT
>CAZSMK010000141.1:0-24821 GCA_964608095.1 uncultured Candidatus Sumerlaeota bacterium | reverse complement strand
ATAGACTTTCCGTTTGGATTCGGAAGAATAAAGACCTGCAGATGTGGAGTGCAAGCGCTTTGCGATTGCGTTGTTTTTGGAACTATCGGGTTCAGACCTCGATTCCGAGCTTCTTTGATAAAGACCATAACCTGCTCGGCGACGGGAACACATCCTGAGATTCGCCGTGGAGAATCGAAGACGCGCCGTGGCGGGGCGCGGAACGCCCTCACTCCACACAGGAATGCATTTAGACTTACCTATTTAACACAGAAGAACATATGCCCGCAATTGTTGAGTGCGCGTGAAATGCTTTCAAAAGGCCTCTGCGATTGCGCCCAATACCCGCTAGATCTTGAAATTTGTTTCACGAATACTCACCGGCATTATTTCGCGAACAGATTCGACTCTTATACCCAGAGGACATTGGTAGGGGAGAGAAAGACACCTTTTCTGAGATCATCAGCCGATGTGAGCTTTCTTGGTTTGTTTGTTCCGGGGAATGCTTTTCTGCTTTCCAGGGATTCTTCGATAGTGAGGATACTTCCATTTTCAAACCTGATCTTGAGGGAATGTTTATTGATAGCGCATTCAACAATTGGACTGCCGACAAGTTTTGAAGTCACAATATCCCTGCCGCGCATCTTTATGGTTTCATACTCATCATCCCTGAGCGCATCCGTGGGGTCAGGAAAGTAATCTGCGAGTATCTGTCCATCGAGTTCTATCCAATCCTCCGCTCCCCAGAGCGCAATAATCAACCACTTCTCCTTGAGTTTCAAGCCAAAAAAACCCGGCCCTCCCATGCCATAAGTACCGCAGCGTGTTGACCATGTCAGGGCGTTTTTTCCTATCAGGGTCTCGGGGCGTAAAGGTTCCGGATGGAAATCCCTGAGAGCGGAAGAAGGTTCTCTCTTATCGGGGCTGGTGTTGGTGAGATCACTCTCGATCTCAAAATGGGTGGATATATGTGTGAAAAGGGGGTGGGCGATATCAACCGGGTCGTGGAAAGAATGAAGAAAGGATCGATCCGCGTTATCGTCGGGTTCAGAAGGAAGTGCTTCTTCACCACTCTGGCTGTCCGGTATTGTATCGCCGAAATGCAAAAGGTATTGAGATAGTAACGGCGGCATCGCAACCTTGTAGAACCGCTCCAACTCGTCTTCCTCGTCGCTTGCCACTTCGAAGATGGTCACATGATTCAATCCTCCAAAGCACCGTAAGGGATTGTTCTCTGCTGCTCTCAAGGCGTGTATCGAAGCCGAAGTTGCCGATACTCTATTCTTGAAAATGAAATAATAAATTCTCCCTTGGATGCCTGAAATCTCAACCTCCTGCACGCCGAGTGAATCATGACTGCAATCGAAGAGTTGTAAAAACTTCGGATTATGCGCAAGGCTGGCACCGTAGAAATATTCTTCGTGGATTATTATTCCATTTGATCCTGTTAACTTCAATGAATCAAAACATAAGGTCATGTTTTCACCGTAAAAAAGCTCTGGATAAGTTCGTGCCACAAAAACCATCGCTTCCGTTGGTTTCTGCAACATTTTTCAATATTTTATTTAGCATCCAGGCGTATAATACGCAAGAGCTATCGATCTGCTATAACATAATATCTTGATCGAAAATAATACGTGTGAACTTTAAGTTCTTTCCCTTTTTCGTTCATAGCGCTCAGATATCCTATCAAGTCTTCTGCCTTTATACTGATGTATTCTCCATGAGTATACATTCCGTCGCCGTAGAAGACAGGATACTTGTTCCAGAACAGCCAATTGGCATGCCTTTTTTCGGGACCGAAACCTTCCTGCTTGTCGCCGACCCGTACCTTCACCTCGCCCGCTTTATCCAGGTCTTTTAACAGCGCCGATGGAACATGGGCGAGGAGCGTTCCTCGCGAGGTTTGCTTTCTATCCGTGAGCAGCCAGGCATAATTTTCTTCATTAACGATATATCCCTCCAGCGCGTTGCAATAAATCAACTCCAGAGAACCGGCTTCTTTTCCCGTAACCTTTGCTGCGGTTTCTGCGGCGCTCTCCAGCGTAAATGCATTACGTTTTAACGCGAAATCCACCTGCAGTGAAAAAGATTTATCAGGGATACTCGGGAGGTCCGGTATGAGCACGGCACGCAGTGGATTTTCCGGGCCCGGCGGTCGTACTACGGTTTCCCTTGCTGCTATGAATTTCCATCGCGCCCTGTCATACGGGCGGTAGGTTATAATGCCCATATAAGGGTCCCGGCTTGTATCCGGAATGTAGATGTGGTACTTGCCAAGCGGATGGGTTGTTTCTGCATCCTCTTCCACTCCTGCGATGTACTTCACCTCGAAACTTTCTTCTCGCGCCACCGGGCGATAGGTATGAACAACAGCCACTTCTTCTCCCGGGAGCATCATACACGCATGAAAAGGTTCACGTGTCTCTTGTTGTGAGAGGCGAAAGTAGCGAAATGCATCCTCTCCCTCAACTTTTTGCACATTTCCATATACCGGGCTTGAAAGGATTATGCCTTCTTCGCTTTTATTCGTAACCGGGACAATTTCCGATACCAGCACCGCAGTCTTTGAAAGATTCTTGAGTGTGAATTCAGCGTCGGTGAGTTCTCCGAATTTAAATTTCTCGCCTTGCTGAGGCGTGACTAACATAGAAAGAACAGCATCGGGTGAAGATATTCTTTCCTCATCTGCAGATAGAAAAAGGGAAAGGAGCGAAAGTGCAAAACAAGATATCAACACTTTGTGTATATTCATCGTTGCCTTCATTTTATCTAAAGATAAGGACTATAGTACCTGAACGGATGTTAGGTTTATAGTGTAAAAAGGTTCGTAATTCAAAACACAACTATTTTCTCTTCACCGCCTGGTTTAGCTTTTGTCGTTTTTGATTCCTCTTCATGAAAAGATTGTTTTTTAGTTGACAATAGAGGTGGGAAATTAGATAAATGAGGTTATCCTTTTAATAAAAAAAGGGGGGCATTATTATGAAGCCTATATTTTTGATTTACCTGCCTTGTGGTTTCTGTCTTTTCAGGCGTTTCTATCGAGGCGCCCTGTTCCTTCTCTTTATTCTGGTTCTACCATGTGTGGTAACCGGTGAGCTAATTACAGTCCCGGGGAGTTCTGACACTATCCAGGAAGCAGTCGATTCTGCAAACGAAGGCGACGAGATCGTGGTCTCGCCCGGTACCTATTTTGAAAACGTGCACTTCAAAGGCAAAAACATTATCCTCAGGTCTATCAACCCGACAAGTCCGACGGTAGTCAACTCGACCGTCATCGATGCCATGAGTTCCGGTTCTGTCATTACATTCAACGGTAACGAAGGACCGAATTGTATACTTGCCGGGTTTACTATTACTCACGGAGACGCTCCTCACGTTGGCGGTATATCCGGCAACGGTTGTCTCGCCACTATTCGGCATAATATTGTAAAGGAGAATGTTGCATGGGATTCTTAATCTCATAATGAAGCATACGGTGTCGGTTATATTTCTAAGAACACCATCATTAAAAATAAGGCACGGGTAAGAGGCGGCGGTATAGTGAACTGTATGCACCCGATTACAAATTCCATAATATGGGATAATCTCGCGTATAATTATGGTGCGAACATACTCTCGTGTCCACTTTCGAACTTTTCATGCATACAGGATTGGACAGGAGGTGGAACAGGCAATATATCGAGCAACCCACGTGTGCTCGAGACAGCTGAGGGTGTATTTCATCTGCAGATGGATTCACCCTGTATCGATGCGGGTGCGTTTATTGACCGCTTGACCGAAGACTTCGAAGGAGATATCCGCGGCTTTGACGGCACATCCGAACCGCGCGGCGACGGCTCCGATTACGATATCGGGGCGGATGAGTTCATCGGTACCGTTCCCCCACCTCTTCCTACACCCGAACCCTGCACTATTTTGGTACCAGAGGATTACGACTCTATTCAGCAAGCTATCGATGCAGCAGAAAATGGTTGTGAGATTATCGTCGCACCCGGTACCTACTTCGGGAACATTGAATTTAAAGGAAGAGATATCATTCTGCGCTCGACTGAACCGACTAACCCTTCGGTTGTGCTGTCCACCGTCCTTGACGGACAGAGTACCGGCTCTGTAATCACTTTTTCCGGTGCCGAATCGTTTGATTGCGTCCTTTCGGGATTTGTAATCCAGAATGGTGTTGCTGAATATGGTGGAGGGATTCAAGGCAATAGGACTCTGGCAAGAATCGAGCATAACGTACTACGCACAAATCATGCTGCCTTGGAAGGTGGAGGGATTGCAATGTGTAACGGGATTATTCAATTCAATACCATCACTGCAAACTCGTCGATATACAGTGGTGGTGGTATTTCACAATGTCAGGGAATTATTTATAAAAATATCGTTTCTCATAATTTATCGTTTGGCGAGAAAGAGTATTGGGGATGGGGCGGCGGCATCGCAAAATCTCATGGATTGATTCATAGTAACATAATCAAAAGCAATACTGCTCGATGGGCTGGTGGAGTATACTGGTGTAATGGCGTTATAAAAAATAATTTCATCTTCGGAAACTCTTCTTCCAGCGGAGGGATACTCATGAGTCTTTCTGGTTATCTCGAAAATAATACTATTTGCAACAATTTAGATACCGCATGTTATGGATGTCAAGGGACAATTCGTAATTGTATTATATTCAACAATTCATCTGATGGAAGCTCGCAACTCAGTAATTGTTCCGAGCCTTCGTATTGTTGCATACAAGATTGGACGGGCGGGGGGATAGGAAACATTTCGAGGGATCCGCTGTTTGTGGATGCCGAAAATAATGATTTTCATCTCTCGCTTTTGTCCCCCTGCATCGATGCCGGTAGAAGCACGGAACTGGTCAACAAGGATTTTGACGATGAATTCAGACCTTTCGACTCCGTTGATTGGGAGGAACGGGGCGATGGCTCAGGCTTTGACATAGGCGCCGATGAAGTGAGCGATATTGTCCCCATTCCGGTACTTCCCCACTATACCTTTGAATTTGGCGATGAAGGATGGCTCGCACGTGGGGGGATATATCCGTATAATGAGGCTGAATTTACATCCCCACCGGGACATATCGGTATCAGTGCGGCAGGCTCGACCAATTGTTTCTCATTCTGGGAAAGTCCCGAGATACAAATCTTTGGAAAAAACATCTTTCGTGCCAGGTGGCATGTCCGCAGCAGCGTTTCTAATCCCGATGATGCGGTACAATTCAGGCTTCGCGTTACCCAGATAGACAGCTGGCAGACATGGATTCGGACTATTAATAGCTTCAAATCCTGTGCTCCTTCAGTTGATAATGTCAAACCGTACGACCTCTTTTTCGACCCCCTTATCACAAATAACGACGACAGGGTTGTGGGTTGCTTCGATATTACGAGTTTCTCGAAATTCGATGATAGCAACTCATGGCTGTGGCTCGAAGAGATGGAGGTTGATGTCGTCAATGTAACATCTGGCCGCCTTATAGAATCCTACGGATTTGATGAGGATGCGGAGGGATGGCAATTTCTCCGAGAAGTCCCTCCGTTCGATGAGGGCAATCAAATTGTAAAGAACGGGAAACTCGGATTGAACCCGGGGATTTCCGCCAATTGTTTTGCGTACTGGTTCAGTCCGGATATCTCGATAGATAACGAAGGGATTTACCGGGGCATTTTTGTGGTTACATCCAACACAATGAATCCTGATCACACATTGAAGTTCAGGCTCCGTGTCAACCAGCGGCATTCATGGCAGGGGTGGGAGAGAATTGTGACCAGTCGTAATCATCAAGCGCCTAAGTTTTATGAATTCAAGTCACATTCTGTCTTATTCGACCCATCTATGGCTGATACAACCATCGATCCTGTATTTCTCTCTTTCGATCTTATGAGTTTCGACTGGCAGGACGAACTTAACTCGTGGGTTTATCTTGATTCAGCTGAAGTCGAAGAGATATCCCTGACTCCTTGAAAAAAATTTTTGGAGAGCAGAGAGGCTGTTCGACAATTTGTTTTGGTCTGAACCGACGCGTCTGGGCTTTAGATGGGCGTGAGACATCACACCCATAATAAGTGGAGATCAGTGGAGATATGTGGTTAAAAACAATACCTTCTTTTATCGACGAATCTTCCCTTAGGGAAAAGACATCATCTTAACGCAGAGAGCGCATGAGGATGCTAAGAATGCAGAGGTTTTTATCTCTGCATGTGGTCTTTTACGAGAACTCTGCGTGCGGTTCTCTCTGCGAATTCTGCGTTGAAATCTATATTAAAAAATTTTCACTTAGAGCCACGGATTTTCACTCATCCACATTTATTTCTTTAAAACCTAAAATCCCTTTTTATTTAACTACGAATTACACAAAACTCGCGAAAGGGAAAAGACATCTACCTCGCGTGGTAAAATCCCCTCTCGAATGTGGATTTTTGCTGTATCGCAGTAGAGGGGTCAGAACCTGCGAGGATCATAACCTACGGGGGTCAGACAACGAAACCGATCTTGTTTATTGAGGGAACGAAAATTCTCTATTCTTACATCGCCTTTCATGATGTTGGTTTACTTTTTTCCTCGAACTAAAGTTTGATCCATATTCATCGCTTTATTTATCTTTACTTAATCAACACAATTTTTTCTTGATTAAAAAAAATGGCATTCCTATTATTCGGACAAGAGTTTACTTGAGAGGTTATTCCTATGCCAGAACATATTTTTATCAGCTATGCGACCGAAGATATCAAGATAGCCAGCAGGATATGTGAATTACTCGAAGAGCACGGTGTTTCGTGCTGGATTGCTCCACGCGACGTTACCCCGGGTAAAGACTACGGCGAAGAGATCGTCAATGCAATCGAGACAAGTCTTGCGGTAGTGCTTATTCTTTCCGAGAACGCGAACAAATCGCGGTTTGTAAAAAGCGAGATCGAGCGCGCGTATTCAAATAGCAAAATCGTGTTTCCTATAAGAGTGCGAGAGGTCGAACCTTCAAGGCCGTTACAACTTTTCATCGGCGCGGCACATTGGATCGATGCGTTTCGTCCACCCCTGGAACAGAAAATCGACCAATTGATACAGGCAATTGAGAGCCTAACGGGGAAAGGGAGAATGGAAAAGTTCCCTTTTATACCTATGAAGAGAAAAAGAAAGCATGTCCCCAAGATAGCCATAGCCGTGGTTGCAATTATAGCGGTACTCGTCGTAATAGCAGGTATATTATGGACGGGACGCGATCAACCGTTCACTTCTGCTGAATCTTCACCGGGAGAAGCCAGAGCAGTGGGCTCCCGGCAAGAGCCTGAATCACCTGCCGGGGAGGCTCATTCCACGACGTTTTCGAGTTCATGGTTTCCAGAACGTGCGGCGCCACCTGCGGCAATTACTACCAACGGGAAGCGCTACTTTGTCATCGCAACTCTTGACGCTTCAATAGAGGAATATGCAGAGTTGAGACGAAACGGATTCAATACAGTCATCATTTGTACGCCGAACAACGAGGCGACTTTCTTAAACGCCGCTCAACAGCATGGTCTTCGCGTCATCCTTACGCCGGATTACGACTCGAATGTTTCGTATGAAAGATTCGCCTCTCACCCTGCCCTCTTGGCATGGCGCCTTCCTGACGAACCAAACGTACATAATACCTCGATGGAAAGAATTAAAGAGGTATATCAAAAGGCAAATCTCAATGGAGGCGGGCATCCCGCCTGGCTCAACATCTGGCCCAAGGAAGAAGGTTTTAAGTTTGCCCCGCATTGTGATGTGTTTGGCGCGGACCCTTATGTCTATTCACCATGGGAAATGTATAGTAAGGAAGCGATACAAAATCTCGGTTATCCGGATCGTATCGGGATTGTTGCGTATGCAACGGATCGCTGCGTTCAGACGGTCTATGGCGACAAGCCTGTGTGGATCTGGATTCAGGCGTCTGTATTGAATGGGCATCAATCCACCCCGGAGCAACTTCGCTCGATGACTTTTCTTGCTGTCAACCATGGAGCAACCGGCATCATTTATTACAGATATGGCGGAGAAATTGATAATTCGTTCGGGTTGAGCCACGCACGGATGCAGCAACATAAGAACGCAGCCTTTCGAGCCGCAAAAGAAATAGGGGAGATGGCATCAGCGATTCTTGCCGGCAAGGTTAAAAACGCGGTTTCCCTCGAGCAATATTCCAACTATTTTGATACCGCTGCATTTCTGGACGGGAAGAGCATGTATATCGTTACAGTAAGCATGACCGACCAATCGGTCGAAGTGCCTTTCAGGCTTTCGATGAGCACTGGTGGACAAATTCAGGTGCTCAGCGAAAACCGCACCATCTCGATTGTGGGAAGGCAATTCAGGGACAGATTCTTTCCCTATGAAACACATATCTACCGTCTAAATGTTATCTGATAATGTTCAATACGAAGTGGATTCACATAATCTTTGGCTTTTGTTTCTCACTACAAGGAGTCTGCTTCGAGACCTGACCCTGCAAGTTTATCAGGCTTTGTGCTCTGCACTGTATCTATAAAATTCCTTGAAAAAGAAAGACACCCGCGTGCGTTATAAAAGATGGGATTCCCGCCTGCTCGGGAATGAATCTGAAGTTCCTTGTTTTCCTTTTTAATAGTTGACGTAAGAATGATTTATTTTTATCTTTGTTGTAGTTTTAATGAGATGGAGACGCAGTGTGGGATCGGATCTAAAATCGGCGAAGAAAAATTTCCTGATGTACATAACAGTAGAACGTAATTTATCGCCGCGTACCGTTAAAGCGTATGCTCACGACCTGAATAATTTCCATAAGTTCGTCGCAGAGAAAATGGGGTCTGAACCGTCCTTATCCAAACTATCGATCGATCTTATACGCGATTATTTTGCATCGCTCCATATCGACCGGGATTATAAGGGGATAAGCCTAAGCCGAAAGGTGTCGAGTCTTCGTTCCTTTTTCCGCTATTGTCTCGAACAGGAATATATCAAGGTAAATCCCATGGCGCGTATACGGAATCCCAAACTTCCCAAACGTTTACCTGTATATTTGACCGCAGACGAACTCAAACGGTTACTTACCGCCCCGGGGGCACAAAAATGGTTGGACATACGAGACCGTGCAATCCTGGCGCTTCTTGCAATGACGGGGATACGGTTGCAGGAGCTTGTCGATTTGAACATTGATAGCGTGGATATGGCGGGTCATACGTTGCGAGTGTTTGGCAAGGGACGAAAGGAACGTATCATACCTCTGAACGATCCTGCGCTCATGGTACTCAAGGATTATCTCAATGTACGCCCACCGGTGCAAGACACCGCCCTTTTTATCAATCGAAACGGGAAACGCCTCATAGGAAGAACAATAGAAAAGAAGGTGAAGAAATACGCGCTTCTGGCGGGATTGCCATCGAAAAAAATAAGCCCGCATAAGTTGCGTCATACCTTTGCCACGCTTCTTCATCATAAAGAAGTCGATCTGCTCGAAATCCAGATGTTGCTGGGACATGCAAGTATTACCAGCACGCAGATATACACTCATACGAATACCCGGCGCTTACGCGACGCAGTAGAAAAAATCGAGATATAAAAAACAGAAACATGTATTGTCTATCTCGAGAGATGTGCAAAACTCACTCCGGAGAACATCTAAATTTATGATGCTTTGAACTCCTCCACTGAGGAAGTGTGCATGTCATGCCGGTAACGCTTTATCCCTCACCATGTCAATTGGAGGAGATCACATCCAACTCTGGCAATAATTGGTTTTGTGTTATGTCATCACTTTTCATTCCGTGAATAAATTTTCAAAAAGTTCAAAAATGTGTAAGTGGGGTAGCTTAAGATGTGAAGGCTTTTACACAAATTAAACATTCCATGAACTATATAACTATGAAAAGAGCGAGCCAAGGTATTGAGAAACGAAGGTTTGCAGATAAACAAAAACAAACAACTTGAAGCAGTTAGAATGGCATTGTATTTGCTCGCTTTTTCAATATGAAAGGGTACTGAAAAGGTTCAGTTATGGGGTTTTGTTATGTGGAAATTGGAGGCGTGTAAAAGGGGAGTAACCCTAATAGAGGTTATGGTGTCGATCGGCATTTTTGCTGTCGTAACCTTGGCATTCTTACCATGGTTCCAACAAAGCGGCAGAATGGGTAAGGAAGTCGCTCATGAGGTAACCGCCAAAAACATTGCGCAAGGAATTCTTGAAACAATGCTTGCGGATAATTACAGCAATATAACGTTAGATAATTATCCTGACCCCGGTGTCGATTACTATATAGACAATGTAAATGGCATTCTTGCAGCCGTAACGGTCGAGATTGAGGGCTATGGCATGGCGAGCAATTCATCAACCGCTAATTCATTAGTTGATGAATCCGCTTTGTGGGATGCAGACAGGTGGAAAGGGTCGACAGTCTCGATAGTAGCGGGTACAGGGAGGGGGGAGCGGGCGTTTATTCTCGGCAATGATAGTAATAGCCTGACAATAACAACCAACCTGTCCGGCTCATCTTCACAGGGGTGGTCTGTTACTCCTGATCACACTTCACAATATGTTATAAACGGCGGGAAAACGGTTACTATCAAGGTCTCGTGGCAATATAGGGGAAAAGATTATGAGAGGAAAATAGCAGGACTCGTACCCTTTTATGTGAGCGCTCAATAGGATTTCGTTTGAGATGATTAAGCAAAAGAATAAAAAGCACGCATTGACATTGACGGAAGTTGTCATAGCCTCTGCACTTGGAGCACAAATAGCCCTGGTAATAATGTTGGTCTTCATGCAATTTGCCCGATTAAATAAGTCAACGACTATGCAGATTGTCATGTCCACAGGCGCTCATCATATGTTTGAAAGGATTGAGAAGGATATTCGCCGAGCCTGTCATGTTGAGGTTAATGAAGAGGGAACCACACTTATTTTAACAATTGCGACTGATAATGGCGCAGGTTCGTATGATTATGACACAATTTATTATAGATATCTCAATCCAGACGAAAACGACTATACCATACGAGATAATCGGCTCGTTTACGGGAAGGGCCTTCCCGGCGATGGAAATGAAAAAGTAATCCTGCGGTATCTTTCCCCTCTTCATATTGAGGAAGAAGAGGTCGGGAAGCTTTTCAAACTTGAAACACTCAATGGCCCTGTTGTGAATATAAACTTTCGAATAGGTGATTCAGGAATAGAGCCTGATAGGCTTGAGGATGCAATTACGGGACCTGGTTATCAGGGCGTGTTGGTACATACACGTGCAATACCTCGAAATACTCAGCTTTATCCTCATTAAGGGAGCGTGGTATCGTGTATAAGTATTGCAGAAGATATAATTCAGCAAGAGGCGCGCTTCTTTTATTGGTTTTGATATACGTATTTGTTCTTTCAATCATAGTAACGAGCGCGGCGAGATTCGCACTCCATGAAAAGCGCCTTGCGGCAAGAAGTTCGATATATACTGATGAGCTTGCAGCAGCGGAATATGCTATTAATAAGTTATATTCCGAACTCGATTTCCTTAGTAGATTTCATACCCCGGGACTCAATGAGTTCAATGAGCGTGTTGCGGAAATTACCATACCAGCTATTCCCGGATTTAACCTCACATCAGATGAACCTATTAAAGTTTCGGGATTTTTTACGGGTGATCCGACCGGGGAGTTTAATTCGCCTTATGTGTTTAATTATAAATACCGTTTACGTACAAATGCAAAACGCACAGATGCCACATCCAAACGTTTTATTCATGATGGGGTTGAAGTAGAACAGATTGTTTATATGCAATATATTCCGTTGACTATGTTTGGAATTTTCTCGAATACCGATTGGGAAATAATACCGGGTAACCACTACGAGATGCATGGGAAAGTCCACGGCAATAAGAATTGGATTTTCGATACAGATGGTGGGCACAATTCCTATTTTTATGACACTGTAACCGCGGCGGGCAAACTTCTCGGCGGCGCGGGACGTGTACCCGGCAGGAGTGATAAAAGCCGGGGTGTTAATTTTACTTACGATAAAAAGAATTTTAAAAAAATGTTTAGAGATTCTGACGGCAAATGGATTGACCATGAGTTAGAGGGGTGGCATGACATTGCATTGGAGCAATGGGATGGATATGTGCGGGATTCTGCCCACGGTGTTTCTCATCTCGATTTGTCAATACCATGGACAGAAGATCCACACGCAATAGTCGAGCGCCGTTCAGACGAGGATACCGAAAGTATGAGGCATGTTAAATTTGATTGGCTTTCAGGTATACGTATTGTTCGCGAGACAGATGGAGAATTAAGAGCGTATGCAAGAAAGACTATTGAAACAGAATGGCATTCAGTGCCTCTGGAATTTCCCGACCCCGAAAATCCCATAAATACGCTTAGTCCCGTATCTGCAGATAGCAGATTCTACGATTATAGAGAAGAAAGATATGTTCAGGTTCTTGATCTGGACATTCAGGTCTTCCAGGAATATACAGAGTGGCTGAGCAACGAGCATTATATTGACTTCAACGGGATTTTATATGCATCGGAACTTTCTTTCGATGAAGATATGCCTGCGGTACGAATCGAAAATGGAGAGTCCATCCCCGATAGCGGGTTGATTATTGCGACAGATAACCCTTTATATGTTCATGGACATTTCAATGTAGATAAAAATTATGCGCTTCTCGCCGGTGATTCTGTGACCGTTCTATCAAGAAATTGGAAAGACAGTGATAATCTTAATCCTTATCGACCTCATATTCCCGGCGCTTCAGCGACCACGACAAACGCAATTTTTATTGCCGGAATTACCCCAACAGATGCCAGATATCCCGAAGGTCAGCAATACTCTGGAGGGGCGGAGAACTTCTTCCGTTATCTCGAAAGCTGGGGAAGTCATACCTTTTACGGCTCTATTATTAATATGTTTGCAAGTCAGACAGCGGTAGGGCGTTGGAGAAACCCGGGTGAATATTATAAACCACCACAGCGTCATTGGAATTGGGATTCATTCGGGTTTAACCATCTGGAAGGTACCCCGTATGTGAGGCGTATACTAAGAAGTGAATGGAGAATCGTTCCAAAAGTGTAAGCCCCCCTCTTAGATAAGTAACCGCCTTTATAATCAACGATTTATTGAGAGTGATATTCTTCTATCCGTCGGCGTGTTCTTCCGGGATTTCTTTAATATGGTATTTAGTCATCCGGTAAATAAGATGATGGCGAGAAATCCCGAGGAGGCGCGCCGCCTGTGATTTGTTCCACCCCGTTTCCTGCAATGCCTGAATGATTGATTCCTTCTCCTGTTCCCATAGCGGTGTGATGGATGATTCAGACTCAGCCTCTTTATCAGCGATGGTGTCTATTTTCGGCATACCTGAATGGATACCGAAGTGCTGGAGCCCGACTCGCGGTCTATCGCATAAAATAACGGAACATTCGATCATGTTTTTCAATTGCCTTATATTGCCGGGCCATTCATATTCAAGCATCCATTTTTCAGTCTCCGTGGTGAATCCCTCGATAAGGCGTGAATTTTCACGCGCAAACTTCTTTAGATAATAACGGGCAATGAGAAGGATATCCTCCTTGCGTTCACGAAGCGGTGGAATCCATATAGGAAATACGTTGAGACGCCAGAAAAGGTCTGCCCTGAATCGACCCTCTTTTACTTCCTGCTCCAGGTTCTTGTTGGTAGCCGCGATGATCCGAATATCCGGCGTAAGTGTCTTTATTCCCCCGACTCTCTCAAATCCCAATCCTTCAATGACCCTGAGCAGTTTCGCCTGGAATTGAGGCGAAATTTCGCTGATTTCATCGAGAAAAATGGTGCCGCCCTCTGCGAGCTCGAACTTTCCAGGTTTGCTTGACATGGCGCCCGTAAACGCACCCTTTTCATACCCGAACATCTCGCTCTCGAGAAGGTTTTCAGGGATAGTTGCACAATTTACGGCAATAAATGGTTTGGTACGGCGTGAACTCAACTGGTGAATTGCACGTCCGCACAGCTCCTTACCAGTTCCGGTTTCACCCGTGAGAATGACACTGACTCTGCTGTTCGCCACACGTTTGATCAACCCGTAGAGTTCCTGGCTCCTAAGTGAATTCCCGATGATGAGTTTATCGATCTGAATGCCGTTTTTCCATCCCTGAATTTCCATCTCCATTTCAGTGAACCGCAAGGCGTTCTGGATTGCAATCGAGGTAAGATTAGCCAGGATGCTCAAGAACTGCAGGTCTTGAAGCGTGAAGCGAACAGCCGGATTTGAAGAGTCGGCGTACAGTGCGCCGAGGAGGACTTTTTTATGAATCAGGGGGATGCAAATGGCTGAGCGAATCTGGTGTTCCTGGACACTATCCTGGCTGCTGAAGCGGGGATCTTCCATGGCGTTGGCGCTTGCCACCGCAACCCTGTCTCGCAGTACTGCGTTAAGTATGGTTTTGCTGACTACTACATTGGTGGATTTAATCCCCCGGCGGCAGCCCGCACGGGATACTAAAATTTTTCTCCGTCCTTCTTTCTGAATCGAGACGATGACGGCCACTCTGTCGATTATGAGGACCTGAAAAAGATAGTCGATGATTTTATTAACGAGCCCCTCGAGGTTATACGTTGCATTGAGATCGCGGCTGACATCCAGCAAGGAGCCTAACTGTCTATACATCTTATCGCGACTGTATGAATCTGTATCGAGTTGGTCGCTTATGGGGATGGTTTGCTCCTCGACCGGAAGAATGGAGCTGATAACGATATTCTCATCCATCTGGTCGCTGATGAGAATAGGCTCTTCATCTTTTTCCGGTTCTATAAAAAAATAATTGGTGAGACTGACCGGTTTGCCGATCCGAAGAAGATGATTGTCGGCAAGGATTTCGTCGTTGCGTTTGATCTTGGTACGTGTGACAGGTTTGTTGTTGATAAAGAGTCCTTCATTGCAACCTGCGTCGAGAATCTCAGCGTTTGTATCATCATCGACTGCGAGTTTAAAAAGGATTCTGCCCTTATCATTTTCGTCAAGAATACCAAACGTCTTTTCCTGTTCGTTAATCCCGAAATTATACGAAACACCGCACGCAAGATCGAACTCTTTTGCAGGCTCGCCCTTCTCATTATATAGGTAGACCATCATGGTTCGTTCACAGATTCAATAATCGTTCTTATCATAATGAGTTATAGAAGAAAGAATCAACTTTTTTCACGTTACGATAAACACAAGGGAAGATAGCGTTCATCCCTTTGCCCTCACGCGGATTATATAACCATAATCCAATAACCCCCGGTCGCTTATTTATAAATTTGACAGCCACGTAACATATATAAATGCCCGTGGTCAGCGAACAACGCCGCCCCGGCGTAAGTATTACGCTCCATATTTCTTAAGCTTACCTGCATTGGCAAGTGCAATATGAATCATTTCGGATGCAGGGAAGATACCCAGGCGTCCCTCGTCGCAGGCTCGTTCGCTGAATTTTTTCACATCGTCAATATCTACATGTTGTGCACAAATCATCGTGGGAACCGGATGCCAGCTATGTGCCTTGATCTGGGTCGGTGTCGAGTGATCCCCGGTCACTACCAGAACGTCCGGATTCAATACGAGTATTTTCGGGATTTCGCGATCCAGTTCTTCAAGGATTTTTATCTTTCCTTCCGAGTTGCCATCCTCCCCATAGGAGTCGGTTTTTTTGATGTGCACGAAGAAGTAATCGAAATCGGCGTATATTTCCTTGAGGACTTCCATTTCTGCGGCGATCGTTTCATCTTTAGGATGAAAGACGTCCATTCCGAGCAGACGAGCCACGCCTCGATAGAGTGGATAAGTGGCAATTGCCGCGGGAGTTAACTTAAAAAGGTCCTGCATCTTGGGGAGACATGGATCTTTCGAAAATCCACGGAGTAAGGCGGCATTGGCGTCATCCTCCTTCTCGAGCACACCATACATGATGTTTAAAACCTTATGGAGGATATCGGCGGTTTTTCGCGCTGCGTCGCTTTCTTCTGTGGGCGTAGGTTCAATCGGTTTCAGTCCGACACGTTGCGGATCTGTGTCGGCAATTGCAGGTGAAAGACCTCCACCGCGAAGGATCAAGGCAAATCGATATTCTTTTACAGGTCGAATAATAACTTCGACTTCCTCGACCTGTTCCATGGCGTTTTGAATCTTATGGCAAAGTTCAATGCACCGTTCGGTTGAGAGTCGCCCCGCTCGACGGTCGGCAATGGTGCCATCGGGATTTCGCACCGCAAAGTTTCCACGCGCGCACACATCATCCTTCTCAACGGAAAAATCTATCCCCATCACTTCGAGTATCCCTCTGCCGATGTGGTGCTCGGGTTTGAGCGGATCGTAGCCGAAGAGCCCCAGATGCCCGGGTCCACTGCCCGGTGTTATGCCAAATGTCGCAGGAAGAGAACGTCCACAGGCTGACCTCTCCGCTATGGCATCGAGATTCGGCGTCTTTGCCATCTCTAACTCGGTCTTGGGTTGTTCAGTTGTACGTATACCACCCAGACCATCGATAACGAGAAAAACGATCTTAGAATTTGTCTTAATTGCAAGTTCTTTAATCCGATCTATTTTTTCCATAGTTACCTCCGCTTCTAATTAATTTCTGGAGTACTTATACATTGTAGCATTGACAGAGAACAAAAAGGCAAATCCTTTCGCTGGATTTATAAAAAAGAGCACGAAATAATAGAATCGCAAACTTACGGGAATGATTAAAATCCTACCGCCTGTCCATCTTTACGGAAATCGGAAGCGGCACAGTATCCATCGTTTAAACGGTAAATCAATTGTCCTCCGCCGAACGAAGTAAACTCCATAATTCGAATATTATGACCGCGTTGTCGTAAGTCATTCATTACATCGGATTTAATGCCGGTTTCGAGCCCGACATCGAGGTCATTGAAAATTCGCCAGCGAGGCGCATCGCAGGCTGCCTGGGGATTCTGACCGTAATCAACCATCCTGACGATAATTTGTACCTGTCCCTGGGGTTGCATAGAGCCACCCATGACGCCGAAACCCATCAGCGGTTTGCCGTCTTTTGTGGCGAAGCCGGGAATTATCGTATGATAAGGTCGCTTGCGAGGTCCAACCCTGTTGGGGTGTTCAGGTTCCAGACTGAACCCGCAGCCTCTGTTTTGCATGCTTATACCGGCGCCCGGAATAACTATACCTGAGCCGAATCCATGAAAATTCGATTGAATATAGGAGACCATCATGCCGTTTGCATCCGCGGTGCAAAGATATACAGTGCTGTCGCGTTGGGGGATGCCGAAACGGTGACTACGTGCTTGACTGAGATCGATCAAGCGTGCACGTTGCTCGAGGTAGTCGCTACTGAGCAGGGCTTTTAATTCTATGTCCATAGAGGCGGGATCGGAGATGTAGCGGTAGGCATCGGTGAGTGCAAGTTTCATGGCTTCAATCTGGACATGAATGCTGTCAGCGGAATCAACGGGATACTGACTTATATCATGATGTTTAAGAATACCGAGTGCGATAAGAACGGCAATCCCCTGACCGTTAGGTGGAATTTCATGAACGGTAAAATCTCTATAGGTGTAAGAAATGGTATTGACCCATTCGGCTTTATGCGTTGCAAGGTCGTCAACAGTCATGAGCCCGCCGGCGGATTCAGCGGTCGATGCGATAAGTTCGGCAATCTCACCGGTATAAAATGCCTTGCCCCGGCTGGAAGCAATGAGTTCGAGTGTTTTTGCCTGGTCGGGAAAGGCAAACTTTTCCCCGGCTTTTGGGGCGCGTCCACCAGGGAGAAACGCCGCACCGAACTCCTTGAACTCTCTATATGTTTGCTCCGCCTTTTTCCATGCTGCAGCCGTGATCGGAGATACCGGGAATCCATTACGTGCATATTCAATGGCGGGAACAAACAATTGCTCAAAAGAGAGTTTACCGAAACGTTCAGAGAGCTCGACCCAGGCAGAAACCGCACCGGGGACAGTAACCGAATCCCATCCATATTCCGGCATTGACTCCTTACCCGCAAAGTAATCCGCAGTCCAGCCAGCGGGAGATTTCCCGGAGCCGTTCAAGCCGAACAATTCTTTTCCGTAAGAAACGACAGCAAACGCATCGCTGCCGATTCCGTTGCTTGTCGGTTCGACGACAGTCAGGGTGATGGCGGCGGCAATTGCCGCGTCCACGGCATTACCCCCATCCAACAACATTCGTAATCCTGTCTGCGCGGCGAGCGGTTGAGACGTTGCAACGACGTTCTTTGCCATGACCGGCATTCGGCGCGATGGGTAAGGAAAATTCCAGTTTGTAATAGTCATTTTTCGTTCCCTTTGATCATCTACTTAAAAAAACAGCATTCTCGAATTTACACCTTCTCCTTTTCAATAATGGCAAGAGACCCCTGTGCTCGGCCCGTTCATAGCAAGAATCAATGGAATGGGCGGGCTGAATGCGATTCGGGCAAAACCTTCGTCGCGTTGACCCACCTCGAATGAGTCAATTCCACCATACAGGTCATATACGCCGTGCCCGACGGCATCTTCTGAATCTGTCAGCATTGTTGACTTGTTCCTCTCTTGAAAAGAGCCGCTCTCAAAGAAGAAAGATCTGCACAATGAGAGTAAGTATTCATTCTACTATATTCATCTTCATCCCTGTTCAGGTTTAATCTTAGATTAAAATTTTGTGTTGACGCTGCAATAAGTTTTTTCAAAGGAGAGGGTAACCACCGCGACCAGTTCATTCATACCATTCGCCTTACTGATAAGTTCTTCGCTCGTACCATCCTTTCATCGTGTAGCTGCACACAAAGAGAGATATCACCATAAAACGCCGTGAAATACGAGGGAGGAGGCTGCTCGAATGTTATTATTCAGTATCTTCCTCTTTAGCCTTTTCGCGGAACTCCCGCCCTGCACGGAACACCACGATTTTTTTCGCGGGGACTTTAATCTTTTCCCCGGTTTTGGGGTTACGACCCTGGCGGGATTTCCTCTGTTTGATATAGAAAGAGCCAAGTCCCACAAGACATACTCGTTCTCCACGTTTCAGAGAGTCCTTTATTGAATCCAGAAAAATTTCAACCGCTTTTACCGACTGTTGACGGCTCAGTCCGGTGCGTTCCTTGATTCTTTTTACAACATCCGCCTTGGTCATTTTTAGTCTCCTATTATTAACTTTAATAATAACAACCATTTATAAACAGCGTCGGATGCTATGTCAACTCTTAATAGAGAAAATCAACGAGAGAAAAAGCGAAGCCTGAAAATGGTAAATAACGAAATGAAGCCATCGTGCCAATAAATTTTTTTCCCTTCTAATCGTCCTCGAGGGTAATACGTAATAGGTATTTCCTTGATAGAGTAGCCTCGCTGGATGAGTTTTATGGTCAGTTCGACCGTGAATGCAAAATCATTATTTATGACTTTAATCTCGCGGATAACAGAGAGAGGGAACACCTGGTAACATGTCTCAACATCTGTCAGCCTCGTACCGTATAAAAGGTTGACGAAGAAATTGATGATCTTGTTGCCCCAGTACTGGAGGAAGCGCATCTGAGGTTTGTCGGTGAGAAACCGAGAGCCAAACACAACTTGCGCCTCACCCCGTTCAATTGGTTCGATCAATCGTACATAATCAGCCGGGTCGAGCTCGAGGTCTGCGTCCTGAAAAATAACAACATCGCCCCTGGCTATACTGAGTCCCTCTTTTATGGCTTTTCCGCGTCCGCTGCGGGAAGATTCGTAGATAACAGTGGTGTCGGGATATTTCTCCTGTTCACGCAAAATCTCTCGGGTGCCGTCAACGGAATTACCATCGACAACGATAATTTCCTTTTCAATGGGAACAGCACGGACTTTCTCCAATAAAATCTCGATAGTTCGACGTTCGTTATATACGGGCACTATGACGGAAAGACGCATCAGGTAGTTTCAATAACCTCTTTTACCGCGTTGCATATTTTACTCACATCTTGTGGTTTTAATCCCGGATAGAGTGGGAGAGTTAATTCCCGGCTACTGTATTCGTAAGTCAGAGATAAAGACGCTGCCAGGTCACCAAAGCGTTGCTTATAATAGGTGAAATCGGTTATGGGTCGATAGTGATGACTTGTCTGTATTTTTTTTGAATGAAGAGAGTGGCGAACCGCCTTTACGGTTTCTGGACTTTCAAAGAGAACGGGAAGAATATGACATGCAGGTAAACCGTAATTCAGCTGTGCTGAAAAAGGTAAACGAACATGTGCACAGTCGCCCATGTTGGTATGATAAATGACTGTTATTTCATGTCTTATCTTATTGTTGTTGAGAAGTTTGTTGAACTGTACAATGCCGAGTGCGGCGCTTATCTCTGTCGGGCGATAATTATATCCCGCGTCTATAACATCGTAGTCGGTCTGACCCAAATAATGATGTTCCATAGTCGTTCGCGTCAGGGCATGTGACCGTAGAAGGCGTGCACGTTCAGCCACCTCAGAATGGTTAGTCACCAGCATGCCGCCTTCACCTGTAGCAAGGTTTTTATTCGAGAAGAAACTGTAGCAGCCTATATCACCGAGAGACCCAAGCCACTCGTCGTCAGCGGTTTTTCCACCAATTGCATGGGCGGCGTCTTCTATAACATAAATCTTCTTTCCGTACTTCTTTTCCGCGTCCTGGATAACCTCACGGATTTCATTCATACGGCATTCATAACCTGCATAGTGCATCACGATAACCGCGTGCGTGTGCTCTGTTATGTGCGCTTCGATTGATTCGGGAGAGATAGTGGGTACATCCAGTGATACGATATCGGCAAAAATCGGCGTTGCCCCGCAATAAAGCACCACATTCGCCGTTGCCACAAATGAAAGTGCGGGAACTATGACCTCATGTACCGGGGAACAATCAATGGTTTGTAATGCAAGATGAAGGGCGGTAGTGCCGCTCGAAACCATTACGGCTTCCTTCACTCCGAAAGTATCGCACACGAGTTGTTCGAAATCCTTGACTCTTTCACCCATAGTAAGCCAGCGCGAACGTAATACCCGGCTTACTGCGTCTATCTCTTCCTCGCCGTAATCAAGATCGCTGAGTGGTATATCCCACATTGGTTTCATAACGCTGAGACAAGGCGCAAATACTTACTCTTTCTCTTCATCTTCTTTTTCAGGGATTACATCTTTGTACAATGGATTGCTTTCTACAAGGAGTCGAATCACCGCCTTGCGTAAAGGAGTGACTTTCCCGGAATCGTCCGGGTACACACGATTGGTTAATAAGACGAGATAGTTCCTGGCGTACTTATCGATTCTGATATACGTGCCGGTATAACCGGTGTGACCGACCACCTCGTGTCCCCGCTTCTGGTTGAGGGACGTTGCCCAGGGGAAATCTTCATGTATGCCGAATGCCAATGCCCTGTTAATGTCCACTCCTTCCGGCACTTGTTTTGTTGTCATAAGCTGGACAGTACCGGGAGTAAAAATCTCTTTACCGTTGTAGGTTCCCTTTTGAAGAATCATGCAGCAATATTTCGCAAGGTCGGGTGCGGTACTAAAGAGGCCCGCATTGCCCGGGGCATACTCCTCGCTTACCGAATAATATGCCAGGGGATCGTGCACTTCACCCTGGCGAAACTCGCTTTCGCTCTTGATGGTCGGGGCGGTTCGGCGCTTCTGTTCTTCTGTTAAATAGTATGTTGTGTCTTTCATACCGAGCGGTCCATAGATTCGTTCCCTGAGAAATTTATCCTGGTTATAGCCCAGAATCTTCTGGTTGATATAGGCAAGTGTGAGGAAATTGAGACAACTATACGTATATCCCTTTCCGGTCTCGTATTTCAGCGGGAGCCTACTTATATAGCGGATCAGGTTTTCGTGTTTCGACAGATTCGGCTCCTCCGCTTCTTTGACTTTCGATGCAGTGCAGTAGGCGGGAAGTCCCGAGGTATGGTTCAAAAGATGGTATATGGTTATATCCTTCTTGTCTTCGGTATCGTAACCCGGAACAAAATTTCGTACCGGATCTTCAAGGGTAAGCTTGCCGTCTTGAATCAATAGCATGGTAGCCGTTGCAGTGCCTACGACCTTACTGATCGAGGCAAGCCCGAAGATGGTATCGAGTTGCATTGGTGTGGAATCTGCCTCATACGTCAGGGTGCCGTAAGCTTTTTTGAAGACCACCTTGCCGGGTATGCCGATAATGACCACCGCTCCGGGTGTCACATGGTCTTTAATACCCTGTTCGATCACTTCGTCGATCTCCTTGAGAACGTCCAGATCGAGATTGACTGAAGCGGCAACCGCTTCCTTCTCCGGTATAGAACCTTTGCTACCCATGGCGCATCCTCCCAGGCTCAGAAAAAGCATGAATGACAATACAATTAAACTACTCCATAGATACCAGCTACGTCTTTTCATTTTATGCCTCCCTTAATCAAATCAATTGATTTATACAACCGACATCTGATAAGCCACGTATGTAGTAAAATCAATATTGAAGAAATGATCAACAAAGTGTCAATGGATTTTATAAAGCAACTGCGGAGTCCGTGTTGTTATGCCGCTCTCGATGTAAAGGCGCATGAAATCAGGCGTGAGGCGCTTTATAATGGGATGCTCCGGTGCACATCATGCGGTAAGGAGTTCCCCGTTGTTAAAAGTGTCATCTACCTATTTCTTATTAACGCCAATTGGGATATTATCTTACAGGAATTAATAAGTCGCAGGAACATCAGCCAGAAGATATTTGAATCTCCTCCTCCGGCTGAGTTGAACCAACGCCGTCAGGAACAGGATATCATGGCAGGCGACATCATGGAGCGCTTATTCCACGAAGCGATGCGAGTCATTAATCCTGACGAGCGAATGAGCATTCTCGACATCGGAGCCGGCGAATGCAAAACTACGGTTACATTTGGAAACCGGGGTGCGGCAACTGTTGCGGCGGATAGCGACCCATCAGGATTGCATTTCGTAAATTTTTCTGTCTTTGAACTCCCCCCGCCTAATAAGAAAACTGTTCATGGCCGAGTGTATTACGAATACATGCCGGAACCCTTACCCCTCTTTTTCAATCGCGTCATCGCCCCCGCTGAACACCTCCCCTTCGCCTCAAACACCTTTGATGTTGTATTTTGTCGTTCCACGCTCCATCATCTATCGCGATTGAACTACGCAATTAAGGAGATGGTTCGCGTTACACGTCAGGGTGGGAGAATCGTGTTTTGTTCGGAACCGCTTCGCAGCTGCATTGACCCGGAAGAACCCTATCTCGAGGGTGTGGTTGACAGAGAAGAGGGATTGAATGAACGCTGCCCACACCTGCTTGATTATGTCCTCCCTTTGCTCGGTGAAAAAGTCAAAATCAGCGTTCAGTATTGGCGACGTGAACCCGGTTCTTATACAAGCAAACTCCTGAAATGGCTTCCCTTTAACTGGGATAAACGATTCAGGGATGGTGAAATTGCGTCAAAACGAAAGCTGCTTAAACTTCTCCTTACCGCCGCCTCAATCAATATGTACCTTTCCAAGAAAAAGTCGTCGCCGGATTCATTGCCGCGATACTGGGATACGAGTCAGATCGTTGATTCCCTCGATGCTATTATTGACGTCTACGGCAGGCGCGACTGGGAACAAATATGGAACCTATGGACGCAAGACACGAATAACCTTATGGAGATACGTCGCGCGATTCTGAGCAAAAAGGATTTTGGCGTCTGCGAGTTGATTCCTCACAAAATCAAGAGCCACCGGTTGTGGCAGGGGTGGGGTCGGAGAACAGTAGTGGATGGGAAGGCGTGCCGCAGAATCCATGACCTTGCACTTGCAACACTGAAAAAACAGCCCGACTCAACACACGTCATAATCGAATATTATCTTAGCCCCGAACATGACAACAGTGAATTCTTGATAAAACTCAACGGAATAGAAGCAGGTACGTTTCAATTAAAACTAAACCAATGGGACTGCCTCAGCGTACCCTTACCGGAGTTGAACGAGACTGTTATCGACGTCAGCCTGAGACAACGAGGAGAAGGAAAAATCTTTATCTCCCGAATCGGCATTTCCCCTCACACCCAAAAGTGAAGTTTTTAAGAGGTCTGATCCTGTAGGTTTTTATTTTCTCAATAACGAATGAAACGAGATTAATAACCGGGGGAATGAGTATTCTTTAGAGCGACTTCGATACTGTACGACAAGCGCCCTCGCTTGTCATTCAAATCTTGCTCGCACGCGTGAGCGTGCGCGCACGCTCACCCGATCGATTGTTTTTTCGGTGTAGGGTCGTTCGGCCCGAACGACCCACGGCTGAAGAATAAAAACAAATATCATCTTATGGTTATAAATACGGGGTCGTAGCCGTACCTTTTAGGTACGCCCTCACTCCACACAGGAATACCGATAGATTTTCCGTTATAACCAGAAGAACAAAAGAATTTCCTGTGTGGAGTGCAATCACTCTGGGATTGCGTTGCTTTTGTTGAATGCGCGTGTAGAAGCCCGGTCTCCAAGATACCTTCTTCCTTGCAGTTTCGTCCCGAAAACCATACCATCTTTTGTTTCAAAAGGAGCAGATATCAATAACAAGGGAGACAGAAATGCAAAAACAACATAATTTGAGATTTGAAACTTGTTTCGCCCTTTTCGTTTTTTTGGCTTCTTTCACTCTAATGAATGTCTGCCTCGCTGCGCCTGAGGATATTTTAACTGTTACGCATTTCAGCAAAACACTTGGCTGCGAAAAGACGTTGCAGATTTATATTCCACCCGACGCCGTACCTGACGAAAAATTTCCCGTCCTCTTTATCCTGCATGGCGCGTATGGCGGTTATTCCGATTGGGTGACGCGAACCGATGTCGAGCACCTCGCCGACCACTACCGCATGATTCTTGTCTTC
>CAZSMK010000140.1:0-43143 GCA_964608095.1 uncultured Candidatus Sumerlaeota bacterium | reverse complement strand
CTTCAGGAAGATGAAGCGTGTAGGCGCCGTTAGCGTCCGTCATCGTTATCCACATATTATGAGAGTCGTCTTGAGCGACAACAAAACCCGCTAAAGGATCCGAAATATTGTCACGAAGTACACCAGCCACAGACTGCCCGGTTGATGATTGTGTAATCGTGAACTGTGCACTTGCCGCGCCATTACCGTCATCGACAATAACGATATAGTTGCCGGCAAAGTTCGCAGTCCTCCAGAAATCGAGTCGGGTTGATAGATGACCGTTCTCTCCGTCCTCGTCTCCGGGCGCAGGCGATGACGCGACAATGGGGGCTACACCATCCGTGACGATGTTGTATCGAACAACAGGTTCATCTGCTTCCTGGACTCCGTTGCCGTTATAATCCGCGATAACTTTAACAGTAATTGTCGTGCCTGATTCTACATTAGCCTGCACCTGTAACCATGTCCCGCTATGGTCATCAAAAGAAACGGGGGTTGTGGTTACAGAAGAAGCGGCAAAAGCATAACCGCTGAGAATAAGCATAAGGCACGAAATTACAGCATACCTTTTAAGTTTCCGATTGGCGTATCCGTATTGTATAGTAACCACCTTCTATCCAGAATATGAGAGATATTGCCCGACTCAATTTTTAAGGCAAAAATATAATAAATAGATGGCAAAAATCTAATGAGTCAACCAAAAATAAAGGGGTCAGACCTTCAGTTTACAGTTTGGGTAGTAACATTGTTGTATAAAAATTCTACCTCGCCGCTTCATCGCCTTGTTGTTCCAGCAGATGTATTGCCTGCTTGAGAAGTGGAATTTCGGTATTCATCTGCTTGAGAACATAATTAACGCCGGAACTTCTCAAGCCAAAGGTTTCACCAATTTCACGAAGACTCCTCATCGTATATTTTCGGCAAAGATAAATTGCTGTTCTTCGAGCATCAGTGCTATCTCGTTGCCATCTTGTCTCAATAATATCGGACGGTTGGACATTAGCCGCCTTTGCCACCGCCTTCACCACATCCTCTATTGTGAAGCGCCGGCGCACTTGTTTAAGCGAAGGGAGATCGACATCAGATGTTTGAATCGCTTTGCCGGCAGACTGTATAATTTTCTCAGCATATTCTTTGCTGCCCAGAACAAGGTCATACACTGCATCATCCCAGGGGCGCTTCAATTCTTGACCAATGGCGGATTCGATAAAATCACGGTAATAGCGCCGAGCTCTTTTCGTGTCGGTGTGGACATTTTGAAGAATCCCCTCATACTTAATCCACCTTACCTGATGACGCTCGTCTATATATCCTCTATAACTGCTCCACCGCCATTCCTCGGGGTGCTCGACCAATCTTTTCCGGACAGGATTGAGGTGAATATACCTGCTGACCTCAGAAAAATATGCGTCTCCTTCCACCACCACTGCCTTGTAGCGACCCTGAAAAAAATGCCCTCGGCGGTCATGACGATGGTTAAACCATATACTGTATGATGCGTTGAGCCATTGCATGAACTGTGGAAGATTCGCTTTACCGGTACACAGGAAGAGATGATAATGATTGGGCATCAAGCAGTAGGCATAGTAGTCAATGGAGAAGGTTTCGGATGCTTCCTTCAACAATTCTTCGAAGTGACGGTACTCACGGCCATCTGTATAGATATCGCGCCCATCCAAACCCCGTGCCATAACATGATAGAGGGCATTGGAAAATGTTATGCGGAGTGGTCTACTCAATGTAACAAATCCTCCTTTCAGGGCGTAAATTTTTGCCATTTGCAAAAAGTATATTATCATAAAATAATACAAGCAATTAAGTAAAGTAAAAAATTATACCAACCCTGTTATAACTAAACTGTAAACTGAAGGTCTGACCCCGCTATTTTTGTTGAAGTGGGGTGGAAATGTTTCTTATAATGGTACTTACTGTCCGCTTTGAGGATATTGAATTTTTCCACGACCTGAATAGGTCACTACGTTTTTTGTATGCTTTCAAAATTGCAGAAAATATGGCAAAAAAGTATAACGCAAGGAGCGTTGCCGAACATCGATCTTTTGCGCGACCTGTCCAACTCCGTTAAGGTACAGGCATTGACTCCATCTTCGACAGGACTCTTCTGCAGCGCTCTTGCCGATACGATTAACGCGCCGGTAGTTGCAGTCGCCTCCGACGAAGAGATAGTCCAGGAGATATACGACGCGCTGAGATATTTTATCGGCGAGGAACGCGCATTTCATTTCTCGCAATGGGAAACGTTACCGTTCGATACCGGTGAACCGCCTCTCGAAGTACGAGCGAAACACCTCGATGCCCTGTATGCTCTTCATGACTATTCACGCGATAAGACAAAATCACCTCCTGTAATCGCCGTACCTGTGAGGGCATTGGCTCACAAGATTTTTTCTGCTGATTTCTTTGCGGAACTTATCCAGCCGGTTCGGAAAAACCACACAATTGACATTGATAGGTTCATCGAGATTTTACTCGAGGCGGGATATGAACAAACGAGCATGGTTGAAAGCAGGGGGGAATTCGCCGTCCGGGGCGGCATTATAGATATATATCCCCCGAATCTGGAGAGGGCGCTCCGTCTTGACCTATTCGGAGACGAGGTGGAATCAATACGTTATTTCGACGTCTACTCTCAACGTTCGCTCCGTACGAAAGATGACCTCACGCAGGTTACCATTCTTCCTGCAAAAGAGACTGCACTTCTTCTCTGCGCATTAGAAAAAGAGAAGATTCGTTCATTCCTCGAGTGGCTTCCACATGAGTCGACTCTCTTTCTCTTCGACCCGGAACATGTCGAAGAGAGCGTCGAGGACTACTGGATAAAGATAGAGCAGGGATTTGCGCAAGCATGTGCAAAGAAGGAATCCACAAAAATAAAGAAACCTGACAAACTGTTCTGTCGTCAAGCCGAATTAAACGAGTCGCTCAACCAATTCCGCCGAATACTACATCAGCCGATTGCTATAGAAGCCAAAAAAGAAGATGACAGGGTCATTGACTTCAAAACACGGATATTTGAGGGAATGTCCAGTAATGTCGAGTCATATATAGCATTCCTGAAAGAAAAATTATCTACAGGATACCTGATAAACATATCGTGCGACAATGTGGGACAGGCATGGAGGCTGGAAGAGATTCTACATCAACACGATCTGCCGGCAGCCGCCGAGCCACCACACCCTGACAAAAAGAGTGATACGCATTACGTGGAATTTCGCAAAAAGTCTCCGGAAACCTATATCAGCCTTACCATAGGCGATCTTCATGACGGCTTTATACTCCCCTCGCTCAAGCTTGTATTTCTTACGGACAGGGAGATTTTCGGGCGGTACAAGAAACGCCATATCTTCAGAAGGTTTTACAAAGGCATTCCCGTTGTGGGCGCCGACGAAATCAGGCGCGGTGACTATGTCGTCCATGTCGATCACGGTATCGGGCAGTTCCGCGGCATTCGCCAACAGGTCATTGACGAAAAAAGAATTGACCTCCTCGAGATCGAATATCTTGACAACGATAAGCTCCTGGTGCCGGTAGACAAGATTCAGTACATTCAGAAATACTCAGGGGTTGAAGGACTGGAGCCGGCTCTCGACAAGCTCGGGAGCAAACGCTGGTTGACGCGAAAGAAGAAGACGCGCGAAGCAATCGAAAAAATGGCAAAGGAACTGTTGGAAATTTATGCGCATCGGTCTATAGCCAAAGGGCAGAGTTTTTCCGAGGATACCGTGTGGCAGACGGAATTCGAAGCGACTTTTCCGTTCGATGAAACGCCTGATCAGATCCAGGCGATAGAAGAAGTCAAAAAGGACTTAAAAGAACCCAAACCGATGGACCGATTACTCTGCGGCGATGTAGGCTATGGAAAAACAGAAGTGGCGATTCGGGCTGCACATAAAGTTGTCCGGGAAGGAAAGCAGGTCGCCCTGCTATGTCCCACGACCATTCTTGCACAACAACATTATCGAACGTTTTCCGAACGATTTGCCAGTTTCGATGTAACCGTAGATATGCTGAGCAGGTTCAGGACGCGTCAACAGCAAAAAGCAATCCTGCATCGTCTTAAATATGGCGAAATATCCGTCATCATCGGGACTCATCGACTCCTGTCGGACGATGTCGAGTTCAGCGACCTTGGACTCGTTATTGTTGATGAAGAGCAACGTTTCGGTGTCCGCCATAAAGAGAAACTCAAAAAGCTGCGTGCGAGCGTGGATTTCCTCACCTTAACCGCCACTCCAATACCGAGAACCTTGTATATGGCGCTGAGTGGGTTGAGAGACCTGAGCATAATAAATACGCCGCCCGCGGGAAGATTGCCCATCAAAACCAAGATCATTCATTTCGAACCGGAACTTATCAAAGAAGCGATACTTCGTGAAATCAACCGTGGCGGACAGATTTACTTTGTGCATAACAGAATAGACAACATTCATAAAATCGCTCAGAAACTGCAGGACATTCTGCCGGATGTCCGTCTTGCCGTCGCTCATGGAAGAATGCGGGAACGAGAACTCGAGAAGGTGATGCTCGACTTCATAGAAAAGCGCTTTGATGTCCTCTTATCGACCACCATTATCGAGAATGGACTCGATATATCCAACGTCAATACAATTATCATCAACCGTGCAGATGCGTTTGGTCTTGCGCAACTTTATCAACTAAGGGGCAGGATCGGTCGCGATATTCGGCAGGCATACGCCTATATGGTGCTGCCAAAAGGAGTACCGGTAACAGAGACGGCGGTACGGCGTCTTGCCGCAATCGAGGAATTCACCGAGTTGGGTTCAGGTTTTAATCTGGCAATGCGGGACCTTGAAATCCGCGGCGCAGGGAATCTGCTCGGCAAAGAACAGCATGGGTGCATTGTAAGTATAGGGTTCGATTTGTATTGTAAGCTGCTTGAAGAAACGGTGCGAAGGTTAAGAGGTGAAATTGTCGAAGATACGGATCGACCGGTCGAGATCAAGCTCGAGGTCGATGCGTTTCTCCCTACACATTATGTAGGTGTAGAGTCCCTGCGTATAGGTATTTACAAACGTCTTGCACAAGCCCGCGACCTCAGGGAAATTTCAGATATCAAGGATGAAATAAGAGACCGCTACGGGAGGATTCCTGCACCCGTAATCAATTTACTCATGATTTCAAGGTTGCGCATTCTCTCGCGCACACTCGGCATCAAGAGCATTTATCAATCAGGCGATAGATTTGTGCTCGTTACAACCGACACGGCGGACGACCTGTTCAGAATCATCCAGGAAAGCGATGTTAAAGTGAAGGTACGCGTGAGGAAAGAGGATGATACCCGTCTTTCCGTGACCGTGGTCGGTAAGAACAAAAAACCGAGGAGAGTTATCAAAGTTTTATACTCGCTACTCAGCTCAACGTTGAAAACAGCAGAGCCGATAAGTACATCTGAGGTGAATAAGACAAAAAATTCCTTGCCAGTTGCGTAGAAAATGTCCTAATTTTCGGATTAGCATTTTGAGGAGAAGAGGTTATGGAAAAAAATCAAAAAAGGCTTATGGGAATATGTGCTGCTTTGATCATAGTGATCGCCACGCTTGGGTGTATTCGTTCGCGCGTAATAATTACGTCTGATCCGCCTCAAGCTGACGTGACCTTTAAGAACACCTACCGCGGCAGAACTCCCCTCACTATCCCTATCATCTGGTATTGGTTCTATGATGTAGAGGTGGAAAAAGAAGGGTACGAAAGAATCGTTACCCAAGAACGGTTTCATGCCCCGGTCTGGTTCTACATGCCGTTTGACCTGTTGATGGAGGCGCTGCCCTTTCCGATCTATGATACAAAATACCGTCATTATATTCTAACTCCCGTGGAAGAGCTTTAAATGCTTAAAGTAAAAATATTCAAAGTAAGGTTAACGGAAGAGTTCCAGGCAGAGGATGAGAGTCTTGTGAACGATTTTCTCGAATCGGTGAAGGTGGTGGACGTGCAATCATCCGTTATCCATGCACCGCCCGAGAAATTCTGGACTATTCTTATAGTATACGAGGAGATAGAGGAGGCGGAAAAAGAGGCGCTTGAACGGATAAGCTTCGATACCTCGGAACCACTTACGCCCGATGAGGAAGAGATTTACATGCAGTTGAGAGGATGGCGTGATATGAAGGCACGCGAAGAGAATATACCTCCTTACCGGGTCTTCCATTCCTCGCACCTCAAAGCACTTGTAAAAATTCATCCTCGCTCCCTTGAAGACTTTTTACGAATCGCAGGTGTCAGCAAGAAGAAGATATATAAATACGGAGAAGAGATTATCCAACTTCTCGATGAAATGACCGAGACGTAGTTGGCTTTTCCCGGTTCTACATTCATAAGAAATAGAATCTAAGATTAAGTTTGTATGCAGGACAAAGTAACCACTCTCGTTTATGAACAATGCCCTAAAGATTTCAATCGTTGTTATTGTTTATAACGGTGAACAAACCCTTCACCCTTGTCTCGAAAGTATAACTGCCCAGAGAATCGACACGATGGCACAAGAGGTGCTCGTGGTCGATAATGGCTCGACGGACAGCACACCGGACATTATCCGCTCTTTTCCGGTCAAGTATATATACGAAGCACGCCGAAACCGAGCGTGTGCACGCAATACCGGCGTCCGCAACGCAACAGGCGATATCATTGCCTTTATCGATGCAGATTGCGTTGCAAAACAAGACTGGCTTTCATGTTTGATGGCAAAATTCAACGAGGATGCACATACTGGCGCAGTGGCAGGCGCATTACTTTCCGAACCGAATTCACCTGTCGAGCGTTATATAGATTTCCGCAGGATTGTAGACCAGGAAAAGATGCTTGAATCCGGCAGATGCTGTTCTCCTCCTTTTGCCCTTACTGCCAACCTGGCCATACGAAAAAAAGTATTCGATGAAGTCGGATTGTTCGACGATGAACATTTACCCGTCACCGGCGAGGACGCAGACTTCTGCTGGCGAATGCAATGGGCAGGCTTTACTATAGGATATGCACCGGATGCTATCGTCTGGCATAAACATCGTAGCTCGTTGTCCCTGCTTTTCACACAAACGTACGGATATGGTTTCAGCAACGTCAGCCTGTTTGCAAAACACCACGAGCGCTTTAATCGGCGTTACTGGATAGACACAAGATACTACGTATGGCTTATGAAAGCGTTCTTTAAACTCCCTTATTCCCTGATTGTCGAGAAAGACGAGTTCAAGCGAAGAATCCCGCTGTATGACTTTGTCGCGAATCTTGGTATCATCACGGGAAAGATAAGAGGGAGCCTTTATCACCGTAAACTGGTTCTTTAAGAAATGGGAAATGGCACAAAAGAACATCCTGATGACCGCAATCTTATAAAGGCTGTGCTCGACTTGAAAGTCAAAGGCGATAGTCGCGCTATGAAAAAGGTGCTTGTGGCGCATGGTTTCAACAATTTAACACGTGCAACCAAAAATATTCAAAACCTTGCTGAGGATGACCTTGCACTCGATTCTTTCGTACGTTTCATCCCTTTACTTTTCAAAAGCATAGACCATTTCGGCGACCCTGATATGGCGTTGAATAATTGGGAACGCTTTCTTCGGGTTGCATTTGACCGGAACGCCCTCTTTCATTTGTTATCGGAAAACGTCAATGTAATCAGGTTTTTCAACCGGATCTTTTCCTTCTCGCAGTTTATTTCCGATAACCTTGTTCGAAATCCTGAATACTTCGACTGGCTGATCCAGCAAAATTTTTTGACTGCGGAACTCACCCCGGAAAACCTGATGGAAGAGTTCAAGAGGTCGATGAATATCTTCAGGGATTCGGTAAAAAGGCGGAACGCATTGTGCAGGATGCGTCGGAGGGGCTTATTGAGAATCGGGGTAAAAGACCTGTTGGACATGGCGTCCATTGAAGATATTACACGGGAGTTATCCGACCTTGCTGAGGTCATCCTG
Source organism: uncultured Candidatus Sumerlaeota bacterium (assembly GCA_964608095.1). Classification (GTDB taxonomy): domain Bacteria; phylum Sumerlaeota; class Sumerlaeia; order MWCT01; family JAGHBZ01; genus CAZSMK01. Next base: position 35,212 of record CAZSMK010000140.1, on the reverse strand, counting down.
AAATTAGCGCTCGAAGAGGAGATGGGCAAACATATCCAGACCTATGGGGAACCTCTCATCGCAGATGAAGAGAAGGGCAGCCGACAATGTGGGTTTGTTGTGGTGGCGATGGGAAAACTCGGCGCACGTGAACTCAATTTTTCATCCGACCTCGACCTGGTTTTTGTGTATGAAGATGAAGGCGAGACTTCAGGAATCAGTCCTGAAAACCGGCAGGTCAAGAAGATATCCAATCATGAATTTTTCAGCCGTCTTGCCCGCTCAATCGTAACCTTTCTCAGCGATTATACAGAAGAGGGAAGGCTTTACCGTTGCGACATAAGGCTTAGACCCGAGGGTGACTCCGGTCCCCTTGCACGCTCGATTGAAAGCTACGCCAACTACTTCTTTTCACAAGCGCGGTTCTGGGAATGTATCGCATACCTCAAAGCCCGATCGGTCGCCGGGGATACCGATGTTGGTAACGCATTTCGCCGTCTGGTCGAAGAGTTCATCTTCGCCTCTAAAGACCCTGTTACCTTCAAATCCGAGATTATCCATTTGAAGGAACGAATCGATTTTGAAGTCCAGGAGAAAGAGTTAAGCACGCGCGACATCAAAAGAGGATTCGGCGGTATCAGGGAAATCGAGTTCATTGTTTCCACACTGCAGATTCTCCATGCACATCGGTTTCCAAACCTCAATACGGTGAGCACCTTTGAAGGAATCAGAGAACTGGAAAAGGCAGGGTTACTGAACCATGAAGAGGCATCTTGTCTTCTTGACGGTTATTCATTCTTACGTAAAGTCGAACACAGGCTTCAAATAGTTTGGGAGATCCAGACTCATCTGCTCCCGGAATCTGAAGAAGAGCTCGAGAAACTTGCTATTCGAGCGGGATTCAGCGGTAAGGGGGCAACTCATCAATTCCTGTCAATGCTCGAGTCCACCCGCCATTCCGTTCACCGCATGTTTATAAATATCGTACATCCACATCCTGATAAGAAATCCCCCGATGAGGCATCTGAGACTCTACATCTCCTTGATAGAGATATTCCCGAAGAGAAACGGTTTGAAATACTGGAGGCTTACCGGTTTAGCGATCCTGTATCGATCAAGCATCTCGACACACTCCATCACGGTACGCGGGAAGTATATAGTTCCGCAACCACACAAAAACATTTCGAGCAGCTCCTCCCGATAATTCTACGGGTATGCAAAAGAGTGCCTCGACCTGATGCGGCACTCAGAAATATCCTCAACTTTACATCGGCATCAAAAGCAGCTGCATATTTTTATGATTTTGGATTACAACAACCGGCTGTCCTGGAAGGGCTTCTCCATCTTTTCGGAACCAGCGATGCGATGTCACAAGTTTTAATTTCACATCCGGAATATTTCGAGCCTTTGGTCATTTCTTTCGAAGAATTTTCAAAGCATGGATTACGCCCGGTTGAAGAAGGCTTCGCAGACTTCATCCCTGAATCCAGCCACCCGTCGTCACTTGCCGATATAAGGCGATTCAAAAATTTCTGGTGTCTTCTGACCTCGCTCTATGACCTTGTGTGTTCTACAAACCCTCAAGAAATATCCTGCAGTCTCACTGACCTTGCGGAATTTGTTCTCAAAAAGGTTTCAAGCGCAATCAGCACAGAATTACACGATAAATATGGAACACCTATCAATGAAAAAACCGGTGAAGCAGCAACGTTTTTCTTGTTCGCATTCGGCGGATTCGGCGGATATGAGATCAACTATTTCTCAGACCTTGACCTTGTTGCTGTGATGGAGGGAGAGGGGACAACCAATGGAACCACTAAAATTGAAAATAAGGTGTTCTTTTCGCGCATTGTCGAAACAATCGGAAGTGAAATGGAGAATGTCACACCCGATGGAACACTCTACAAGATAGACATGCGCCTTCGACCGGAAGGATCGAGCGGCGAATTAGTATGCACCACCGACTGCTTCCTCAGATATTACAAACACGAGGCACACTTGTGGGAACTTCAATCCTTTCTTAAAGCGCGCCTCGTTGGTGGGAATACCACCCGCGCCGAGCAACTTCACCGGGAAATCTCGAGAATCATCCAGGAACGCATGCAGAAAGTCCCTTGTGAAGAGTTGCAGCGACATATCGTTGAGATGCGTGGTAGACTTGAAGAGAGTGTTCAATCTTTACCCCCTCGGGCGGCAGCGGACTTCAAGCGAGGCTATGGCGGACTTGTCGGAATCGAATTCACTGTTCAATACCTTCAACTTAAACATTGCGTAGATCATTCCGATATCTTCACTACAAGTACAATTGACGCTATAAAGAGATTGACGGCTCTGGGACTTTTATCCAGAGAAGATTCAACCGTCTTGAAAGAAAATTATTATTTTCTCCGTCTTATTGAATCGCGCCAACGTCTTTTACACGGTAAGAGTGTGGACTTTTTCCCCGCCGATCAAGACCTTATTCAAAGATTGGCGTTCGCAATGAGTCCCGTCATCTCTTCATCTGGCGAACTCCAGAAGCGGTTTCACTCCACACTCAAACGCAATCGGGAAATCTTCTCGAGAATTCTGGGTATTTAATTGCACCACTCACTAAGGGGGTAGTAGGAATCCCACGTTTACTTATTCCTTTTCGGCATCAGGTGCATGTATTTCATCTTGCTCAAGGAGTTGTCGGGTAACTTCATGCTCGGGATTCTTAAATATTTTTGTAACCGAATCTTCTTCCACCACACGACCATCCTTCATCACCATTACTTCATCAGCGAGGAATTTGGCGTGTCGCATTCGGTGAGTAACAATAATAACGGTATAGGCGAACTTTTCATGAATCTCCTTCACGCTTTCAAGAAAATTACGCGCCGTTATGGGATCAAGATTCGCCGTCGGTTCATCCAGCAACACTATCTCCGGGTCGAGCATAAGTGAACGGGCGATTACGACTCGTTGCTGTTGACCTACTGAAAGTTGTTGTGCGTTTCTCTGGAGGAGATCCCTTTCCAGTCCCACAACGTCAAGCAATAAGCGAATTTTGTCCTTTGACCCATGTGCAGGCAATTTGTGAATCTTGAGGGGTGTGATGAGATTATCTTCGACAGTACCGGGAAAGACACTCGGCGCCTGAAAAACAAACGCTACCTTCTTTCGTAAAGTGATGAGGTCCATCTCGCGAATATCCCGTCCATCATAAAATATCTTTCCGTCAGTAGGATCATCCAAGCGGTTTATCAACTTTAACAAGGTGGTTTTCCCTGCACCCGAAGGTCCTATTATGGCATAACAAATTCCTTCTTCTACGCGAACATTTATATCGTGTAGCACTCTTATTTTTTTCTTTCGGCTGCCATCCCTGTCAAAGATGAACCGGTCTTTTTGTATTCCTACTCCCTCTATTTTGATGTGACTCATATCAATCTTTTTTCTTCTTCATAATATTTCTGAATTTACCGCTAAGAGACTTTTGATATTCTTCCCGTATATGTTCGAGCTCTTCGATCATTTTCTTGAGGTCTTCTATTGTCTTTTCCCTCTCCAGGAGTGTGATGTTTGTCCGGGTAAGATGCTCCTTCACACGATCAATTTCCTTTTCGAGCGTAGATTTGTCGCCGAGAATTTGCGTAATGCGATGTTCCAACCGGTCAATCCGCTCTTGCTTTTCGTTAACGGCGCGCTTGAGCGCATCGAGTTCTCTCTCTTTTCCCCTCTCACTTTGAATGCGTACATTTTCCGGGAACTTCGTATCGGCAAGGTGAGGACTCCCCCACATCCCGTGCAAGAGCCCTCGCGGTGAATCCTCTCCACCCTTGACCGAAAAAATAAAGTTCACCCTTCCTTTTTGAATGGAAAGCAATGAGACATTATGGTGATGCCACACGTTGGCATCGGTCCGGGGATTCATCAATCGCTGAAATATGATCTCTTTCTTTCCGCTTGTGCTTATCTCAATAGTAAAGTTCAGCGTGGGTTCATCGATGAAATTGCCGACAGGTGCTTTCGAGAGCATAAGGGAAAATTGCACAATTCCGGAAGGCTTGACATCACATCCATACACAATGCTTGAACCGGGAATCATGGAAAGCGCAGTGGAAGGTTTAGTATCAATCATGCACTCCACAAGGGAGACATCCGCGACCGAATCGCTCTCAATCACGGCATCCGCCAAGTTTGCCGAGAAATCGAACACTTCACCTGCATCCCTTTTTCTTTTAGGTACGCGAATGAGCGAGTCGAGAAGATGAAGCCGCTCATATGCTTTCTTTATATCTTCCGGATTCATGAATGGTAGATTCAAAACCGATTCATACGGCTTCTCAGGCAATTCTAATGTCCTGATATAATTCTTCTCTTTACAATAGGCATAAAGAGGAGTTCCGGGTGGTGGATAGTACGTCTTGACCTTAATGGAGTCCGGTTCAATCGCCTTGTTGAAGTCAACGGTCTCCCCGGCGAGCTCGGGTGTTTCGAGCGGCAATCCGACAAGATTCCCTGTATGAATCTGCATACCGAACTCTTTCAACTTCCTGACAATTCGGAGTATATCCTTATTATTAGCGTTTCTATCAGCAAAGCGACGTCGAAACTGCTCGTTCCCAGTCTCGATTCCCAGAACAACCCCCTCACAACCTGTGTCTCTCAAGGTTTCCAGTACGCCGGGAGTATCCAGACGTTCAACGGATGCGCTTATGATGAAGGGCAAATTACAATAATGAGTATATTTTTGTTTGAATTCTCTGAGCCATTCCGGATCAAGGGGAAATTCATAATCACAGAACAGCACTCTCTTGATCTCCGTATTTTGACTGATGTGGTTGAGTTCGCCGACCACGTGCATCGGTGAACGGAATCGGTAAAAGGCGCCCTTTGTTTTGTATGCCTTGCTGAGAGATGAGACAGAGCAGAAATCACAAAGATAGGGGCATCCCCGTGATGCCTTCATGACCAGGGTACCGTTGCGGTATTTTACAAGCACATCGTGATTAAATAAAGTCCGGTCAGCATAGGGCAAGCCATCAAGCGTGGTGACAGGAGGACGCAAGGGCGTTTTCACTATCCCATTTTTGGTTTTGAGCCAGGTATTACGGATATTTTCAATACTTTTACCGCGCTCGATCATTTCGGCGAGTTCAAGGAGCGCAACATCGAACTCACCGATTATGAGCATCTCAACCGCCGTATGAGCAATCAAAGTTTCAGGAATCAAGTTGCACAACGGTCCCACACCACACACCAGGGCTCGTGAACAGCAGCTCTTGACTTGCTCGAGGAGGGGACTGATAAAAGAAGCCTGGTCATAATCAAGATAAACGACGATAAGATCCGGTGAAAAACCGGACACGGCTTGTCCAAGATCGTCAGGATCAGGGATTGTTTTCAGGTATAGGAGCTCAACCGAATGCTTGTTCTGTTTTAACAACGAGGAACAGACACCGATCTCAAGAAGAGCATAATCCTCGATGTGCTTATGAATCTCAAAATATAGGAAGAGTATCTTCATGACCCATCTTCCTTTCATGAATCATGGAAGGAGGTTCCTCCTGTATCATAACAGGCTTGATCGCACGTTCAGGGAAGATCTTGAGGAGTTCCATGTAAACAGGAGGGCAAAAAATTATACCGTGATCTTCGATGCGACGAAAGATGCGTGACTTTTTATGCGATTCAAAATTTGTCAATCGCACTTTAGTCGCACCCGGATACTTTTTCATGATCTGTAAAATGAGCTTTGCTGTTTTTTGATTCTCGCCAATCATATTGATAATAATTTCTGCGGTTGCATGTATTCGGTCTGAGACTTCCTCGAGCGTCTGAATATAATAAAGGCGAACGTATAATTCACCATCCTGATTATGAACTCTGCCTCCAAGCAGTACGGGAGCGCCGCTGAGGATGGCGGATTTGGAGGTCTTTAAGATTCGCCGGGGAACAAGGCAGAGGAAACCATTGACCGAGATCGCTGCCCCGATATCACCGCGACAAAGAAAGCCGTTCCTCTCGATACCGTCGATCAAACCCGTAAAGTGCACCTCTTTCTCAAGCATCTTTGGAGTCAATTTCCACAAGGGCGAGATATTCATCCGCTCAAGCAAATCCTGAAAAGATTCGTATCCATACCCGCTGAAGATAAGACCGGTGGACGCTCTTTCATAATCGAACCGCTGGGATAATGATAGTTCGGCAAGATCGACATGTACAGGAAGATCCCATGTGTGTTTTTCAGAAACCTCCTGAAGGGTGTACTCGAAAAAATCAGGGATAACGGCTTGTTGTGACGATTGATCGCGCTGCCTCGCCCGTGCAACCGCTTTATCCAGAAGAGCAAGCATTTCAGAGCGTTTCTGTCCCATAGAATCCAGTGCGCCGCTTTTTATCAGATTCGCCACTATCCTATGATTCACAAGATGTGAATCTGTCCGCCTACACAGATCAACGACATCGTTGAAGGCACCGCCTCGCCTGACTCTGTCAATTTCGTCATATACCTTTCTTCCGATACCTTTTACAATTCGTAAACCCGCTCGATAGCCTTTCTCTTCCCTCGTAAAGTCATACTCACTGAGGTTAATATCAGGCGGAAGAATAATCTTGCCGTCATATCTCAAACGTCTGATGAAAGGAATGAGTTTATCTCGACGGCGAGAATAATTCTTGATAACCGACCAGGAGTATTGATCGGGAAAACGTGTCATGAAATAAGCACACATACAGGCAAGCAGGCAATCAGCAACAATGGTATAAATGGTATAGTCATCTATGGCATCGGGGTCGGTCTTCTTTTTCGTCTTTAAATTCCGGAGTTGCGCCTCGATAGTTGATTTTAAACGAACAAGCTGGAAGATGTCGTGAGGCTGTTGTCGCCTGAGAAGGGATTGGGCAGTCACCCCTTCAAATCCCGGTATCCCGGTTGTGTTGCCGGCTGCAAAAAATCGGTAGACTATCTCGTCACTTTGACAATTCTCCGGGATGCGTACGATGTTTTCCTCTTCTGCAAGTACACGGATGGTATCCTGGATTATGTCCATTTCAATGGTATGTGAAAAATGGGTCCTGATAAGACGCATCCGATCGAGCCATCTTCTCGGCATAACAGCAAGAGGTAGCTCACTACTGCTATTCTGTGTTACGGGAACGACGGTATCGATTCTTTGTGCGGCAATGACAATCCCCCCCTGAACCGGTTCAATTCCGCGTGGACGATTGCCAAGTGTTTGAACCATTGCGCCAAGAAAAGAAATATCGGAAATCTTTACACCCATCGACTCTTCATCGTTTACGAATGGCGAAAGTCTGCGGCGACTTTTCAACGTGATTTCCCCATCCGATAATCCCCTTATAAGGTGCGTGGAACTCATCCCTGACCATTTGCAAAGCTCGAGCAACAGTGCTCCTTTGTGCCACTTTATGGTTTTGCTGGTGGCGGCGATCTGTGCTTCCCCATAAGTATCTCTTAAATAGTGAAGAATAAACGGAAAATCATTTCGGGAGGTCTCGAGTGTAATCCCGGTAAATTCATCCGAGCGTTGCTTCAAGCCTGAAAAACGAAAATTGAACTTCAAGGGATCGATATCCGTGATATCAAGAACATAGGCAATAACGCTTGAAAGAATTGCGCCTTTTCCGATTCGGAAAAAACAATTATTTTCTTTTGTCCATTTCTTTAGATTATAGAGAAAAATAATAAACTCCGACATCCCCTCTTCTATGATGTAGTTGAATTCCTGGTTCAGTTGCTCCTTCAATTCCGATTTGAGAGGCCCATAACATGCTTTGCTTCTCTCGCTAATTAAATCCCATAAATACGATTCAGGATCCCGCCCTCGTTCGTAACTATAAAGACGTGGGTTCCGGCTTATCTCCTCGATGTTGAGTGTACATCGTTCCGCGAGAATACAGGTATTTTCAAGGGCGGAGGGGACTTCTTGAAAGAAATGATTCATTTCCTCGACGGATAGGAAGTGCAATGTCTTACTCATATAGCACCGGGCTTTGTAACTCTCTTTTGTTTGAGTAAAGTCGACATGTTCTCTTTTCAGGAATCTATAGCAAATATCTTCATCGGGATAGAGGTAGTGGACATTATTAGTAGCGACCATTGGAAGTTTCAGATACTGCGCAAGTTTAACAAGACGGCGATTGATTCGTTCATGTTCTTTGTCCCGCGGGGGAACTAAGGCGATGTAAACGTTATCGCGCCCGAAGATAGATAGAATTTCATTGAGATAAGATTCAATCAGTTTGCTGTTCCCACCCGACACCGCATAAAACAGCTCACTGCCTTCTGTCCCCAGGATTGCAACCAGACCAGTGGAAAGTTCCGAGAAGGCGTCTTTCCTGACTCGTCTAAGGCTCAACAGGCGGCAAAGGCTGCGGTAACCAGCGTCCTGCTCGCAAAGCAAAAGCAAAGTGACTGTACGCTCAGCCGGTAGAACAATCGGCTCGACACCAAGATCAACTCCGATTATGGGTTTGATGTCCGCAGATTCACATAAGCGGAACATATCACCTATCCCGACGAGGGAATCCCTATCGGTCAATCCAAGAGCCTTCATGCCAAACTCTTTCGCCTGTTGAACCAGAAGTTGTACTGATGGGACACCCTCGGGACTGTACCAACTATGGGTATGCAAGTGAACAAAGGGCTTCATGATCACCACAACTGATCAGAGAAAATCAATCCCACATATAACTCGTGTGGACAAATTTTACTTATGTCTTTTCCTATAAGTCAACAACACTATGCTATTTCATATTCAAAATTGAACATTTGCAATCCCGGGGATACTTTCTGTCATTAAGTAGAATCAGAGCCCAATAAATTACTTTATGTTTTGTTATTTAAGTTATTTTATTTGAGATTTTTACATTTACCCTGAAGAAGGCGCCTCTTCTCTTAAGGAAGCCTCTGCAAAGGTATTGATACAACAAAATCAAAAAATCGGCTCGATTCTTCTTCTCCTATGACCTTTTCATATAATTTTTTGTTGAGTATGAAATAAAATGTGTGAAATAATTCAAACCAGATGAACGGGGGGATTGGACAATATGTTTTCAGTTTCCCCGGGCGCCGAAAGGTATTATAAGTCAATGTTTGAACGCGCATCACACTATTATATCCAGAATACAATATATTCTCACGATCGTTTCTCGATGAGTGAGGCGATTCAAAAGAATCTTGAACGGAAGGTCATTTTTAACCAGATACAACTCTATTATTCGGATGCACAAGAGACTCTCCGGGATTGTGAACGTGAAATTCGTAAATGGTGTAGTTTCTCTCACAAGAACCTTCCGAATTCCATTGATGGCTGGGCTGAAGAGAAGCGACTGGTTTTTGTGTATCAGATTCCCAATGGCGTCAACCTCAATTCACTCATTCTCGATCAGACTTCCTTGAGTGAAAAACAGATTCCCGGTATAGCCCTACAAATGGCATCCGTACTCAACTATATTCACCAAAATGGATTGTACCATGGAATACTGACCGCGGATTGTTTCTGGCTGGCATACGAAACGTGGATTATTCTCATACGAAGCAGTCTCCCCGAATTCCTTAATCGAACCTTCGAAAAAGCAGATACCGGATTAAAACATAAAATAAATGTCAAGAAGTTGAAAGGAAAAGATATTGCTGCATGGGGAGCCATACTTGGAGCCCTTCTCACTGGTGACCCTTATTTCGGATTCAAAAAAGATATTTCAACGTCTCCACACGAAATCGAGTTAAAAGACCGCACTATTAGAAGCGTTAATCCCCGGGTGTCAGGGGAGTTTGAGGACATAATCCTTAAATCTCTTCACTCGTTTCATTATCCGGACAAGGGATATGCAAGTTTTGAAGCGGTTCTGGAAGACCTCACTAAAATTGAACAAGGTTTTTTTGTATCACCTAAACGATCTTCGAGTACTCAAAAAGAATTATGAGCCCGTTAACACATAATACAATCTTTTACCAGTATCGCGTCCTGGAAAGTCTCGAGATGTCGCTCCTCCAGGAAGAATATCGAGTCGAACATCTTTTTCTCGGTTCCCTTGAACGTATCAGATTAATCTCACCGGTTATTACGACTATTCCCGAATGCACATCCATTATTGAACAAAACATCAAGGACCTATCAAAGTTATGTCACCCTTTTGTCGCAAGCATACTTCTCATGGACAAGGTTGACGATTTTCTTTTTTATTCTATACAGGACTTTTCTGGAGAGAATTGCCGTGAAATCTTTCTAAAGGAAAAACTCCAGGACATACATCACTTTTTTGACTTCCACTCTAAATTGATAGAACTTGTGACCTATCTCCACAAGGAAAATATTTCGACTGAAAACCTGCAATTAGGCGATATTGTCATTACGGAAGGAACTCCTTTTCTCAGTCATCTCGATATATTTATGGGGATAGAGCAGAAGCTCACTGACCCTGAACATTCACAAGTGCTTGATGCGCTAAAAATCCGAAGAGGAATATCTTTCCAGAAGCCTACCTATTCGACCAAGGAAGACCTCAGGAACTTAGCCGGTCTTATGTACGAAACCATAGGGTGGGGCAAAGTAGAAGATGCGATTAAAATCAAACTGAGAGAAGAGACTCCAACGAAAAAGAAGACCACCCCAAAACACGTTCCCCTTGTGCCCGGAATAGACCCGCGGATTGAAAACATTATTTTGCGGGCATACGCTGATAAGGAAGACAGCGGATACATCGCTCTCGAAGAACTTCAGAGGGACCTTATTAAGATCACAGAAGAAGAAATCTCGGAAGAACCTGAACCCCCATCTATCGCGGTTAAGTTCAGGTTCAGGGAATTAGAAACACAGGAACTGCCACGAGTAACCACAGGAAACATTCCCGACGTGGAAGAGGACATTATCCGAAAAGGAAACGAATTTGAATTCCTCGACTCCCCACTGGAAGAATCTGTCCCTCTCCCCAGGGAGGGCTTTATAGAACGCCTGGGCCTTAAAACATACCTTCCAAACCGAGTCCTCTTAATCTCAATTATTACCCTGTGTCTGTTTTTTATAGTGGCTTATGCCGCCCTTAATTATAAAACTCTCATAATGGGGAAAAGGAATGTGGCGCCGGTTGCACGTGCGACGGCTCCCTCGAATTTCATAAAGGCAGGCACCTCTCTACGTCTTGATGCCTCATCGAGTTCCGATCCTGAAACCGAGAAACTCTCTTATTACTGGGACGTAGTAAAGGGCGATCCTGAAGCGGTTATATTCAGCGCCAATCAAACGACTGACGCATTCAATCCCACTGTATATTTTAGAAACGCCGGCGATTATACTATACGACTCAAAGTCTTTGACGGAACGTCGTTCAGCGAACCCACTTTTCTGGTTTTCACGGTATATTAAACAGGGGGGCTTTCATCTTCCCCTGAACCGGTTTTTTCCTCACTGGATTCCTGCGCATCATCATTCTTGATCTTCGAGAGAAGCGAATCGATTTTTGCCATACGGTCAAGTGTCTCGTCATATCGAAACCTTATCTCAGGTAGATACTTGATAATAATTCGGTTCCCGAGCTCGTGCCTTATGAATTTTTTCGCATTCTCCAATATTTCCAAAGACTGCTTTCTTAATTCCTCCTGGAGCACCGTTAGGAAAATCGTTGCGATTCGAAGGTCTTTGGTCAATTCCACGCTGCTTACCGTGATCATACCAAGCCTCGGATCTTTCATATTTTCAATAATATCGGCAACTTCCTGTTGAATTAAACACTCGACTCGTTTTTTTCTTGAATGCAGCATTTGTCGAATCTCCCAATTTCCAAATAGTCCCCTATTCTCTCTTAGTCAATCAAGTGATACCCTTTAGCTCAGGGAGCCGCATCTCCCGCCTGTGTTCGAGAGGATGCAGTATCTTCATGCCTGACGCTGAATTGTTCCGGAAGCGTTATCAGTATAAGAGAGGAATATACCGATTCAGGCCCGGTAAATTTAGAAACAATATGTCTCCCGTCAGGCGACCACATGGCTTCACCCGAATCCTCGATTCCCCCGACCGCAAAACTCTTCCGGGTGTTGACTGAAGTTATATATATCTGTTTGGGTTCTTCTATCAGATTATATTTACCATCGCTGTCAAGGTCGACGAAGTGAGTATAAAGCACCCACTTACCGTCCGGCGACCATGAAGGGTCTGTTTCGTGTCCACCCTGGAAATTTGTCAGCCGGCGCTTGTGTCCTGTGTCGAAATCATAAATGTAAATTTTGGCTCCCTCGCCCTGGTAGGCAAGCAACTTCTTGTCATAGGAAAGCACAGGCTGACGCCCTTCTAAACTGAAAAGGGATTTTACCTTGAAATCGGAGACATCGGCGTAGTGTAGCCGGGAATTCCCCGAAGCGGAAGTAAAGAGCAAAAATTGTCCATCAGGCGACCAAGACGGTTCACGTGAATTTGAAAATTTGGCAACAGTCTTCTTCGAGCGAACTTCATTAACGTAAATAGTCAGGCTTGTCGTTCCTAATGAACTATACCAGCAAATATATCTATTGTCAGGCGAGATAGCAGGATCACGCCCCCAATCGATAACATAGGGATGCTGTTCTGCAATATCAAGAAAAGTCACCACACGCGGCTTGGCTTCTTCTGGGACTCCCATTTCTATAGACTGAAACACGACTCCCCTGCCGTCGCCGGTAAAATACGGGTCAGCGCAATCAATTACCTCCGCGGGCGTTATCTGCTCAACAAATTCTACAGGTAAAAGCAACGCCCCGGGGGCAATGTTGTCGAATCTATTGATGAGACTCGTGAAATCTTCTACATAATTCTTTTTGACAAATCTATTGTCAGGCGCCCATTTCCCCTCGCGGCTTATTTGCTTCAACGGATTTACTTCACCGTTTACATTGACGACCCAATTTAAAAACACTCCCTGGAGGAAAAGAAAAAAAATTATTTGTCTTACGGCTTTCATGTGTAATCGTATTAAGACCCCTTCTTTTCGATGAATTCGACTGATACTTGAATAACATTTAATATATAATCTATCACATTTATTCGGCATACTACAAGGACTAACGGGATTTTCTTTTTCGACAAATATAGGTGCGCACTGAACCAAAGAGAAAGCAACAAATACGTTCTATATCGAGATGATTTTCAGACAGGATAGAGCACATTGATTCTGAAGAGACGAACCGTTTTATAGATTTCACGAGATAGAAATATTCACTGAATCTCCGAAAAACAAGTCCCACAAGTGGAATCCAGAAAGTAATATAAATCCACCACAGGGCATGAACAATTGTATTTTCCGGTTTCCCGAATTCGATAACGACGAGCCAGCCACCTGTTTTCAAACCATCGACAAGAGCCCGAACCGCGCCTCTCGTATCCCTTATGTTCCTTATCCCAAATGTCATTGTAATCAGGTCAAATTGTTCGGAAGAAAAAGGTGGGTGAAGAACATCGGCATTGATTAAGGAAAAAAGACGCTCTTTTCTTTCTTTTCTTATTTTTTCATAGGCTGATTTTAGCATCTCTTCCGAGAAATCGACTCCAACGATGAGATTCAGCAGGTCGCCATAATATTTACAGAGTATTAACCCTGTATCGCCCGTTCCCGTGCATGCGTCCATGACGTTCCAATTGTTCTCGATGGGTAAAGAGGTTAAAGATTTTACCCGCCATCGTGTGTCAAGTCCAAGACTCAAGATTCGATTTATAACATCATACTTGCTATGAATTCGGTTGAATAACCTGCGGACAGAATACGAATCATTTTTATACGATGCGTTCATTAAACGGAATCTCCACCTTAAAAATATCCGGGACATTAGTATATTCAAAAGTTTTGACCATGACATTTTGGTTCTTCAAATTCAACACCGATAGGTAACTATGCCAACCTCTACATCCAAATACATTTGACCATTTACTCGTTGTGCGCAATGGTGATAATTTGTTTTGGTATTAAACAAGGGAATTCAATCGGCAAGAGCGAAAAACGATATGGTACGCGGTAAATACGAAATTAATCGCCCCGGTGAAACGTGCCTGATGTGCGGTAAAAAACTACAAAATACAAGCAAGCATCGCTCTGCGCTTACAAGCGACGAAGAAGAGCAGGTGCTTCTTCGTCATGACTATTGTCCTGAGTGCTGGGAGAAAGTGAAAAATAATGAATTTTTCTCTCACTGGTTGGTTCGTCGCGAAATTGACTCGTCTGAGAACAAGCGCGAACAGCGAAAAACACGTAAGGAGCGCGCTGCAAAACTCTTCGATGATATCCTTGAATCCGATTCACCCGACCGCATGCCGCGGTTATTCATCCTTGCCCATTTGCTGCTTCGTTTCAAGGTTCTGAATTGGGCAGGCTATGATTTCGATACCGAAACGGGAGAGCGATTCCTTGTCTTCGAAAAAGTTTCAAACCGGGAAAAAGTTCGGATACCCTCCATAAAACTATCTGAAGAAGAGCTTGCCGATGCACACCGTTTTGTTGATTCCATTCTCGAAAATAAACCAGAACCCAAATAAAATAGTGCTATGGATTCCCCTGCTAAATACTTTTGCGAAACAATTTGTTATTCCGATTAAAATGGAACGGGATACATGCCTTACTTATTAACAGTCAAGGGCTACAACATCGGCTTGAAATATCAATTAAAAGACCGCACACAAATCGGTCGCGCCGAAGATAATGATATCTGTATCCCTCAACCTTCTGTCTCTCGCTATCATTGCTACATAGTAAAGAGGAACCATACCTTTGCGATTGTTGATAACGCAAGCACCAACGGAATATTCGTCAATGGCGTTATGGTCAAAGAGGCTGCATTAAGACCCCAGGACAGCATCCAGGTAGGTGATACATTTTTTATTTTTGAACCTGCCTTCGATTTGAAAAATCTTTTTTTTCAGAGGAAAACGATCTGCATAACTCCGCCCTCTGCGGAAACCATACGTGTATTTGAAGAGGAGGATCTCCTAAAAGAAAAACCCGCGCATCTCAGTTCTGTCATGAATCTCATAGACCAGATTACGGATTTGCTCACACCAGAGAAAAATTGTTTCGCCGATACATTACAGAACATCACCTCACACGTAATGGAATTATTCAATGCAGATGGGTGTCTTTTGTTTCTACGAGAGGAATCGTTCGGCTCGTTGGAACCGATGATAGGTTCAGGCTCGTTCGAAAATATTCCGATAACGAAAGAGATAATCCACCAGTCTTATGAAGAGAAAAAATCGCTATATATTTCAGCAACTAAGACGTCAGAAGCGGTCGTGTTACCGGAATCAATTTCCCAGGAAGTCTACACCCTTGCAGCCGCCCCGGTCAGCCTTGTCTCCCACTCCGCAACTCATACAGCAACCGAGACACCCATCGGAGTACTTTGCATTGTCAAAAAGCAGGCAAATGCATTTTCCATAGATGATATAATGAGGCTCCGCGGATTGGGGAAACTCATCGCATTTCCGATTCAATTGGCTCAAGAGTATGACCGGTTACAGAGAAGATCAATAGCAGGGGAAACAACATTCCGGCATGAGATTCCCACATCGAGCGATGAAAACAGTCTTAAAATAGTGTTCTCTCATTCATCGATGCAAAACCTGCTCAAAACCGTTAAACAGGTAGCCGAGCATCCTACAAACGTAATCATTGAAGGTGAAACCGGAACCGGGAAAGAATTGCTTGCACGTTATATTCATTCCCAAAGTCCTCTCTGCAACGGCCCGTTTGTCGCAATCAACTGTGCTGCATTGCCGGATAATCTTGTCGAGAGCGAGATGTTCGGATACGAACGTGGCGCATTCACCGGCGCCACACGTACCACTGTGGGTAAAGTTGAAATCGCACACGGCGGAACCTTGTTTCTCGACGAGATAAGCGAACTCAGTCCCGCTGCCCAGCCTAAGCTGCTCAGATTCATTGAAGATAAAATCTTCTATCGTGTAGGCGGAACACATCCAATCCATGTTGACGTTCGTATCATTGCGGCAACCAATAAAAACCTTCAGACGCTTGTTCAAAAGAGGAAATTCCGCGAAGATCTTTTTTTCAGGCTTAATGTCATAACCATTTCCGTCCCGCCTCTTCGCGAACGCCCCGGCGATATCAAAGCGCTTACAGAATATACTATAGCCTCTTTGGGAAAGGAACTCGGTAAAGATGTGTTGGGTATAAGCGACGAAGCCATGATCTTGCTCGAAAAATATCCATGGTACGGCAACGTTCGTGAACTCAGAAATTGCCTTGAACGAGCCGTTATCCTGTGCGATTCCGGCATAATAGAATCCCGCCACATCTGGCTTCCTTCGGAAGGTGAACTGCGAAAACACGATACGCCAACATCACCAATAAAGGGTGAAGATAAATTTGATGTCTTGAAACGCGGAGATACCCTTTCCCTTGCAGATATAGAGAAAGAATATATACGAAAAATACTTGAAGCAAGTCATTGGAATCAGGTCGAGGCGGCTAAAGTGCTTGGCATTCACAGAAACACGCTTCGTCAAAAAATTCGGTACTACAACCTCTCCCCTCCCGAATAAAGCGCCTTCTCATAAAGTGCATCATAATAATGAAGGGAGCATGTGAGGAAATTCTCGAGTATTTTTTCATTGAGATGAATTAATCAGATTAAGATAATTTTGGGCATTCCTATTAGATAATAGAGTAAATTCTCGTCATGGTAGATGAACAGAATCTTTATAATGAAGAGCGGCTGGAAAAGGACGAACATCGAATTATAGATGATGAGCCGCTTGATGGTACGGGTGAGGAGATCGTCGGGGATGTTGCGCGTCTTGATTTGCCGGCGCTCCCGCCACCCAAACCTACCGTAATAATACATGCATTGTTGATTTTTATTATTTTGCTGGCAACTTACGCCTTTTTTTTCCAGGGCGGCCGGGGAAACAGTAATCCACAATTCGCACTTATACATTCGATAATCGAACGACACCGTTTAGATGTCACTGGCTATCCCACAGGCGCAGATATCGTGGCTCATAACGGAAAACTTTATTCAAGCCGAGCGCCCGGAAATGCCCTCATCGCTGTCCCTTCTTTCTTTTTATTCTGGAATTTACTTACCGACGGATTGCACGTCGAGACATGGCTTGCCGAACATCTTGCAGTCTACCTCGCCACCGTAGCAACCACCTCACTGTTCACTGCTCTGACCGCCATCATGCTTTATTTTGTTGTCCTCAAAATCAGCGACAGCCCTGTTACTGCCTTAATTGCCGCTTTTGGATTTGGACTTGGAACCATTATCTTTCCCTTTGCTACCCTCTTTTTTGTCCATCCGACTGGAGCGTTTTTTTGTTTCTCCTCCTTTTTCCTTATCTTTATGACCGTTCGTACTACTCCCCAGAAACCCAAATTCTACTGGTTGTTATGTGCTGGATTCATGAGCGGCTATGCCGTGGTGACCGAACATCCCGCATTCCTCGGTACTGCGCTTATCACTTTATACCTGTTCTGGATACTCAAAAATAAACTCCATATCATCTGGTTTATCCTCGGAGGATTACTGGCAGCCGGTATCCTGATGGGTTATAACTACCTTGCATTCGGCGATCCCTTTTTCCTTTCATACAAAGCCTATACCCTCTCCGATTCCCCGAGTTTCGCCGCACATAAAGAAGGGTTTCTGGGGATAACATTTCCCAAACTCGATATTTTACGCAAGATAACGTTCGAGCCTCAAAGGGGACTATTCTTCTATAATCCCATAATGCTGGGGGTTTTTCCGGGTTTGTATGTCCTCTGGAAACGTAAAAAATATCGCATAGAATTAGCCTTGATACTTTGTACTGCTCTTGCGTTTTTTCTCCTCAATGCGTCCTATGGCGATACTATCACCTATTGGGGCGGCGGCGCTTCAACAGGACCACGACACGTTATCGATATGCTCCCTTTTGCTATGATTCCCGTCAGCCTTTTCTTCGGCAGGGCAAAGATTCTCTTCTGGCTCCTCTTCATACCCTCTTTCTTCTTTATGCTTCTTGCAACCTCGATTAATCCCGTTATCGGCTATGGATACGGCAATCCTATTTTTCAGTATCTCCTGCCTTCGTTCATGAGAGGCGAACTCAATATCCATCAATATGGAGCCTTCAATAATCTATTTATTCTTGAAGACTCCATTGCCTTTAATCTTGGCCAGCTTATGAGATTAAAAGGAACATTAAGCCTGATACCTTTAGCCGCGGTCTGGTTTCTGGGGCTCTGGTTAATCCTCACAACATTGGTCAGGAAAGGATTAATCAAATCCACCTCGCGCTTTGTGTTACTCATAATAAGCTTCTTTCTCCTTACAACTATGATGTGCTATCCTGTCTTGCATCAGAGTTATGAAACACGCTTCATCATCGCACCCGAAGATACAGGTTTAATCGGGTACTATTACAAAGGACAGACATGGGAAGGAAATCCGGTAATGATAAGAAGGGATCAAACGATTAATTTCCCCTGGTCACGCTATGAAGACCTCCCGCTTCAACCGCCTTTCCGTATCGAATGGAGAGGATCTATTGTAATTCCCTCCAACGGAGTCTATCGCTTCGGAACTGAATCAGACGATGGCTCATGGTTGTTCATTGATGGGGAGAAAATAGTCGACAACGGCGGTACACATGCCAATGTGTATAAGGAAGGCGCCCGATATCTGAAAAAAGGGAAACACACTATCCGCCTTCAGTATGAGAACGCCCAGGGAAACGGAATGATCAATCTCTACTGGATCGAGCCCGAAAAAGAACGCCAGGTGATTCCGAGACGTTTTCTCTCTGCAAGATAACGCGCTATCTCTTTGAGAGATAGCGCGCTATCTCTCGGCAAAATAGCGCGGCATATTTTCAAAAAATTATATTGATAAAATAGAACTTATCACAATTTTACTAATGTAATACTTTTAAACCTTTCCTTTTTCCGTATATATAAATTTTTGTGCCCATTAAGGGCCTGCTTAAAAATCCTATCGAGAGAATTGGCTCTTCCTGAAAAACACTTTCTCAATAGAAACTTTTTGACATGGTTTTACAACAAGAAGTACAATGGGAATTTAATATTCTACATGCAGTTCAATTAGTAGCTCTACTCGATCTAACAATCCTTTTCCTATAGTGTCTGCACCACACAAAGACACAAGAGGAAGACGACACGAGAGAGAAAAACTGGAGGGCAATAATGTATAATGGAGAAAATATAAGAGTCGAAACCTCCTTGACCACAAACAGTATTTTAAAGAATTGGATTGAGGAGATGGCGGCACTTTGCCTGCCGGATCAAGTGGTATGGATCGATGGCTCAAACGAGCAGCGTGATGCACTGCGTGCGGAAGGATGCAAAACTGGTGAGATGATCAAGCTCGACCAAGAGAAATGGCCCGGCAGTTATTATCATCGGACAGACCCCCGCGACGTGGCTCGGTCGGAAGACAAAACTTTCATCTGCACCTGTGATCCGAAGGATGCCGGTCCTACCAACAACTGGAAACACCCGCAAGAGGCGTATATCGAGGCGGCAAATTTTTTCCGTGGCTCGATGCGCGGCAGGACTATGTACGTTATACCCTTCTCGATGGGTCCAGTAGGTTCGCCGTTCAGTAAAATCGGCATAGAATTAACCGACAGCATCTATGTCGTGCTCAATATGTTGATTGTGACTCGCGCTGGAAAAAGCGTACTCGATGCGCTCGGTTCGAGCGGCGATTTTACACGCTGCCTCCATTCCAAAGGCAACCTTGATCCCGAGAATCGACGCATTCTCCATTTCCCTGAGGACAATACCATCTGGTCGGTGAACTCCGGCTATGGGGGTAACGTTTTACTCGGGAAAAAATGTCTTGCACTCCGCATCGCAAGTTACCTTGCACGCAAAGAATGCTGGCTTGCAGAACACATGCTCATTCTTGGAATCGAACAGCCTAACGGATACATAGATTATGTTGCTGCAGCATTTCCAAGTGCGTGCGGCAAAACCAACCTGGCTATGCTTGTCCCACCCGAAGGGCTCAAAACGAAAGGATACCGAATCTGGACCGTGGGAGATGATATTGCCTGGATGCGTCCGGATACCGACGGGCGTTTGTGGGCGATTAATCCTGAAGCCGGTTTCTTCGGCGTTGCGCCCGGAACCAATTCACGCACCAATCCGAATGCTATGGAAACTGTCAGAAAAAACACTATCTTCACCAATGTGGTATTGGGCAAAGATGGAACGGTATGGTGGGAGGATGGCGATGGCGATCCACCTGCCGAAGCCTTTGACTGGTTGGGAAGACCATGGAAACCCGGCATGAAAGATCAGGACGGAAATGTCATCCCCGGCGCACACCCAAACAGCAGGTTTACGTCTCCTTTGAACCAATGTCCATCGGTTACTCATCGTATTGAACACCATCATGGTGTTCCTTTAAATGCAATCATTTTCGGTGGTCGACGAGAACATCTCGCACCTCTTGTGTACGAAGCCTTTTCATGGAATCATGGTGTCTTTTTAGGCGCCAGTATGGCAAGTGAACGAACCGCTGCCCAGTACGGTAAACAAGGTGAGGTTCGGCGCGATCCCTTTGCCATGCTTCCTTTCTGCGGATACAATATGGCTGATTATTTCAAACACTGGGTGCGGATGGGACGAATCCTTCAACAACCACCCAAGATATTCCACGTCAATTGGTTTCGGAAAGACGAGAACGGCGAGTTTTTATGGCCCGGGTTTGGCGAAAATCTCCGTGTCCTTGAATGGATTCTCCAGCGCACGTATGGACGAGGAAAAAGTACAAGGTCTCCCATCGGCTGGCTACCTACGCCGGATGCCTTTGATCTTACCGGTCTGGACCTTGCTCAAGAAACCATGGAAAAACTTGTCGCGGTCGATCCGGGAGAGTGGGAAAAAGAAGTCGAGCGAATCGAGGACTTTTTCGAATCGCTTGGACCCCGAATGCCGTGGGAAGTGGTTAACGAACTCGAAGCGCTGAAACGACGCCTTGCCGATCATCACTCATGATGGGCGCTCCACGTATGTAAAACCGCGTCCACCTGATTGAGCGATGAACCGGCGTGGAAAAGAATATCACCACTCCACTCTTAAATTCATGCGTATTATTCTGATTTATATAGATTTAACTATTATTACCTCATGTTTTAGATGACGACATGAAGGCGCTTAATATTACCTCCGAACATTTACACTCTTAATATATTCTTCCGTTCGAAGGACCAGAAAAATGGCTTTAGTGTTCGCATAATGTTCTCTGAAAACAGAGACCAAACATCCGACAGGTGTTATTAGTCTTATACTATAAAGTTTTTTGAGGAGTAATAAAAAATGACTGAAGAAAAACGAGAAAATACCTTGTTGTTCAACATAACAGTTGCCCTATCAGTATGCATTCTTCTTATAGGCATAATCTATCCCATATACCAGGACCTGCAAATAAGGGAATCTCAAACTTCTGATAATTCAGGAAACCCGGTCGCCGTAAACAAAACACAAATGGTTTACATTCCCCACCAGAACCGGTTCGTTCAGCTAAAGGATATACCAAAACAAAAAGGCTTGGAGAAGGGAGGGTATGTTTTTTTTCATGAAGAGGCTGAAAATACAAACAGGTCTCCTGCTTCCGAAACCGCGAAGAAACAATCCTGAATTTGAGCTATGAGATAGATCTGAGAGGGGATGTAGCTTTTCTATAATGTCAACCGCCCTTACCTTTTTTGAGTATAATATACTCGAATTCACGCATAAAAAAGAGTACCGAAGAAAGGAGTGTAGAAATGCGTTACCTTATGAGCGGTATCCTACTTGCGCTTTTTGTGCTCTGGCTTTTCGCATGCGGTGGAGAACAGGAAGTCGCTCACTCAAGTAATAGACAAATCGAACCGGTTTCGATCGCGGGTACAGACGAAGAAAAAGCACAATTCCTTCGTCAAATTAATATGCGGATTCGCTCGGATTTGAGAACATTGGCAACCAGTCTCGTAGCATATTGTGTGGATAACAATACTTACCCACCCAATCTTCATGTGCTTACCACACCTATTGCTTATGCCGTCCAGGAATGGCTTACGGACCCATATACTGGGCAAAACGAATATGGATATGAACAAAGGAAGGACATAGGTTGGATACTATGGAGTATAGGACCGGACGGCGAGGACCAGGGAGGCGAAGAAGTCTATGAAGAATCAAAGGGATTGGAAAGCAGCGGGGATATTATAAGAACAAAACAATGACGCTCTAATATTAATCTCAGCACCCTGGAAAAAGTGGATTTTTTAAAGGGAGATGCCGTCGAGTGGATTCAATGAGGCATCAAGCACGTTCTCACCGCTCCCCTACTCTTTACCTATACCGCTTTCTTGCATCGCCTGTGCCTGAGAGTATAGCGCCTCGACATCTTCGTCTTCTTTCGTTACGTTTTCGAGCACAGTTTCGCAAAAGCGTGTAACATAATCCGCTTCGCCCTGTTCGAGAAGGCGTCGAGCAAGCAAAAGGGGAAATCCCTGTGCCAGAATATGAGAACACGGTTCAATATCGCAGGATGACAGCAACCAATGAACCGCTTCCTTCTTATCGCCCTGTTCGAGCGCCATCAAGCCAAGCATGGTCTCTGCACAAGCGGTGGCGTGACCTGCTCCACCCTTATGCCCCTCATGATCAGATTCTCTTACCTGTTGAAAAACCTCTTTTGCCTTTTCCCGGTTGCCTATCTTTAAAAGACAGGTAGCATAGGTGTTGAGGAAATCCGGCTTGTCGTCTT
The DNA here is from genome assembly GCA_964608095.1 of uncultured Candidatus Sumerlaeota bacterium. Classification (GTDB taxonomy): domain Bacteria; phylum Sumerlaeota; class Sumerlaeia; order MWCT01; family JAGHBZ01; genus CAZSMK01. Next base: position 12,498 of record CAZSMK010000140.1, on the reverse strand, counting down.
CGTCAAGTGTCGGGAGAATTTTTTCGCACAACTCCACCGCCTCTTCCGCTTCACCCATTTTACACAGCAGATCCGCCAATTGCTCTGTATAATAGCTTATGAAATAGGGGTCATCTTTCTCTGTGACGTGACTGATTGCCGATTGGAAATAGGTGACAGCCTTATGCGCCATGACTTGTTCTGCTTCTGTCAAGACCGGCTCATCCGTAGCCGATCCATACTTATCGCAAAACCACTCTTTATCATCGCCGTTCGTAAATGGTTGAGGGAACACTCCCTGCTTACAGATTAAGGCAAGTAAATAGTACCCCTGATGATCCGGTTCGTTCTCGACAACCTTTTCTTCAAGACGATTGACAACCTCGCGGACGTATTCGGGATTTTCGCTGAATGCCCGGGCATTTGTCATAAGCAAATGGACGTTGAAAGGGTGATACTCTATCATCTCGAACGTGTGGCGCTTGAGACCTTCAAAATCTTTCTCTTCGCGGCTATACCATTTTAGTGCTGCCTCACGGTACGTCTCATCCTCGGGATGTTGTTCAAGATAACGTTCAAACTGCGCCGGATTTTGTTCTTCCTTGGTGAGATGCGTTTTTCGCTGCGTCAGGTAGAAACTTTCTTCAGTTTCCTTTATACGAAGATAAATCGTTGCTACAACCAGGCACAGCACGAATATAAATACTATTATGGTTCCGGTTTTCTTCATGTTTCCCGTTGTTGAACTTTGTCCCATGGTATCATGAACCGAAGGTAAAAGTTCAACTGAATTCAAGTTTTATCCGTTTGAGGGTCGTGAACATCTTGAACGTACACGCCATGACTATTTCAAAATAGGAATTAACAACCCAGAATCTTTTCAGTTGATTTATTATTCCCTACCCTGTAGATTCCGTGTTTGAACTTTTGCCACACACACCTCATCAAGGGATTTATCCGATGCTTGGAAAGGTTATCAGCAACGCAACGTTAGGAATAGAGCCGTTCAGGGTCGACGTTGAGGTCGATGTTTCAAATGGAATGCCTTCCTTCAATACCGTTGGACTTCCTGATACCGCCGTCAAAGAGAGCCGCGACCGCGTAAGGGCGGCGGTCAAAAACAGCGGATACCATTTCCCGAACACGCGCGTTACTGCAAACCTTGCTCCCGCCGATATCAAAAAAGAGGGCAACAACCTCGACCTGCCAATTGCTGTTGCCTTGTTGATTACGCAGGGGGTCATCAAACCCGGCAATGTGGCTGATCATTCCATTGTCGGTGAGCTGAGCCTTGACGGTCGGGTCAACCCGGTTTCAGGCTTGCTTAACCTTGCACTTGGCGCCCGAAACGCAGGATGCCACGCTATCATCGTTCCCGAAGATAACGCAAACGAAGCCGGTGTGGTTGAAGGAATCGACGTCATTCCGGTCAGGTCGTTACAGGAATGCGTGAACTATTTTAACGGGAACGACCTCATCGAACCTCACCGTATCGACCTTAAAAAGGTATTTGAAACCGCTGCGCAGTACCCGGAAGATTTCAGCGACGTCAAGGGACAGGAACATGCGAAACGCGCCCTTGAGGTGGCGGCGGCAGGCGGGCATAACATTATCATGATTGGGCCACCCGGCGCAGGTAAAACCATGCTTGCACGGCGCCTCCCCACTATTCTCCCCCCGATGACGACCGAGGAATGTATCGAGACCACCCGCATCCATAGCCTGGCGGGTATGTTGACGAAACACAAATTCCTCATGGCAACGCGTCCGTTCCGCTCGCCGCACCATACTATCAGCCATATCGCCTTGATCGGTGGAACAGCTAATCCCAGACCCGGTGAAGTCTCCCTTGCCCATAACGGCGTGCTCTTCCTCGATGAGATGCCGGAATTTCAACGCATCGCTCTCGAAGCAATGCGCCAACCTCTCGAAGACGGGATTGTCAACATCGCGCGGGCAAATATGTCCGTCACCTTCCCCGCGCGCTTCATCCTGTGCGGCGCAATGAATCCATGCCCCTGCGGACATCTGGGCGATCCAAATAAAGAATGCACCTGTACCCCGCCGCAGATCACTAAATATTATAACAAAATCTCCGGTCCGTTGTTTGACCGGATCGATATCCATCTCGAGATTCCAGCGGTTCGTGCTGAGACCCTCACGCGGGGAAAATTTTCCGGTGAGCCGTCGGAGAAAATCCGCGCACGCGTCATCGCTGCTCGGAACCGGCAGCTCGAACGCTACCGCGACCTTCCGGGCGTATTCTGTAACGCCCATCTTTCCACCCGAAAACTCCATAAATTCTGCAACATGACCGAAGATGCAAAGAACATGCTCGAACAAGCGATTAACACCATGGGCTTGAGCGCCCGCGCGTACGACCGTATCCGCAAAGTCGCACTCACCATCGCCGACCTCGAAGCATCCGACCGTGTCCGCTCAGAACACATCAGCGAAGCCATCCAGTACCGCTCCCTCGACCGCCGTCAATGGCTGTGAAGAATAATAATAGTGATAAATTGTCTCGCGGTATCGATGGTTCCTTTTCTTCGAGATTTTACGCATATTATTATTTCTGCAATTGATGACCTTAGGCATTCATACCCTGCTGCTAATTCAAAAAAGGCCAGAAAAAGGAATAATTCATTTACTGTATTTCTACACCTGATAAAAATAGAATCAAGAAACCAGAAATAAGAAAACAAAAATTTAAAGCGGAAGAAAGATATTTCAAAAAAACAAAAAAACATAAGTCCTATAGCTTAAGCAATGTGATATAGAGGAGTGAGCAATGTTCAGAGTAAAACATTTTCAGTGAGGATATTTCTCATTTCTCCACTGAAAATCAAGGATAAGATTCCCCCAAATCATAATGAAAATAATAAAAACCCTTGAAAAAAATAACCAGATTATGAACAATATAGTTAATTCGGGAAGTCTGAAGAAGCCAATGCAAAAAACAGCGTACAAAAGGATTATCCAAAGATTGAATTATTTGATAAAAAGATGTGAGGAATTAGAAAAAACGAAAATACCTGCGTATGGTTATACCGAAGGTGTTTTTTCCGTACAAGAAGACATATTTTATCAATGGAAGACAGGCGCCCTCTCATTCTTGAAAAGTGTCTTCGGAGGAGATAGTATTCATTACCATAATTTTTTTGAATCATGCCGACAGGAATTCCTTCGTGATACAATTAGAGGCAAGGCCGTCCTCTTAGCAGCAAAAGAGGACATAGAAGGCGGTTTCCTCACAAGCATTGAGAACCTCGTATCGGCAGACATTTTCACAGACTTCCTGGAAATGGCTCAGTATCTGCTTGATGAGGGATACAAGGATCCCGCAGCTTCGCTGATTGGAGCAGTGCTGGAAGACGGACTGCGGAAAGTAGCGCGAAATAACGAGGTCCAGATACAGACTTGCAAAGGCATATTTGACATTACAAAAAAACTCACAGACGCCGGAATAATAAACAGACTAAACCAAAGCCGATTAGATACATGGCGTCAAATACGGAACCACGCAGACCACGGCAAATTCGAAGAATACGAGAAGAAAGATGTAAAGGAGATGCTAACAGGAGTGAGGGATTTCCTGGCATCTCATATATAAAAAGTTCTATTATAAAAGGTCTATAAGGTAGGGTAAAAAATATGGTAAAGAAGAGAACAATTCAACAGAAATCAGAGGATGAGTCTAAGGGCGCATTTCTGACTTTATTCAAAGATTGGATCGTAAATCCTCTCGATAATGATTTTGGGTTTGATTTTGAAGTTAGATTGACCCATCCCCTGGATGAAAAGACTGATAGCGTTTCGGAGATTAGTTTTTATTTCCAAAACAAATCTTCTATCCATTCTTCCGATGAGAAGGCCGTTGAAGATTTATCCATTGATGATTGGGAGTTATATTTAGGGCAGAGAGTACCTGTTTTAATAGGAAAATATGATATCCCAAACAAAATATTCTATTGGGAAATAGCACAGAATTACTTGTGGGATTTTATAGAAAAAGTTGACCCAAATTGGAAAAGCCAGAAAACTAAAAGGATTGTGTTTCATAAAAAGGTTGAGAGTCTTGACGAAATAAAAACCGCTATCATTGATTCTCAGAAGCGGATTACACGATATCACTCTTTGAATTTGGGGATTGGTGAGGGGATTAAGATTGATAGAGAAGACTTGGCTCCATTAAAGAATAAAAAAAACAAATTTTTGGATGAATATAAGGCAATTACTTTATTAGAAGCATATTATGCTTGGAGAAATGGTGACAGAGAAGCCGCAGGGCAATCACTTAGGGATGTGTACAGTTCTCCAAAGAATGACGAAAGGAAAATCCGGGCAATAATAGGGCTGATTTATGGCTTGAATATTACAGATTTAGACCAGAACAAGAAAATTGTAGAATTAGCGAATGAAGCAATCCAATTATCAGATACTTTAAAAATAGGGTATCTTAAAGATTTTATCACTATTCTCAGAGACCAAGCACTTTTATTCACAGTCATTAAAAAAATGTCTGAGATTCAGATAGGACTTAAAATACAAGAAACACAGGGCGAGAGGATATTCTCGTTCTTCTACAGTCAGGATTTGACCCAATTAAACGAATTTCGTGCAAATATAATAAAGGAAATTAATGACAGCCTCAAGAATTTGTTAAAACAGAAAGAGATTTACTACTACATAGCATCTTTACCAATTTTACTTGATATTTTCACTATTCAAATAAATCAATTTGCATGGTTTGATAGAAGAATTATTGAAGAGGAAAAAGTAGGGAGGAAACATTTTATCGAGCAATGTGAGTTCGTTTTAGAAAATCTATCAGACATTGATTTGAAAAAAACGTTGCTCAGAAGTCTTGCGTATTACTTTTACTGGAATCAAGTTCAACAAAAAGCTGTAGATTACATGTCAAAAGCAATTGACCTTGGAAAAGAAGATCCTGATAACCCTTTTGTTGAAAGAAATTCAAAACTCCTGGAACTGATGAAAAGCAAGCCATATCCTTATGCTGTTTCTGAGCAGCAGAAAGATATCAATGAAATGACAACAAAAGAATATCAGGACATGACTGAGAAATTGTTAATAGCTCAGGGCATCAACTTGGAAAATGATGACCAGCTTACTTCTTCTATTAAGATGGCATTGAGAGACATGAATCCAGAAGAGAAATTTAGACATTGTGAGAATATTCATATTGTATACCTTAATACGAGCCCTGTGGGTATGAGTATACGTTTGCCGTCAATGGGAACAAAATTGGTATGGTGCAAATATTGTAAAACTTGCTCTGAAGGATTCAATCTTGATCTAATTTTCAACTCTTTTGTTGAAGAAAATTGTAAAGGCTGTAAAAAGCACAGCCCGAGAGAGAAAGATTGGGAGTGTAAAGTAAATTTTGTAAGGGAACAAGCAAAGGAACCACAATTGAAGAAGGTAATAGATAACCTTAGAAATGATTAGAAGTGGCCAACACCAATAATACTATTTGATTATAACAACGATTAAAAATAGGAGGTATATCATGCCCTACAGAAAGAAAAAAGATAGAGACACTTGGCACTGGTGCCGGAACTGCTCCAACTGGCCCAGATTTAACTATGATGAAAAGAGCATGAAGCCAACAAGTGGTGAATTATGTAACGAATGCCAGGCCAAGCAAAAAGCAGGCACTTGTACCAAATAAGGGATGACGACGATTTCCTAAGTTCCGTTTTTGAAGTAGAATTCCATTGAGGTTCAAATGGTTGAGGGAAAGAGTCTCTCATATATAAAAACACAATTACTCAGGCTATTGCTCCCAACTAATAACTGCCACGCCTATCAATCACAATAAAAACTATGATTATGATTGCTATGAGTATGGGGATGATAATTGTATCTGCTTAGTTTTCTTCATAAGAATCACATCAAAACCTGCTTCATAATCTATAGAATAATTGGGGTATGCTCCAGCAACCAGAGAAACAAAATAATCAAAGAGCCCTCTATAGTATGAACCATCACTAAAAATAATTGCTTCAGTTACATCGCTATCATCAAAATACCAGATCTAGACGTTTTGGATGCTCTTCTAAACTATACCTTACCAAATCACCACCTTGTTGAATCTGTTCTTGGAGAGAATCTATTATCTCTCTTAATTCTGAATGTGTGATATTATCTAGAATCTCCGATGCTTGCACTGGTGATAAATCGCAGACAGGAATTTCAAGAAGTTGCGCCAAACCCTAGTTATCTTCATAGGAGCTCCCAAAAAACAGCGATCCCACTGTATAATGCTGCTCATCTTGCTCTACAGGATTATCCATAGTAACTTTTAAAAATCTAAAATTTAAATAGCTATGGACTAATCAACCCTTTTGCTCTGCATCGAATCCACCTCTTTTGTTTATTGCTATTTGTGTCACCACAATGGTAAAAGGCATCTTTTATGTAAAAAAACAAAACATTTACACTAACACCATCCGACCGCTCCAACCTGTTTGTTCACCGGGGGCATAATGTGCTTTCAGGTCTCGAACAATGTGACCTTGAACCTCGACCAGAAAAGCACTTAAGCCCTAGCTGTGCTCCATGCCCCGCTCCTGCGACTGATAATCTAAGGAGCAACGCTTTCCGTCGGCATTCCTCACAATTACTGCTACTTTTTTCGCCGGTTACTTGGCTGAATTGCTCCTCGGCCGACACTCTCTCTCTGCATTAAAATCCCAAGCGTGCGCCAGAGAGAGAGTATGCGAATGCGATGACCTCCCTGTGAAAATTTTAGGTGATTAAATGACTATCTACCTTGAAAAAGCGATTAGGAAAAGGTTATGCCACTACTGTGGTAAACCAATCAACAAAGGTCAGAGGTGCATTACATTCTGGAGTGCCTATGGAACACATACAACAAGAAACAACCCCTGTCTTCGCTGCATGAAAAGGCTTGTCCGTGAGGAGGTGAAAAAGTGAAGAGATTCATTGTCCTCTGCGGGCCGTCCCATTCCGGGAAATCCACGTTCGCGAAGCGATTCAAGAACCACTTCACCATCATTTCCTCAGACCAGATAAGAAAGACGCTAACAGGCAGTTATGCGATATCTGAGAAGGATGATTTGGTATGGGAAGAGTTCGCTGCACGCAAAGACCGAGCCCTGAGGAAAGGCAAAAACATAATCTTGGATGCCTGCCATCTCTCAAAACGGGCAAGGCGGCATGCCCTTGAAGGCGTAGATGAAAGGTATATTAAAACTTGTTTCGCATTCGATTGTCCATTCCCCGTCATAAAGAAGCGCTGCCTTAAGGAGGGGAGAATGCCAGTCTCAAAGGTTCGGATAATCTGGCTGAAGTTCCAAAAGCCCACACTCAGGGAACTCAAGAAACTCGGATTCGACGAAGTTTATTTTCTTGAAAACTATAAGGAGGTGAAAAGGTGAAAGTGGTTATTCGAGACGGCAAAGTAGATGGTCAGAAAATCCTCAGGGCTTGGGAGAGCCTCACTGGCTGGTACTGGTTCGCCACTGAAAAAGAGTCAAAGGACATCTACTTTGGCTTTGTGATTGGCTTCTACCCGGAGTGGGGCAACTTCAGTGAACAGGAACTTAAAGATCTTAGCCCAAAAGTTTGGGAGATACGCAAGAAAAGTATACAATACATAAATCGCGTAGTGGATGCGTGATTCCGGGGGATTCAATTTTTTTTGGTTCGTGAGTGAATATACTTGAGGTATAATTTCAATATATCATTGCGTTATTACCTAAAAAAAACTACGATGCCTGAATAAAACTCAATAAGAGAGGAGTATTACTTATGGCCCTAACTGTGGAAGAGAAAGAAAAGTTAGAGTATTTTCAGAAGCATGCTCTTCCGTGGCTGATTGAGCATATGAAGTTCCGTGCGATAGGACTTCAAGTATATATTCCTATTCAGGGCGTGTTGTTTGGTGCATGGCACTTATCAAAATCGCCAATGGTCGCTTGCTTTGGGATTGCTGTATGCATATGTTTTTTCCTATGGGACGAGCGAATACGTTTCATTATACTTCGGGTGCATGAATGGGGAAAGGAGATAGCAGATAAACATTTTTTCCCTTTAGATAAAGAAGGAAATCCTACTGATGGAGTGCATGTTGTTTTCTGTGAAAGCCTAAAAGACAGTGGTCGTATACCCCCTCGGTCTATCAAAGACTTGGGAAGTCACACCATAGCCATCCGAACCCTTTTGGTCACAACAGGAGTAATGTGGCTTTCAATTTTACTTGGGTGGTTATCTGCATAATACTTAAAATAACGAATTCATTATACGCACAAACGGCAAGATCCGCAAGCACCATTATTCTTAAGCCATCCCGACAATATACATTCATGCCCCAGGACTCCCTGAAGATCGGGAAAGGCTCTGAGTTCCTTGAAACTTTGGGAGTGGAAGGCCTCCATGCAGTGGCTGAGCACTACTGTACGATTGCAAATGTTCAATAAAATAATATTTCTTATAAGCAATATGTTTCACTCGATGTCAAATAGTGGTCATAAAAATAAAAATGTTAATGCCCGAAAACTTCTAATGTAAGAAATCATTTATTATTAAATATCTCCTGAATTTCTTGTTTAATATCCTCGAAATTGCTTTCTTCATATACATATAATAGACTGCATCTATGTTTTTTACACAGTCTCCTTTTTCTTCTATCGCGTTCTTGTTGCTTTTTAAAAGCCCTTTCCCCTCCAAAGTATTCAACCGGACTTTGATGTTGTAATCCCTGGTATTCAACACCAATATTTCTGAATGGAAAGTAAATATCTAAATGCTGTGGGGACAACCATGCCGGTCTACCATGATATACTATTTTTTCTTCTGGAAATGTTTCACATAATTGATAGAAAAGTTCCGCTTCGGCAATCCAACCTTCTCCAACTCTTGGGAGATTTTTTTCTTCTCGTAATTTGTTTTCGCATTCTCGCAATATCCTTTTTGATTCGTTTTCTATTGCTACCTGTATAATATACGGAACTGCGTAACACTCAATATAAGCTGAGGGTCCTATAGCACCATTAAAAAGTATATGCTGATATTTATATGGATATTTCTTCCTTTCCTCATCCTCATACACTTTTCTCCATAAAAAGAAGTCTTTTTCATTTGTATAAAATTCTCTCAAGTTTTGTATATCACCTTCAGTAAGGTTTGAAAAATCAAATTGCCGACAAAAATATTCAATAAAATTTTCCCCATGCTCTTTATGAAAATCTTTAAGAAAAAGAGATGCGAGGTCAATAATCTGCTTATGATGAATTTTTCCAAAGCTGGAGAGTCCATTATCACTACCCAGCACCCTTAACAAATCTTGTCCATCAATAGATTGATCTTTGCATTCGCTTCTGAAATTTAAAAAATCGCGCATATTGAGATTCTTCGACTTACCAAATTCCCATGTATCCTTTTTTAATTCCCAAGCTTTGTCATAATTTTTTAGGTAAAGATAGGCATCAGATGTCCAATAAGTTAAATAATCTAATATTTTCACATAATTCTCACCATAAGCTCTTCTAATGTCTTGAAAGCATTTCAATAGCTGCTTTATATTTTTATCGTTTATAAATTGTTTCAAAACAGAATAGAGATAGACAAAAACATAGCTAAGATTGTTTTCAATATCGATAAATTTCCCATTTTTAAACTCCTCAAGCCAAAAGTTGTAAAACTTCTTTTGCTCTCTTGTAGCACTTGCTAAATCCGGGTAATAATCATTCCATTTAGGTATTTTTTCAAAATTATTATTCTCTGGTTTCATTATATTCCCTAACCAAATTTGTATTTATAATTATAATATGAAAGGAATGTGTTTTTGTCAAAATAAGTATAGGGAAATCAGAAAGACTGAAATTCGCAGTTTAAAAATATAAAAAAACTCTGTGTCCTCTTTGGTGAAAAGTAAGACAAGACAATGTCAAATCAGACTTAATCGCCGAAGCCATCCAGTACCGCTCCCTCGACCGCCGTCAATGGCTGTGAAGGTTACAATTATGCGTGATCGTGGTCGTGGTCGGAACCTGCGGGGGGGCAGGCGTCGAGACCGAGATTCTTTGAGAAAAGGGATACATCATGCGTGCTAAAATGTGTAATCGAGCTCTGACTCAAATTACATAGACGTTTTTTGAGAGTACGCGTGGCTCAGCATTAAATTGCGTTGCGATGCTTGACAGCGAAAAGGGTGTTAACGATACTTAAACAATCTGGCGTAACGGGCGCAGGCTCTGACTCGGTGAATAAATCTGGTATTCTTCAGAGAAACTCTTTAACATGATCTTGAACAACATTGAAATGAAAAAAGGCGTCTTCCCGCTTTTCTCGCTGTTGATCTCTGTGTGTGTCTTTTGGTTTCTGATTTCGCCCCCGGCGGCAACGGAATCAGAGAATTGGTTTTACAGCCGGCTTGATCTCATCCCCTTGTTTTTGAGGATTATTCTCTCCATCGTTCCGTTCCTTTGCTGGCTTTTACATTTCACCGAACTCTCGACACTGCAACGGCTGAGCCGTTTATTGTTTCCAACGCATCCTATTCCTCCTCGTCGCAAGGTCGTGCTTCTGTTCGTTTCAACTCTCTGTTTTTTTCTTTTTCGAGAACGCTATTTCACCGGTGACTACCTGAACTACGCATATCTCAGGTTTCAGGAAATGAAATTCATAGAGTGGGAATTTTTCTGGGGAGAGGCGCTTCATAATTTTATCCTGACTATAGCCTATGTCTTCCTCGCCAAGCCGTTGGGTATCTCCGTATTCCAGAGCGCCGCGATGCTGAACAGCCTTGCCGCGGGATTTTTTTTGGTAGCCGTATACAGCTTAGCACGTGACTTGCATCCGACCGATCCGGTTCGAAGCATGCTTTTCTTTTTCACAGTGATGGGAAGCGGGCTTGCCCTTATCTGCTTCGGGCACATTGAGAGCTATCCCACATTGGTTGCCGTAGCCGCCTGGCATGTAGTATTCACGATTCGTTTCCTGCGCGAAGGAAAAGGGCTACTGAAAGTCCTCGTCACCCTCGTCCTTGCCATGAGCTTCCACCCGACCGCGGGCTTGCTGCTCGGGACATGGCTCTTGACTGAGATAGGATTCGCAAAGAAAATCAAATGGTCCCGCGTTGCATTTTCCGCAATTTTCATCTTCGCATGGTTCGCCCTATTCTATTTTTCACTTGTTTATTTCTTCGATGCGTCGTCGTTAACCCTGGGATTGAACAAGTTCGGCGAACACGGCAATATTTTCCTCTCCCCGTTCAAGGCATTATCGCTTGAGCGTCTCGCTGAGATTCTCCCGATGGCGTTTATCTATTTTCCACTCCTCCCTTTATGGTTAGCCTTCATGATACCCTTCAAACTGGAAAAAAAGGTAGTGTCGTGGTATCTCTTTCTCGGCTTCATTTGTGGAATCGGCGCCATACTTGCGGTGTCGAACAAAATGCCCATGTGGAAAGATTGGGACCTCTATGCCTTTCCCGCGTTTTTGGTCATTATCTTTATTGCCGGCTATGTAACAAAAAAGATTCGCGAACAGGCTCTTGAGCTATGGGCAATTTTGGTGAGCGGGGGGATGACAATTACGTATGCGCTGATGCTTCAGAATCTCTTAATCGACCCTGCACAGTTGAACTTTCTTGCCAATTACGGCATCACCCGATTCTGAACCGTTTACCCCGAAACGGCGAGATCAGAGAGGCTGCTCGACAATTCACTTTGGAGTGCGAGTACGAGTGCGCGTACGGTGGGATACACACCCCATTCGCCGCGGCGAATCCCCCCTGAACTGTTGTTCAGTCCCTCTCCAAGAGGGGATTTCGGGTTTCGGTAAGAACATTATACGAGTGCGCGCACGAATACTGTTGAAAAAAGATATGAGAAAAAAATTATTCGTGTAATTTGTGTAATTCGTTGTTGAAGAAAATAAGGATTTTAGGTTGTAAAGAAATAAGTGTAGATAAGTGAAAATCCGTGGATATAAGCGAAATTTTCTTTATAAATAGTTCAACGCAGAATTCGCAGAGAACTACGCTTGGAGTTCGCAGAAAGAACCGCGTGCAGAGATTAAAAAACTCTGCGTTCTCAGCATCCCTTCGCGAACGGCTTGCACTAGTTATTCTTAATAAAAAAATTGCTCTTCTGTCATATCCAGTGGTAGAAGAAGAAGTGACGCCTATTGAAAAGATAGGAATTGAATCTTGAAAATCCTCGTCGATGAAAATATTCCCCAAATGACTGTTAAAAATCTCAAGGAAGCCGGTCATGACGTAAAAGACATTCGTGGAACGGCAAACCCGGCTATTGGAAAAAACGTTTCAAATAAAAACCTCCGCGTCCGATTGCATCACTCATTAATAATATGTGTTATCTCATTAACCAAAATAAGTATATACCCTTTCTTCTCTATTTTTTGTTTATCGTTCTATAACATAGTGCTCGTGGTGTCGTCGTGGTTATTATTTTTTTTGAACCACCACGGCACTACGTTCACGACGTCCAAATCATAGCGTGGTGC
>CAZSMK010000139.1:0-5360 GCA_964608095.1 uncultured Candidatus Sumerlaeota bacterium | reverse complement strand
TCATCCCGTTTCCTCCACATAAACCACCGTTGCATCTTTTCCGCTATATAGCCTCCATGTCTGACCATCATAGCTCGGAACAAACCCGGCCAGCCATAAATCAATGCAGGGCTGATATGGATTTTTACCGATTTCATGCTCTATGCCTTTCCATTCTTCGATATTAAAAAACAACGAAGATATATAAGCCCCGACTGAATCCCAGACCGAATCCCCGATCGAAGCCCTGACTGAATCCCAGACCGAAGCCCCGACTGAATCCCAGACCGAATTCCCGATCGAAGCCCTGATCGAAGCCCTGACTGAAACATAAATCTTCAATAACTCTATTTCCTTGTCCGTTACCTTTTTGGGATTTCCTTTTAACGGATTAACTGGAAAAGACGCATGGTACAAATCATATCCTGCTTCCTCGCTTGCAGCCTTCAGGCCATCTTTAATTTCCTTCAATGTGAGTTTGCGTACTAATTTTATTTTTTCATACCGCCGTTTGGATTGATTATATTCTACTCTCCGACCGGAAACCACACACTTATACACACTTCTTTCGCGTCTGTATGCATATGACAAACCATCCCAATCTGTAGCATAATAACCGGAAGCACAATCTTTTTCTTCGTCAGTGTCGAAATTAGTACAGCTGTATTCTTTCCCGATTTCGTATTTCATATTCTGAAACGGGGATACATTGCCGCTGAGAACTTTCAACAGAATTATTTTTTTATTCATTCTTTTATCTCCTCTACAATGTCGTAATCGGGGCCCCAAGACCCGCCACATGGGAATTCTGAACCCATGAGTAACAGAGCATGCTTTTCGCCTTTTTTCCACTTTCCGCCTGGTTCAATCACGGTTAATTCAACCGTCGGAAAAGCAAAACCCTTATTCCCCCGGTACTCCCTCACCACCGCCCCGTTGCGGAGGCGGAATAAACGGGATTTTTTCATCTTGGTTCCTCCTTCAGTTCGTCCCACTTTTTGCCGGTGGCTTTTTCATAAAATGCAATTTCTTCGGAATATCTAACTTTTGCACCACCACGAAAATCGCAATATTTCTGCTGATATTCCGCAAGCGCATCAGCAAGTAGATCGTGGAATATTTTCAGCATCTCCGGTGTGGCTGTTTCACAATCAATAATATCGGCAATTCTTTCAACGGTTTTTGGGCCGTAGGCTGTATCATAAATTACATCCTTATTGAGGTATTTACCGCCGGTTATAATTTCTGCTGCTCGAATTGCTCCCGGTGTATGGTTCATTCTGGTTCCTCCTTCAAAATAATGTGGGGCTTACACCCACCCCCCGGTTACCCGGTAGACTGTCCACGGCACCCGCCAAGCGTACGGACTCGAACCGTACTGTCTGCTTACCAAACCTCAGTCAACGATCGGGAATCGAACCCGCATATTCCATCTGCTTTTACAACCGCAGCCTCTTGATATTATCTAATAAAATGATTTATTGCTTGCTAACATTCCAATTCCCCGATGTAAGTGAAGCTTGAATTGTCTTGTAAGGTTCTCTTCGTTTAAATCCTTATTATCTGTATAACAACGATGCTTTAAAAGAGCCAAGTATAGCTCATGATGTTCCCCTCCGAATGTCCTCCATGACATTTCCACATTGCTATCTAAAGGGATCTTTGCCGGAGACGGAGGAGTCTTTTCAGCTAATGATAAACAGAACGCCCATCGGCAAAGAACGTTCCAATGTTCTATGCCGCTTTTTCGCTTAACGTTTATTAGTTGTCGCTTCGCCTTTTCGGAGATACGTACTGTTTCGATATTCATTGAAAATATCCTTCCTTTATGAGTGTGCTCTTATTTTCTTCATCGTATGTAATCATCCATTCATTGCTAACGTGTTTACTGATCTGCGTGTAATACTCTCCAATAATCTCTTCATCTGTAGAAAGCAGAATGACTTGATGTGCAGCAAACGGGAGGTAACGATTAACCAGATATTTCCTATGAGTTGAGTCAAGGCGCCCCATTGGTGTATCGATGATTACGGGAATTGAGCGGTTAGAAGCCTTCTGTAATCCCCAAAAAATTGCAATTGCCAGTAGCTGCCGTTCACCGGCAGAGAGCTTTTCTGCAGGAATTATTTTACCTTCTTTGTTTGTAAGGATAATGGCAAATGAAGATGTATCAATTTTTAGATCGTGTATTAGTGATTGCTTTTTTATAAGGCGTTTAAAGCTATCAAGAATATATGCCTCCAACTTGTTTATATGTCTGTTTAGAAGCTGTTCTCGGAATTCCTTAATATAAGCCTGAGCCTTTAAACTATAAAGTACCGTTCGCTGGTCATCCTCATATTTAGCTGTTTCCTGAGCCGTCTCTTCAAGCAAACGAACAACCCTATTTTTTAATTGGCTCGATTTGTTTCGGAGTTGTTCAAGTAGTTCCTCTTTTGTTTTCAATTGTATCTCAATTGCTGATAGTTTCTTAAAACAATTACGGCGTTGCTCAAAGATGGATTTCAGATCTCCTTTTTCAGGTGTTGCGTCAAGTTTTGCCTTTATTTGTTCAAGCCGATTCTGAAGTTGCATCCTTTGCTTTTTTAGTTGTTTATATTGAGCTTCTGTCCTGGGCAGTACTTTGAGTGTTGTATCCAATAGTGGAGTAGCATTTGCAGGAAGGTTAAGATAGGTTATAGTATCTTTAAACATTTTTTCTATACGTTCATTTTCTTTGCCTGCAAATTGTGACATTGCATTTAGAACCTTTTCTGATGCTCCATATTGTTCTGCAATTTTCAGATACTTACAATGTATGAGGTCCAATTGTTGCTTCTGATGAATACAGTCATCAATTTCTTTTTCTTCCTGAAACTGCCTTTTGATTTCTTTAAGTTGATCTTTTACAAGAGACAAGGGCAGGATACCTGATTCTTCCCTAATGATTTGTTTATTAAGTGTTTCAAGTTGTTGTTCCAGCTCTTTCTTTAAGGCTTCATTTGAAGCCTGTTCATCCAGCAGTTTTCCTCCCTTTGATTTGTATTCAGAATCATGGATCTCTATTTGCTTTTCCTCATCCTTCATCTGTTTACGAAGCATCCCCAGTTGTTCTTCAGTACTGTGTAAATGTTTTTTAACGCTTTCATATTCGTCTTGAGCATCATTAAGCTTTTTAGTCTCTATTTGAGCCTCATTCCGGAGTAATCTGTTTCTATTCAGAGCGGCAAGATCTCGTTGTAATTGTTCAATAGTTCCAATACCTAATAAATCGGTAATTGCGGATTCTAGGAACTGTTGTGCCGTTTCGGGACGTACCAGATTTTCAATTTTCTCTCCATCGAAAAAGAAAAGATTTGAAAGCCTGGCCGGCAATATTGAGTCAATAAACTTATCCCATGTAGCCGTAATTGTTTGATCCAGTATATTATTAATGAAAATATCCTTCTGTTCCCGAATACTCGTCCCAGTAGAACGCCAGGAGAAGTCTACCTCAAAGTTTGAATCCTTTCCTTCATACGGATGTTGAAAGCTGAGCTTGATTTGGATCTCGTCATTTGGATCTGAATCCCTATTTATCCAAGCACGAAGATAATCATTCCATCGAAGATCTGCTCTTCTATAGCAATTAGCTCTCTTGCCGTAGAGGCATAGTTGCATGGCCTCAAGAATAGTAGTCTTTCCTCCTCCATTATGGCCGCCGATTAAAAGAATGGGTTTTGTGTTGTTGATATTTAAAGATATATTGTGTGAACCTTTATACTGTCCGAAGTTTCTTAGTGTCAATTGCTGAAAAATCATTTAGCTTCGCCATTTTTAGTCTTTATTTCAACATATTCATCGCTAAGAAACTCCCATTCAGCCACTTTATCTTGTTTGAACTTATGCTGTGAAAGGGCGTATTTGATGGCATCTTCTTCGCCTTCATAGAAGTTACGCTTGATCGAATTCTCCAGATTATTCAGAAGATTATTCCTCCGAATTTGGGTAGATGCTTTTAGTTCTATACTTATCAAATCGCGAACAAGCTGGTAATGGCAACCGCAAATCTCTTCCAGAAGTATTAAATCTTCCCTATCAAATGGTTGATTGCCTTGTACTTCTTGCCCAGGATAAGGATTACCGATTTCTTTTTCATAGATACAGGGCAATGTGTCTTCGATTTCATTTTTGTCCATCACCCAGATTCGCCGAATTTCTTCCAGTTCTTCCAAAGTGATTAGTTCTATGCTTCTTACATGCTTAGGACCTTCCTCTTGTATAAACCTTTGAGCATTTAACAGCTTTCGTAGAAATCGTTCTCTAACTTCCTTTTTATAAGGGCCGGGAATAAATTTCATTTTGTCGCCAAACAATTGGACACGTCCATTCATGCGGCGATAGTCTCTAAGGCTTCGGTCACTTTCATCCATGTCGAATTTACGAAAATCAATTTCATTCCTTATTTCTAGTAAAGGCAGCATCCACTCTTTATCTACGTCGTTCTGAATCATGGCAGCCATGGATTTGTCTTCATCAACTAATGTACACGTCCAACAACCGAAGCGACTGTCGCCACAGCTGGGGGTACTTCGATCAACAACTAATGGACATTCTCCTCCTTCCGTTGCACCGGAGTATAGGCTTAACAGATTTGTATTGCTGTATCCCCACGGATTTGAGTATTGATTCAGAAATAACCACACATCATCATTAGACCATTCTTGAATTGGAGTATAAACCCAAGTGTTTGGTAGATGACTGTTTGGACTGACCTTATGGCCAGCTTGAAGGTCCCCATATCTATGTTCCTTCGATCGCTCTTCTTCGTAGTGTTGCATAGTGCTTGCTCGTTTTGTGCTCTCTTTCTTTCGTGTCCCAAGACAAAGTAGTGCATCGCCATGCTGCTTTGTAATATTCAGTATGAACTCATTTGATGGCCATATCTTTAAGCGTTCGGTGCACCATCTGAATTTAGGACGAGGTGCTGGATATCCTTTCCCTATGAGGTTTGTCCAAAAACTATTTTCCGGTTTAGGTTTTAACTGATGTGAGAAAAAAGGAAGCTTCGATTTTTCTGCGCTTTGTCTTATGTGTTGAAGAGAGCCTGTTACCCATTGTGCCACAATCGGATTTTCAACTAATGTATCGGTTGTAATAATATGAATGTCTTTTTTTAGTTGGGATTTTGGTAAAACAGTTATTGCCATCCACACAAGCTGAAGAACGGCAGTCGAGTCTTTCCCTCCGCTATAACCAATGACCCATGGTACATCATCTGCTAAATAAAGTGAGGAAATCTCTGCTAGTAGATTTTCGATATGTTTCTTAATTCCGCCTTCAGTAAAGATTGAGTCTGAAAGTATATTCTTAGTTTCCATTATGTTCTCCCATATAAAAACCCCTCCCCCGCAGACAGCCGT
>CAZSMK010000138.1:0-12251 GCA_964608095.1 uncultured Candidatus Sumerlaeota bacterium | reverse complement strand
TATTGATCCCCGGGTACCGTGGCTCTTCAATTTTAAACTCGACTTTCGTTTTAAATGACTCGTGGTGTCAAATTAATTACCCCTTAAAAATCTCTGCTCCAAGAGGGGATTTCGGGTTTCGGTAAGAACATTATTCGCGTGCGAGTGCGATTGCGATTTTAGTGACAAGCGAGGACGCTTATCCTACAGTATCAAAAAGGGGTGACAAGCGGGGAGGGTTGTTCTAATTTTTTTTCGCTGAGGTAACAGCTTTTGGAAGAAGCCTGAGAGTGTCCCAACATCCAGCGCAGGTGCTGATTTTGTGGGGTAAAAAAATTCCATGATCTCCTGCTGAGTCTTGTATGATGCGCTTCTCACCATTTCGCGAAAGACTCTACCATTTCGATACTGCCATACCAGGATAGAGGGTATAAAGATGTGTGATAAACCAGCGAACTCAAAATAAGTAAGTCACTAAATCGGCTTCTGTTATACTTTTTTTGTCACAAGCCGATTTTCGTTTATAGCAAAATCGGCATCCTACTCGCTTTCGTCTTCTCCTCGTTCAAAATCGGAAAGATAATCAGAAGGTTCGACAAGAATTTCCCGATGCTTGCTCCCACGGGACGGTCCTACTATTCCATCGGCTTCCATCATATCCATGAGCCTGCCCGCTCTCACATATCCTATTTTCAACCTTCTTTGGAGATACGAGGTAGAAGCCTTCCCGGTCATGAGAATTATCTTTATAGCCTCCTGGTAGAGTTCATCATCTATGGACTCATCCGTGTCATTAGAATCAGACGAAAGATTGCCATCCGTGTTTCCGGTGACCACTAACGTTTTATCTTGCTCTTCGTGAGGGGTTTCCGGTTTCTGACTGAAAGAAACAGCGGGAGATTTCTTTTTTTCGACCTCGAATTTCTCGACAAAATAATCAGGCTTCCCCTGGGTTTTAACGAACTCAACAATTCGTTCAACTTCGCCGTCAGAAACGAACGTACCCTGAACTCGAATTGGTTTATGACCTCCGCCGGCAAGAAACAACATATCGCCTTTGCCGATAAGAACCTCGGCGCCTTTCATATCGAGAATCGTGCGTGAATCGACTTTACTCGAGACCTGGAAGGCAATTCTTGCAGGGAAATTTGCTTTAATAATGCCCGTAATAACATTTACAGAGGGTCGTTGAGTTGCAATGACAAGATGAATCCCCACTGCGCGGGCAAGCTGGGAGAGCCGGATGACATTTTCCTCGACCGCCTGTCGTGCAACGATCATAAGGTCTGCCAATTCATCGATTATGACAACAATAGTAGGCATATATTCGATGTTCTTGCCCGGAATCCGGGGATGAGGTTTTCCCTGCATTACAAGGCGGTTATAACTTTTAATATTCCTTACTCCTACCTCTACCAATTGTTTGTATCGATCTTCCATAAGAGTAACCAGCCAGCTTAAAGCAACAGCGGCCTCACGTGCCTCACAAATGACCGGCGCAATAAGATGCGGTATGTCCTGATAAACGGACAATTCCACCCTCTTCGGATCGATAAGAAGGAACTTAACGCGGTCAGGAGGCTGGCGAAACAAAATACAGGTGATTATTGAATTTATGCACACACTCTTACCGGAGCCCGTTGCACCAGCAATGAGCAGATGGGGAGTGGAAGTTAAGTCACAAAGGTATGGTTCACCCGATATAGTCTGGCCGAGGACAAAGCTAAGTATAGATTTATGTTCAAGGAGTTCGTGTGATTGAAGCATATCCTTGAGATACACCACGGCGACCTTTGGATTGGGAATTTCAATTCCCACGGCTGATTTGCCGGGGATAGGCGCCTGGAGTCGGACACTGGTCGCCCTCAGCACCATGGCAAGTTCGCGTTCAAGGGTGAGAATCTTATTTATTTTAATCCCCGGCGCCGGTTGAAGCTCGAAACGCGTCACCACAGGTCCCTGGGTCACCGCAACTATTCGAGCATCGATCCCGTAGTCTTTGAGCGTTTGCTCGATGATTTCAGACAATCTCTCAAGTTCTTCATCAGTCATACTATAGGCTTGGTCTTTGGGTGGTTCGTCAAGAAGTTTGAGTGGCGGAAGTTTATAGTTAGAAAATAAATCCGGTTGCCCCAGTGGTATTGTTACTTTTTTCTCTTTAGTCCGTGATTCAGGCTCGTTTTGGGGTATTTTAAAGATATTACGTACGACAAGAGGTTTTTTATGTTTTTTTGCTTTTGATGAGGATTTCCTATCATCGCCGGGAAGTGTTCTCGAAGTAGGCGGTGTTTCGCCCCTTTTCCTGATTCGCGTAATTACAGGCATGGCAATCCGCCGAACTAAGTGTATCGCTGCTTCCTGTCCGGTCGAGACTGAGTCTTTCAAGCTCATATCAAAGATCAGTAGCAGGGAGACAAGGAGAAAACACACGCCTATGAGGAATGTCCCCAGGTGACCGAAATAAAGAGGAAGCCGTAATCCGTCTGGTTGAACAAAGAAGTTGCCGATTATGCCTCCCGCATAAAACAAGGTATGCTCCTCAGAGATTGTGGTACTGTTCATGGGTACGAGCGCGAGCAACGCGCAAAGAGAAACCACCGCAAGAGTAACACCTACCATCCGTTGCCAGAGCGCGCTGATAAGGGTATTTTGAATAAGCGAGATGGCGATATAAAACAAGACAATGGGAACTGCAAAAGAGACATATCGTCCAAAAAGAAGAACCAGCAAGTTAGTCATTATATCTCCCGAAGCGCCGAGAAGACTCAAACGAAACGGTGCTTGCAGCACCGAAATGGTGACAAACACAGCAAGAAAAATGATGATCAAACCGAGGATTTCTCTGAATCGCTCCCAAGGAGATATAGCTGTTTTTTTAGAGTTTTCAGCCATAGCACCTCTCTCTTGTTATTAGATTAGTGCTCTTTTCGATTGCCCACTCCTGCGACAATAAGCAAATCATTCACAATAGAAGTATCTTCTTATACCCCTTTTCATGAAGAGACGTTCACTATCTTCACATTCTGCGACCTTTATGCCTTCCCCTGAATATTGCATTCAGGTTCTTTTCTTACGACGAACCACGATGATATTCATTTCTCCAGTTGTTCCGCCTTTTCAGGTGGAAGCAAGCCGATGAGTTTCCCGAGACACTTATTCATTGCGATAAAGAGTGAATGCCAATCGACTTCAAATCTTGAAAACTGTGCTTCTGACATACTCTTTAAATAATGTAGATTAATAGCCTCGCTCAAAACGTCAAGTATTTTATCGGAATCCTTCATAAAATTGTCAGCCATCATCTCAAAACGATAATGATTAACAGAGAGGAGGCTCACGATTTGAAAGAAAGACTCTTCGTCACTTTCAGAAATTTTTCGTTCTCGCATACTTTCTGTAAAGGAGCGAAAGAAGTCGGACCAGAGCTTCGAGTATTCTTTGACAATCCTTATCCTGTATTCCGGAGAGGAGAAGTTTATCTTCTTTCGTTTCTCCTTCTTTTCAGGGCTCTGAGCTGTCTTTTTTGCTGCTTGAGCCTTTTCGGGCTCCTTTACCGATTTTGCCTTTCCAAAAACCACACTACTTTTTCTCCCGTTTATTGTTTCTTAAAAAGATTCAACGAATAAAATATATAAAAGACAAAAATAACAATTGCAAGGATAATGGGTATTTCAAGTTGGTACACGTAATTTAATACGTCACTGCCCTTCAAAAAATCGAGCATGAATGTCTGGCTCCTTTATCTACAAGTATCGATGACTCTTAGCTGCTAATTCCAGCGGAATATGCACGAACCTTTCTCTCCTGCTGTGTGATAAAGGTTCGAATTTCCTCTTTATCTTCTTTGGCTGCTTCTATAAGACTAAATGCTCTTTCGATGACATGACGGGCTTCCGATTTTGTATACTCCTCGAGAATCAGAAGTTTTTCGAAATCAATGCCCGCAAGTCTTGCATTATTAAGCGTCTTGAGAAACGCTTCATGGAGATTTTTCTTGGTTCCGGGAGCATTGATTCTGGCTGCCTTTTCGTAGAGCGTGGAGGTTTTCTCCCTGAACTGTCCGGGACCGAGAGTGGTTGAAATCGAAAGCATTCTTGCCTGACCCTGTGGGTCAGTAGCAACCCGCAGAATCATTTCCGGACTGATACTGAGCATTTGACGAAATTCATCCATGACTGAATCGAGTTCATCCAGCATCTGGGAAACTTGTGCCATGTAACGCTCGTCTGCGATTATGGTTTCCATTTTATTGACCATTTCATCGGCTTCTTTCAGCTGTCGATATGCCTTTGCATATTGGTCTTTTTCGAAATCGATCCTGGTATATTTGAGCAATCGCCGTGCTTCTTCAATTTTTTCGGGATTAATGGTTTCAAATTCAGGCTCAATTTGATTCAAGCGGGCTTCTTCCTCCTCGATTATCGAGTTGAGCGCCTCAGGAACGGAACTCAGGTACATGTTCAAATCCGCATCGATTTTATCCAGTTCCTTTCTATAATAATCATAGCGTGCAACGTCGAATTCCGATTCGAGCTTGCCGATACGAGCGATAATATCCTTTGAGCCTTCCGGTTCAAAATAGTTCATTCCTTTATTCATAGAGACCTGTAGTGTCTTTCGAATCTGGCCCGTGCGATCATTGAAGGTTTTTATCTTGGACTCTACGAGAGCGGATTGTGCTTGTTTAATTGCTTGCTTGGCATATAAACGAGAGCTGATGTAATCGCGCTGTTCGATTAATTCACGGCTTTTCCTGGCATTCTCGAGAGATTGGCTAAGCAGTTCGAATTCGCGATCCCAGCCACCGTAGGATTTCGCCTCGGTAATCAGGTTTTCAGCTTCGTTTATCTTTTTATAGAGAGCACGGTCGGAGATTTCCGATGATTTCTCTGCAAGATCTTTTGCCTCGAGAAAAGAGCCCTCTTCCAACAATTGTTGGGCTGAATCGTGAAGTTTGCGAGCCTGGTCGAGGGATTCGGGTGCATAATCACCTGCGCCTGCCTCTTGAGCGCGAAGAATTTTTGCCTCTGCTGTGCTCAATTCTTCCTGTGCCCATAACTTTGTTGACTCCATCAAGGCGGATTTAATCAAATCAGAGGCGGCAAAGGCTTTTTCTACCGCCGGCTTTAATTCCTGCCCTTGCAATTGCGCTTCAGCCTGATTTAAAAGCTCCTGTGTTTTCAGTAAGTCCGCTTTCTTGTATTTCGTTGCCTGGTATTTGTCTGCGTCTGCAAGGCGTTCTTTTGCTTCCTGGAGATAGCCAACTGCGGTTTTATGGATTTCCTGTACCATAACCTCCATCTGGGCGCGAGCTTCTGCTGCTTTATTCACCGCCTCCTTGTATCTATTTTGGGCAAGAATGTCTTTTGATTCTTGGAGAAGTTCACGTGTTTTCTCCAGTTCGCGCGGGGCATATTCTCGCCCACCATCACGCTCGTAATTGCTGATGTTCTGGGCAAGTTCCATTATGGCGTTATGTGCCACCACGTGATACGTTTCTTGCAATATCGCTTCAGCAGCTTTTCTCACTTCGCCCGATATTTCTATTGAACGCCTGTACTCCCCGTTTTCCTGCCGTAATTGCGCAATTTCGATATTGAGTCTAGCGTTCTGTACCGACGTCTCTAATTCGGTCTTGAGCGTTTCTTTTGCATTCTCGAATTCTCGTTCAACCGGTGACATCGTGGAAAGCGGTTCCGTTATAAAGATATGTTCCATCTGTTCAAAGACATCTTGGGCGATGTTCAACGCCTCAGTAGCATTTCGCATGGCATCGAGAGCCAGATCGTTAAAATCCGAGCGAATCTTTTCACCCTCATCAAGTGCAAGAAGGCAGATGGTCTCCGCCTCTTCATACTCTTTTTGGTCATACTTTTCTTTTGCTTCGGTGAGGTTCTGTTCAAGCACTTCCACACGTCCGGGAAGATATTGCTTGGCTCCTCCATCGATGAGCTCGGTAATGGTTTGCTCAACAGCCTTTATCCGAGCCTCAGCCGCCTTCCGTTTGGTCGTCTCGAGAAGTTCCGCTACGCTACTCTCAAGAAGAGGAGAGGTCATAAGAACGCGGTCGAAGTTCTTGCTGAAATAATCCCTGATCATGGCTTCGAAGGTAGTGTTGACTTTTTCAAGCATGTCGCGCGCATAAATTTCAGCTCCCTTGGTGATGGCAAGAGCGAGATCAGATTCGATTTTTTTGATCTTTTCCTGTGATTTCCGTTCTTTGGTTTTAGTGATGCCCTCGGCTGCCTTCCTTATCGCATATTGGGCGGTATTCTGCGCGCTGATATAATCCTTGTTCTCACGTATCAATGTCTCAACCTTATTTACCAGGTCTTTTACCTCGATAATAGCCTCAGGCGCATATTGTTCCGCTCCTTCAGCCTCTAAACTATTAAGTGCATTCTGGGCATCGGTCAAATCCCTTTCCGCCTGATTCTTTAAACGCTGGAGAAGAATCTCTACCTCTGAGATCACCTCGTTGGATAATTCAATAACATCGTCCCATTTATTCTTGGTGTTTCTCTCCTGGGCTTCTTCGAAGAGTTCCTGAATTCGCTTATATCGCTCCGGGTCCTGCGTGCTGCCGTCGTTGGTGTTTGCAATATCGATAGATTGTTTGGCTTGATTGAGCTTATCACTTGCTCGTTCGATCTTGGTGTTTTCAAGGGTTTCATTTGCCTGCTCGACCGCTTGCTTGGCAATTTCCAGGGCACGGGAATAATTTCGCTGGTTATACTGATTGTTGGCATCGTCGATTCTCGTGCGTGTTTCCTGCAGCAGCTCCGGTTTATATTTTTCAGCTTCCTGTTGTTCCGCCTCAGTTGCCACTTTCTTGGCACGATCAAGAGCCATCTTCGCTCGCTGTTTTGTACAGCCTGAAAAGAGGATGAGAAACATCAAAACTGCTACAAGCCAAAGGTTCACGAATGGACGTCGATCTTTTTTCCTCATTCCATTACTCCTCCACAAATAAGTTGCGACACATGTCATAAATTAACGTTGTGATACCACAATAACCACAATAACGGCAATAATAAGTAACACTATGACACCAAAAATTTTCCCTGCAGTGTTCTTGGGCTTTTTCTTTTTGCCTTCACCTGCAGAGCCTGCCATCGATTTCAGTCCTGATATGGTCACTCCTTCATCTTTTTTGCCTGCCTTCTTAGGTGGGACAAAACCTTCGGTAATGAATTGATACGCCCCCACTGTTCTCCCGATATGGAGAAAGATGTAATGCCACGTCTTATAATACAGTTGCTTGTCAACAAGAGGGAGGCTGCGTAAATGACCTACAGAAATGCTTTTTCGAAGGAGCTCAATTATTTTATCACCCGCAAAATATAGGCTTTCATGTATCTCGTCGGACAACACACGGTGATACTTGGCAATACTGCTTTTTATCTCGAGGAATCGTTGTTCATCTTCTCGGCTGATAGGTTCGGTAGTAAAAGATTTAAGGTAATACTTACGAAACTTCAACCAGAGGTCATAGAGTTCCTTCAAATCGGTAAGTGTTTCACCGGGATGTGCTATTTTCGCTACTTTCATCGTATTGAATTATCCAGCCAGGCGTGAACGCCTCGTTAAATCCCCATCATCATGCCGCCTTCATAATACCGGCTACTGGCTCCACCCATGGGTTCACCCACGGCACGTTCACGCTCTTGTGCTTCCATTTCCTCTTTCATTTTGTCTATCTCAGGAGGATTGAATCCGGGAGGCAAGGGAAATTTGGGCTTCACAGGAGGCGGTGGTACATAGAGACTGTAAAATTCACTATATATATCATCTTTATTTTTGCGGAACATTCGCAGGAAAACATTCGCCCATGATTCGAGCTTGTTATCAAGGTCTTCTTCCGTATTTATGCGCTTAGGGATATTGGAGATAGGTTCATCCGTAAGAGTGAATAGACGGAAAAAGCCCAGAGGCCCAAGTTCTTCAGATGTAAGTAACAAGTTGATCAGCCTGGTTTCAATTGCAAGGCATCCTGGTCCAACCACATCAGAGATTTCTTCTATATTAGTATAGGTGCCGTCGTTTGCAACTTCATCACCGTGGGTGCCGTCGTCATAGTATTGATCTTTTAACGTTTCCGGAACTTCTTCATAACGAATATCTTCAAGTAACCTCCCACAGACTGCACATTTCACACGCCTGCCTGTAACAACACGAATCATACGAATAAAAGGAGTGGGAGTAGGAAGAAGTTGTTGTTGAGGGGCGCCCATCATTTCCCTACGGAACTGGGCGTTGTACATCATCATCTCCGGATCCATCGGACCTCCGAACTCAGCTGCTTCCGGAGAAACCGGAAAACTTACCCCGGGTTGTGTTCCTCTGCCTGCTGCTGATTCGGCTTGTCCCGTATACTCCGATGCATCAAGCCCTCCGGTCGGACTCGATTCAACCAACGGAGCTTCAGCGCCTCCTGTCTCGAACGGGTTCAACTGCCCTATTACGGGCAGAACCAAACTCATCAACGCCAGAATTATTGTTCCCTGTTTAATGCAACGTATCATTTTATTCATCTCCCTCATTTTTTCTTTAAAATATTCAAAGGTTATGTATAAAACCCTCAAGGATATATGTCAAACAAAAATGGCTTATAAAATCAATGGTTTTTAAGTGATTCAAGTCTTGATTTTCGTTCCCAGCCGAGGAACCGTTTGTTCTTTTACGAGTATATTATCCCAAAAAGTGAAAATTTTTCCAAGTGTATAATACTGCCAGACCTCCACTTGTTTACTGGTCGATACCTCTTCATTGATTTTCCTGTTCTCCGGGTCACCGTATTGACACAGTATTTTCAGTTTGGGCGAGAGGGGTAGAACTTCAAAATTATTTGCGTCAGGAAAGATAATTTCCTTTTCGTCATTCTTATAAATCCAGCTCTTCTCTTTTTCACGATATAATCGCGAGGATATATCCCGGTCGACTTCGAGATACGTTTTGATGCGTCCATTCTCATCCCACCATATCCGGATGAAATTAGGTTTACCGAATTGCTCGAAAACAGCCTGTTCCGCAGAGGTAAAGGTGTCGGAATCAGCCCACTCTTCGGAAGGGACGGCAAGGTTGACAGAAAATTGAGGTGAAATCCTAAAATGTTTATCCTGGAGCGAACATCCACACGCCAGAATAGATATAAAAATAACTGCTGTCGAACAGGTTCTCATGAGGTCACTTCCATTACCATAATATCCCTGTTTTTTAAGAAATAAATAAACCCCGATAAAATCGTAAAAAACATACATATATAAATTAATAATTTCAAAAATGTTTTGCAAATCAATTCAATCGGGACATCGTTTAAGGTGAGTATCGCCCACAATTCATGGATCGAAAGGATATCCCTGGAACAGAGAAATATCAGAGTCGCCATGACAGTGACTATCTGCCAGAAGGTCTTATGTTTACCCCAACCGCTCGCATGGATTACGCGCCCTTGCATTATGCCCAGGGTTCTCAAACCGGTGATAAGAAACTCACGTGAGAGGATTACGATTACTATCCATGCAGGGTAGATATTCATTTCCACAAAACTTATAAAGGCAGCGCTTACAAGCAGTTTATCGGCAAGGGGGTCAAAAAGTCGTCCGAAATTAGTGATCATATTATATTTCCTGGCGATAATCCCATCAATAATATCCGTTATAGTCGCATAGACAAATGACAACAACGCCATAACACGAAAAGAAGCTATCAAGGTTAGATCCGACCCGACTTGTTCATACAACAGAAAAAAGATAAAGAAAGGTATTATGATGACACGGCTGAGTGTTAATTTGTTTGCAAGGTTCATGATGTTTTTCAACTCAAAAAACAGGTCTCTTTTTAAAACTTTCGTTACCCGCCGCCTGAAGATTTCTGCTCAAAAAAAAGATTCCTCTTTCAGGTGACCTGAACATTTCTCTCTTCTTTTATCTGGCTATTGGACACGACTTGAGTAAGCCCCTACATTCTTTTATCTCTCTCGCCGGGAGAAATTGAGCCAAGCCACCAATTTCTGTCTCAAGACGGGTAAAAGCCGCTTGATTACCCCTGAAGCCGTCGATCCGGCGTTTTAAATAACTGAAGGTCCGCGAGTAAATGAGATTGTGCTGAAACCAGCATATACCATGAAAAGATAACCGGTGTATGGTACTGGGTCCATGTCGCTCGAGGGCGTCAAGATGTGATTTGGTTCCATATCCCTTATGCTCCCCGAATCCGTATTGAGGAAACTCCCGGTGATACGCACACATCAACCTGTCCCGATACACTTTCGCTATGATGGAAGCCGCGGCAATGGCACGGCATGACTGGTCGCCTTTTATTATGGGAAGATGCCGGATGGTGAGACGCTCGAGTTTCAGTGCATCCGTAAGGATAAAATCCGGGACAACCTGGAGTTTGCTTAAAGCACGATAGGATGAGCGTTTAGTAGCCTCCAGGATATTAACATGATCGATCTCTTCAGCGGTTGCCACGTCAACCGAAAAGCCCACTGCCTTTGTCAAAATCAGATCAAAAAGTCTGTTTCGTTCATTCGGTTTAAGTCTTTTTGAATCATCCAGACCGGGAAAAGAGATATCGTCAGGAATTATCACTGCGGCAGTTACCACCGGTCCAGCAAGTGGTCCCCGACCGGATTCATCCAGACCGGCAATCAACCGGCACCCTTCAGGGGCGAAATATTTTTCCCGACGTAGCATATTTCAGATCACGTATATTCACGTCCTATGATTGTTTCGGTCTTCGAGGTGGTGCATGATGTGGTTCGGGTATATACTGAACTGCGGGTTGCATCCTGACAGGCTGAGGGAACAGCTCCATCAATTCGTAAATTTCTTTGGGCATCTCGGAGGAAACCGGCAGACCGAGTTTCTTTGCATCTTCAAACGTAATGGGGTGATCGTGTGTCCAATGCCCTCGTGAGAGCAGATCGGCAAGCTCCTCAGCCTTCTCCTGCTCCATCTTGGATAAAAGCAACTCAAACACTTCTTCTTTTACCTGCCGTATCGCTTTGCGCCCGACATCCGCATACACAAGCGTCTCATCGTCAATACGATCTTTATTCTTTTCTTCGAGGACGCTCAAAAGAGAAACAGCGGGATAGGTACCCACTTGTGGGTCCACAGGACCAAGCACGGCATTGGGGTCCATAACGATCTTGTCAGCGGCGAGCGCGATCATAGAACCGCCCGACATCGCGTAATGCGGGACAAACACGGTCACTTTCCCGGTGTGGCGTCGAATGGCATGAGCGATCTGCAGCGACGCCAGGACCAAGCCACCGGGGGTGTGAAGGATCAAGTCGATCGGCACCTCTGGATCGGTCAGGCGGATCGCCCTCATTACTTCTTCTGAATCATTGATATCGATAAAGCGAATAACGGGTATGCCGAAGAACGACATGGTCTCTTGCCGGTGCACAAGAAGAATACATCGGCTTTTTCGTTTCTTCTGCAGTTTACGCATGACCGCCTGACGGGAATAATCGAGAAAACGACGTTTCGCCGCAGGCAACGAAAAAATAAACACCAAAAAAACAATCCAGAGAACTGTGGAAAAATCCATTGTGTTCACCCGTTTTGATCAATAAGATATAAAGCATTATTACAGAACGAATAAAAATCTCCAGACTTTTATACTAAATCTTCCCTCATAGTCTACTTATTTATCAATGCGAACCAAACCATGTAGAGCGTTTTTCTTTTAAGAGGAATTTAACTGTAATCATCCCTATAACGAAACCACCTGCATGAGCCCACCATGCAATTCCCCTGAAATCTCCACTTAATCCCAATAGATCCACGTACCCTCCGTAGAACTGCATAAAGAACCAGAAGGCGAGAAAAAAGAACGCCGGCATTTCAAAAAAGAAGGGGAAGAAAAAAATCGGTACAAGGACGACAACCCTTGCAAGAGGGAAAAGAATTAAATACGCCCCCATAACTCCGGCGATAGCACCACTGGCGCCTACCGTCGGAAGAGCGGAATTGTATTTAGTAAGGAAATGGACGAATCCCGCAGCTACACCGCATACAATGTAAAAAAGAAAATAGCGGACATGCCCGAGACGATCTTCCACGTTATCTCCGAAAATCCAAAAAACCCACATATTGAAAATCACGTGAAACCACCCGCCGTGAATAAAAATCGATGTTAAAAAGGGGAGAAATTTTTCTTTCAAGGTTATGTCCGATTCAGAAAATTGCGCAGGAACTATTGCATATTCATACATGAAAGGCTCGATCGCGGGACCAAGTGTCAACTCATAGATA
>CAZSMK010000137.1:0-5334 GCA_964608095.1 uncultured Candidatus Sumerlaeota bacterium | reverse complement strand
GTAGTGGCGACTTTTACCCTCAAAAAAACGTAAGTCTCCTTTTTTCAGTACCCCTATCCTTCTAACTGTCGAACTTGGGCTAATTATGTACGTCCTCCCCGATTCGACAAATAATGGGGGACTCTCCCAGTAGGAGAAACAGTTGATTTGTCCGTTGGGTGTCAGACCGATTCTACCAGACTCGTGAAAACTCAACGGCACATTATAGTTAACGATCTTTCTTTGGAACTTCCATTCATCTGTCCCGTCCACGAAATCGTACCGTGCCGCTATCTTTCCGGTACGTTTGAAGGTAACGACCTGTATATCGAGATTGTCCAGATAGAGCCACGAGTGCAGGTCGTTTGCGGGATCAAAGCTGACAATGTCCATGCTGAAGATCATCCCTTCGGGTGAGGAAATATTATCAGGAAGAATCGTGCGGTTGTTGATTCCGTTAGGGTTTTTCTCAGGGAACATAAACAGGTCGTAAGAAAGCGGAGACAACGCAGGCGCTACCCCTTCCCTGCTTATAATGTCAGTTGCCCAGAACCGCCAGTTACCCGGGTTATTTGCCCGCAACCGGAAATCCTGTGCGGTATCTGGCTCGACTACGCTTGATTTTACCTTAAACCGTGCTCGAAACACTTTGGTCGAATCAATGGTGATTTCAGGGCTATGAATGTATGAAAAGCAGCGCTCCGAGCCTCTCGCTGTCAGTCCTATTTGACCCGTACCCCAACGGCTCTCTCCCTTGTTGTACTGACCGCTGTCTTCTGCAAATCTCCAACCCTCGAGACCTTGTTCGAACCCAAACGAGACAGGCGCCGCCATGTGTTCACCCCAGAGTAGGTTTCCTTTGCCTCCATACACTCCCATATCGTTGCGGGAATCACCCAGGCCTGGAGGTGTTCTGCCGTCATTGTAGCGAGGCTCCGGATTCCCGGCATCAACACATGGAGAACTCCGTACAAGGTGAAAATCGCCGGTATCTGGATGTAGAAACCGTGGCTCGCTGTCTATGTTCCCCCTTCCTTTTGTACCACCATCGACGCAGCTATACGAAAGCGAGACATTGCCAGCGATCTGGTCTGGTGAATTTTCGAGAAAGATAGAGTTGGTTACGTATGCTTCATGAACGCCGAACAAACCACCCCCCGAACCAGCGCGATTTTTATAAAACACACAATTTGTAAATCTCCCATCATAACAACACACTCCGCCACCCCTCACATTCTCCGCATCAGTAAGGCTATCGGTTTGAGATTTCAAAAGCCCGCGCAACTCACCACCGGCAATGTTTTCAGAAAACACAGAATTGGTAACCACTATTGAGGTCTGTACATCGCCATATATGCCTGCACCGCTGTATCCTCGGTTGTTCAGGAACGTGCAGTTCCGAACCTCAAGCAGGGAGTCTTTCTCGGAATGTACGCCGCTTCTACCATTGTTATGAATTTTACAGTTTGTCAATTCGGGTCGTGAACCCGAATAAGCCAGGAGTCCGTAAATCCAGTTGTCTGAAATCACCGAATCCAGAAGAAGGGGTTTGGAGTCTTTTGCACAGGCAACTCCATAATGGTTATTTAGGAGAACACAGTTTTCGATAATGGGTGCGCTCTTTTCCGCGCATTGAATACCGACAAAATTCGTGATGCTTTCGCCCCCGTTTTGTATCTTGCACCCTTGTATGTATGGCGACCTGTTCTTGCCTATGGGAAGCCGTATCGGATGATTTTCGTCGGAGCGTAAGAGGGTGATATTGCGCAAAGAACATTTATCCGCCAGACCGCAAAAGGTACCCACGAGGGTTGTCTGGTCAATACCGGCGCCGTCGAGATTCACCCTGTGTGAAAAGCCACAACCCTCGAGTGAATATACCCCCGGGGCTACGCGTAGTGTCACTGTCCTGTTGCCTCCTGACGTGCAAGAGCCGGTATCGGTTCCTATATAGATTCCGTTTTCTCCTTTTCCCCGGCAAGGTGAATCCAATGCCAGGGCATAACTGTACATCTTCAGGGCGTCGGCGATGGTGGGGAACGGATGTTGCTCCGAACCATCAGCATATCCCGTATGTGTCTGGTCGACGTAAATGAAGGTGATATCGCCCCATCCCTTGAAACACGGATCGTGCACCAGATTTCCTTCTCCCGGATACCCATTAGGGATACACGTGTACGATATGTCTGATGAACGACAGTCGATATCGTTGTCATGAATAATGCAGTTACGAAACAATGCCGTTTTGTCACCACAGGCGACACCGTCAACTGTACCGCCGCTGTTTCCTGAGATTGTGCAATGGTTGAATTCCACCTTTCCGTCAGGCGAATAGACACCCCCTACGGTTGAATACCCGATATTGTCGGTGATGATACATCCAGAAAAGGAAAGCGTTCCGTTTCCTTGTGAAAAAACGCCGCCCGTCCTCTCACCCACATTGTGTAGAATATGCGTTTTAATAAATGCGACGTCACCAGCGCATAAAACACCGCCGTCGTAGCGCAACGAGACATTATCTTTTATGGTACACTTTTGAAAAAAGCCTTTACCGAGGATGGCAATACCAGCTGTGCCGTTTAGTGCTCTATTATTGAGAAAAGAAGAATTCGTAAAGGTGGTCACAGAAAGAGGTTTGGCAAAAACGCCGCCCCCTTCATTCGTTGCCTTATTGCGAATCAGGAGGCAATCCTCTACAAATATGACACTTCTTTCACCGACGAAGATACCACCACCGCCGTTTTTACCTTTGTTCTTTTCTATAACACAGTTATGTAGAATCGCTTGAGAGTCTTCATCGACATACAAACCGCCGCCAATGCCTGCCTTGTTCTCGACGATGTGACAGTCTTTAAGAATCAGAGACCCTTTTAGAAAGATGGCGCCGCCAGTGAGTTCTTGCTGGCGCGTGATGGAACCCAACCCGCTTTTTAGTGTAAGTCCTTCAATCGATCCATTTGTACAGCGTGCCTCGATGACGGTGTTCTTTTCGTTTCCTTGAATTATAGGGCTGATTCCGGGATCGGGATTCTTCAAGGTTATGCCGTCCGCAAGGTGGAGGGGAAATCGTTCTCCTGTTTCTTCCGAGTAGATGAAATCCGCGACAAGCACGAGGTCGCCGCTTGTCGCATCATCAAGGGCGGCACATATAGTCTGATAGGCGTATTCCTCGCCATGACCTACCTGGATGATGCGTCCCGCCATCCCGGTATGCGCATAAATAAGTATGAGCAGGATGAAGAAAAATTTATACATTGTCATTGGAGACCCTCTTCTCCTGTAAAATTCAACGCCCTGATACTATGAAGACTGAAAATGTGCGTCTAACAGTTGGACTTTAACCATACCCCCTTTTTTTAATATTGAGACAAAGGGACACTTGGCGAATGTAATAGTTATAGGTTATTCAGCACACCATAGCAACTGCTAAAAACAAAAGACGAACAAAGAAACTACGCAGATATATAAAAAAAAGATTGACTTAAATGTATGCAAAAATAATACTAAAAGGTTATCTTATAATCAGATGTACTCTGTATAGATATAAAAGATTTGTTTTGTGTGACTTGCTTTGCCGTGACGTGCCCCGGATAACCTCCGGGGATTTTTTTAGACCTGATGTCAAACACACTTCGCTACACACCGTTTATTTCATTAAAGACATAAAAACGACCGACCGATTAAAATGGAAAGCAGGACAAAAAATAAAAACGCTGGCTCGTTAAGGAAACGAAAAGAACGAGAATCCTTGTGTCGCTCAAGCAAAACATCTTATTTATGTTATAAAAAGGTTGTTACGGTTGATGACATGGAGTACGATTCTTTCATTTCCTACAATAATGGAGATTTCGTGTGAAGATCCTGTTTCTCTTAAATTCATATACCGACGATGGGCCCGGTAGAATAACCTACGGTATTATTGAGGGGCTCAAGCAGTTTGAGGACGTCGAATGTTATACCGCTGCGTTGAGACGTTCCGGTCCACTTAAAGAAAAATTCGACGACCTGGTCGTTCCGACAAAGATTATCGGCATGAAGTACCTGTATCAGATTGGGAAGTTTAAGGAGTTGGTGACCTATCTGCGAGATGGCAAGTTTGACATCATAAATACCAATCTCATTCGTGCGGATATTATAGGACGAAAGGCTGCGCGTAAAGCCGGCGTTCCCATTATTATGACTACCGAGCATGGGATTCACACCTGGTGTGTCAAGGGCAAGATCATCGAGGCACTGGTTAAAAAAATCTATCTCCAAACGACTCGATATACCGATCGCATTGTCGCCGTCTCCGATTACGTCAAGAGAAGCCTGCTCGAGGCGGGTGTCCCCCCAGAAAAGATCGAACGGATTTATAACGGCGTTAACCTTGAACGGTTTGTGCCGGTTACTCCCGATGAGAAACGAGAGTTCGTAAAGTACCTTACCGATCGGGATATCAAACACCTTATCGGTGGCGTGGGACATCTGGTAACACTCAAGGGACACCAATATCTTATAAAATCTATTCCGCAAATATTGGGCAAACATCCCGATTCACTCATAATCATTGTTGGCGAGGGACCGCTGCATCAACACTTGATAAAAGAGGTCAACAAAATGGGACTTCAGGAAAAGGTGCGATTTCTGGGGAGAATGTCCACCATTACGCCGCGGCTCATATCCGCTCTTGACGTCCTTGTGCAACCAAGCCTTACCGAATCGTTCGGGCTGGTAGTGGTGGAAGCCTTCGCATGTGGGGTTCCCGTGGTTGCCACAGATGTGGGTGGGCTCCCCGAGATAGTTCAGGATGGGGAAAACGGGTTTCTTGTAGCCCCGCGCCACCCGGCTGCCATCGCTGATAAAGTCACCTGGCTGCTTGACCATTACGACGAGGCGCGAAAAATGGGCGAACGCGGTAGGGAATACGTCTCTCGCCGATTTGACATCAAGGTTGCGGCTCAAAAATACCACGACCTTTACACCTCCCTTTACAATGAGAAAACGCTCACCTCGCAGAAGTAAAGAAGTGCAAACTTTAAGGTTCGACCCCGGAAATCAATATCTTCTTTTATCGACGAATCTCCTCTCGGGTAAAAGACCTCATCTTAACGCGGAGGGCGCAAAGAGACACCGAGAACGCAGAGTATTTTTAATCTCTGCACGTGGTTAACTCCACGTCCTCTTCACGTGGTTCTCTGCGAATTCTGTGTTGAGATAGATACTAAATAAATTTCTCCTGGCACCACGGATTTTCACTTATCTACACTAATTTCTTTAAAACTTAAAATACCTTTTTTCTTTACCCGCGAATTCAACGAGCTTGATACCAAGCTCGCCGAATCACACGAATAAAAAATTTTCTCATATCATTTT
>CAZSMK010000136.1:0-7152 GCA_964608095.1 uncultured Candidatus Sumerlaeota bacterium | reverse complement strand
GCGCTTGCACTCCACATCTGCAGGTCTTTATTCTTCCGAATCCAAACGGAAAGTCTATCCGAATACCTGTGTGGAGTGAGGGCGTTTTTACGCCCCGCCTCGGGACGTCTTCGTCCGTATTTTATTATTCCTTGAATGAGAGAAAAGACATTGTTTTATTTCCCCAAGAATTACTTGTGAGTGTCCTTCGCGCCATCATATAATAAATCATCATGTATAGAATCAGAAAGAAAGAGATCCCGCCATCGGGTATAAGGTGCAAAATCTGCATTTTCCTCTTACTCATTTTCTTCATTGTTCCTTCGCTATCTCTTTATTCTAACGATTTTATTGCCGGCTATCATCTGGGCGAGAACTGGCTTCTGCTCGGGGAATCGATGCAAAACACCGAGGGCGAATTGAAACCTTTCGAGTCCATGACTCCTTCCGAGATTGCCACACTTTATCATGAGTTATGGCATGCGTGGTTTATACGGGCCGAGTCGGAACGAAAAGGGACCGTGTACAGACGAATGGCACAGAATCTTCCACGGCTTTATGCCGAGTACCCTGAAGAGAAACGCATGGAAATCTACGAGGAAGCGGTGGCGGATTTTATCGACGCAATGATCGCAACCTACGTTCAGGTTAAGCGGTACCTCGACTCAAAACCAGCGGAACAACAGATAAACATAATCGAGAATACGCCTTATCTCCAGAACACGTATGGATGCCTGTTTGGTGAGCGTTACAATGGTTACTACACAAAGTCTATCGGTTTAACGCCGGACGAAACATCAGATACCGCCACAACACCAACCGTAGATAAAAACGAAAAGAGATATGAAGCGTTGTCGCCGGAAAAGATTCTCGGAACTTTCATCAAACGTGCAGGCGGCTTTGGATTGCCAACCAACTACCTGAGGGAAGCGGTTAATGCGCTCGACGGAGTGGTGTTTCTCGACCTGGAGAAGCTGTCTTCGGGAGCGATAAAAGCGGACGTAGAATTTGCCCACGTCTTTCTCGACACCAACGATATGGACATGATAATACAGTATCTTTTTGAGAATAAACTTACCCGAAATCCGCGTGATGTATTCTCACCCGAGCGCATCAAAGAATGACTTTATTAAGGGGATATTCAATAATGCCGGTGGCGCCTGCGCGCTTGAGCGAGGGTATCAGGTTACGCACTTGATGTTCCTGCAACACGGTTTCGATAGCGACCCATTTCTCGTCAGC
Source organism: uncultured Candidatus Sumerlaeota bacterium (assembly GCA_964608095.1). Lineage (GTDB taxonomy): Bacteria > Sumerlaeota > Sumerlaeia > MWCT01 > JAGHBZ01 > CAZSMK01. The sequence continues at coordinate 5,931 of CAZSMK010000136.1, read as the reverse complement.
CAGCTGTGACACTGTGGGAGCCGTGATGGCAGGAAGTAATTCAAGCACACCGTCCAGTTTGTCTCGCGGGACATTCATTTTGAGCCCGACGCGGTCGACCGCATCAATTGCAGCGGCCAGAAGCATTCCGATATTCTCGATTTTCTCTCGTTTCCACGGGTCGTTCCAGCTTTCTTTATTCGCAATAAGCTTGGTATTCGACTCCATAATCACATCCAGGATTTTGAGATTATTAGCCCTGAGCGAGCCACCGGTCTCGGTAAGTTCAATAATTGCGTCGGCGAGTTCCGGTGGTTTCACCTCGGTTGCGCCCCATGAAAACTCGACATCCGCCTCGATACCGTGTTCCTTGAGATATCTTTGGGCTAAATGAACCACCTCGGTGGCAATTCGCTTCCCCTGAAGGTCTTCAACCTTCTTGATAGAAGAATCGACAGGAACAGCCACCACCCAGCGAACCGGTCGCATCGAACTTTTCGAGTAGATCAACGTTTTAACTTCAACCACGTCGGCTTCGTTTTCCTTGACCCAATCAAGACCCGTGATACCTGCATCGAATAAGCCCTCGGCTATATAGCGCGGCATTTCTTGCGGCCTGATAAGCAACGCCTCAATTTCAGGATCGTCGCATTCTGCATGATATGCCCGCGACCCAACCGAAAACTTGAATCCGGCCTTTTCCATCAAAGACATGGTGGCTTTTTGTAGGCTTCCTTTTGGCAGTGCCAATCGAATTTGTCGTTGTTCACTCATCTTTGTCATCCGTTTCAGTTTCCCTTTCTTTCCGGATAGAACCATAGATTTTAACCGGAGTGCCGACCGGAACTATATCATAGAGTTCTTCAACCTCGTCCATTAACATACCCACACAACCGAAAGATGCATATTCCCCGATAGTGTCAGGATGAATGGTACCATGAATCCCGAGAGCGCTGCCTTTGAAGGACATCCAGCGTGTGCCGAGTTCGTTTTCGGGATGACCCGGCGGATAGCGTTTATGACTTCGCGGATCAACCCACTCAGGGTCTTCTTTCTTATATTCTATGCGAAAATCGCCCACCGGCGTCAGGTAATCATATTTACCGGTGCGTACCTTGTATTCCTTGAAGAAATCGTCGCCGCTGAAGAGGATGAGCCGATTAGAAGACTTATCGACCTCGATACTGAAATCACCGCGTGGAATTTTGAGCTGTCTACCGACTTTCAACATCCGTGGGTCGGTGATATTATTGCATTGCATCAGCAGTTCCTGCGTGACCTTGAACTTTCGGGAAAGGTCGTAGAGTGTATCGCCTTTCTTGAGTGCATAGACTTGGTCGCCTTCGGCGATTTCCGGCGAGAACAGCAATGTCATGTTCACCTCACCGAGCGCCTCTTTTACTTCTTCTTCAATCGCTTGGGGCAGATTTTCCGCAACATACAACTCGTTAAGCATCTTTCTTGCCTGTTTAAGGTTCCCCCGCTTTTTGGTTAATTTCGCCACACCTAAATCCGCCCATAGCGCTACCTCTTTATCACTCGCCGTATCGCTAAGTTCTTCGAGGAGTTCCTCGACAATCTCGAGATCGCCTCCGGTTCGTAAAAGTACATCCGCTTTGTAATACTTAGCCCATGCAACAAACGGGCTCTCGGGATACTCTGTTATCAATCGTTCACTGTACTCGAGGGCTTCATCATATTTGTGTGCATCAAAATTAGACCTGGCAAGAAGGAAACAGGCTCTTGGCGCCAATGTAGAGTTGGGAAATCGTTCGAGGACTATTTGAAGGTTCTCTTCAGCCTTGACCATCTCACCTTCAGCCAGTGCTTCTTCTGCGATCTTAAGGTGATCAAGTACGGCTTGTTGTCGTTTCCTCTGATTTAGATAAACTCCCGCCACAATTACCGCGGCTATTACCAGAAAGACTAATATTGTGATTAATGCAGCCTTGAATTTCATTCCCCGACACCTCCATTTTATTATCACCACCACACTTGAAAAACCATCATGCATGCTAACGGAGAGATGTGTCAACATCATTTACCGATTTCAATGATGATGACGTTGGAATGAAGTGTTGAAAACGGCAAAAAGAAAACCATGGCAACCAGAATGCAGACAATACAAAGATGATGTTTTGCAATGTTCCCTTTTCTGGGATTTATTTTTGTTCTCGTTAAGCCTTCTTTTTATCAATCAAATCCAGAAGGGAAGCGACAATTTTTTCAGGAGTAAGAGATACCATTTTATAGAGGTCGTCAGATTTACCGGAACCATTGTATTCAGTCACGCCAATTTTTGTAAGCCGTGCATTCCAGCCTTTTTCAGTAATCAAATTCGCCACGATTGAACCGAGCCCGGTATAAACGTTATGATCCTCATAGGTGAGAATAACGCCAGTGGACGTTGCGCGAAAAACAGCCTCTTCATCAATCTTGAGCGGACAGCTTACATTGATAAGCATAGATTCAATCCCATACTTCTTTTTCAAGATTTGGCGTGCGATGATGGCTCTGGACAGCATCTGACCCATAGTAATAATAGCAGCATCCCTGCCGGAAAAAATAATATCCGCACTACCGTATTCAAATTCATAATTCTCGCCGAAATAAGGCTCACCCGCTTCACTAACTATGATAGGCGTTTTTGACCTGCCCATCACGACTAAAAAGTTCCCTTCATGCGTGGCGATATAGCGGATTGCACGGTCAGTCTGGTTCGGGTCGGCGGGCACAATGAGGTGAAACCCGAAAAGGTTCTGCACCAAACCGACGTAGTCGATACATTGATGTGTTTTCCCGTCTTCGCCCACATCAATACCATTATGCGTGGTTATGACTTTGAGATTGGTGAAATTAATATCGTTGAGGCGATGCTGGTTATATGTTTCGTCGACACCGAAAACGCCGAAGTCCGCAAAAAAACTCACCACGCCTTGCGTTGATATCGCTCCTGAAATGGTTGCCGCGCTATGTTCTTGGACGCCGATCTGAAAAAAGTTTTTCGGAAAATTCTCCGCGAAAAGTTTTGTTTTAACCGAGCCGGCAAGGTCGCAATCAAACACGGCAATGGGCGGCGATTTCTTCTTGCTGTTCACCACCGCGAGGTCTTTAAGGGCGTTTCCGAAACCTGTGCGATTATCCGTTTTTTCATCCACGGAATAGATTATGGGCTCACCGGGAAAAGGTAAGACGGCATGCCCCAAATCACCCGGTACAGAGCCGAAAGAAATCGACTTGAGGGTTTCTGGTTCTTCGCGAAGTACGCGATATTTATCCAGGTCATCGGGGATGTTGAGTTCCTCGAGCGCCTTTGTGTATTCATCAGGTTTCAAAGCCCTCCCGTGAAATTCCTCGTCACCTTCCATAAAACCTACTCCCTTGCCTATGGAGGTCTGCGCAATGATAGCAACGGGGGCATCGATGCTTTTCGCTTTGAAAAGAGCATCGTAAATTTGTGCATAATCATGTCCGTCGATTTCGATTACATGCCAGCCGGCGGCACGATATTCGTCCTCAAGATTGATTGGCATAATGTTCGACACCTTACCGCTGATCTGACGGTTATTATAATCGATGACGACGGTGATATTGGTGAGATGAAACTTTGTGGCGATACGTCGCGACTCCGCAACCTGGCCCTTGCATTGTTCGGCATCGCTCATCAGTGCAAAGACGTTATATTTCTTTTTACGGAGCTGGGCTGCCAGAGCAAAACCGCACGCCGCACTCAATCCCTGACCCAGATTCCCTGTTGTCCATTCCACACCGGGGACCGAGCGCTCGATATGTCCTTCAAACGGAGAGCCGGCAAGACGAAACGTGCTTATAGCAGTATCTATATCGAAGAATCCGAGTCTGCCCAGAACGGAATAGACGCCAGGTGATGTATGTCCATGGCTAACCAGCACACGGTCTCGATCCGGCTCGTAGGGGTCTTCAGGGTTGATCTTTGCAGCACAATAGCACATGAGGTAGAAATCAACAGAAGATAAAGATCCACCCGGATGACCAGACCCCGCAAGCGTTGTCATCTTTATAATATCACCGCGAATAATCCTTGCCCATTTTTCAAGTTGCTTTATTACTTTACTATCAAGGCGTTCGCTTATGAGCCCTTCTATTGATTGTTTCAATGCAGGGTTAATCGTTTTTTCGTTCATAGACCATTATCCTTTGTATGCTGGATGTATGATTCTTTTATAGAATGCCCGGTATTATTCGGTATCGGACGTAGATAAATAGGATTGGAAAATATCCAGGGAGTTCGGTCAAGGAAAATTTCGACACGATAAACTCCCGGAGCGTGGGGACAAAGGCTAACTTCACGGCTGACATGATCGATAACGGTTTTTCCGTTGCGTAGAAGGCGTATGCGCGCCTCGCTCTGAAGAGAACATTCGAGCCTGCAGCCGGGTTCATACATCGTTTCATCGCCTTGTAAAAGAGTGCGATTGTCCGGCAAACGACATATATAAGAAAAGCCGCGTGGGTCTCTCAATCGAGAATTCGCCGCAAAGCAGTGTCCCTGTGCGAGGGCATCATATATCATGCTTTTAGCGGTTCGAAAATCATCTTCGGGCAAGGGCGGCGCGAGAACATAGGTTCGCACTGTTTCGAATAAATCCTTATACGGGAATATCTTTTTCAGCCCGAACGGAAGAATCACACGTGCATGAGCATCGATGCCGCCGATTGCCACCACTCGACGCATCTGACTCAAATGATCCCATTGCTTTAACGTGGCTTTAAAAGGACCGCTTATAAAACGATCGGGGATACTGCAATGTGAAATGAAATTCGACGGCTTGAGATGTTGAACCCAATCCGTCATATATGACCAGATCTCCATACCCGTAAAGGAGTTAATACTCCAGTCGCGCCAGGCGCAGTTTTTTATTCTGAACACCACGTTCTTCGCCAGATGAGGATGAGCAATAAAGCTCAATCCACCCTGCTCCTTTATATCTCTAAGATAGATGCGTGGATTGCCGTTTTTCGGCGCCACCGAGCGCCTGATGTTCATGGCAAGACAATGTCCTTTACGGTGTGTGACTTCCTCACCTACGAGCACCAAGAGATTGTCATACCAGCCTTCCCTCCCCTTGTCAAAATAGCAAAGTGTATTGTGATCCGTAATAATAATAAAATCCAGGGCGGTTGAGTGGGCGTCAGTCACAATCTCATGAAGCCTGCCTGAACCATCGGAACATTTTGTATGGATATGGATGGCTCCACTGTATGTCTTGACTTTTTCAAGCATATAACTACTACTACATGAATTCACGCAGAACGCTGATATGACTTATGACAGCAGTGGCAGGGGCGGCTAAAGGACTTGCGCGCGATATTTCTGAATCACTGGATATTTGTTGAGAGACATTTCCGGCTCTGGTTCTCCCGCCACTATCTCACCGGCTATGACTTTGTTACCCGCGTTTTTGCCAAAGACTTTTTCTTAAAAAGCCAATCCCATCTGCTTTCGTTATATGGTGTTTAATCATTCGGCGAACTAAACTCGGCATCCTCGAGGAAGACCGTAAGGACTGCGCCGTACGGGAGTGTATCTATTTCCAGAGAGGAAGTTTCACCTGCAATTGAGGAAATTTCGCCTTTAAGTATCACCTCATCATCAAGTCGCAACGATTCTACATCCTGGTTGTTCTTGTTTGCCAGGCATTTAATTCTTAACGATTGGCGCAAGTTTTTTGTTGCAGGACGAAAAATCAGAAAGACCGAATCAGGCGTTGATGAGTCTGTATTGGTTGCGGGAACACGTCCACGATAGACTGATCGCCCTTCCACATATTTCCCGCTCTGTTCAACCTTCCATTCCTCGAACCATCGTGTAAATTCATCCGGCGCAAGCGAGTTCCGGTGTGCGGAATATTCTTGCCATAAAATGTTGAAGGAATGGTCGTTTTGAGAGCCGTTACCCGATTCCTGCACAAG
>CAZSMK010000135.1:0-4422 GCA_964608095.1 uncultured Candidatus Sumerlaeota bacterium | reverse complement strand
TCGGTATCTTACAACAATAATGAGCACAACATTCAATCTTAAAACCGATTGTTTAGTCTAATTGTTTCCCGCAAAACTCCTATTTCGCGAATCTCTCCTTTTTGAGGAGAGATAAGAAAATTTATCTTTGACTCACGCACCAGACTCCGCCATTGTTTTCCTATTAAGTCCGTGGCATGGAGGAGAATATCATGGCTCGACTCTACAGAAAAGGCGAAAAGAAGGCGGGAGCGGCGCCGGGGACTCTCGTTCATATCGGCGAGAGAAAGGCTGAGAAGGTTAGAATAAGCATTATCGATTATGGGGAGGAAGAGGCAAAAGAAATAGAGGTTAAAAATATTGAGGAGTGCTTTCCCTTCAAGGAAACACCCTCAATAACCTGGATAAATGTTGACGGCCTTCACGAGATAGACATCATAGAACACCTGGGAAATGCTTTCGGGCTTCATCCGGTTAATCTCGAGGATATCCTGAACACCTGGCAACGACCGAAACTCGATGATTATGTGGATTATCTTTATATCGTTTTAAAAATGCTGCAATTCAATGATGAAACCAATGAGGTTACCATTGAACAGGTCAGCTTGATACTGGGACATAAGTATGTGATTTCCTTTCAGGAACGAGAAGGGGATGTGTTCGACCCTGTAAGAGAGCGGATCAAAAATAAAAATACTCGAATCAGGAAAATGAATGCTGATTATCTTTGCTATGCCCTTATGGATGCCGTAGTTGACCATTATTTTGTCGTGCTTGAAAAGTTGGGGGAGAAAATTGAATTACTCGAAGAGGAGGTCGTAAAGAGCCCCTCTGATACTACCCTTCAAACTCTCCATAAATATAAAAGGGAGATTACCCTTCTACGCCGTTCGATATGGCCATTAAGAGAAGTAGTTAACCGCTTCGATCATAGCGAATCAAGCATTGTTCGAAAGACCACTCATGTCTACTTGAGAGACCTTTACGATCATACCATTCAGGTCATTGATACAGTTGAGACATTTAGAGACCTTGTTTCGGGTATGCTCGATATTTATCTTTCCAGTATTAGCAACAGGATGAACGAAGTGATGAAAGTCCTGACTATAATTGCCACGATTTTTATACCCTTAACGTTTATAGCAGGCGTTTACGGGATGAACTTTCACTATATGCCGGAGCTGGGATGGCGTTGGGCTTATCCCTGTGTATGGATTTTTATGATAACTGTTGCCTTTATCATGTTCTTATATTTTAAAAGGAAAAAATGGTTATAAAAGTATTGACTCAGGGAAGGCATTTAGCAGATAGAATATTCGTTTTCTTGTTTTGAAAGGATTGTTCCGTCAAGACGATCTCAAGCAAGAAGCGGGAAAGTAGACATTCTTACATAAAAGGGGATGAGAAAAATGAAAGAGAGTGAATCAGGTGAAAAGCCAAACCACCGAAAGAAACGTTCCGCGCCGGCGAGCCTGGGTCCGGTACAGGATCTCGAGGCTCATGTCCCACCGGATTGGTGGAACCGCATCTTTACCCCCCTCTATTTAAAAACCGACGCAGACGTGGTCGATGATAGTTCGATAACGACACAAGAAGTAGACCTGTTTGAACAAATCCTGAAACCATCTTCCGATGACACGATTCTGGACCTATGTTGCGGTCAGGGTAGGCATAGCCTTGAATTCAGTCGGCGGGGATACAAAAATGTCGAAGGTATCGACCGTTCGCATTATTTGATTCAGCGCGCAAAGGGAGCCGCCCGAAAAGAAGGCCTTGCGGTGAAATTTCGGGAAGGCGATGCGCGTAAACTCCCCTACCCTCCGGATTCCTTCAACGTCGTTATGCTTCTGGGTAACAGTTTCGGTTACTTTGAGACAGTCGATGACGATCTCCGCGTATTGAAAGAAGTTGTTCGCATACTTCAACCATGGGGAAAACTCCTGATAGATGTTACCAACGGAGAGTATCTTCGTAAAGAATTCCAGCCGCGTTCATGGGAATGGATCGATAAGAAACATTTTGTGTGTAGAGAACGTTCTCTCTCGGTTGATGAACAGCGCCTCATATCACGGGAGGTTATCACCCACGCCGAAAAAGGAGTAATTGCTGATCAATTTTATGCCGAAAGACTCTATTCTGCAGATACCCTGGGCGATCTTCTGGCAAGAGCAGGTTTCAGCGATATTGCAGTAGAAACAGAAATTACCCCTGATTCAAAACGTAAGCAAGACCTGGGTATGATGGAAAGACGTTTGCTCGTTTCGGCTGTAGTCCGAAAAGAATGGACCCCTGTTAAGAAAAAATCTAAAGAAGCGTTGACTGAAGTCGTGGTGGTATTGGGTGATCCGAGAAAACCCGATCCTCTAAAACCTTCTGCCGTCTTTGACGACGATGATTTTTACACAATTGACCAGCTTAAATCAGCCCTTAAAGATTTGAAAGGTTATCAATTCACCTATTTGAATAATCACGACACCCTGATTCAGGACCTGCTCAAGGTGAGAGGGAAATGCGATTATGTCTTTAATCTTTGCGATGAAGGGTATATAAACGATGCACGAAAAGAATTACATGTCCCCGCCTTGCTCGAAACTCTTAACTTCAACTATTCCGGCGCCAATCCCCAATGTCTCGCGTATTGTTATGACAAATCACTGGTCAGGGGAATTGCACAAGAGATGGGTATCCCGGTGCCTGAGGCATTCTTCATTAGACCGGAAGACAGCACCTTCGACCTCCCCTTCGGATTTCCCGTTATTGTCAAACCCAATTTCGGCGACTCGAGTTTCGGGATTACCCAGAGAAGCGTTGCAGAGACCATTGAACAACTGGTCAATGCCATCACCGAGATTCGACAGCAATTCGGATATGATAAACCCATACTGGTCGAGGAATTTCTGACGGGAAAAGACCTGAGTGTAGGCATTATTGGAAACCCACCGGAATCCTACAAAATCCTCCCCATCATCGAGGAGGACTATTCTGTGCTCCCTGCAGACTTACCGCGAATATGCGGGTATGAAGCAAAATGGTTGCCTGATTCTCCCTACTGGAAAATTACCTCGAGAGGGGCAAAACTTTCCAGAAGTACACGACGTTTCATCGAAGAATGCAGCATAAACCTCTTTGAGCGATTGGAATGCCGCGACTATGCTCGATTCGATTGGCGCTTGAACGCAAAGGGCGAGCCGAAAATACTCGAAGTCAATCCGAATCCCGGTTGGTGCTGGGATGGACACCTGGCAAAAATGGCAAAAATTGAGAATATATCGTATTCAGAAATGCTTCAGATGATCCTCAGGGCGGTTGAATCGCGCCTGAGCCTTATGGCGGAACCCCGCGAGAAAACTGAATCAATAAAATAATGTTTTTCGGCTTTTGTCCTCTCTTATGCAGAGCGTAATATTCATACTATCTCTATAAAGCGGTTCCGATGAATTTTCAGTAAGAGAAGTAGCGATAACGAGCTATCGACAGTTCAAAAGTTACATTTTTCTTTCATCGATGTAGGAAATATGGATAAGAAATATATCATGTTTCTTTAGCATTTCCCAGAATAGCGGGATAATCCGAGTAATAGAATCAGGAGGTAAACGGAATTATGCGTAAACACTACTTCATAACGATACTGTTGGGAGTGTCATTGTTCGTACCGCTTTGTATACAAGGACAGGTGGTAGGGATTGATACGCTGAATATAATCGAGTCGGCAACGCCACAACTCTCATCCTTCCGAGGATTTAATTTGAAAGAATCAAAGATTGTTCGGTTCTCGCCGACGGGTGTCGAGCTTGTTGAGCCGAACATCCCCGAAGGACTTGCAGCCAGAAAACAACTTTATGCTGAGCCCGCTAATCAGTATGGCTTCTTTTTTGTCGACTCATACATCTTTTCTGAAACGAAGAATAGCGCTGTCATGTTTGAAACTGGAATTGATACAGAACAGTTGGCTATCCTGGTAAAAGATACAAACATTATAAGGGAAGAAGATCTGGAGGATAAGGCTCTCCTGAAGCAAAAAATCCAGTCGGCGCTTAAAAAAGGGGCTTTGTCAGCCGACGGCTCCACTATTGCCGTTATCAAGAATCTGGAGTGCGGCACAGGACCCACCCGGTTAGAGAATATCTATCTGTATCGGCTTCAAACCGGCAATCTCACAGAAGCGTTATCGGAATCGCCGGCGATATGGGGGATTATGCCCCAGTGGTCACCTGGCGGCAAATATATCGCCTTCTATGGAGGAGCGCCGGAAACGTTTCCCCTTATTGCAGGGAATATGCTCGAAGAAGGAAAGCAAGGATATTCACTGTTCCTCCTCGACATTGATAAGCAAGGGTTAAAGGCTCTAACCCAAGTTCGACAGTTTACCCTTTGAAGACCTTTTTTTTGTCTTTTTTTCGGGGTATGATTAGCCGCAAGTCCTTGTATGACGTAGGGGTACTT
>CAZSMK010000134.1:0-43004 GCA_964608095.1 uncultured Candidatus Sumerlaeota bacterium | reverse complement strand
TCAAAAAGTACCCCTACGTCATACAAGGACTTGCGGCTAATCATACCCCGAAAAAAAGACAAAAAAAAGGTCTTCAAAGGGTAAACTGTCGAACTTGGGCTAAAGTCTCACGCCTACAATAGGTTGTCATAGTACATCTCCTCAATAATATAAGTTCTTTATAACCTGACGCATCTCTTGATTTCAGCAAAAAAGAAAAAGGGCAGGACTTGGTGAAATCCTGCCTCATGATAGGTTTCACTTTTACTTTTAGTGTCTAAAATGATGGATAGATCGGGCAAGAGAGTGTTCGATCGATCTGAACATCCTCGAGCGTTATCCAGCCACCGAGATTTCCTTCAAAGTCGGCAATCTCATAGTTCAGGTTGAAGCCTGCCTCACCGGGGACATATTCGTGAGTGTAAAAGAAAATCGGGTAATATTCGCCATCGGCATCCGGCGCTAAGGAAGGAAAGTATCTAAGACGATAGCTTACCTGGTTATCCTGCGACTGTATTCGGAACATACCGTTGGGAGGTGAAGTGGCACTCGAGGAAACGGTAAAACCGACCCGATACAGTGAATAATCAACAAGATCACCGACGTTTCCACTATGCCAGAAACTGAAGCAGAAATTCTCCGAGATAGAGGAATTAAGTTGCAAACCACCGCTGCTTCCGAAGGTAGCGCTGTGGTAAGGCGGAATGCTGGTCGAATGGGTCCAGCTCGAAAACGAAGGTACAGGAACATTCTCCCAACCGTAGATAGGTACATCGTTATTCACCACTTCCAGCTCCTCGAGGTATATGGTTCCCTCGTTGACTGGATCGAAATCGTACACATCTAAGATCGGCAAAAGGTCTTCTGTATTAAGTGGGTAAATATACTGGGCATACGTCCTGTATCCGGAGGATGGAGGCATGAATGGATTCGTACTCGGGTGTGAGGATTGTAGAATCATCAGCATACTATAAGCGTAAGCGTTATCAGTCACACGAAATCGTACCACCGGCGTATCGTTCTGATTTTCCTGATCGGTGCTCAACGACCACATGAAGGTATAGAGCTTATCAGGAACAACTTCAATACCTTCCGGAGCGAGCCAAAAGCCGAACATGCTGGTGCTATTATCTGTCCCAATCCCAAGCCGATGACCGTCATAGGATGATGTTGCCCCTGTATAGGCGGCGTCGGCTAAATTCACATGAGGTCCCTCGAATATCCATCCCTCGGTATCGCCCTCGAAGGTATAGAGCTTGTAGCCCGGAATCGGGGTCGGCGTTGGATAAGGTGTAGGTGTTTCTGTCGGAATAGGAGTGGGTGTCGGAGAAGGACCCGGCGTGGGTACGGCACCGGTATATTCGTCAGAACCTATATCATAATCAGAGCCGTCGCCGCGAGGTTCCGATGTACCGTTATACCCACGAGCGTCTCCATCATAATCGATGTAAAGGTCGGAAATCCTGACACCTGCATCGATACAAGGCGAATCAGCGGTAAGGTTGAAGATGTTGTTCACCGGGTCGACCACCAATGGATCGTTAGTAATGTTTCCTGTGCCGCCACCGGTCCAATCCTGGATACAGCAATAACTGGGTGTGGGACAATTATAAATCTGTGCATCGGCATCAGCAGTGTTAGCCCAGACGATGTTGTTCTTGATATCAGCAGCACAGGAAGCAATCCCGCCCCCGCCATCTTCTGCCATATTGCCGTATATGGTATTGTTATAGATTTTTGATGGACCCAGACCGCCACATACGTATAACCCGCCGCCATAGCCAAGATAGGCGCTGTTGAAGGAGATGATATTATTGCGGATTAAGGCATCGCACCAATAGAGACCACCACCGTCAATCGCGGTATTGCGGGAAATGAGATTGTTCTGAATAGTGCCGTCGCAATAATAGATCCCGCCACCTTCTTCCGCAAGGTTGTGGACAATTGAGTTGTACTGAATCAATCCGTCACAATCCCACATGCCGCCACCCTCGTTGGCATAGTTATGGGAAATCACATTATACTGGATAGTGCCCTGACATCCATGCAAACCGGCGCCGTACTCGACGTCATAGCTCCAGTTGGTGTTTCCTGTGATAGTGTTGTGCTGGATCAAACCATTGCACCGGTAAAGCGCAGCCCCATAACTATTTCTGATAGTGTTATATTCAATCTTTACATAGGTATCCTTACCCGTAATCCCGGCGCCCCATAGCGCTGAACCTTTCTCTAAGGTCAAGCCTCTCACAACAGTCGACGTAGTTTCCGAGCCCTCGCAAAAAACTAACGCCTGCTGGTTCCCTCCATCGACAATAGTGGAATCAACAGTGCCGCTGTCATAAGGGTTGGTTCCCTGAACAATAACGGGTTTACCCATGAGATGAAGGTTCTCGGCGTAAGTACCCGGATATACCGTCACTTCTTCATCGTGAAATGCCAAGAAGATACCCTTCTGTATGGAATCGGCAAAAGAAGGAACGGCAATGCCGGTGGGTGAATCAGCAACAGCAGGATTAGTACCGCGCAATACCTCCGCACCGTCCATTAACGAATCGTTATCCGTATCCGCACAATTCTGAACTGCGCGGGCAGCTGCTTCAGCCGAGTCGGCAAGGAGGTCGCCGTCGCGGTCGGGTGACGCGCCGTATTCATAACAGCCCATGTCCACCATGCTCCCGTTCAGACGGCAATTCCCATCCCGATCGGCTATGTAGTCGCCGAAAAGATAATAGGTATTTCCGGTATCGATACAGGGCGAACCTGCTTGTAATCTGTAATCGCCGCCAACCGCGTCGACAAACAGGGGATCAGATGCGATTGTACCGGTGTTCGTGTAAGTCCACCCTTCAACGCACGAATAGAGAGGATTGCTGCTATCGGTGACGTTCCAGAAATCGGTGGAGTTACCCCATACAATACACCCGATGATAAATGCATCGCAGTCGTACATACCAGCGCCATAATGGGCGGTGTTATCGGCTATAGTGTTGTAGGCGATGGTTCCGCGGCAGCTATGAAGCCCGCCGCCTTCACCGTATGACTCGAGTACTGTATTGTCGAGAATCAGGTTGTTCTGCACAAGCCCGCCGCACCAGCTAAGACCGCCGCCCTCCTTGGTGACGACATTATCAGCAATGGTGTTGTTGCGGATAATGCCGTTACATGCATGCATGGCGCCGCCATAAGAACGAGAGCCTACGGCGGTATTGTTGGAAATAGTGTTATGCTGAATCGTACCCCCGCATGACCGCAAAGCGCCGCCGTCACCTTCCGAGGCGGTGTTATACGTAATCGTGTTGTACTGAATAGTGCCATCGCATCCGTATATGCCTCCGCCATGACCATAGCCATTATAATAGGTCCAGTACGCGAGATTATTCGTGATCACGCAATGGTCAATAGTGGCAAGTGTATCGTTGCCGTAAATGCCGCCTCCGCGTTCCGCCTTTCCGTTCGTGATAGTGAAACCGGAAAGCACACAAGAGGTTGTCTCTGTGCCTGCAAACGTGACCACTGAATCCCATGTCTGTCCATCTATGATAGTGGCGCTGACACATGAAGAGCTTGTGGGATCAGTTGACTTCACGGTGACGTTTTTACCTTTGAAATCGATGTTTTCGAGATACGTGCCGGGCGACACGACAATAACCCACCAATCATACGCGGCGTCTATGGCTTCCTGGATCGAGAAGTAATCGGCAGGTACATACACATAATGTGGAGGAGGTAGCTGAGCAGTACCCATAAACTCATCCGCGCCTATATCGAAATCGGAGCCATCGCCTCGGGTGAGAGAAAAACTGTCATACGGTCGTACATCATTTTCGTAATCGAACGACATGCCGGAGACGACCCTTCCGGAATCAATGCAGGGCGAAGAATCCGTGAGATGGAAGTCGTAGCTTGCCGGATCAGCAAGACGGGGATTTTCATTTATGCAGTAAAGGCCATCGAACGGATCAACATAATCCTGGATACAACAATACTCTGGATACGAACAGTTTCTGAACTGTGGCTCCGATGGAGCCGTGTTCCCCCAGATTATGCAATTCACCACTTCGTCATAAGCCCCATCAACTCCACCGCCCTGAACCGCTGCGGTATTACCATAAATGGTATTGTTAAATAAAGGACCTGATGAGCTCAGAATCCCACCGCCGTGATCTGCATAATTATAGGCGATGATATTATTTTGAATAGTTGATTCTGCATCAAAAATGCCACCCCCGAGATAAGCGGTGTTGTGGGCGATGAAATTGTTCCTGATTTCGCCATAACACCAATAAAGCCCACCGCCTAAACCATCAGGCCACGATGAGCCGTAGGCAGTATTAGAAGTGATACGATTATATTCTATCGTCGCCAGAGTTCCATTACCATAAATGCCCCCGCCCGAGAGTTCATACCCGTTGGTTATGGTAAAACCAGAGAGAACCGTACTGGTCTCTTCAGTGCCATCAAAGGTAACGACAGAGCCTGCAGCGCTGCCGTCAATAACCGTTGCCGTCACAATATCGGCATCGTGAGGATCGGTAGAACGAACCGTAATGTCCTTCCCCTTGAAATTAATATTCTCGAAATAGGTAGCAGGAGAGACGATAATTTCACATCCGTCGTAGGCTGCATCGATTGCCGCCTGAATAGTGCCATAATCCGAGGGAACATATATTATGGGAGGAGGCGGTGTAGGAACTGGGGTATCGGTCGGCGTAGGACTGGGTGTTGGTGTTGGCGTTTCCGTTGGCGTTGGTGAAGGTGTTGCAGATGGTGTAGGTGTCGGCGTTTCCGTTGGCGTCGGTGTTGGTGTTGCGGATGGTGTGGGTGTTGGTGTTTCGGTCGGCGTCGGTGAAGGTGTTGCGGATGGTGTTGGTGTCGGCGTTTCAGTTGGCGTCGGTGAAGGTGTTGCGGATGGTGTCGGCGTCGGCGTTTCAGTTGGCGTCGGGCTTGGTGTAGGCGTGGGTGTCGCCTCGAGCGTAGTCGGTGCGTACTTGGCAACGAAAATGTCGCCAATGCCCGAAGAAGTCACGCTATCCTGATTGGGTTCACCGGCGCCAAAAGTTGCGGTCTCACGAAAAGTGCCAGTCACCCAGACACTACCTTCCGGGAGTTGTGTAACCGCAAACCCTGCATCAAATACTGCGCCGCCTGCTTTTTTTGCCCATGCAAGCGTACCACTGGACTCGTATTCCGCCACAAACACATCTTCATACCAATCCTGAACAGGACTCAAGGTAACTTCGCCGGGTTCGCCGGGTCCAAAGGTACAAGCACCGGCAAATACACCCGTTATTATAACACCCCCTTCGGGCCGCAGTGCAATTCCCCATGGCCTATCTGAAGTTGTCCCTCCGGCGCGTTTAGCCCAATTCAACGTACCACTGGTATCATAACTTGCAAGAAAGATATCATAACTACCGTCAGAGGTAAGAGTAACCTCGTTTTCGCCTGAGCCGAGGGTAAGCGTCTCCCACAAATATCCCGTAATAATTGCATTACCCTCAGAAGTAACCGCTACGTCTTCTACCTCATCATTATTTATCCCACCAGCTTTTTTTACCCACTTCAACGTGCCATCTGGATTATAACGTGCAATAAAACCGTCTCGTGCGGTGTCAGTAGCGGTAAGACTTTGTTCGTTGGATTCGCCGGGACCAAAGGTTGCGGTATCTTTAAAAAACCCGGTTACCATGACACTATCGGTCGAGACTATATCGACTCCATATCCCATATCCCAGCCGGAACCACCTGCTCGTTTCGCCCATGCCAGAGTTCCGTTGGGATTATATTTCGCCACAAATATATCGTAATTGTTAGTACCACTGGTGCTTAGTTGTGTTTCATTAGATTCACCTGGACCGAAGGTGGCAGTAGTGTTGTAAAGGTGACCGGTCACTACCGAGCTTCCGTCATGAAAAGCGGCAACGCCTCGACCTGCTTCGTCTCCGTTACCTCCTGCGCGTTTTGCCCAGGCGAGAGTACCATCTGTATTATATTTGGCAATAAACATTTCCTAGTTGGGGTAACTGTTATAAGTGGTAAGGGTAACGCTACCGGGTTCACCGGGTCCGAAGACTGCGGATTGGGTAAAATGACCGGTGATCAAAAAAGTATCATCTGGAAGTAAGATAAGATCATACACAAGATCGTAACCCACCCCGCCGGCACGTTTCACCCAGGCAAGTGAGCCGTCCGGATTGTATTTGACTACGAATATGTCAGAGTTGCCGGCTGAAGTCAGACTCTTGCCGGTTGCAAAGGTAGCCGTGAGTTCGAATGTGCCTGTTAGGTATACACTACCGTCAGACAGAACAGCGATACCGCGTCCGATATCGGAATCGCTTCCACCTGCTTTCTTGACCCACATAAAAGCGGGTGTTTCTGCATGGACAACCGCACATAAAAGAAAGAGTGTTATTACCGCTGAACATAAAAAAACACCCTTCTCTCTTCGACTGAAAAACAACATCTGGTGTTACCTCCAGTTATCTTGATTCTTTTTTTACTTTTGGGATAAAATTATTTTAAAGTTGAAACAATGTATGTCAACCATAATTATATCAATCAGAAATTTTTTTGGGGATATTAAAATATTTGATGAGAGATGGTGGTGGATTTCAAAAAGGGGTACTCACTTATAGGGAAATTTATGAGACTGTAAGGAACCAGTTCTTGCTCATACTGAACGCTTTTTACTCAGCGCTCTACGATAACTCTCGTCATATTTTTTCGTAGATTCTTCCCATGAAAAGTTTTCTTTCATGGCGTTATAGACTAATTTATACCATTGAACCTTGTCTTTATATACAGACAGGGCGCGCTTCAATGCAGCTAACATAGCGGCGCTTGAATATTCCTCGAAGAGAAAACCGTTGCCTTTCCCGGTCTCTGGATCGAATTCTTTTACTGTATCTGCAAGCCCCCCTGTTTTTCTGACTACGGGTATAGTGCCATAATGCATGCTTTTCATTTGAGCAATTCCGCACGGTTCATACGTGGAAGGCATAAGAAAGATATCGCTGCCTGCGTAAATTAATTGCGCCAATGAGATGTGAAAGCCTATAAAGACATGGACTTTTTGCGGATAGCGCGTCCCCAGCTCCTTAAGTTTGTTATGATAGTAGATATTGCCCCACCCGAGAATAATAAGCTGTACCGGCAATTTCATGAGCTCGTCAAAAATTTCGATGACCAGGTCGAATCCCTTTTGCTGGTCAAGGCGCGTCACCATGCCGATCAGGGCGTCATCGGTTTCGGGTAAATTGAATTTCTTTTGTACCGCTATCTTATCCTGTCGTTTTCCTTCGACATGTTCAGGATCAAATTTCTTCATCAATCCCTTGTCGATTGAAGGATTCCAGACCTCATAATCTATCCCGTTCAAAATGCCGAACAGGTCGTCCTTTCTCTGCTGGAGCACGCCTTCCAGGCCGAATCCGAAGTCGCGCGTTTGAATCTCCCGGCTATAGGTCGGGCTCACCGTATTCAACACATCTGCATAGAGTAAGCCCGCTTTCATCGGATTAACGCTTCCAAAAAATTCAATCTTATCAGGGGTGAAGAGCTCTTCCCTGATACCGATCTTTTTGAGTTTTCCAGGATGAAAATGACCCTGATACGCGAGATTATGAATAGTAAATACCGTCGCGGTATCTTTGAAGAATTCGTTACCGGCGAAAAGGGTTTTAACAAAAAGAGGAATTAGAGCGGTTTGCCAGTCATTGCAATGAATTATATCAGGTTTGAAATCAATCTTTTTAAGAGCCTGCAGAATAGCCCGGCAAAAAAACGCGAACCGTTCGGCATTGTCGGGATAATCCCCATGCGGGTCACCGTACAGGTATTTCCTGTTGTAAAAATGGTTCTGCTCGACGAGAAAAACGGGCAAATTCCCGGGGATATGAGTGCGGTGCAATGCACCGTACCATAATTCCTCTCCCATCTGAACCTCGA
This sequence comes from uncultured Candidatus Sumerlaeota bacterium, assembly GCA_964608095.1. Taxonomy (GTDB): domain Bacteria; phylum Sumerlaeota; class Sumerlaeia; order MWCT01; family JAGHBZ01; genus CAZSMK01. The sequence continues at coordinate 35,075 of CAZSMK010000134.1, read as the reverse complement.
GGTCTGCAAGTTTCTCGAGTGTAAACCTGTTCAAAATCTGTTGATAGAGAGGAAGAGCGAGGACAACATCATGTCCATAATCGCGCAATGATTTAGGGAGTGAACCGGCGACGTCGGCAAGACCGCCTGTTCTGGCAAAAGGATGTGCTTCAGAGCTGACATAAAGAATTTTCAATTTCGAGGACGATTTATCATTATCCATTTAAATCTCACATCGTTTTAAAGTAATGAAAATTTTAAGCTCTTCCGTATGTCTCGGTCAAATGAAGAAGTGTGGCAGCCGCTTCAGGGGTGAGCTGAGCAGAAGAAAGCCGCCACCTCCAGTTTCCACGATTCGTCGAAGGTTTATTCATCCGCGCCTGTTCATCAAGTCCCAGTAAATCCTGTATCGGGATGATCGCCAGATTAGCCACTGACATGAAAGCCAGACGCATTAGATCAAGAGGAACAGTGTCGTATGAAATCTCCCGACCGAGATACTGGTTTAAGCGGTGTTTAATCTCAGGAGTCGCCTCCGTCCTGAACCATCCCCGAGTTGTATTATTGTCATGAGTGCCGGTGTAGACTATACAGTTTCGAATCAAATTGTGCGGCACGTATGGGTTTGTTGCCATATCGTCACCAAAGGCAAAATGCAAAACCTTCATCCCGGGGAGATCGTACTGGTGGATGACTTCCCTCACGTCCGGTGTGATAATACCCAGATCCTCGGCGATAATGGGAAGTGTCGGGAAATGTTTCAGCACAGTATTAAAGAATTCTACTGATGGAACTTCCACCCATTTGCCATTAATTGCCGTGGTTTCGCCCGCAGGAACTTCCCAATATGCAATCAGTCCACGAAAATGGTCTATTCTTACAATATCCACCAATGTGAGGGTATGAGCAATTCGTTTTATCCACCATTCGAATTTTTGTTCACGCATTTTATCCCAGTTGTAAATAGGACTCCCCCAGAGCTGTCCTGTCTCGCTGAAATAATCCGGTGGAACACCCGCAACCACCTCCGGTTTTTTATCGTTGTCCAGTTTAAACAACTGCGGATTTGTCCATACCTCAGCGCTGTTGTACTCCACGTAAATCGGTATATCTCCGATTATTTGTATCCCTTTTTGATTACAATAACTCTTTAGAGCGAACCACTGTTTGTAAAAAATATACTGAAGGAACTTTTCTTTATCGAGCCGGTCTTTGTGTTCATGTTTGAGGGAATCGAGCGCCTCAGATGAGCGGTCGCGAATCTCAGGCTCCCACTCTGACCAAACTTTTCCTTCGAAATGTTCTCTAAGAGCCTTGAATAGTACAAAGTCATCGAGCCATAGTTGGTTTCGACTACAAAAACGTTCATAATCGTTGATATCTTCAAACTCCTTGAAACTTTTATACGCCATGTCGAACAGATTGTTCTTATAGGCGGTTACTGCCTCGTAATCCACCTGGTTTTGGGGAAAAGAAGGAACCATTTCAAGATCGCCTTCCGACAACAACTCATCTCTGACCAAAAAATCAGGACTGATAAGAAGTGGATTTCCTGCAAACGCCGATATACTGTGGTAGGGAGAATTATCATAGATAAGATCGGTAGGCGTAAGAGGCAGAATTTGCCAGAACGATTGTTTTGACTCAGCCAGAAAATCGGCGAATTTATACGCATGTGGACCGAGGTCGCCGACTCCGTATGCCGAAGGCAACGATGAAATATGTAGTAAGATACCGCTTCCTCTACGTTTCATATAGACACCTCGTTTACGAGCAAGGAAACAGGGAAAAGAGATAATACCTTGCTCAAAAAGATTTTTGATGCTGCATCAATTTCCAGCCCTGTGAGCAAATCAACCCACTTCCCCGTATAGCCGTCCGGTAGTTCAAGGCACGTGGTATCCCAAATTTCATTAAGTGGAAACGTGGCTTCGCCTGAAAGAGAAGTCACGAACCTCGGGACGACAATCAATGCGGTCTGTGAATCATACTCTCGCAAAAAAGCAACTACATGTTCCTTAAAACGTCCTGTCGCATATATCGGAATGTAATCGCCCTGCTGAAATAATGTGTGCAATTTTTTTCGTGCAAGGAGGGTGCGATAAATGAGAAACAGCTTTACTTTTCCATCTCCATAATTATTCAGAAGTTCCCTGATTAAATATCCTCTATCTTCTTCAGCCTTTGCTATAATTTCTTCGAGGAAAAGTATTCTCGTATCAAAATCGACAGGACGCCGGTTATCTGGATCGACAAGGGCAAGGTTCCAGAGTTCGGAACCCTGATAAAAATCTGGTATGCCCGGCGATGTCATCTTCAATAAAGTTTGTGCAAGAGAATTAATGACACCATAGAACGCGATTTTTCTTTGAAAAGGATTAAAGGCGGATAGAAATTCGTTCGAATCTCCCTGCCTTAAAATAGCGCGCAGAAAAGCTATATATGATTCCTCGTACTCTTTATCGGGCTTTATCCAGGCGGTATAGTGCTTGGCTTCCCGAACCGCTTTTATTATATACTCTCTCATTCTTTCGACAAAACGGTCGTGGTCGTACTTCTGAAAAGGATAGACACCTACAAGGGTTTGGTAGAGAAAATATTCATCGTTTTTGTCCGGAATGGCTCTCCCGTTTTTTCTTTTTTTATGCTTCCGGTTGAGCTGACTCCATTTCTTGACCTGCCGCTGCCATTCTTCCGGTATCTCCGAGAGGACATTGATTCTTGCACGAACATCTTCACTTCGCTTAGTGTCGTGGGTGGATGTGGCGTTCAAGGAATGACGCCACATGAGTGCGCGCCGTTTATTAAAATCGTGAAAATGTTTTAGTGAAATTCCAAAAACGTCGGGGCTCCCACCCACCTCGTTCAAGGAGATGAGCCTGTTGTAGGTATATAAAAGGGTGTCCTCGAATCCTTTTGCCATAAGTGGCCCGGTGAATTGTTGAAAACGCATAACAAAATCCAGCCATTTCGTTCGTTCATCAGGCGCCAATGTCTTGTGAAGATCAAGGAGAAGAAATTTCTCGATAAATTCCAATTCATGAAGCAAACCTTTCACTTCTCTCTTCGCTTCTCCCACGGCGTGATGTATGTGGTGTGTATCAACGTCGCTGAGCCTATCTCCCGTAATGTAGGTTCGATACACCGGGAAATGTGTCATGACTTCCACAAGCGCTCGTTTGAGCCCATACATCGTAATATCGATTCCTTCACGAAAACCGCCTGCAATTTCTTTAAGCATCCGAGCAAGGATTTCTATCTCTCCCGCCATGTGTTTACCGATTATTAAGCGCTTCTTTTCTGTCAAGAGCTCCGTGTAGGTAGACCTTTGTTTGGTAGACAAATTATAAATTTTAGTAAAGTGCGATTCGTTTTCCCTGCGGCACAATAAGTTGTTCACATAGGTGAGAAAATCATATCCGGTCGTGCCCTGTATCTCCCAGGTGTCGGGTAGTTCCTCATTCATCTCGAGGATCTTCTCGACCACCAGATATGTGGACGGTATACGCGATCTTACTCTTTGTAAGTATTCCGTGGGATTATACAGACCATCGATATGGTCGATCCTCAAACCGTCAAATCTATCCTCATGTACAAGATTGAAGATTAATACATGGACTTTCTGGAATACTTCTTCTTTCTCGACTCGAACGCAAATAAGTTCATTTATATTAAAAAATCTCCGGTAATTTATCTCCTCCGTTGCAACCTTCCAAAAACACAATCGGTAATGTTGCTCCATGAGTAATGAGTGAAGGAGATCAAATTCTCCCGGTGCGCCGGGTGTACCGTTATAAGCATCCAGAACGCTATTTATATACTGACTGACGCTTTCACTTCCCTGATACAGGTTCCATAAATCCTCTTTGATATGGTTAATGTTATCACGCTGTTCATCAGGTAGATTAAGGCTTGAAGCGCCCTTGAGGCTGGAGAAAAAATCAATAATTTCCCTCAGCTTTTTAATATCTCCCTGATTCTCTCGTACAAAATCCTTTTCGTTGTGTGTGAGGACATCTTCATAGGATTGCAACTTGAGAGGAAACCGATGATCATAATACCTGACATGCAAGCCCTGCCTGTCGTAACCCAACTTTATCTCACCCTTGACGAGACATTGCTCATAAAATGCCCCAAGAAAAGGAGCGATTATCTTGCCCTTCATGTTCGCTTCAGGACGAGCCCAATCAATATCAAATAAATCAAAGAAAGGAGATGCTGCTCCTTTCTCGAAGACATCCATCAACATGAAATTCTGAGAATCAAATGCCATGTGGTTGGGAACGATATCCTGGAGCCAGGTCATGGAACGTGCGTGAACCTCATTGACTAAATCTTCAAATTCATTCTGGTTTCCGAGTTCGGGATTCAACGAGGTTGGATCAATGATATCGTATCCATGTGGGGAACCTTTTCGAGCTTTAAAAATCGGAGATGCATATAAAGTGGATATGCCCAACTTCTCCAGATAAGGAAGTAATGCCTTTACCTTCACAAAGCCGAAGGAGGGATTGAACTGAAGCCTATAAGTTGCAGTGGGTATATGCCTTATGCATGACTCACGCATAAATGTTCCTCGAGCGTTTTGAAAAGTTCCACCCATTCCTTTGCAACCGAATCGCCTTGTTCAGCCTTTTCCTTTCTGCCTGAAAACATTCTTTTAGCAAGGAAAAAAAGGATGTTCTGCGCCTTCCACAGGTTCAATTCAAGCGGCAGCTCTCGGATTGTCGTCATCAGTTCGTCCACTTGTTTTAATAAAGTAAGGTCTTCAGGATTCTCGTTGATTCGTTCCATGAGGGTATCTATTCTTTTACCTGCGACATACGCGAGTGTCGTTGCATCAATATCAAATGACCAGTTCCTGATTTCGCGAACGAGTTTTTTCAACTGCACGAGGTTGCTGTCCTCCTCTTTTAGAATATCCTGGATATCTCTATTTAAAATTAATTCCGCGGGAGTCGAGAGCACACGTGGTAGGGGTACCTTCATCTCTCGCATTGCCTTCATTATCGGATAATTATGTTCATAAATCTGCCGAAAAAGATTCTCCACATCCCTTAGTTCTGATTCGGTTATCTTATCGAGCACCTCACGTTGTTTGTCCTTGAATAAGTGCCATAATGAATAGTTGTGTGTCCCGAAATGGCGGTCCATCAGGCGAATCGTCTCTGGAATATCGCCGGTGGTGAATGAATTCCGCAAATCATTATCCATCATCTCAAAATCCTCTTCAGTCGTAAACTCATGAACACCTCCATTGAGATTATGATCGCCGAAGTGTAACACCGCAAAATTAAAAATCCCCTCTTCATACGTGATGTCAGACCTCACTTTTATTTTACCTATTGCCATACGTTGTCTTCCCGCCTCTTCCAGAACGGAAAGTTCTGTATGTGTGGAATAACAATATATGCGCTCCGACTGACGAAATTCTTCGAAAAGAGACGAGATGGCATGATGTGCGCCGACACGGGGCAAATCGATAATGCAGGGTTTGACAAATATCTCATATACTTTTCCCCCATTGGAAAAATCGGGTATATTACTGGGCGCGGAACTCAGCCGATTAAGAAATTCGCTTTCAAGATCGGAGCCGCCTACCTCGCGAAGAAGCTGAACAACACGCGCGGCGTACATGATAACCTGTACAGTCTCGATTCCGGAAATCTCGTCAAAGAACCATCCGCAGCTGGTATACATCAGCATTGCATGGCGCTGCATCTCGAGAAGTTTTAAAACCCTGATCTGCTCATCAAGAGTGAGAGGTCGTAGAGAATGTTTTGAGAGAAATTCATCGAGATATGCACGCGAACGATTATGAATTACGCTGATATAATCGTTACGTACGTCCCAACATTTCTTAAGAAATTTCGAACACTCCATTTCGTAGAAGGACTCGATATTATCTCTGAGCCAATCGAAGGTTTCGCGCAACGGTTTTCGCCATTCCTGGTTCCAGCCGGGATGCATGCCGGAATGGCAGCCACAATTGTCGCGCCAGCGCTCTATCCCATGAACACAACTCCATGATGAGTTCTCTTCGATCTCAACCTCGTATTGTGGCTCATGTGTGGCAAGAAATGCCCCGTAGTTGATTATATCCGCCAGTTTGTTCGTCTCGATATAATGCAGGCAATACGACAACGCCATTTCGCCAAACCGGTGATGATGACCGAATGTCTCTCCATCAGTGGCTATGTGAACGATCTGGTCTCTTTTTCTATCATCACAGAACGCTCCGACCAATCGCTTCGCAAAACTTTCTCCATTCCTGAGAAGATCGCCGAAGCCGATATCGTGCGATATCGGTCCGTCATAGAACATAATTGTAATAGAGTCACCGGAAGGCAAAGCACATCGGTAGGGAGTAGTGGTATCGATCGAACCGTTCTCCACCTCTTTCCACTCTTTGCCGCCGATCTTTCGAATATGCCGTGCTTGATGTGGGGAGAGAATAGTAAACGCAATGCCATGTTTTTTCAGGATATCAAGGGTCTGAAGATCAACCGCGGTCTCGGGAAGCCACATTCCTTCCGGCTTTCTCCCGAAATGATACTCGAAATCCTTGATCCCCCAGATAATTTGTGTTTCTTTGTCTCTCTGGTTTGCGAGAGGCATTATCATATGATTATATGCCTGGGCTATTGCAGAGCCGTGACCGGAAAACTTATCACGGCTCCTCTTATCCGCTTCCATGATGGCTTCATATATATCGTCCGCATTTTTTTTCATCCACGAAAGAAGCGTTGGCCCAAAGTTAAAACTAATCCTCGCAAAATTGTTAACGATGTCGACAATTTTTTTATTCTGATTCAGTATACGGGACGCTGAATTGGGGGCATAACATTCAGCCGTAATGCGCTCATTCCAATCATGATAAGGATAAGCCGTATCCTGGAGTTCGATCGCCTCAAGCCATGGATTCTCCCGTGGCGGCTGATAAAAATGCCCATGTATACAGACATACTTTTTCATGCTTGTTAACCTCCGGCAAAAAGGGCACATGATTCTCCGGGCATGACAATATCCAATTCCGCTGTGATCTTTCGGGGCAGTGTCCCGCCCGGACCGTTCCATACCTTATCCGCTGAATCTATCATCTTGAACCACGTACCTTCTGCGACCACCTTTCGAACCGGTATAATAATATTATTGAAGTTAAAAAGACACAGTATAATATTGGTGCGATTTTCATTCCATCTTTTAATCGATATCACGTTTCGCTCTATATCGACCTTTGTCGATAACGATTCTTTATGGGGAAGTGCAAGCGCAGGATGTTCTCGCCGGAGTTTCAATATCTCTTTATAGAAGGATAAAAGTGTTTTGTAAGCGCCCTCAGATCGCTTTCCCCACTCAATTTTGGACTGCTGGAATGTCTCCTTTGCTTGTGGATCAGGAGGAACGCCCTTCCATGCGAAAGAGGCAAACTCGGATTGCCTTCCTTCTCTTACCGCTTCTATAAGCTCGCTATCGCTATGACTGACAAAATAAAGAAAAGGAATATCTTCGCCATATTCCTCCCCCATGAAAAAAAGGGGAATATAAGGTGAAAAGACAACCATACCAGCGGTAAGCTTCAAAGCCTCGTACGAGATTAGAGTGGATAAGCGTTCACCCTTCATACGGTTTCCCACCTGGTCATGGTTCTGGGAAAAGACAATAAACTTTGAGCCGGAAATATCTTTTGAAGAACTCCCATGGTTCCTTTTTCGATATGATGAATATTGACCTGAATACACATACCCTTCTGTAATAGATTTTTCCATATCTTCGATTGAACCGAAATCCTCATAATAACTATCTTTCTCTTTGGTGATAAGACAGTGTAACGCGTGGTGAAAATCATCGCACCATTGGGCATCGATACTGTAACCTCCCTCTATCCTTGGACGTATTATGCGCGAATCGTTAAGGTCGCTCTCAGCAATGAGATATTTGCGTTTCCCTTTTTGCATGGAAAAGGAATCGACTTTCTCGGCAAGCTCCTCGAGGAAATGTTTTGCGCTCATATCAAAGATTCCATGAACTGCATCTATACGAAGAGCGTCGATATGATAATAACCAAGCCAGAAGAGCGCATTGTTGATAAAAAAGTTGCGTACCTCGTTGCTGTAAGCCTGGTCATAATTTACCGCCTTTCCCCAGGGAGTGGTATAGTTATCGGTAAAATAATAACCATAATCCGCGAGGTAATTCCCCTCAGGACCCAGGTGGTTATACACCACATCAAGAACCACCGCCATGCCTTTAGCGTGACATGCATCAACCAGCCGTTTCAAACCTTCAGGTCCGCCATAGCTCTTTTGGACAGCGAAAGGATACACGCCATCATATCCCCAGTTACGCTCACCCGGAAATTGCGCAACCGGCATGAGTTCAATTGCGTTAATCCCTATCTCGCGAAGGTCATCGAGCCTCGGAACAATTGCATCAAACGTCCCCTCGGGTGTAAAGGCGCCGACATGGATTTCATAAAACACCATCTCCGGCAGGGGAATCCCTTGCCAGGCTTTGTCTTGCCATTGAAACCCTAAATGATCAACTACTTGTGAAGCCCCATGAACTCCGTCGGGTTGAAAATGGGATGCCGGATCCGGCCTCAAGGTCTCATCATTTAATTGATAAAAGTATTTTGTCTCAGGAGATATTTGCTCGATTGTAATTTCCCGGTACCCGACCTCGAGAGTATTCATGGTTACAACACGTTCTTCAGGTGAGACTGTTTTTATCGCTACCCGCGCGGGTATGGGAGCCCAGACGATAAATTTACAGGCATGTGCCTCACGGTCATATTCTACGCCGACTGGTTTCATGTTCTATACGAAGCAAAAAGTCAAAGGAATAAAACGAAAAACTCAGGGAAGGGCGATAATCGAGATATCGCCCTTTCTCGTCTCATGGATGAATTATCAACCGCCATAGATAACAGGTTATCCACGTCGTTCGGAATTGACCAACGATACGAAAATTTTATCCCCTTTTTTATGATAAACGATCTTATCTTCGCGAGCAAGCCAGCCTAATCCCTGATACGCGTCTACGGATTTTTCCTTGATGGCTCGCGGTAATTGCGTGATTGATACCTCATCCTTCTTTTGCAGCAGATTCCAGATCTTGCCCGCACATTTTCCTACCTGTTCTTTCATAAGAGATCATCTCCTTTCTCTAATTTAATCGGCACCACACCAATGAGCATAGTTCCCTATATTGAACAGCCCATGCAAATCAAGCGAATTCATCCGAGCCGGTATCTTTTTTGAATACCAGCATGGCAAGAGGCGGCACGGTAATCACTATTGAATGATATTTCCCCTGAAACGAAATAGGCGCCGCCTGAACCCCGCCCATGTTTCCGTGTCCACTTCCACCGTACTCTCTAGCGTCGCTATTAAGCGCCTCTTTCCAGAATCCACCGACAGGTACACCGATTCTATAATTATATCGGGGAAGCGGTGTAAAGTTACACACCACGAGCACGGTATCGGTCGAGTCAGTACCTTTTCGAAGATAACTGATAATGCTTTTTTCCCAATCTGAGAAATCAGCCCATTCAAAACCTTCCAGTGAAAAATCCTTTTCATAAAGAGCAGGCTCACCCCTGTAGAAACGATTTAAATCCTTTACCCACGATTTTATTCCCTGGTGGCGTTCATACTCGAGCAAATGCCAGGGAAGACTCTCTTCGTGATTCCACTCCGACCACTGACCAAGTTCGCTGCCCATAAAAAGAAGTTTTTTACCCGGATGGGTAAACATATAACCGAGCAACACGCGCAAATTGGCAAATTTCTGCCAGTCGTCGCCCGGCATTTTGCCCAGAAGCGATCCCTTGCCATGAACGACTTCATCATGCGAGATCGAGAGCATAAAGTTTTCAGAAAAGGCGTACCAGATGCTGAAGGTAATAAGATCATGATGATATTTTCGGTAAATCGGGTCGTGAGAAAAATATTTCAACGTGTCATGCATCCATCCCATGTTCCATTTCATGCCGAAACCCAGCCCGCCGAGATATGCAGGACGCGAAACCATAGGCCATGCGGTTGATTCTTCTGCTATTGTCTGGATGTCGGGAAATTCTTTGTACACTGCTTCGTTGAACTGTCGCAAAAAATCGATTGCCTCGAGATTTTCGTTTCCCCCGAACTTGTTCGGAATCCATTCACCTTCTTTACGGGAATAGTCCAGATAAAGCATTGACGCCACCGCATCGACTCTGAGTCCATCCACATGATATTTATCAAGCCAGAGCATGGCGCTGCTGAGAAGAAATTCACGCACCTCCGTGCGACCATAGTTGAAAATATAGCTGTTCCAATCCGGATGAAATCCTTTCCGTGGATCGGCATGTTCATAAAGATGTGTTCCGTCAAAATAAACGAGCCCATGTTCATCGCTTGGGAAGTGCGATGGCACCCAATCGAGAATAACGCCGATTCCCTGTTGGTGAAGATAGTCAACGAGGAACATGAAATCCTGCGGTGTCCCGAATCTACTCGAAGGTGCAAAATATCCGGCACACTGGTACCCCCACGAGCCGTAAAAGGGATGCTCCATAATCGGCAGGAATTCGACATGCGTAAATCCCATTTCTTTTACGTGCTCGGCAAAATACGGAGCAATTTCGCGAAACGACATGAAACGGTTCCCTTCTTCCGGTACCCGCCGCCATGAACCGAGATGAACTTCGTATATTGAAAAGGGGCTATCGAGCGAGTTGTTTTTCCCTCTTTCTTTCATCCACTCTCCGTCGTTCCATTCATACTCGAGGTCCCAGACAATAGAAGCGGTTCGCGGCGCCTCCTCCCAATGGAAGGTGTAGGGATCGCCTTTGTTGACCTTATAGTTGTTATGGTGCGATTCTATATGATATTTATACACGCATCCTTTCCCGATGCCGGGTATAAAAAGTTCGAAGATACCGGAATGGTCCCTGCGGGGTAACATAGGATGATGCTCGGGATTCCATTCATTGAAATCACCCACAACGGATACGCGAGCCGCGTTCGGCGCCCATACCGCAAAATACGTACCCTCTTCTCCGTTTACTTCGAGAGGATGCGAACCCAGTTTATCATACAGTCGATAATGCGTACCTTCTTTAAAGAGATAAATGTCATGATCGCTTAAAAGGCTATGTTGGTGTATTTCCTCTTTAGGTATATGATGATTCTTCTTTTTTTGGGACATACTTAATCCTCCAATAGATACATGATTCCCTTGATGGGAATAATCAGCCATGAGGGTCGGTTGTTCATTTCATAGCCGATTTCATAAAGCGCTTTCTCGAGCAAATATGCCTTCAGAAGAATGGACAACTCGTCTCTGTCATGAGATATCATAGGCGACTCCCTTGCTTCGTCAAGATATGCCCTTAGATAAAGTCCGGCAATATTCTTGAACCACAAGTCCGCCCAGGCTTCCAGCGCTTCATATTCCGATGAAAACTGTTCCTGAAAGAGAGTGGCATAAGCGGCATAATGAAATGATCGTATCATACCGCTTACATCCCGTATGGGTGAGCGTTTCAATCTCCGCTCGCTGAGAGAACGGACAGGTTCGTCCTCAAAATCAATAATCAAAAAATCATTCCCCGTAAACAGCACCTGTCCTAAATGAAAATCTCCGTGAATCCTGATTTTCATCCCTCCCATCTTCTTCTTCAGAAGCGCCCTGAAATTGCTGATTATGTCTCGCTCTAAATTCAAAACTTTCCTGACGTCATCCTGTATATCATCCGACAACGCCTTTATGTTCTTCCTCATTAAAGAGAAAATCCGTTTTGCATGGCTCTGCATCGACTGAAACAGCGATCTCTGGTATAATGTCGAGAATGCTTCCGGTTTAAAGGCGGGATTTCCGTAATCGCATGATAAGGCATTGTGTAATTGAGCGGTTCGCTGTCCAAGGATACGAATCATCTCCGGGTAGACGCCATCCACGATTTCCAGCAATGATTTGGGAATTGAATCGCTATCCACATCGAGAAGTGATGCGGGTAGTGCAGGTTGTATGGTATCGTGATTCTTTCGAGAAAGCACCCGCTCATAGTAGCGGCGTATTGCATCGATCGTATATGTCCACGCATCGCCCTCATTCGGCATAAATCTCTGAAGTATACCCAAAGACATTAACCCGGAACTCGAACCTTTGTATTCAAGAGAACCTGCAAAATGAGGAATAGATGGAAAGTGCGCTTTTTCTGTCAGGTGTCTTGTAATCTCGATTTCAGGATTGATCCCCTCCTCCAACTTTCGAAATATCTTCAGAAAATATTCATTCCCATATTGTAATGATGTATTGCTCTGCTCCGCCTTCATTACTTCCGATCGAGCGGGTAATTCTTCATGCTTCCTTGCACGAAGAGCCCTTCCCGAGCTTATCACTATGCTGCCTTTTCTCCCTTTCATCCTTCGCCTGCGTTTCATAAAGTTCAACAGGTCTCCACGAAACTTCTCGTCATAAAAAGCGTCATGAATTATTCCTTCACCGGTACCGCAAAAAGCATACATCACCACCGCATTGGAATGTTCTTGCACTATGGTTTGCGCTTTATCAAGAGGGGTGAATGTCAGACATAGTAAATATGTTTCACTTTCTCCCTCGGTATATATGACCTGTATAAACAACAAGCGGGGGCTCCCTGAAGCGGCTCCCAACGGGAACTCTTCACGTATTCTAACACGTCGTATCTTGCGTGCTTTTCCCCCGAACCACCGTTGCTCACACAAGTATCTCGGGAGAATATCCTCTTCGACCTTTTGCTTCATCTTCCCCAGTAACACTTTTTCCCAGCTTCCGCTGAACTTCAACTCCGGAATTTTATCCCGCTTGGTGATACGGATTGTGTCGACTTCTTTACGCAAAAGAAACCAATAGTAGTCATGAACACCCAGGGTTAGAATATAGGGAGAGTCTTTGATCAGAGGGAATTTGTTGGTGCTGAACACCTCTTCAGGTGTATAGCCGGCGAATCGTGGGATATCCAGCTCGACCACCTGTGAGAACCGCGAGAGATTGACCACAACAAGAATATGTTCGTCCTCATAGCTACGAATGAACGCCAGAACCTTTGGGTTATCCGGATAGAGAAATTCTATAGTTCCCCGTCCAAAGGATTTAAATCGTTTTCTCATAGCGATGACGCGCCTCATCCACCAGAGGAGGGATGAAGTATTTCTATCCTGGTTCTCGACGTTAATGGCTTCAAAGTGATATTCCGGGTCGATAATAACAGGCAGATAGAGTTTTTGTGGATTCGCCCGCGAGAAGCCCGCGTTTCTGTCCGCGCTCCATTGCATGGGTGTTCTCACGCCACTTCGGTCACCGAGATAATAATTATCGCCCATTCCAATCTCATCGCCGTAATATATAATCGGCGTTCCCGGTAACGAGAAGAGCAATATATTCATGAGTTCGATTTTTCGCCTGTGATTGGCAAGCAAAGGCGCAAGACGCCTTCGTATTCCAAGGTTGACTCGTGAATGAGAATCACGTGCGTACACTTTATACATGTAATCGCGTTCCTCGTCCGTCACCATTTCGAGTGTAAGTTCATCATGGTTTCGAAGAAACAAGGCCCACTGCGACCTTTCGGATATAGGAGGGGTCAAGTCGATTATATCCATGATGGGAAAGCGGTCTTCCATCCAGAGCGACATATACATGCGTGGCATAATGGGAAAATGATACGCCATGTGGCAGATATCGCCATCGCCTAAATAAGCGACCGCATCCTCGGGCCACTGATTTGCTTCGGCGAGTAATACTTTGTTATCAAATTGCTTATCCACATGCTTTCTCAGTTTCCGCAAGAATCCATAGGTTTCTGGCAGGTTCTCGCAGTTCGTGCCTTCACGCTCATAAAGATACGGAACGGCATCGAGACGCATTCCATCAACTCCCATCTCCATCCAGTAATCTATTATTTTCTGCATCTCTTTATGAACATGAGGATGGTCATAGTTGAGATCGGGTTGATGGGAATAGAATCGATGCCAGTAATAGGCTTTAGCCACCGCGTCCCATGCCCAATTCGACGTCTCGAAATCCTGGAATATTATGCGGGTTTCACAGTATTTATCAGGCGTGTCGCTCCATACATAATAATTGCGCCTTATGGTTCCTGCTTTTGCATGTCGGGAACGTTGGAACCAGGGATGCTGGTCTGAGGTATGATTCAATACCAGCTCGGTAATTACACGTATCCCGCGCGCATGGGCTTCTCGTAAAAATCGTTTGAAATCTCTAAGTGCGCCATAATGAGGATGGATACTTCGATAATCCGCAATATCGTACCCATCGTCTTTCAACGGCGAAGGGTAAAATGGTAATAACCACACTGCTGTCACACCGAGTCGTTCGAGATAATCGAGTTTCTCGGTCAACCCGATAAAATCGCCCATACCGTCTCCATCGCTGTCATGGAACGTCTTTACGTGAAGTTGGTAAATTATCGCATCTTTATACCAGAGCGGATCATTTTCAAGATATTGATCCCGGGTCGGCATTGATGCCCTCCTTTGTTAACCTATTACATAAAATAGTCGAAATCCGCCTCGCGCCGCAACCGTTTACGTACTCTAAAAATATGTCCGGGGAAAATCTGCGGATTCAGCTCGATGTAATTGGTATCTCCCTGCCAGATATATTTTTCGCTGCTCAAGAGGTCGTCAACAAGGTACGGTTGATTCGGGTGTATTCCCAATCGGTCAATCGGTATGGTAATCCAGCCGGAACGAGTATGAAAAAAATCGAGATTCACCACCACAATAATGATATTTGTATCGTCATCCGTTGTCTTGCCATAAGCGAGGATTGCGTCGTTATCTGTCTCATAAAATTCAAGATTTCGTGTCATCTGAAGCGCGCGATTTTCTCGCCTGATAGTATTTACCCGTGTTATGAAATCTTGAAGATTTCCCTGCTTGTTCAACTCCCAGTGTTTTATCTCATACTTTTCTGAGTCGGCGTATTCTTCCTTTCCGGGTAACGCCTCGTTTACGCATAGCTCGAACGCAGGCCCATAGATGCCATAATTGGATGAAAGGGTCGAGGCGAGAATAAGGCGCGTAATAAAAGCGGGTCTCCCGCCATATTGCAGATGTTCAGGAAGAATATCCGGTGTGTTCGGCCAGAGATTCGGTCTGAAAACTTCGGCAACTTCCGTTTGAGTGAGTTCAGTCATATAATTGATAAACTCTTGTTTGGTGTTTCTCCAGGTAAAATAGGTATAGGACTGTGTAAATCCCACCTTTGCAAGATGATACATAACCTTGGGACGCGTAAACGCCTCCGAAAGGAAAATCACCTCATGATGCGACTGTTTTATATCGTCAATAAGCCATTGCCAGAATTTAAAGGGTTTGGTGTGCGGATTATCGACCCTGAAGATACGCACCCCTCTCTCTATCCAGAAGTAAACGATACTCTTGAGTTCTTCCCACAATTCCCTCCAGTTGTTCGTATCGAAATTGATCGGTAAAACGTCTTCGTATTTTTTGGGAGGATTTTCCGCATATTGTACCGTGCCGTCCGGTCGCCACTTGAACCATTCCGGATGCTCTCTTACATAGAGGTGGTCAGGAGAACATTGAAATGCGAGATCAAGGGCGACTTCCAATCCATGCTCTTTTGCTTTTTGCACCAGGATTTCAAAATCTCCAATGCTTCCCAGTTGCGGATGAATAGACTTATGACCGCCTTCTTCAGAGCCTATAGCCCAAGGACTTCCGACATCGTCCGAGCCGGTACTGGGTTGATTATTCGCCCCTTTGCGGTTCGTCGTCCCTATGGGGTGAATAGGCGGAAAATAAAGCACATCGAAACCCATCCCGGCAATGCGGGGCAACATCCTTTCGCAGTCTTTGAAAGTACCGTGTCGTCCCGGTTCCGAAGCGCAGGAACGAGGAAATAGTTCATACCATGCGCTGAATAATGCCTTCTCTCGGTCTACCACCACCTCGAGCTCTTTTTCATAGCGTGCCGGAGACGTTCTCTCCTGATATTTGTCCATTAATAGTGATAATTCCACACTCAGGACATCCGTTTCTTTCCTGTCGATATCTCGATTTGGTTTCCTGAGATTCTCTACAAACATACCTAACTTTTCTCTGTCTTTCCCTTGTGCATGGTTCATCGCCTTTTCTATCAACTCTGCACCGATGAGAATATCAACCTCGACATCCTGTCCTGCGTCAATCTTCTTCTCGAGGTCTTCTCGCCATGTTTTGAATATATCCACCCAGCCTTCTATACTATAACAATATACTCCTGTTTGATTCACCAAAAACGAAGATTCCCAACGATCGTTTACCTGATAATGCATAGGGATTTCATCCCATTCCGGCTCCCCTTTTCTCTTGTAAAGCAACACCGCAGATAGTGTGTCGTGTCCGTCAGTGAAAATATCGGCTGTAACGGTTACGCTCTCCCCTATCACTCTTTTTATAGGAAACTTTCCGCAATCGATTTCAGGTTTGACGTTTTCGATTACTACACGGATAGTTCCATTGTTATTTTTTGCTTTCATATTCTCTTGCTCCATTTAGAACAAACAATACATTCATATTTACTTCATACAGTGAAAAGAAAGTATAATAAAAACTACAGGCTTTCCGGTGTGTGCGAATTGGACATGAAATTTCTTGTTATAAATATATTCTTTGCCATTTTAATCTAACAATATCAGAGATTTTCTCATAGCGTCAAGTAATATTCCTGAATGCAATTTTACGGAATCAATGTCCTTACATCTTCGCAGGACTGAGTTCTTTCCAACGGTAACATCATTAAAAATGTAGACAATAATGAATTCATATATAAAAGTAATTATTATAAATGGGTATACGGCATCGTGATAAAGACAAAAATGATAATCGTTATGTAGTGCATAAAATCGGCTTCTTTGCACGGAACGTTAGACCTGATAGTAACGCGATTATTTTCATACACAGGGAGTCCGCATAGATGAGTCTTGTGGCATACTTAATGGCCGCTTTCCTGGGTATA
This sequence comes from uncultured Candidatus Sumerlaeota bacterium, assembly GCA_964608095.1. Classification (GTDB taxonomy): domain Bacteria; phylum Sumerlaeota; class Sumerlaeia; order MWCT01; family JAGHBZ01; genus CAZSMK01. The sequence continues at coordinate 18,083 of CAZSMK010000134.1, read as the reverse complement.
CTCGGTCTGATTTTCATAATCGGCTTTCAGGGTATGATAGTGCGACTCGTTATCGGCATTATCCTTCTGCTCGCATCGGCTGCACTGGTTATCCTCGCGAAGATGCGTCCAAAGCAGACCCGAATCGACCTGGTACAAAAAATCGATCTGAGCGGCGACGTTAACCTCGAGCATCTTAGATGCAAATCCTGCGGAGCTGAGCTTACCAACAAATCGGTGACAGTTAAAGCTGGCGCGGTGTTTGTTCATTGCGAGTATTGTGGCGCCACTTATCAGATCGAGGAAGCGCCAAAATGGTAATCTGACGTGTCATCCCGAAGCGAACATACTAGCTCGATAACAAAAACTACGGTACGTATCTTCGAGTGGATTAAGAAAGATCTCAGTGGTCTATTCAGCGGCTTCAAATCCGGCTTTTCTCTCCCCCAAGGGCTTTATTCCTATACAATCGCCAATCATGATTTTACAAAAAAGATACATCTTCGAGTCGAGAAAGACGGCGCAGGCGTCTTGTTCGATAACCTTACCCATATTATTCATCTCAACCCCACCGCCACCTTCATTGCAAAAAAACGTCTTGATGGTTGGACGCGGAAACGAATTGTCTCCGTGCTTAATCGGCTCTTTGGCGGCGTCCAAAGAAAAATCTTATTAGGGGAAGTGAATAGAGTCTCCGATATCGCTGAAACAATTCGCACAACATTTTCCGGTTGCCCGTTCGAAGACCTTGATTTTATCAAGACACGCCCTATCTTCTCGAAAGAGATAAGCGCTCCCTACAAAGTCGACCTGGCTTTAACCTATACATGCAACAATCGATGCCGGCATTGTTATAATATTGTTTCTCGTAAAAGCATGCCCTCTCTTGCTGAATCAGAATGGAAATTGGTTCTGGATAAACTTGCTCGTCTTGGAGTACCGCATATCATTTTCACCGGCGGCGAACCGACTCTCCATCCCTCCCTTTCAACCTTAATACGTCATGCTGATAAGAACGGACAAATTGCAGGTTTGAATACAAATGGGAGACTGCTTGCACATCGTGATTTTGTCGAGGAACTGGTGGATGCCGGGCTCGATCATGTCCAGATTACGCTCGAATCATCCAGGGAAAAAGTTCATAACTTCATGACAGGGTCCAACTCCTTCGATGAAACGACGCGCGGAATCAAGAAGTGCCTTAACACATCCCTTCACGTTCTCACCAACACCACGCTTACCCGTCTGAACATCGATCATTATAAAGAAATCGTGAATTTTCTCTTCGATATGGGTGTTCACACTTTTGCCATGAACAGTATGATCCACTCCGGTAAAGGGAGGGCAAATCAAGACACGCTGGATATAGAAGAAATATCACCGGTTCTGAGAGATGTCCAGAACATCGCAAGCCAAAAGGGAATGCGCTTCTTATGGTATACACCGACAGAGTATTGTCGATTGTCTCCGGTAGAGCACGGTGTGGGATATAAACGTTGCAATGCCGGAGAATATTCGATGTGTATCGAACCCAACGGTGATGTGTTGCCATGCCAGTCCTATTATGTCAGCGTTGGAAATTTTCTTGAAGACAGATGGGAAGACATCTGGAACAGCGACCTCTTCTTGAGTTTCCGGAATCGCTTTAAAGACCCTGCGGAATCGGGACTCCCTGAAAAATGTTGGAATTGCGAGTATCTTGATGTGTGCGGTGGAGGTTGCCCATTGGAACGTAATGCGTTATCGAACAAAATATCATGTAATACTTTAATATAAAATATATCTTGATACAGGCTCATAACTTGATACTTTTTCTAAACGCGGTCATAGAACAAACAGAAACGAGGTCTTGAAAATGTCACTAAGGAAAATGCTCGATAAGATCATTCCGCGCGCACTACCTGAACCAAAGCCCGGTCTTTTCCATTACATGAAAGAGACAGAGGGAAATTATACGCGTTTTCATTTACGCATCGAACCTGATGGACACGGACTTTTAATCGCAAACGCTACTGCTGCGCTACGCCTTTCTTCATCAGGCGTCATCATTGCCCGTGGAATTCTCGAAGGCAGGACTGCTGAAGATATTATGCAGGATATCTATTCCCGGTTTAAATCGGCTGAGCCGGACATGGTTCTCAGCGACATAAATCGTGTGAAAGACATCATCTCCACACTCGCTAATCCTGATGACAATTACCCGGTAATAAATCTCGAAGACCCGGAATTTTCTCCTTATGAAGCGCAACTCATGGCTCCCCTCGAAGCCGATATACCGATTGCTCCACCTGACAAAATCCTTCCCATTCTTGATAAGCTTTGGGACGTCGCTATCCCTCATGTCAGTTTTCTTACCGTGGATGATTTTTCACCGGATCATCTCGTCCGCGCAGTTGAGCGAGCCGAAGACCTCGGTATGATAGTCGGAGTTCGTGGCACCGCGACTAACATGGCGCAGGCAACCTTGCTCAAGGACCTTGCGCTTGCGGGAGTTGATTATATCACCTTGCTTTATGTATCTCCAAACAGGGCGCAACATGACGCCGTCTGCGGTGAAGGTGATTTCGACAAGCTTCCCATCCTTTTCCCCGCTATTAGAGAATTGGAAGTATGCCCCGTTGCGGAAGTACCCCTGATTTCGTCTTCAGTCGGTCTACTCCCAAAAATCTTTGAATCTCTCTCCACTCAGCGCATTCACAATTGTTCCTTTTTTGCCATTGCACGACGGGATGACGAAACACCGCCAACCGATGAATCGTTACCAGCAAGCTCGTTGCCCCAGGTCGCGGCTACCATAGAGGAGACTTCCAACGAATCTGATGTGCGTTATATCTGGCAACCACCGATGAAGCGAGATTTTTCAAAATCAATAGCCCATCAAATAAAAGGAGGACCGAGATGTTCAGGCGACATATCCGTCCGAATCGAGCCGGACGGAGCGGTGATTCCACCGAGAGGTCCTTATAAGAGCGCAGGGAACATACTAACAGATGCGTGGGAAGAAATCTGGGGAAATGAATCCTTCAGCCATTATCGTGAAAAAGTTGAATCGCCGACACGATGCGAGGTTTGCCCCGGACTGGTTATTTGCGCCGCTGCGTGTCCACGCGACCCTGAAAGCTGGGCGTATTGATTTTTTATTCTGGAGGTCGTTAAATGAATGAACTGCTGAACAGAATATTGTTGAAATATCGTATTCATCTTCTTTTGTTCATCCTTCTCTTTATTTCACCATTAGCTCATGCTCAAAATTATCGGTTCAGTGTCCCCGTACTGAAAATGAACGTCTTTATCCAGCCCGATGCATCGGCTAAAATCATATATGATATATCGTTTCGTTGCGCATCCGGAGCGCATCCCATTGATATAGTCGATATTGGAATGCCGCATAAGAACTATGATTTAGGCACCATGACCGCGGCTATCGATGGGGTATCTCTCTCCGACATTCGTCATTCGGAGTATGTAAAACCCGGCGTCGAGATACATTTGAAGAATCAAGCAATAAAGCCCGGCGAGGAGGGTACCTTCCACTTTGAATGCACCATGCCTCGAATGGTTTACCAGGATACGACCCGGAAAGATTATGCGTCCTTCAGGATAACGCCTACATGGTTCGGCGATCGGTTTATCACGGGAACTACTGAAATCAACATAGCGGTTCACACTCCACCCGGAATTAACCCCGATGAACTCCTCTATCAGAACAGGGAGTTCACATCAAAAGTACTCTACGAGGAGAGGGCGGTCGCTCTCTGGAAAGGTTATGAACGTCTCAATGCACCTTACATGGTGGGTATCTCTTTTCCAAAAAGAGAAATGGACTACGTGATAACGCAGACCGCGTTTGACCTACTGGTAAAATGGTTTAAAGAAAACGAAGAAGCGCGCTGGATTGCCGGTCTTGTTTTTGTTCTCGGATTCACCGTTGTCTTTTTTCGATTCACCGGCAACACCGGATGTTCTCTCTTTGTCATCCTTTTAGCTGGTTTAATCTATCTATTCGTAGTCAGCCCGGAAGCACACCTTGTCGCCATACCTACACTCGTTGTCCTCGCAATTTTCAACGAATGGCTGCTTACCAAACGCAAAAAAAAGTATTTGCCCGCCATTGCAGAGATTGAGGCGGGACGAATAAAACGCGGCTTGACCGCACCTGAAGCGGCTGTCCTTCTCGAATTGCCCTTGAACAAGGCGCTCACCCTCCTTATTTTCGGTATGCTCAAGAAGGGCATATTGAGAATGGTGAAGGATGAGCCGTTGAGCGTCGAGGTAGTCGAAGATTTCAGGCTTGGTTCAAAGGAAGGCGTAATCGACGTTAAAGAGCGAATTGAAGAGATGCAAAAAGTCGCACGGGATAAAGGAACAGTAGTACACGGTTACGAAATACCCTGCATCGCCGCGATCCAGGCGCGTCACGGAAAAGCCCTTTCGAATGTCGATTTCACTTTCTCCATGAAACAACTGATAGAACACGTGGTCAAAAGAATGAAAGGATTTGATCCCGCAATAACGCGCGAGTATTACAAATCCATTGTCAGCAAAGCCATGCAACAAGCGCGCGCCATAGGCGAAATCCCGCAAAAAGAAAAGGCAATAGATAAAAATCTCGAATGGATTTTGATTGATGAAAATTATCCCACTGTTCTTTCCGGTCGAGGATATCGTTATAGCCCTCGCTGGTCCAGAACGATATTAGGTAGCGCAAAGCCATCCACGACTATTGATACGAGTGGAGGGCGAACATCGTTCGGCGATGTCGCCGCCTCCTTTGCGGGCTGGTCACAAAATACTATGAACAACCTCGCCTCAACCATATCACCCGGCGCCATTCAGATTGAAACCGCACAAAAAGGTGTTATCAATCTCAGCGGTGTCGATAACGTCACCTCCGATGTTTTTGAGGCTATAGGAGAAGCGTCGAGAAGCGGGAGTGGAGGCGGCGGGGGATGTGCATGTGCGTGTGCAGGCTGCGCATGCGCTTGCGCCTGTGCCGGCGGCGGGAGATAAATCTACACATACTACAATACATGAAACACTATAATGGCACACCACCACGTGAACTTATGGAAGAGCAATCGCGTTGGCTGGCTCCGGCTCGCTCTCGATTGCTGAGACTTGCCGGTGTCGCACATCGTCGGTGCATTCTTGATTTGGGCGCCGGCTATGGAATCGTCGCCGATGAACTTAAACGCCGAGGTCGAGGTATCGTGGTTGCAGTTGATATTTCTTTTGATGCACGTCGGGACGATTTCAGAATGGAATCGGAATCCCTATGCGTTTCAGCCGACGCCCATCTGCTCCCTTTCCCTGATTCCTCTTTCGATCTCATCTTCTCCCAATGCGCTCTTATGTGGATGAATATCACGCAGGTCGTCGAAGAGGTTAACCGCATACTCGGGCACAAAGGAATAGTTGTTGCCATGGAACCTGATTACGGCGGGATGATTGAACACCCACCCGAGATCGCCACCCGCGATATCTGGATTTCTGCCCTCTCGCGTGCAGGCGCTGATCCCTTCGCGGGTAGAAAATTGAGCGCCGCTTTACATAACGCAGGCTTGCAAGTCATTACCGACCTGACATCACGCCTGTTTCCACCTTCTTCCCGACGATTCGATCTTTTACGAACGCTTCCCCTCTCAAACGATGAAATTGAAAAACTCAGCCTTATCCAAAAAGAGGATCAAAATCTCTCTCATGTTACCTATAAAATCGCCCATCTTCCCTTTTTTCTCATACGAGCAGAAAAAGCATAAAAGTATGATTGAGAAAGTGACGACACCAGAATGCTCCATAGCCGCATGAGGCACAGAGAATTACCTTGATTCACTTTTTTCATTAAAATATACTTGATAAGTACACCTCATAGCATTCAGGAAAAGATTTCTTGTTGAATACGCGCGAAGGTGTAAATAAATTATTGCAGCGCAAGATACTCATCAAAAGAACAAGGCACCTGAAAATGGAGATGAGAAAGGTACAAAATTGAGGGGGGCATATTCCGTCCGTTTCAACACCTGGAAGTTCGCCCCTATCTTATTGGTTCTTGTACTTTCTCTCTTCTTACGTGCAAAGGGGCTCGGATTTTTTCCCTACCCTAACCAAACAGCCGATGAATACCATTACTTGTGGACAGGGCTCTCGCTCTGGAATTCCGGCAGGTCTACTACATGGAGCGACCTCTTAGCTTATGATCATCATGAGGCTGTGATCGGGTTAATACATTATTATGGCGTACCCTATAGAATTGTGTCTCCTTCGCTTGACCATCCACCTCTCTTCTCTTTATTACTTGGTGGATTCACGTACGTAATTGGTACTCAGGGTGTTCGTCTTCCTGTTACGATGGATAGTGGGCACGCCATCTGGAATGTCGACCTGGGAAAGGTGCGCATCTTCTCTCTTGTTCTTTACACGCTCGCCTTTCTCATCCTTTTCGATCTTGTACGCCAGATTGGTTCTTTCAGTACCACATTTCTGTCACTTGTTTTCTATGGCTTTATCGGGCATATAGCTATCCAGGGACGCTTACTCGTAACCGAAAACTTGAGCATAATTTTTTTCCTTCTAAACCTGACTATATTCCAACGATATCATGACGGAAAATGTTCGAGAGTAAAATTTGGGCTTGCGACAATTGTATTGGTTACCGCTGCAATTATAACCAAGTTAATCGGGCTTTCTCACGCCGCTGCTATTGTGGGGCTCCTCCTTATATACGGTAAGCCCCGAGATATAATCTACCCCGTTATTGGTGTATTTACCGGACTGGGGCTTTTCTTTCTTTACGGGTGGATGGTCTCTTGGGAACTGTTCTGGGACCTTTTAAAGGAACACAGTCGAAGGTTCAAAGGTTTTTTGTCGGTTTCGTTTATTCTATCTTTACAGCAAATTGTGCATACCCGCTTCTTCAATTTTACTCTTATAATAGCGTGGGTCGCGCTCTTTATTCAATTAGCCGGCAGGCATGGACCCCGCATGCTCTGAGCTGGCGTTTTTTACCTTTTTTCTTTCCTCTTCTTCGAATCGAAAGACCAATTTTACGGTTGGCATATTATATTCATGTACCCTTTTCTCTGCCTGAGCCTTGCGGCTTTCATATCTCGCGTGTATACAAAAGAAGACACTCGCGACTTTCTGCTCTTCTTGGTGCTTTTTCTAACACCGGCATTGAATACCCTTATCCAATTCCCCGGAATGACGCTTCAGGCAATTCGTTACACTTATCTCGGTTCCTTATTGATATTGTTTGTAGTGGCTTTTTTCACTTCGGGAAAAATCAGGTTCCTTGCCTATAGAATTTCGATCATTGCTGTTCTTGCACTCATAATCGAATCTGAAATAACCCTAATACTCAAAAACTCGACAAAAGAAGCGATACCAACCGGCCGGGTGACCATACCTGAGGAGTTCAGGGGTGTTATCCCTGAAATAGCGCCAATAGGAGAAATCGTATCTGCAGATTTACTACCCGGCTTGCTTGTTCGCGGAGGGCAGGGTGATTTATTCAAAATTCCTGAAATCGCTGAATACCAATCCGAACCAGTTTTAAATTTCAACTACCATGAAGTGCAAAAACCGTATCAGAACCCCTGGTGGTTATGGTTCCATGGGTACCTTAAAATTCCTGATGATGGACACTACTATATTGCAACGCTTTCCGATGATGGTTCTGAAATCCTTGTCAACGATATACGAGTGTTGGAGGACTGGGAAAGAGAGGGCATTGAATTTACTTCAAACAAACTTTTTCTCAAAAAAGGATTTTATTCCCTCGATATCCGCTACTTCGATTATGCCGAAGGAGCGTTACTTCATGTCATGGTTCGACCACCCGGAGAAGAAGAATTCGAACGCATTCCCAACGAGTGGCTGTTTTGCGATCCTGACGAGTTAAACCTGGAATGGGAAGAAACTGAAGAATAACGTCCTTATTACGCGCATTACAATTCTTTCTTTGCTCAGGAAAACATGCATCTTCATCGAATATTCCTTACAGGTATTCTCTATAACTTATTTTCCTATCTGCTTGAAAAATATTGACGCATTTTAATTTCTGAAACAATAATTTGACGTATATATAAAAACCGCAAGGTAAAAAGTCCATACTTGAATTTATAACTCATCAGGAGCGGAGGGAAAAAATGAAGAGAAAAACTTTTTACGTAGGCCTTATTATTTTATTGCTGACTTTGTGTCCCCCGAGATACATAACACAAAGCGTATATGCTGAAGAAGAGGAACAGGCATCTCAGGAGAAAATTTCACGCGAGATAATCAACTTAGACCTCGAAACATGTATTGATCTCGCACTTGAAAACAATAACAACCGGAAGGTCTCACAGTTCGCCCTGCAGATCGCCGAGGCACAATACAAGCAAGCCCTTTCAGCCTTCTATCCCCAGCTGTCTTTGCGTTCTGTTTTTACCCAGCTCGACGAAGACCCGAACTTTCTCTTTCCCAGCCAAACCTACACGTATGAAGTCGCAGGTCCGTTTCCTATCCCGATTTCGGCAACGGCAGAAGTCCCTGAAATCGACGTCAAATTAATGGACAAGAGAACACTCGCTTCTTCTCTTGTCCTGAGTTACCCCTTATATACCGGGGGTAAGATTCGCTCGATTGCAAAGCAAGCGGAGATGGGGCTCGAGGCTGCACGGGAAGAAACAAGGCGCACTGATCTCCAGGTAATTTACGACGTCAAACGCATGTTTTATGGATACATTCTCGCACGTAAGTTGTACGAGATCGGCAAAGAGAATCTCGAAAGGATGGAGGTCACGCTCGACCTGACGGAGGAACTTTACACAAAAAGTTCCGGTACTGTGAAAAAGACCGATTATTTGCGCAACAAAGTCGTGGTTGAAAGTATCCGTTCCATCGTGGCGTTTCTGGAAAGTAACGTCAAAATAGCCAGAGCAGCATTGATCAACACGATGGGGTTGAACTGGGATACGGAAATCGAAATAGATCAAAACACCATCCCCTACACTCCTTATTCAGTTGATTTACACGAACTGGTTCTGAATGCCTATTCGTTTAATCCCGACTGGGCGAAAATCGAGGCGGGACTCAAGGCTGCAGAACAGAAGATCAGGGAATCCAAAAGCGGCTATTTTCCCGTCATCGGGTTTGAAGGCTCACTCAACAGGCTGGACAACAATTATGATTCCGGTTTGATGACTGACGAAAATAAAAATTCGTGGTCTGTCGGTGTAGGACTTGAGTTGCCGCTGTTTCGTGGATTCCGTACGCGAAACAAAGTAAAAGAGGCGCGTGCGCATCTTGACAAGATCGAGCATGAAAAGATTCTGCTTCGCGAGGGTATCGCCCTCCAGATCAAACATATCTTTTATACTATGCTGATGGCGCAACAACAACAGAGCGCTTCAGCAGAGGCGGCAAAAGCCGCAGAAGAAAACCGCGAACTCAATATCCGCGCATACCGTGATGAACTGGTTGAAACCCAGGACGTCATCGAGGCGCAACTGCTCGAGTTTGTCGTCGATTCCCAGTATCAAAAAGCGCTTTACGATCATGTGCACTCGCAGATTCACCTTGACTTCGTGGTGGGCGAAGAAATCAAAAGGATTCTTAATCTGGAATGAACCTACCCGCCGACATATCTCGAAGAAAAAAATCTATCAGCCTTATCACCTCTTGTGGCATTATCCTGTACCTTATCTTCACGACCTCTTCTATTCTGCATGCTCGAGATGAGTCAGCCGAAAAAGAGCCCGAAAAGGAATATTTCCGCTTCGGATTTTCTGTTACTTTATTCCCCGGCATTGACAAGAACGATGCAAAAATTGCAACTGATTTCTGGCTCGGTACCATACTCTCCAAAATGCCGTCAAAACCTATTCCACAATCGACTCTTTTCGATTCCATCGATGAACTCGCCGAGGCGGTTCGAAAACATCAACTGGATGGATGTTATCTCGCAAGTATCGATTACGTGATGATCAAGGATAAAGTGGATCTTATCCCTATACTTACCTCGTCAATGGAAAAGAAAATCACTGATCAATATGCCCTGCTTGTACGCAAGGATGGAAACATTAAAGACATCAGCCAGATAAAGGGAAAAGAACTCATAATAGATGTAGGCGGAAAAGGCGACTTTGGGTATGTCTGGTTGGACACCTTGCTTATGAAGAGGGGGCTTCCAGAAGTCGGGCGCTACTGCTCTTCCATACGGGAAGTTACACGGGTATATGACGCGGTGCTGCCACTTGTGCTGAACGATGCCGAAGTGTGCATGGCAAGCCTGGATGCATTCGGGAATCTCGTGGAACTCTATCCCCGCATAGGAGACCTTATCGAGCAACTCGCTGTCTCCCCGGAATTCTTACGGACTCTGGTCTGTATCCGAAGCGACTACAACCCCGACAATACACGTATCCTGATTGAAACGGCATGCAGTCTCCATGAGGGGGCGATTGGCAAACAGGTTCTTATGTTGTTCAAACGCGATAAACTGGTTCAGTTCGAACCTGCGTCAATAATGGGAATGATAAATCTCGTGAATGAATATCGTAAATTAAAAGAACAATCTGCCGGTTCTAAGCCCTTACCTGATGATAAAATAGATCAATGAGATGATTCTTTCGGTGGATTTGACCTCGCATGTATCTTGATGTGGTTCTTATTCGATAACACCCGTCTGTACCGCAAGGGCTGAAAATGAATTTCGGTATCACGACACCTATGATGCCGGCAGGGTAAACCAGAACGTCGCACCGCCCTCTGGATTATTTTCCCCTCCGATTTCGCCCTTATGCATATCTATTATCTTTTTGCAAATCGCAAGACCTAAACCGGAACTTCTCTCACCTCCCGTAGGCCTGGCGCTCATTCGGGCATATTTTATAAAGAGTCTAGGCATATCCTCTTCTGATAAGCCCGGTCCTCTATCACTCACTTCCAACCGTACCCCTCTGTTGTAGGCATGAGTCGTGATCACTACCTTATTTTCTTCCCCTCCGAACTTGAGGGCATTATTTACCATATTGCTCAGTACCTGTTCTATGCGTACTGGATCGGCCTTTATAATTGGAAGATCAGGATCAAGGTCAGAGACAAGCGCCGCCTTCTTCGTTCCGGCATAATCCATATACTGCTCAACCACCCGCTTCACAATCTCGTTTAAATCAACCTTCTCCTTGATGGTTTTTACCTCACCATCCTCCATAGCCTCGAATTCAAGAAAATCAACCACGATGTGATGCATAACTTCTGCAAGTCTCATGATTTTTCCCGCTGCTTCGTGCATCTCATCTGTCATCTCTTTCCCCGGGGTAAGAGTACGCTGTATAAGCGATGCATAACCAATTATACCGGTCAATGGGTTCTTTAATTCATGACTGGCGATACGTAAAAACTCCTCTTTCAACGAAGCGAGTTTTCTTCTCTCTTCTTCCATTTTTTTCTGTTCCGTCCTGTCAAGAGAAACCCCCATGATACCGATCGGATTATTATTTTTATCGCGCAAAATGGAAGAGGAAAGAGTGGAATAGAAGGTCGTTCCGTCTTTACGTTTGTTCACAACCTCACCTGTAAAGCCGTCTTCCCTCAGAACTTTATTATGTATCGCAATCCCCTGCTCAGGATCTTCGTATAAAACATCCACGTGTTTCCCGAGAATTTCGTCCGGCGAATAGCCGAAGGATTTGATCGCCGCCTTGTTGAAAGAGGTGATTTTCCGGTCAAGCGAAACCGAGATGATCATTTCATACGCGCTCTCAATTAAATTTTCATTGAACTCCTTTTGAGCCACAATCTCTTCCTGCATTTGATGAAGCCGCAAATGTGTTTGTATCCGCGCCAGCGCGACCTGAAAGTCAACCGGTTTGATGATATAATCGTTTGCTCCACGTTTTAATCCTTCTACTATGTCATCAGTTTGATCCTTTACCGTAACGAGTATAACAGGTAAGTCGGCAACGGAATGCTTCTGCCTTATCTTCTCGAGGACATCCAATCCGCCGATATCAGGCATAAGTATATCGAGCAATACAAGATCGAATCGTTGTGCATCAATCAGTATCAGGGCTTCTTCCCCACCTGATGCCGTTGACACTATGAAACCTTTACTCCCCAGAAAGCGTTCCATTACTTCTCGGTGAGACTCATTATCGTCAACAACCAAAAGATGTTTTGATTCCTGCGACATGTCAATCACTCCTTAAATATGGGCATCGGCATTGTAACATTATCATTTTTCTGTAATCAATTACCTTTTAACTTATTTTGATTTCACATTCATTATTTGTTTTATGGTTGACGGTATGAGGACAAACACCATACTACAATTATAAAAGCTTATAGTTTAAAAAAGAAAGGATTTATCGTGAGCGCAAAAACTATTGTTATACTCATTATTATCGCCTTAACGTTACTCTTCATCCTCCAGAATACCCAGAAATTTGAATTGCATTTTCTTTTCTGGACCCTGACAATGTCAGGAGCGGCAATGATATTTATCGTTACAGCCATTGGCGCCATACTTGGGATCCTGTTATACAATGTCGCCCGGCATACACGAAAAAAAATATAAAAGCCCGGGAGCAAGTGTGAAGTATCTCGAGAAACCGCTCCAGAACAGTGGTCGCAGGTAGTTGAAAAAATGCAAAGCAGGGTAGTTAAAAGAAGGGAACAACATTCCGCAGACACGTGGCAGGCGACTTTCTTGAAATATCTTCTCTGGTGTATCCCGGTCTTTGTCCTCTGGCAGACTCCCTTTATCCATCCCCTGCGGCTCTTTACCACCCTTGTGCATGAGCTCGGTCATCTGGTAGCCGCGGAAATGACAGGCGGTACTTGGGTGGATATCGCTGTTGATGAATATGCCAACGGTCATATCCTTGCACATGGCGGCATTCCTGCCTTTATCGCTCCTGCCGGGTATCTTGGAACCGCCCTATTCGCTATATTTCTCTTCTGGTGCTCTACCACCCCTCACAATACACGCCTCGGACTTGTCCTCTCCGCTATTGTGCTCAATGTCTATACCCTTGCTTCAGCACGACATCTTTCCGTTATCTTCTCCCTTGGCTTACTCCTCGCATGGATCGTGATTATTCTTATCTATGGCTGGTCTTTATTGCAACATATCACGATAAGAGTTATGGCTATCGCCATGTGCTTTAACTCGATTTATGACATTTATCTCGTCCTTTTCGCGTTTGACAAATTCAGGGAGGTTTCCGTGTGGCACTCGCCGGTCGAGATGCCCGCTCCCGGTAGTTTTCACAGCGACGCAACCATAATGGCGGCTCGATACGGCGGCTCGGAAGGACTATGGGCATTGTGCTGGCTTGTGCTGTCATTTATAATACTGTTCGCGGGGCTTATCCTTTCGATAAGATCGGAGATTTCGTTTCAAAAAAAACAACAAAAATCCGTAAAAATTCTTAAATCACTGGATAAATTCGAGAAAGGACAAGGGGAATATACTGTCCGTTAAGGAGATGATGGATGGCGTATAATCAAAAAGAAGAAGCGTTTTCTTCTTCGAACAAAAGAACTGACGAACGACGTGTCTTTGAAATGCTCACACTCAGGTATGTCCTTGATGAGACCGGAATCTTCTTTCCCAGAAGAAAAAAACATAAGAGGATTAGTTCTGATGATATAAAGTATATCATTACCCGACCTAAACTCAAAAAAGATGACCAGTCGGATATGTACGTAATCTCCCGGGACAACCGTTGGATAAAGATACACGAACCTGAGGATTTTTATCCCGGCTTGTCTGATGAGCTTCGGGAAAGGACAGACGCGGACAAATGACTCACACTACCTCACAGACACTTACCCGACTCACTTGAATTAGCACACACTCTTTACAAGGTTGAAACGGAAGAAATCAAGGAGTGGATCAAGTCTCTCTGGAACCTTTTTTTCGTGATGTTCCCTATTGTGAGTTTTATCTATGCACTCATAAAAACCGGCATCAAGCTCGAAGACTTTCTCTTTACTTTCATAACGATGTATCTTGGGATATGCATTTTTGCCTCGATTATTTATCTCTTGAGCTCGCTCAGGTGGCTGATTTATGTTCGTAACCTTAAGAAAATGTCATTGCAAAAATACCGGTCTTGAAGACTTTTCTTTTACGTGTATGTATGCAGTTTTATTCAATGTTATACAATATAATCGAATTTTTTCGAGTATACTTGATTATTCTCCAATGTTCTCGCCGGATAAGTAATTCATGACCATGGAAAAAATAATAGAAGGCGTCGCGTTGGTTAAGCGGTTCGGTGCGGTTGAAGCCATTGACAATATAAGTATCGATGTGTCTCACGGCGAATCGCTCTGCGTTATCGGACCCAACGGCGCAAGCTGTCCGTCACCTTCGGTTCTGGACCGAGCAATGGGAAAGCCGACGGCTTGCAGATAAAAGCCTTTTCCAGTTCGGATTGAAAGATACCTTCAAAAAACCCTGGCTGCTTGCCAACTATCTTTCCAACACACTCGTATATTGGCTGCTGGTATGTATCCGACACACGTGGCTTACATTTACGAGTCTTACAGGTCTCGTCTTTCTCGCAATATGGAGTGTTGGTGGCGAAGTATCCCCATTTCAACCGTTCAGTCACATCCCGTGGTTACTTATGGCATTCCATCTTGGCGCTTTCGTCATCATAACGTTCCAGAGTATTGCTCTTTTCGGACCTTACATCGATATGTCAAACCTGCCGATGAGGTGGCACAAACTCCTCAGCCGGGACATAAGAGGCAAGATTCCCTACCTTATGCTTAGCGACCTTTTTGCGGGGGTACTTTTTTCGCTTCTCACCGGACTTAGCCTTATTTATTCCCTCTGCTTTTTCCTTATCATTGTCATCTATAGGCTACTCACCCTTACATCATCAGTCTTAAGCCTGGCTCGTGATGCAGGATTCAACCATATCCTGACGCGCTTTTTCTCTCTTGCCACAATGGCGCTTTTTCTCACACCAGCTGCGTGGTTGCTGCCGTATCTTTCCCAGCCCAGCCGGGGAGTGGAATTCAACTGGTTTGGGACAGCAAACCCGGAAACTATTTGCATATACCTTCTCGTCTTTGAACTTCTTATCCTCGGAGGGTACGCACTCACAGTAAAAATCATCGGACGCAGAATCGACAGCCAGCTCCTCGCCAAAGTTTAGGGAATCTCGGGGTCAAACCTCATTTTCCCTATTCTTTTATTCTTACCAAATCATATCTCACATTTTTGTCTGGTTGAACACGATGCCTATTCATATAATTCCGTTGCGAAGAATCACCGGTTCATTTTTATAGGTCTTATTAGTTCAAATGAGTGGGGGTAAGTGGTTGGATAATTTTTCAAGTTCAGGGTTGCCGTTGTGCATCCAATAGCGTAAAAAAAAGTAATAGCACTTTATAAGAAAACGAACCGATAAAACAAATGGTACATGATACTTCACACGAATGGCAACGTGTAGTGGACGATCTGAAAGCGTTGCAGGCAAGGCAGGAAATTCCTGAACGTCTCCTGTCGGAAAACGCCGCAAAGGCAGCTGATGATTTTGACGTGATGGATTATTTCAAGGTTCTCAAGCATCTATAAATGGAGGAAGGATACGATCTTGACCGGGTGTATTGTTACCATCGAATCGGCGGTCTGCCGTTTCTGCACGCACGAACACACGATGCCATCCCCTACCCCACGTTCAAGGACTATGTCGACGCTGAGAGCGAGCGCGGACCCGGTGGTCTTCTCGGACTTACTAAATGGATTACGGGAAACATGAGCATAGTCCTTTCCGCGGCCGAATCTTCACGCGCCAAACGTTCGAAACCTGGTTACCTCGACTATGTAAAGACCGACGGCACGCCTGAAGGTTTTTTCCAGTGGGTGCTTCTCATGTTGACAGGAAACCAGTTTTACATCGCATGGCATGCAAATTATAACGATTTGCAGGTCATATGCGATAAGTCAGTAACAAGTCGTTTACCGCAGGAGATACAGGCAAAGGTGAATGCACTCGATCTGGCACCGTAATAGAGCTCTCAGACGAGAAGGTTACGGTAACAATTCATACATTTACTAAATGGGGCGGGGTATCGCGTGAACAGTTCACGATCTCAAGTGCATTCCCGCATCAGGTTATAAAACACGCGAGAGAAAAAGCCGTAAAATACAACTGCGGTATAATGTTTTAAGGATCTGTCAAAACTCAAACAGGCACGCAAGGAGGGATATGTTAGCAAATGTACAGCATCTTTCTGCTCATAAAATATATTTGTACCTTTATTGGATATTGCCTGGGTGTTTATCTTGGTGCGACGGTTTTTTGTAACATTATCGGTCTGCCCATGATGACCAACTTCGGGACATTCATCATAGCTTTGATCTGGGGGATGATTACGGGATTCATTGTTGCCTTTGCCGTGAACTTTATCTTCAACATGTTCGACCGGCAACGATTCGGCTCACGGGAATGGAAACAACGAAAACGAGATTTATAAGTCATCGTTTACGCATAAAAGGGATTGCCTTAGGTATTCACATACAATTTCCTTACATTAATCCTTCCCGATCGTCCATTCCGCCGGAAAATAAAGTTCCGTTTAAGCGCGTTCACCGTTGCGGCATATTTTCGCTGCCACGAAAGAATTCATCGATATGCCCGCGGATATAGTTTGCTTGCAGGTCTTCTATTTGCTGTTCTAAGTCGTAAAAGCGTGAGTCCAACTCATCCCACCGCTCTTTCACTTTTTGCGGTATCTTGTTAAGTACTTCCCACCGCACCCTGCGGTCTCGCGGGTAGTCATCCAACGCCAACAACTCCATCGCCTCTTTGAGGAGCGTATGAACATCGTTAGCACCGAGCGCGACAAGGCTCTCTAATGCAATCGGGGCATGGTCGCCTTCCACATCGAAAAAGTAGTGCTCGAACCCCGCATTATTCACCTCCTGACGCAACTCTTCCGTGGTCAGAAGTATCTTCTGCCCCCTCGTCATGTTCACCGCGTTTATATCGTTCGTCTTAACCAGTGCGACGAAGAGCGGCTTGGTTATCTTGTTCTTCATCTCCCACATATCGGAAAGATTCATCTCAGCCCTGTCTATTCGGAGATCACTGGTCGGATCGATGGATGCCTTGTACACTTCCTGTTCCGCACGACGGTCAATCATGTGCTGTGTCTCGACATCGATCACCGCGCCGTGCTCCTTGAACACGTCCACCAACTCATCGAGCCCGTTTCGGATAATGTAATAAAAGGGCGTATGTCCTTCTTTACTTTTGGCGTTAACGTCCGCGCCCCGTTCAACGAGGAACCTGATGATATCGACTTTCAAATCCGCCAGGTGGGAACAGGCAAAATGAAGCACCGTAAAACCGGAGGAACCGGGAACGTCGGGTGATTGAACCGCATTGATGTTTGCGCCGTGGTCGAGAAGCAGTGTTCTCATCTCGATCGTGTCGTGCAGGAACTTCTCGTCAAGACGGTTCATGAACTCTTTGACTCCGCCGTAAGGCATTGGTCCGCCGAACCCGCACGCAATATGCAATGGTGTCAAACCCTGTTCATTCGGCAGGTTGACGTCCGCCCCTTTCTTAATAAACCGCCTTGCCTTCTTGAGATTTACGTCTCCTACAGCCTCGTGAAGTGTTATTCTTTTTCCGAAAAGGTTCATTGCTCTCACGTGTAGCGACAAATGAAAACCTTATGAAAACTTATCCTTACGTGGCAAACTCAGGTAAAGTCTCTCATACAGAATACGAAAACTCAACTTATAAAAGAGACAAAATGGGAATGATACTACTACATAAAAAGAATCTAATTTTCGGGGTCGAACCTTAAAGTTTGCACTTCTTTCCCAAATATGATATGTGTTTTAGTCTTCTACGGGGGTCGTTTGAGACGAACGACCTTACACCGCATTTGATAAAAATAGATTAGCGGAGATGAGTGAAAATCCGTAGATATAAGAGAAATTTTCTTTATACATACTTCAACGAAAGGATTACACATCCGCCACGGCGGATCTTCGACCCCGCTCACGCGGTCCCCCCCCTCTCAAAGCAGAGATTTTTATGGGGTAATTAATTTGACACCACGAGTCATTTAAAACGAAAGTC
>CAZSMK010000133.1:0-2889 GCA_964608095.1 uncultured Candidatus Sumerlaeota bacterium | reverse complement strand
ACCAAAGGAAGAACATAACCGAATCAGAGCTTAGCTACCCAGGAAAATTGTCCGACGCACCGGGTCCACCGCATTTTGCTGTCGTTACGCAACTCGTTTCCTTATCAAAAGTAATAATTCCATGAGCGTAATGGTTTCTTTGCGATTGAACTGCTTTTATTTTGCCAACTACTTTAGGGCACTCCGATAAATGAGGGAACTCAGTTTTTAATTCGTCACAAAGAGTAGATAGGATATCAACCCTTTGGGTAAAATTTGAATGCGCTGTCATCACAGCAGCACGCCAATCATAAGTTTCTTCATATCCTGCAAGTTTACTTATTGCCATATTAATGGTTTGCTCCAAACTTCCCCATAGGGAAAAAATCCTCCCTAGTTCGATTAAATACTCATCCGGTAATGGCCATGATTCTGGAAAATTATATTCCTTCAAATTCCACTCCAAATCGAATGCTAACGTTTCGCATAAGCGGTTGCAATGGAGCGAAGCGGAATTGCAAACCGACTTAATGCGATGGTTAAGCCAAATCCTCAAGTTGTCTGTTATAACGATTGTGGTTAAATCTTGTTGGTTCGAATTGGAAAATCATCGATTTTCAGATCATCATTAGTGCCTTAAGAGCGCGATCCAGACTGGGAGATCTCTCCGCTGCACGTTCCGGCTCCCATAAATTATCCACGAAATCACATAGGACTTCATTGTATCTTGGACCAATTTGAGCCACCCCTTGGGGCAGCATCTCGCGATGAATTTTTTTCCTACCCTTTCTGCGAATTACGTTTAAAATGTGTCTCTTAGGATCATCCAATTGATCTGGTTGCATCGAAAAGTTAACCGAAGGAATTCCAATGAATGCCCCCCATGCTTCATAATCAGCAATTATCCAAGATTCCACCTCTCGTACAGCTACTCTGAACATACACTCGGGCGGCAGAATCACATCGTCAGTTTCCGGAATAGAAAACCATCTTCGTATAAGTGAGCAAGCGCATTCGGCAGAATCGAGATCCGTTAAAATGAAGGAATGAATACCTTTTTTCGCCATCTTTAAAAAAGCTTCGCAATTGCTCTTAATAGCACCAGAACCCTGCATTATAGAGGGGAATCCGTTGTGAAAAACGAGAGAGTTCTCCATTTTAGCGTTCCGAGCAGCTACTATCTTCTGGGCCACTGCGGCGCTGGGAGCATCTTCAACATATGAGAAGCAATATACATCCTCCATTTCAAATCCTCTGTACAGTTGTCCCTGTCTGTGGAAGAAGAATGTCAGCGGCTGACAGACCGGCCTGCATTGCCTCCATATCAGCACCTGAAGGCGGGACAATTGTCGTGGCTTCACCACCTTGCCCAGGCTTAAGCATTAAAAAATTACCTTCGATGCTCTTACTCGATAGCATCTCTTCACTATGAGTGCTCACAAGAATTTGGCCTCCAGCCTTCTTTCTTCGCTGTCTTGTCTTGTAAAGTAAGCCTGGGATTTGTTCAACAATAGCCTTATGAAGGGATAACTCAGGTTCTTCCAAGAGAATCATCCGATTAGAAGCAAGAAGAGTCCACAGCATCGCCATTAGCCGTAGTGTTCCATCTGAAAACTGATCTTCTCGCTGCCACCCAGCATCAGGCCGCCAATGATTATAGAGCATCTCGAGATGCGGCCTACCCGTTGCCTCATCCTTTATAAAACGTAACCGCTCAAGATTTGGAATTACCTTCAAAAGAATATTCTCGATGGAGCGGAGGCGAAAGTCGCGTATTCGCTTTTGTGTCTGTGCAATCTCTTCAAGAAGCCCTTGGCCGAAGGGATCTGATTCCATATGTCGCAAAGAAAGCTGGTCACTAAATTTCAGGAGTTGAGGTACAAGATGTAGATAGAGGACATCGGAAAAAAAATTTGAAACCTCTCGATACTGGCTATTCATGTTGATCTGCTCTAAATGCGTTTGAATTCTCCGCTCGGGGTCAGTTTTATCATCGTGATCAGGACGTTCTAATAACTTCTTGTCCTTTTGCCAAACCTCTTCCCTAAAAACTATCGGTCGTTGTTTCCCTTTTCCTTCGTAATTGATCCTTAATAAATATCGCCATTCTGGCAGTCCTTCGATGTTCTGTAAATTCTCTCGAAATTCGAACTCTAATTCTATCCACGACGGTTTACGGGCTGCTAAGCTACGTATTTTTTTTAATCCCCCACGTGCGTCGATTGCCTGTTGAAGACCGCCACCTTTGGGATTAACGATGTCTCTCATAAAGCGGAAAATATCTAGCAGGTTGGATTTTCCCGAAGCGTTTGGGCCTATAATATAAACCGTTTCATTGAGGTCGACATCGACATTGGTAAAATTTCGCCAATTTCGTAGTTTCAATTTTGATATATACATAGTTTTCTCCGCTTAGAATTAAAGGCTCACTATCCCCCCACCTGCTTAAACCAGACTTTAGGTCTTGCACAATATTTTGCCCAAACTGATAGATTTACCTGTTTCATATCTTCTCGCTTAACGGGGGGCGGCGCGGCTTTTTGCGTCCGCACCAGTGAATGGTTAGCGCAAGATCCGGTGATTCAGGACCACTTTTGCTCCGATTCACAACGCCATTCAATTGAATTGGTGGATTCGTCACGGTAAATCAATAGAACCGTTCCCGACTCGCACTGGCGCGAAGCCTCAGAAATCATTTGCTTTTGATTCTGTCCAACGCCTGCAATCGTTTCCTCAGTACTAGGCGATATCACAAATACTCCGCAGTGGGCGCAGCCAAACTTCTTTTTACGACCGAAGTCGATCCCACCGAACTCTGCGTCGTTCGCACACAACGGACATTTTTGAGCTGGCATGACTGATCTCCTTTTTAGTTATTGCGCACTAATTTAAGCTGGCACCATTTGCCTT
>CAZSMK010000132.1:0-14319 GCA_964608095.1 uncultured Candidatus Sumerlaeota bacterium | reverse complement strand
TCCAAGCCTGCCGCCTGGAGAGATCGAATGGCGGCTTCGCGTCCGCTTCCCGGTCCCTTCACCATGACCTCGATGGTTTTTACTCCGTTTTCAATTGCTTTTTTTGCCGCAGTGTCGGCAGCCATCTGCGCGGCGAATGGAGTCGACTTACGGGCTCCTTTGAATCCCGCCGTTCCACCGCTTGACCAGGCAATTGTCCTTCCTTCCTTATCCGAAATCGAGATGATAGTGTTGTTGAACGTTGCCTTGATATGCGCAGTTGCATGCGGAATGTTCTTTTTAGCTTTTTTCTTGGGTCTGTACGATTTTGCAGCCATTTACAACCTCTCCTTTTGCATGTTGATTTTCTTTCTCTTATTCTCTTCTTTTAAATCAACATCTATTCTCAGGAAAATCCTATTGTTCTTTTTTACGGGTACCTACTGTTTTTTTAGGACCTTTTCGTGTTCGTGAGTTGGTTCTTGTACGTTGCCCTCTGACCGGTAAACCCCGCTGATGCCGAATGCCACGATAACATCGAATCTCCATCAAACGACGGATATTTTGCTGCACCTCACGGCGCAAATCTCCTTCGACTTTGTAGCTGTTCGCGACAACCGCATTAAGCTTATTGACTTCATGTTCGGTCAGCTCCGAGACCCGCTTGGCTGCATCGATCCCGGCTTCTGCCAATATCTTTTTAGCATTGGTTCTGCCGACTCCGAAGATATAGGTAAGCGAAATATCTACTCGCTTGTTTGTTGGAATATCAATTCCCGCAATTCGTGCCAAGGTTAAACCCTCCTTGTCAATAATTATCCTTGACGTTGTTTATGGCGCGTGTTGGGACAAATCACGCGAACCACGCCTTTTCGTTTGATTATCTTACACTTCTGACATATTTTCTTTACCGAACTTCGTACTTTCATCTGAGACCACTCCTTACTTAAACCGATAAATTATACGTCCCCGCGTAAGGTCGTAGGGTGACAATTCCACCAGAACCCTGTCGCCGGGCAATATGCGTATGTAGTGCATGCGCATCTTTCCCGAGATATGCGCGAGCACCTTTAGATCATTGTCCAACTCAACGCGAAACATTGCATTCGGCAATGTCTCAACGATTGTTCCTTCTATCTCTATGGCTTTTTCTTTAGGCATCGATTAGACATGAATCGAGCAGTCGTAAGACCACGACTGCTCAACTTCCATACCATCTCTCATCTTACGCATTATAAAAACAGTGTAAAATTATAATAAAAAAACCCGAGAGATGTCAAGTAATACCCTTACTTTTCAATGAGACTAAGTGAGCAGTTAAAAGAGACCCTCACATTCTTTCAAAGAACATTTTTTTTTATTATTTCAAGTAAGTATCAACGTTTCAGAATTGGTAATAGCGATAGTGTGTTCAAAATGACCTGAGCGAAGATGGTCGGAGGTCACAACTGTCCACTTGTCGGGTAAAGTATACGTGTGCCAATCGCCGATATTAACCATTGGTTCAATAGCCAGGGTCATTCCTTCCGCCAGGCGATGACCGGTGCCGGGTTTTCCGTAATTCAACACCTGGGGCGGCTCATGTAAATGTCGCCCAATACCGTGACCGGAATATTCCCGCACCACGCTGAAGCCGTGGGATTCAACAAATGCCTGGACAGCGGCAGAGATATCGCCAATTCGGTTTCCCACTCTCGCCTGTTCGATTCCTTTTAAAAGAGCGTTTGCGGTAACATTAATTAATTGTTGCGATTTATCATCAATTTTGCCAACACCCACTGTAAGCGCCTTGTCTGCAAAAAAGCCTTCGCGACTAAGCCCGATGTCAAGACTGACAATGTCACCCTCCTGGAGGATGCGGGTTGAAGAAGGAATGCCGTGCACGACTTCCTCATTAATGGACACACACAGTGTCGCTGGAAATCCGCGATATCCGAGAAAAGCCGGCGTACATCCTTCCGCTCGAATCAACTCATAGGCGCGTTTGTCAAGTTCAGCGGTAGCGACTCCCGGTTTCACATATCGGGCCACTTCATTGAGAACATCACGGAGAATCTTGCCTGCTTCTTTCATCAGGCGGATTTCGTCCGGTGTCTTTAACTCGATTATTTCGTTCATTGTTTCAGTCGCTGACAACCTGGTTCAATTTTTTCTTTATAATGGCTGCTATTTGATGCGACACTTCTTCAGGCTTTCTATCCCCTGCTATTTCATGAAGTTTGCCCTGTTTTTCGTAATACTCGATTAAGGGTAACGTACGCTCGCGATAGATGTCGAGTCGGGTTCTGATAGCTTCCGGGTAATCCTCGCTTCGCTGGGTCAACTCGCTTCCACATACATCGCACGTATTATCGTGTTTGGGCGGATGAAAATACCTGTTGTAGGTTATTTCACATTTCGAGCAATACAATCGTCCTGAAAGGCGTTTGATCAGCGCCTCTTCATCCACTTCTATTAGAAGAACTATATGAATTCGGCTCTCCTGGCTCTCCATTATGAGGTCTAATTGTTCAGCCTGTACCAGCGTTCTGGGATAGCCGTCAAAAAGAATGCCGTACCCTTTCTTGCTCAATTCAGCGACTTTCTCTTTAACCAACCGATACAAAATATCATCAGGCACAAGTTCGCCCTTCTGCATAATCTCGGCGACTTGTTTGCCCAGGTCCGTGTCCTGCCGAACCGCCTCACGAAACATCTCGCCGGTAGAAAGGTGAAACAAGTTGAAGCGCTCTTCAATTGCCGTAGCCTGGGTGCCTTTTCCCGAGCCGGGTGGACCCAGAAGGATAATGTTAAGGTCTATTTCGCGTTCTTTGTTATCGTTTTCCATGGCAAATCCGAAATTTTCTTCCCACACATGACCTCTTACCATCTACCCCGACCACGAGGACGAATCTTGAATCCTTCATAATGTCGCATAAGCAATTGAGATTCAATCTGCTTGAGGGTATCCAGCATAACACCGATGACGATAATCAAACCGGTACCACCGATAAAGTCAGTCATCGCCCACGGTATATTAAAGGCAACGAAAAAGACTTGAGGCATCAACGCCACAACTACAAGAAAGAGCGCACCCACGAGAGTGATACGCGTCAGGACGTAGTCTATATAATCGGAAGTCGGTTTACCGGGGCGTCTTCCGGGAATAAATGAGCCGAATTTTCTCAAATTATCCGCCACATCAACGGGATTGAAGGTGATCGCAGCATAAAAGTAACAGAAGAAAATGGTTAAGATAGCATAGACAAAAGTATAAAAGTTCAAGGCTCTAAGGAGTAAAAAAATGCCGCCTGGATCAAATCCAAACCATCGGTACATTAATTCATAGATATTATAAGTAGAACGCATGGCAAAGAGTTCGTTCAAGGAGTACAGAAAGCCGGTTTGAGTATTTCCCGCCCATGAAATTATAAAGGTGGGGAAACTGAGTATCGCGGATGAAAAGATAACGGGGATAACGCCGCCGGTGTTGACCTTAAGAGGAAGATACGTAGTCGTGCCTCCCACCATCTGGCGTCCTCGTACCTGTTTAGCATGTTGAACCGGTATTTTTCGCGCTCCTTCTTGTATCATGATAATGGCGATTGACACGCCAACCATGATGACGAAGATGACGGGAAACCAGATAGGCGCCATCGCCTGTGTCTGAACCGCACTCACGCCAATGCCGATATCATAAGGATACGAGGAGAGAATCCCCACACCAATAATGATGGATATTCCGTTTCCAATGCCTTTTTCCGAAATTTTCTCGCCTAACCACATAATGAATGTGGTACCTGCGGTGACCGAAATCATGGTGGTAAAAATAAAGAGGAGGCGGTAATTAGGAATAAGGGTTAATCCCTGCTGAAGCATCAAGAGTCCCACCCCGACAGACTGAAAAAGAGCGAGTCCGACAGTTCCGAGCCGCGTATACTGTTCGATTTTTTTTCGCCCGAGTGGTCCTTCCTTTGCGATTTTCTCGAGCCGGGGCCACACCACCATCAACAGCTGAAGAATAATCGATGCGCTGATGTAAGGCATAATACCCAATGCAAAGATGGTCATCTGGCGAAATGCGCGTCCCGAGAACATGTCGATCATGGAGAGAATTCCGCTTCCGCCGACCATAGTGCTCCAGAACTGGTCGATCGCTTGCGGGTCAACAAAAGGAACGGGGATATGAGCGCCAATGCGGTATATAAGAACGATAAAGAGAGTAAAGCCGATTTTCTTTTTCAGGTCGGGAATCTTGAAAATATTAATCAGTTTTTGAATCATCGTTGCCGATAACCTCGCATGTTCCGCCGGCTGCTGTTATCTTCTCAACCGCGGCGCCTGAAAATTTATGTGCATGGACAGCGAGTGGTTTGTCAATCTCACCGTCGCCTAAAATTTTTATCCGGGGTGATTTCCCTTTTACAAGTTTTCGCTTTTTGAGAACCGCTACGTCCACAACATCGTCTTTTGCAAATACCTCGGAAAGTCGTCCCACATTTATACAGCAATAGTGAATCCGGAACGGATTAGAAAATCCGCGTTTAGGGACACGCCGAATCAATGGCATCTGTCCACCTTCAAATTCAGAAGGAATAGCGACGCCGGCACGTGATTTTTGTCCCTTCAAACCTCTGCCGGCATAGGTCCCCTGTCCAGAACCACGGCCTCGTCCTACGCGTTTCCTGCGTTGTCTTCTTCCCGGATCCTTCGGTAACTCCTTTATCTTCATTCTTTTACTTCCTCCACTTCCAGCAGATACTGCACTTGCTTGATCATCCCTCTAACCTGGGGAGTATCGTTCAGGATGTTCTCACTGCTGATCTTGTTCAAGCCAAGTGCGCGAATAGTTCGCCGGTGGATTTCCTTGTGCCCGATCAGGCTTCGTTTTAGTTTTACTTTTATTTTTGCCACGTTCTTACGCCTCTATCATCAAAAATCATACATACTCAAGAATTGTCCTTTTCAGGAGCTGATTCTGATTCTTCTTCAGGGGAACTTGCCGGTGGAGTCGGCTCTGCAGGT
Organism: uncultured Candidatus Sumerlaeota bacterium; assembly: GCA_964608095.1. Classification (GTDB taxonomy): domain Bacteria; phylum Sumerlaeota; class Sumerlaeia; order MWCT01; family JAGHBZ01; genus CAZSMK01. The sequence goes on along the minus strand of CAZSMK010000132.1, from coordinate 9,336 downwards.
TCTCCCGGACTCTCTTTCTGCGGTTCATATTCCGTGGATTCCCCTTCTTGTTTTACCTCTTCAGGCGCCTCCGGGGTCTCTTCAGAGAGCTGCTCCGGCGCCGCGACCGGTTCTTTCTCTAACGGTTGTTCCTCGGCAAGCTCTTCTTTAGCGGCAATCGGTTCTTTCACTTCCGCTGTTTCTTCAGCAATCTTCCCGGTGCTTTTCAAATAACGCTGTGCTGCTTTGCTCCCAAGAATATGAGAAAGCGGTTTTCCACGACGCTCTTCCACGTCTTCCGGTCTCAGTATACTTTGAAGGCCATTAATCGTGGCTTTCACCACATTAATCACGTTCTGGCTACCGAGATTCTTGGTCAAAATATCTTTAATACCGGCAAGTTCCACCACCGCACGAACTGCAGGTCCCGCAATAATTCCCGTTCCTTCCGCTGCCGGTTTAAGCAATACTTTCGAAGCGCCGTAACGACCGACTACCGGATGGACGATAGTCCTGCCAACGAGAGGGATATAAATAATGTTCTTTTTGGCGCTCTCAACCCCTTTCGAGATAGCCTCGGGGACTTCGTTCGCTTTGCCAAGACCGACACCGACATGTCCGTCCTCGTCGCCGACAACCACCATAGCGTTAAAGCTAAACCGACGCCCACCTTTAACAACTTTGGCAACCCGGTTCAGACTCACCACTTCTTCACGTAATGTCAGCGTTTTGATGTCAACCGCGTCCTCATCTTTTTTTCTCAGAAGACGGTTGATGGTACTTTCATCTTCTTTAGAAGAGCCTTGATCCGCTGAGGCGGTGTCATATTGAGCGTTATTCTTCTCGAATGCTCTTTTGTCGTCAGGCTGTTTTTCTTCATCTGTCACGGTTTGTCACCCTTCTCACAAAAAGTTAACGTGCTCCATTTCTAAAGTTCATAATAGAAGCAAGTTGTCCTAAAAAGAGATGCCCTGTTCTCGAATGGCATCAGCAAAAGATTTAACGATGCCGTGATACATATAGCCGCTTCGGTCAAAGGTGACCGCACTAATACCTTTTGCCTTCAACTGCTCACCGAGCTTGCTTCCTAATATTTTTCCCTGTTCAATAGTTCTAAAAGACTTCATTCCGGTCTTTTTATTTTCGCTGGTATTGGTGGTAACCTGAACAATGCTGATACTGCCATCGGTTGAGGATACATCGTCCACCACCTGAACGACCAGATGCCGCCTGCTTTTATAGATACACACGCGCGGTCGCTCGGGTGTACCGCGAACTTTTCTCCTCACTCGCAGATGACGCTTGTTTCGTCGTTCTTCTCTTGATAACCTTCCCATAATTCTATGCCATTCCCCAAAACATAATCTTATTTTCCACCGGTTTTACCGACCTTACGGCGTACATATTCGCCTGCGTAACGCACACCTTTACCTTTATAAGGTTCAGGTGGTCGAAGCCCTCGGATGTTTGCCGCGACCTGTCCGACTTGTTGTTTATCAATTCCCTTGACAATAATACGGTTAGGAGCAGGAACCTCGATAGAGATGCCCTTGGGAGGAGTAAACGTAATCGGATGGCTAAAGCCCAGGTTCAAAATGAGGCGCTCTCCCTGCTTCTGCGCCCTATACCCCAATCCCATGATTTCAAGTTCTTTCGAAAATCCTGTGGTTACACCGGACACCATATTAGAAATCAATCGTTGGTAAAGACCCTGAAAGGCATGTCCCTTCTTATCCTCTTTAAGGCGTTCAACGACGAGTTCTTCTTTATCTTGATGAACGCGAACATAGTCATTGAAAGATTGACTCATTTGCCCGCCGGGACCTTTGAGCTGCACCTCATTGTGTGCGATTTTTACCGACACACCTTTGGGTATTTTGATTGGTTTTTTTCCAATTCTTGACACTTTTATCAGTCCTCACAGAAAAAGTATGCGCATAAAATCACCAAATTGAACACACGACTTCGCCGCCTATATTTTCCTTTCGGCATTCTCGATCGGTCTTCAGCCCCCGGGACGTGCTAATGACGCATATCCCCAATCCGCCCATCACACGCGGAATTCGACGGCTGTTCACATATCGTCGCAGTCCCGGTTTACTGACACGATTCATTCCTTTAATCGCCGGTTCTTTTGCCTCGTCATATTTCAGGTCGATTCGGATTAAACCCTGACGGCTATCCTTCATATACCGGAACCTTTTAATATAGCCTTCCTGATGAAGAAGGCGAGCTATGCCAAGTTTCATCTTGGACGCCGGAATATCAACATACGCTTTCCTCGCCATTATTGCATTCCTGATGCGTGTTAACATATCAGCTATGGGATCTGTAACCATTTATAATTCACCTCAAGATGACAAAATAGAGTTTACCAGCTGGCTTTACGAATACCGGGAAGGTGTCCCCGGCTTGCCAGCTCTCTAAAACATATTCTGCAAATACCAAATTTGCGTAGATAGCCTCGAGGGCGTCCACAAATCCTACAGCGGTTTCTTTGCCGCGTAGAAAATTTGAGCGTTTTCTGTGTTTTTGCTATCTGGCTCGTTCGTGCCATAGGTGCTCATCACCTGCTCTCTGAGATTTCTTCCCGTGATCAAGTCAACGGAGAAGATTTATGTCGTTATTTAAAGGGCATACCAAAGCGCGAGAGAAGCTCTTTGCACTCCTCATCAGTCTGGGCGGACGTCACAATAGCAATGTCCATACCCCTTATAGTTGAAACCTTGCTTAAATCAAGTTCGGTAAATATTGTATGTTCTTTTATCCCGATATTATAGTTCCCGCGTCCATCGAAAGAAGCGGTGCTCAGACCACGAAAATCCCGAATACGCGGGATGGCAATATTGATCAATCGATCGAGGAATTCGTACATACGATATCCTCTGAGCGTGACGCTGATTCCCACGGGCATGCCTTGCCGGATATGAAATGCCGATATGGCTTTTCGCGAACGGTTTATGCGAGGACGCTGCCCCGTGATAAGAGCCAGCTCGTCCATTGCTACATCCAGTTCCTTCGGATCACGCGCGCCTTCGCCCACACCCATATTTACAATTATCTTTTCTAATCGTGGAACCGCCATCACATTAGGGTATGACCGGTCGCGTTGTAGCGTCGGTCGTAACTCTTTTCGGTACATTTCAATCAATCGCGGTACGTATCCCATAGTATCTTTCTCGACTTCCTGTATCGATTCAGTCTTTACCGGGTAAAGATTCAGTCTTTACCGGGTAAATATTCAGTCTTTACTCTCCTTAAAGTTGTGTTTTGCATTTCCGGCAAATACGAACTTTTGTTCCCTCCGGCGTGAGCGAAGTACCAATCCGGGTCGGTTTATTACATTTCGGGCACACGATCATAAGTTTCGAGAGGTATATGGGTGATTCCTTTTCCTGAATTCCACCTTTCTCTTGCTGTGAACGCTGCCGCTGGTGACGTTTGACAAACTGAACGTTCTCCACAATAGCTTTCTTTTCTTGTGGAAGTACTGAGAGAACTTTACCGGTTACACCTTTATACTTACCACTTACCACTATCACCGTGTCTCCCTTTTTTATGCCAAATGACATCTTCGCTCATACCTCCTTATCATACCACTTCGGGAGCAAGTGAGATAATTTTCATAAAGTTTTTTTGCCGTAGTTCACGGCCTACCGCTCCAAATATACGAGTTCCCAGTGGTTCATTCTGTTTATTGATCAACACCGCTGCATTATCATCAAAGCGAACATAAGAGCCATCGTTACGCCGGACTTCTTTTTTAGTTCGCACGACAACGGCTCTCACGACGGCGCCTTTTTTAACTTGTCCTTCGGGAGTCGCCTCTCTCACCGATGCAACGATAATATCGCCGATAGAAGCGTAGCGACGCTTAGTGCCTCCGAGGACCTTGAAGCACCTGATGCTTTTTGCCCCCGAGTTATCCGCTACGTTTAATATGGTGTATTCCTGGATCATTTTGCCTTTAACTCCTGGTTACAAAGACGCTCCTCAAGCCATCTCGGCTTTCTTCAAGATTTTTCGTACTCGCCATTGTTTCAGCTTGCTGAGAGGCCGACTTTCAATGATTTCAACAAGGTCACCTACTTGACAGCGGTTATCTTTGTCGTGTGCATAGAGTTTAGTTCGTTTACGTATATATTTTTTGAAGCGTGGATGCTTGATCTGCTGTTCCACGGCAACCACGATCGTTTTATCCATTTTTGCACTAAGAACGTGCCCTGTTCTTATTTTTACGCCTTTGGATTTTTTATCCTTCGCATCGCGCATGGGTATCATCCTTCGCCATTATCTTAGAATTTTATTCCTTTTTCTCTTAACACAGTAAGCGCTCGGGCTAATTCTTTTTTTTGTTTCTGAATCTCGGCGACGTTCTTCAATTCCTTGGTGGTGTCGCGCACCTTGAGATTGAAAAGGGCGCGCCGGGTCTCATGCACTATCCCCAGGAGTTCATCAATTGACATATTTCGTAGCTCTCTCGCAGTGGTCATTGCTGGTTACATTCCTCCAAGAAAATCTTCCCGTGTGACGAATTTTGTCTTGATCGGCAGCTTGTAAGAAGCCAATCGAAACGCCTCCCTGGCGACTTCACGACTTACGCCTTCCATCTCGAACAGCACTTTACCGGGTTTAACCACGGCGACCCAGAATTCGGGATTTCCTTTTCCCTTACCCATCCGGGTTTCCGCAGGTTTTTTACTCACGGGTTTATCGCAGACAAGATTGATCCAGATGCGACCGCCACGTTTGACATAGCGAGTCACGGCGATACGAGCGGCCTCGATCTGTCGGGTAGTCAACCATCCCGGTTCGAGCGCTTTCAGTCCATACTCGCCGAAACTGAGCTTTGTCCCGCGGTGCAGTCGCCCTTTCATCCTACCACGATGCTGCTTGCGGTATTTTACTCTTTTAGGTATTAACGCCATTTTATGTCTACCTCATTGACAAATCTTCTCATTCCCCTATACACCCCTGCGTAATTCGTTGTCAAAAAGTTCACGCCGGAAAATCCATACCTTAATACCGATAGCGCCGTATTTGGTTTTGGCAACTGTAAAGCCGTAATCGATATCTGCACGGAGGGTATGTAAGGGAACCCGTCCCTGCCGATACCATTCAGTGCGAGCGATCTCAGCCCCTGCCAGTCGACCGGCACAGGAAATTTTTATTCCCAGTGCACCGGCTTTGATTACGGTTTGAACCGTTCTCTTCATAGCCCGGCGGAAACCTATCCGGCGAACAAGTTGGGCCGCGACCATCTCAGCCACCAGTTGCGCCACCATGTCGGGTTTCTTTATCTCTTCGATATTTATAATAATATGCCGCTTAATCTTTTTTTGTAGTTCTTTTCGTAACGACTCGATCTCGCTACCTTTTCGACCAATGATGATACCAGGTCGCGCGGTATATATAGTTATCTTTGCACGGTCAGCCGCACGTTCTATTTCTATTCTTGCAACTCCTGCGTGATAGAATTTCGACTTTACGGTATTTCGTATAAGAATATCTTCATGTAAAAGGTTGGCGTAGTCTTTTTCTGCATACCATCGCGACTCCCATGCTTTTATTACACCCACTCTGAGTCCTATTGGGTTTACTTTTTGTCCCACGCGCTTATTACCTCCCTGGTTTAAATCGTCAAAAGTTATTTTTTATGCCGGCGGCATGAGTCGAATCGTGATATGAGACGTACGCCGTCGAATCGTGGCGGGTCGACCACGGCTCTGCGCTCGACCCCGTTTAAACATAGGTCCCCCGTCCACCCGGATATCTCCAATGACGAGCTCTTCGATGTGGGGATACTGACGGTGATTCACCGCGGCTTTTGCTGCATCAAGAAGCTTTTTGACTGCCGGCGTTACCGACTTCTTGTTGCTGAACTTGAGTAGGGCTTCAGCCTCGCCGACGGACTTATATCTGATCAAATCGGCGACAAGGCGCGCCCGTCGTGGCGAGACGCGCACGAAACGTGCCGTGGCTGAACCTGCTACAGTCGATTCATCAAATGCTATCTTTTTTTCCGCCACTTTTCTTCTCCTCTACCAACAGACCTACTTTCGAACCTTGGCGATCTTCGCGGTCTTGCCGCCATGAGACCTGAAGAGCCGTGTAGGAGAAAATTCTCCGAGTTTATGTCCGACCATGTTTTCCGTAATAAAAATCGGGATGAATTGTTTCCCATTATGCACGGCGATTGTATGACCGACCATATCAGGGACGATCATCGAGCGCCGCGACCATGTCTTGATTACCGACTTCTCTCCCCTTTGATTCATTTTATTAATGCGTTTCATTAATTTTTCATCAATGTAAGGTCCTTTTTTCAATGACCGCGGCATATATATCTACCTCACCTTAAATGGATTAGCGTTTCTTCCTACCTTTTATAATTAAAGAATCTGAATATTTATGAGGTTTGCGAGTTTTCAAGCCCTTCGCCAGCAATCCCGTCGGGCTGCAGGGATGTCGTCCGCCCTTGGCGCGCCCCTCGCCGCCGCCGAGAGGATGATCAACCGGATTCATGGCAACGCCGCGGACATGAGGTCGCCGTCCAAGCCAGCGTTTACGTCCCGCCTTCCCCAGATTTATATTTTCATGTTCAACATTCCCCACCTGTCCTATAGTGGCTTTACACTCGGCACGAACGAGTCGCACTTCACCTGAGGGCATCTTGAGATGAACATGCTCGCCTTCCCTCGCCATTATCTGACACCCAGTGCCTGCGCTTCGTGCAAACTGGGCACCTTTGCCCGGCGTGACCTCCACGCAATGCACAAAACTGCCCAGAGGGATTCTGCGAAGAGCTAACGCATTGCCGTTTTTTACCTCTGCGCTCGAACCGGACAGCAGCGTCTCACCGACTCGTATTCCTGTAGGTGCGATGATATAGCGCTTATCCCCATCTGCATATTGAAGAAGAGCAATGCGCGCCGAGCGATTCGGATCATACTCGATTGCCACCACTTTAGCCGGTATATTGTCCTTAGCGCGTTTAAAATCGATGATTCTATATTTGCGTTTATGACCACCGCCGCGATGTCTCGCCGTTATTCGTCCCTGATTATTTCTCCCCGCCCTCTTCTTCGTGGTAACGGTGAGGGACTTTTCCGGTTTCTTTTTCGTTATCTCCTCGAACGACGACGAAGTCATCTGTCGTCGGGAAGGAGTTGTTGGTTTGTATTTTTTCACCGCCATATACATTCACTTCCTTGACGCTAAATTAAATCGATCTTGTTCCCTGACTCGAGGGTGACAATGGCTTTTTTCCATTGTGACGTCCTGCCATACCGGGCAGAGCGAACCCGGCGAGGATGTCCCTTCACCCGAATTACGTTTACTTTCTTGACTGCCACGTTGAAGGCTTGCTCCACCGCTTTTTTGACCTCTTGCTTATTGGAATCCATACGTACCTTGAATTCGTACTTCGGTTCCGCCAACTCCGCAGACTGATAACTCTTTTCCGTGATTACGGGTTTTATCAATATGCTCCAGGGATCTCTCATCCTATTAATTCCTCCAGGCGTTTCAGGCTTCCAGGAGTGACGATCAGGTTGTCGTAATACAAAAGATCGAAGATATTAATATTGTCTACAACAGTTACCTTTACACCGGGAATATTTCGTCCGGCAAGGTATATCGCCCTGTTGGTTTTATCGAGGAGGATAAGATTTTTTGACGAATCTACCCCCAATAGTTTCAAAAATTCTATCATAGTTTTCGTTTTAGGTTCGTTGACGGGTATGTCGCCCAACACCATCAGGCGCTGTTCTTCTCTTTTGGCGGTAAGAACAGAATACAACGCGAGGCGTTTTTTCTTCCGTGGCACGGAGTAGGCGAAACTCCGGGGTTGTGGACCGAAGATAATACCACCTCCGCGCCAAATCGGGGAACGTATACTGCCATGGCGCGCTCTTCCGGTGCCCTTCTGGCGCCAGGGCTTCCTCCCACCGCCTCTGACTTCACCGCGCTTCTTGGTGGACGCGGTGCCCTGACGTTGATTCGCCATATACTGATTCAAGGCTTCCCTGACCACCAAGGCGTTTTTTCGGACGTTAAAGACCTTATCGCTTACCTCGATGGTCTCTCCGCTCTTGCTCCCATCGCTTTTGACTATGTCCAGGACTGGCATCGTGCTATTCACTCCCGCCTGCATGATCGCAGTCTTATCCTCGTTTTGTTCTATTGCTCTTCTTGATGACGATATAACTGTTAAGAGCGCCGGGTACTGAACCCTTCACCATAAGTATATTTCGCTCTTTATCGGTTTTTACCACCATAAGATTGGGTATAGTCCGACGTTTATTACCCATATGCCCGGGCATGACTTTTCCTTTAAAAATCCTTGATGGATCACTGGATGAACCGGTAGAGCCGGGACGGCGATGATACGTCGAGCCGTGTGTCATAGGTCCACGGCTTGTCCCGAAACGCTTTACCGTTCCTGCGAAGCCACGTCCCTTTGAGGTGCCGGTGACGTCCACCCGTTCACCTTCTTTAAACAAATCGACGGTCAAGGTTTGTCCAACGCTGAAACTATCCGTATCGGCTTCTTCCAGGTATAGTTCCCTCACGAACCGCATCGGCTCTGTACCGGCTTTGTTTACGTGGCCCAGTTCAGGTTTACGAGCCTTACGTTTCGGTTTTCGATCAAAGCCGATCTGAATCGCCGAATATCCATCCTTCTGCTTGTTCTTCACCTGAAGAACGTAACAAGGTCCGGCTTCTATAAGGGTAACAGGAACCAGATTTCCATTAGTATCGAAAATCTGGGTCATGCCCAATTTTTTTCCAAGAAGTCCCAAAGGCATTTTGAACTCATCTCCCTTTTTAGTGGGCTCGGGGATGCCGCTTTTCAAGAAAAAAGGTCACGGCTCCTCGCGACGACGTTCATATCACGTCATTGGCTACAACAGTTTAATCTCGATATCCACACCTGCCGGCAAGTCCAGCTCTGTGAGTGCATCAAGTGTTTTCTGGCTCGGATCGACAATATCGATCAATCGTTTATGCGTCCGCAACTCGAATTGCTCACGCGACTTTTTATCTATATGCGGTGAGCGTAAGACCGTATAGCGGCTTATTCTTGTCGGCAGTGGTATCGGTCCTGCAATATCAGCTCCTGTCTGCTTTGCGGTATCAACGATATCCTTGACCGACTGGTCCAGCAAGCGATAATCGAATGATTTCAGACTTATTCGTATTCGTTGTTTAGCCATTTATTGTATGTCCAATCGTCCAATTGGATTTTCTTCAACCTTATTCAATGATACTGGTGACCACGCCCGCGCCGACGGTACGCCCGCCTTCACGAATGGCAAAACGCAGTCCTTCTTCCATGGCGATCGAGTCGATCAG
>CAZSMK010000131.1:0-14315 GCA_964608095.1 uncultured Candidatus Sumerlaeota bacterium | reverse complement strand
AAAAAATCGAAAATGTAGTGGCGACTTTTACCCTCAAAAAAACGTAAGTCTCCTTTTTTCAGTACCCCTATCCTTCTAACTGTCGAACTTGGGCTAACGAGTGCGAGTACAACGCCAAGGGCGTGTACGAACGCAAGTACGAGGTGATGGGGGAGAGGGGAGAGATTATTTGATAATTGAGGAGAACGCGGATATTATCTCGTCGGCTGAAAAAGGTGCGAAATAATAGTTCGGGTCGTCGAGGCTTCCACTCAGTCTATACTTTGCGGCATACGCACCCAACGATTCAATTCTCCTGAATATGCTGCCGATCACGCCGCCGATAAAGGGGATTCTTTCGATAAGACCGCTGAAATAGGCAAGGTAAACAACAAAATCCACACGTTCATCGAAACACAAACTTCCTTTAGCCGCCAACCTGACCGCGGGATTGTAGAATACAATATCAGGAAAGTTGATCGTTTCATTCTCAATAATAAAATTGCCATACACGCTCGAAAACGAAGGCGACCTTAGAATCGAAGATTTAACAGTGCGTGCGAGCTCGGTAAAAATCGGTATCTGGATGAATCTACTGTCAGTGATATGTCCATTCCCTTGTCCCTTAAAGCTTGCAAGGTCGTCTTTTACTCCTTCGAGTGTGAGCGTCCCCGAAAGGTTGCCGTATATCCCGGGACCGTTCTGCTTCAGCTGCTTCTGAAGGCTATTCAACGAAATGGCATTGATTTTTCCATTCCAGGTGTGACGAATTTTTTGGTCCTTTTTTATATGGATCTTACCTTCCTCGAAGACTAATTCTCCCTCGTTGAAATCGCACGATGTCTCGGTGAGGCGGACTAAATTTCCATGACCGCGCGGGTAATTGAAATATTCGAGTATCGTCTGGAATTTGCCGCTTTCAAGCGGCGGACACATAATTTTTTCTCCCCGACCTTCGATCTTGAGGCGAAATCTCAGGCGGTCAGGGTCGGCGGCAGTCAGGGTCGGAGTCGTTTTTCGGCACGGCGGATTCCATCCCGACAGCCAGTCATCGAGATAGAATGTTTTAAGATTGCTCTGAACTTCAAACACCGGCGTCCCTTCTCTGAACCATAATGTACCCGCATTTATGGTGTTCGTTGAATTTCCACAGTCGGCGCTGACATTATCGAATTCCAGCCGGTTATCCTTGAAGAAGGCTGTACCGCTTATATTGTGCATTAGCACGGGAAATTCACAATAGGAGATAACATTGTTGTGAAGGGTCACTTCGCCGGAAAACATCTTGCCACACTTCTCAAACGAATCGAACTGGTTGACGAACGATTCAAAAAATTCACGATACGCGGTTGCCAGATATTTGTATGTGTCGGCGTCAGGGGATTGAACCTGCTCAGGCGTGGATGCAGGATTCGTGTATGCGACGGTAGCGTTCAAGGTTACGGTTCCTGCAAGATCAACCGGTTCGAGAATAGAGAGCAGCTCCTCTCTCACCTTTCCGAGATCGAGGTCAGAAAAAACTGTTACATTCAAAGCCGAGAGAGAAATCTTCCCCTTGACCAACACGGGAAACGTAGCGAAATTGCACGAGACGGTATCTATTTGTATCTCTCCCTCGTCGTTGAGTGACATCAAGCACGATAAATCGTCTATGGATACGCTCCTCTCATCATGTGACAGATCAATGCCATCAACCCTGGCGCTTAACCTGAGCAAATCACTCATTTGCCCTTGTTCACCGAACTGTTTCCTGACATAAATACTATAGGTACACTCGCCGGAAGAGGTTATTTCAACCGGTAAATGAAATTCGGCGATCAGGTTTGTCATCTGTTCGGGTGTTATGAGACCCGACAGTTGGATATCCCATCCGGGATTCTTCCAGAAAAATGGTTCGGAATAAATCCGTCCAGAGACATTGACGGGTACGTTCTCGATTAAAAAAGCCAAATTGTCAAAAAGGAGTTGGTTTTCCGACAAAGACATCCGCCCTGAGAGCTCGAGGGGCGATTCGAGCCAGGGAGTGGTTACGGAAACATCTTCAACGGCGACTTTAGAGACGGCATCAAATTGTTCGAGCTTAAAGCCTTCACTCAAGTTTAGAATTGCATCCCCTTTTATATCAGCCATAAGCATTCCGGTCGAGTGGAGAGGAGAAAGGTAGGGGTACGCAGTATGGTGTTCAGGAAGATGCTGTTTGACAAGGTTCAGGATATGTTCAGATTGCAGAGTGGAGGTTGCCTGGAAGTCAGCACGCCAGGTGTCGAGAACGGCTCTTCTGACCAGATTTCCGGATGCTGAAAAATCGCCGGCGCTTCCCCTGAACAAAAGATGATGCGCAATAATAAGGTCAGGTTCAAAGTCCATACGAGCATCCCTGACCTGCCATGAGCCGAAATCAGGTACAGTTATCCCGACGTTTTTTGCGTGAATGTGACCTGTATAATGTCCGACCCGGCAGGGTTTCAGCCATGCGCGGATATCCACTTTCCCCGATATTTCCGTATCCTGACTCGCCTCGAATTCATAGTCAGTCTCGATGAATTCTTTTTTGAGAAGAAAGGTTATGATATCGGGGCTCATCTTATTCAACAACAGATTCCCTGAAAAAGGATAGCAACTCTCTTGCAGGTTTACTCCTCCCTCGAAATTACAATCAGCATCGCCTGTGGAGCTACACCTTATGTTGAGGAACGACCACTCTCCGTCTTCCGATACGAGTGAAACCGTTCCCGTCAGGTCAAGCGTACCGAACTCGCCATCGAGTATAAGACTTTTTATCGTAGCGGTATGTTCCTCAACGGCGAAGTGCAGAAGCGGAACTTCCATGTGGGTATCATCCGGGAGTGTAACATCTATATTGTGTAGAGCGCTCCTGACATTATAGCGTGCAATACGAAAGGGCGAAATTCTCCCTGAAACGATTCCCTTAACTTCAGCCTTGCTATCTTTGGTTACCTGAATTCGGACGGTTTCAGAAAGATCAATCAGGGAGAGCACACGTTCAAAGAACGTTTCACTCCGATTTTCAGCAGTAAATTCAGTGAAGAAATATCCTGTCTCGTGCTCGCTGCTTATATTGCCCATTCCCTTGATACTTATATCTTCATCGGTGTAAAGGAGTTCTTTGAGATGAAGCGCGTTTTTTGCTTCGCTCGAGAAAAAGAGATCGCCAAATAACTCAACCGAGCTGGTCTCGTACGTATCCTGAGGACGATTGACCGGAATTATGGATACCTTATCTGCGTTGAATTTCGTGAGTATATGATTCTCGGTTTCGGCATTATCGAATACCACGTTTAATTTCGCCTTAGTGAGCAGAACAGAGAGGGGATTCTCTCGTTCCGTAACGGGAAGAAGGAGAGAAGAAGAGCGTAGTGTCGCATAAAGTTTTTTCTGTTCTATGTTGTATGTAAGGTTGAAGGATAACGCGTTATTGTTTACGTCGAAAATATCCGCTTTTGTGTAGCCGGTTAAATAGATTTTAGCCCCCGTAGACCAGCCGGAGGTATTGAGACCGGAGAAATGAATCGTTTTCTCTCGTTCATCCGCACGATGAACGATTATGTTTACATCAGCTTCCGCGACCGCAAATTTCATTGGTGGCGGACGGAGTTCACCCTCTCCCTCCATGGTTAGAAGACGTAACAACACCTTACTTTCAGGATACATATCCGTGCATTCAGCAGATGAACAATGAAACGTCAACGGCTCCGGCTCGGTAAGCGTAACACTCCTGATACGAAAAGGAAATAACTTCAGCTGGACATCAACGGATTCGACCGCTAAAGATTCCTTCGTTGCGGGATCGATGAGGCGGACATTGTTCAGTATTGCGTTATGCGTAATGAGGGTAACTCGCGCACTATCATATGCGACTTCCATGCCTGTTGCTTTACGCATTTCATCGGAAATAATGGGCTTGACGATGAAGCCCGGGAGTGGGAAAACATACATAATAAACGTTACAACGAGGATAGCAAGGATAAGAATGTATATTACCCGGATAATAGTTTTATTGAAAGGTCTCTTGAACACTTTTAGCTCATTCTGGCAATACTATACTTTACATGACAAATAGCCACATCATCAATATTAAACTGATTGACAAGAAAAAAGAAAAGTTTGCGGTTTATTTATCCGATGGAACTCATGTAGAAGTGACCGGCGAGCTAATCTTGCGCCATAACCTCAAGCGGGGATTGGAAGTGTCGGCGGAAGACGTGCGGAATCTCCTGTACGAGGACGAACTGATCAGTGCACGGACACTTGCTATAGCATACCTGAGCCTTAAAGTGGTGTCCGCAAAACAGGTGAGAGACTACCTGAGGAGAAAAAATATCTCTGCAGAAAGCATCGAACACGTGATCTCCGAGCTCAGGGAGAAAGGCAAAATAGACGATACACGATTCGCACAACTCTTTATAAAAGACCGTTTAAAACTGAAACCCGCGGGACCGTTGAAACTTATGGCGGAACTGAAGCAAAAAGGCGTAGCAGACCACATAATCGAGTCGGCGATTACACCGGTTAGACAACATGATACGCAGAAGAATCTGGCGCTGAAACTGGCACGGAAGAAGATGCCTCTTCTCGCACGATATGATCGCGGTAAACAGCGGCAAAAACTATCTTCATTTCTGAGACAAAAAGGATTTGAACCACTGGTGATAGCCGAAGTAATGCGGCAAGTCCTGACAAAAGACAATGAGGACGTTTATGAATAATACTATCGGCAGCGGAACAAGACCATTTTCGATCATCGCGTTTTTGTTGATTGCGTGCGTGATGTCTCCCCACAGCACGCGAGGGATTGACGTGGTGGTGCCACCCGATACCCGCTACAATCAAATTCCGGTTCAACCTCGTCCGGAGACTGATTACGGCAAAACCATAGACCGTGCTGCTGTACCCTTCAGGGAAATCGGTATAATCTTCAGTACTGACGGAAAATCAATCGAGCGGCTTTTCTCCGAGCCGGTGAGCCTGACACTTGACATCGCCGGGCGTCTCTATGTTTTGGATCAGGTGTCAGGGCGTGTCTTGATTTTTAATCCTCAAACCGGTCAACTCTTGAGGGCATGGGGTAAAAAGGGTAGGGGAGAGACCCAGATGCTGAGACCATCGGATATAGCGGTTTCCAACGCCGGCGAGGTGCTTATATCCGATGTGGGAGATAGAACAATCAAGATATTCAATACCTTTGGCGCTTTTCAGAAAAAAATCATAATGGGCGGCAGCACTGCACCTATCACCGTTATGCCCGTCTCCCTTGATATAGACGCATCGGGACGGATTTATGTCGGCGACGAAATCATGGGAGTCATTCATGTCGTGAACCTCGACGGCGAGATTCTCGATACCTTGCAAGCCGTTGAGAACAATAAAGTCTTCGAGATGTCTCCGAGATCGATTGAAATCACACGCGATCTCTTACTGTACACGGCAGATGCTACCAACGATCAAATACGGCGATTCTTGAAAACGGGAAAACTGATCCGTTCCATACCCGGAAAAAACGCGGTTCCCGGAGCCGGTTTGAAATATCCCCATGATGCGAAACTCGATCGTCAGGGAAGGATCCTTGTTGCCGATACCGGCAATTACAGAATCGCCTTCTTCGACCGCGATAGTAAGTATATCGGAGAACTGAAATGGAAAGATTCAGCGGGACAGCCATTGGTGGAACCGGTAAAAATCGCGTTAGACGTCTATGGCAATCTCTACATAGTTGACCGGCGCTATAATCGAGTTATTCGAGTCGATGCGTCCTTGCTGCCGTAAAATTCCTACAGGTGGCGTGCCGCAGAGACTATTACTCTTATGACATTTTGCCGTTATCTATAGAACACCTTTTGTGGAAAGCACTGATTTGATACGTGGGTTATTCTGAAGTGCACGCCGTAGCGCAAGCCCGGCTGATTTGAAGAGCGCTTCATGAATATGGTGCAGATTCGAACCGCTTACCAACGTCAGATGCATGGTTATCCGAGCATTGACACAGAAAGCACGGAAAAATTCTTCGGTCAATTCCGCATCGTAGGGACCCACGCGTTCACGCCCATAATCGACATTGAATTTAAGAAACGGGCGGTCGCATATATCCAAGACACAGTATGCCAGGGTTTCTTCCATCGGCACAAATGCAGTTCCATAGCGTTCGATACCTTTTTTGTCGCCGATAGCGTTGTGAAATGCCTGACCGAGACAGATCCCTACATCCTCGACTGTATGATGCCAGTCGACCTCGATGTCGCCCTGACCCTTGAGGGTAATATCTATCAGGGCATGTCGTGTAAAAAGCGAGAGCATGTGCTCGAAAAACGGCAACCCAAGCGTACAATCCAACACACCGTCGCCATCAAGATTCAGCTTAAGATCGATATCCGTCTCTTTTGTCTTACGCTGAATTTCAGCGGTTCGTCCTTTTTTTTGTTTTTTTGCCATCTTTTATTATTCCCTTTAACGATGATATCAATATGTCGTTATCCGACTCTTTTCCAATAGAGATTCGTAATCCATTGCGAAGCAAAGGATGATCAAAGTATCGTACCAGAATTTTTCGCCGTTTCAACTCCTCATATATCCATTGAGCATTTTCATGCCATTGCGCAAAGACGAAATTTGCGGCTGAATCGGGAACATCGAATCCCAGGTTCCGAAGCTGACGTGAAAGTTTCCTGCGTGATGCCTTTATCTTCTTGATCACATCCCGATAGTATTGCGTATCATCAAGTGCAGCGGTCGCCGCTATCTGGGCAATAAAGTTGACATTATACGAATCTTTGATTTTGTAGAGCGTGGAGATAATAGTATTTTTTGCGATACCAAATCCTATGCGCAATCCAGCAAGCCCCGGGGATTTAGAAAAAGTACGGACGATAACGACGTTATCGAACTCCCTGATCAATTCGAGTGCATTCCGCGGCGCGAAATCCACATAGGCTTCATCGATAAGGATGAGGGATTTAGAGTTTACTTTACAGATTCGGCGCAGCAGAACGGGTTCATAAAAAGTACCGGTCGGCGGGTTGGGATTGGCAATGCACATAATCCTGTGCGACATAGAAGAAAAAAAGGCGGATGGTATGCGCAGGTCACGATGCGTCTCGTAATAGATCATTCGGGCATCGAAGATATCGGCAAGAGTTTCATAGAGCGTGTAGGTAGGGAAAAGGGCCGCGACAGAGTCGCCGGGTGTGAGATAAGACTGAAAAAGCAACCTCAACACCTCGTCCGAACCATTCCCCACAAAGATATCGTCTTCGGAAACCTTCCATCGCCGAGCTGCAGCACGACGCAGATTCTTGAATAGGGGATCGGGGTAAAGCCTCACACGCTTTTCCAGCTGATTCTTTATCCGACGTAAGACCTCGGGCGATGGCGGATACGGATTCTCATTGGTATTCAGCTTTATCCATTCACCCTGTTGTGGCTGTTCTCCCGGTACGTACGGTTTGAGTTCCTCGATATGTTTCCTTGGTCTAATCATCTAAAACGAATGCTCTATGTTTTATTCCGCCGGATACGTTATTAGTGGCGGGTTACTTTTCTTTCTGGTCAATCAAACGTCGGATTTTTATCGCATAGGCATGAGCGAAAAGGCGTTCCTGCTCTGCAAGAAGTTCAGCTACCCCGCCTAATTGTTCAAACGCCTCTTTTGAAAACTCGACGACATGACTGGTCTTCATGAAGTCCAGGACCGATAGGGGAGAAAAAAATCTCGCGGTGCCTCCCGTCGGCAATGTGTGGTTAGGCCCGGCTATATAATCGCCTATGGTTTCGGGCGTGTAGTTTCCAAGAAATATAGCGCCAGCGTTTTTTATTTTCTTTGCCAGTGTCTGTGGATTACGAACCATGAGCTCGAGATGTTCCGGCGCTTTCATATTGACGAGCTGCACTGCTGCATCCCGATTCGGTACCGAAATAATCATGCCGTTGGATGAAAGAGATTGCTCGATTATTTCCCGTCGTGGCGCCGATAGAACCTGCCGCTGAAGTTCTTTCTTGAACCTTGTCCGATCCACGCCGCCGATAAAGACCGCAATGGAAACTGCGTTAGGGTCGTGCTCCGCCTGCGAGAGGAGGTCGGCAACGACAATTCTCAGGTCACTGGTGGATTCGGCAACAATCATAATTTCGCTCGGTCCGGCAAACATGTCTATGTCTATAACGCCATAGAGTAGACGTTTTGCCGAAGCGACATAAACATTGCCGGGACCCACAACTTTATCCACGCGTGGAATAGTCTTTGTCCCGAATGCCAGTGCAGCGACCGCTTGTGCACCGCCTACGCGATAGACCTCTTTTATGCCCAGAAGATGTGCCGCCGCGAGTACGATAGCGGTCACACCTTCTTTTGAAGGGGGCGTGACCATAACAATCCGTCTGACGCCCGCGATTTGTGCGGGAATAACATTCATAAGGACGGATGAAGGGTAAGCGGCGAGCCCACCCGGAATATATACACCCACGCTTTCGATCGGACGACAACGTTGCTCGAGCCGAATACCCGACTTCTCTTCCATAATCCATCCCGACATTAGCTGTTTCTTATGAAAAGCCTCAATACGTTGCGCCGCCTTAGTCAAAGCATTCTTGACATCAGATGGTAGGGTATCCCATGCCTTTTTCAGATTTTTATAGTGTACAACCAACTGGCTGGCGCGCTTGAGTTCAATGCCATCGAACTTCCGGGTAAAGTCAAGCAACGCAGCATCGCCACGAGAACGAACGGCATCGATTATCTCCTCAACACTTTGTAATACGCTCTCGTCAAGAGCAAGCGGTCGACTCAGCCTATCGACAATTTTCTTTTCTTGTTCTGGATATTCGAGAAATTTAATCATTCGATTTCATCACTACCTGAAAAACAACCGTAATCATATATGAAGTTTTGAATTAAATTTCTAAGTTTAAGCCTATGTTTATCAGTTTATTTTCACTCCATCAATAGCGGTAGCTTTCCTGAATTCTTCGATCAAGCGACGTGTTATAGGTCCCGGTTTTCCTGTGCCAATCACCCGTTGATCGACTTTTACCACCGGGATAACCTCCGCAGCCGTACCAGTCAGAAAACATTCATCTGCGTTAAACACCTCGAATCTCGTAAAGGGTTCTTCACAAAGCTCATACCCGAGCTTGTGGGATATTTCAATGACGTAATCGCGCGTAATACCGCGCAATGCACCCATATATATCGGCGGGGTGTATATGATGCTATTGTGTACTATGAATACATTATCGCCCGTACATTCCGCGACGAATCCTTCTTTATTCAACATAAGCGCCTCGAAAGCGCCTGCATTGTGGGCTTCGATTTTTGCCATTATGTTGTTCAGATAGTTCAACGATTTTATACGCGGATTAAGCACCTCGGGAAAATTTCGTAACGTAGGTACCGTTACCAGCTCAAGTCCGTTCTCGTAGTACTCGTCGGGATAAATCTGTATTTTATCCGCAATAATGAATACCGTAGGTTTTGGACATAGCCATGGTGATAAGCCGAGGGTTCCCTCGCCGCGTGTGACCACAAGACGTATATATCCGTTCTCGAGTTTATTGGCTTTGCACGTATCTACTACAGCCCGGATGACTTCTTCTTTCGACATCGGAATGGACAACATGATGTGATGAGCGGACTCAAAAAGGCGCTCGACGTGTTGCACAAGACGAAATATACACCCTTCATAGAGGCGAATTCCTTCAAATACACCATCGCCGTACAACACGCCGTGATCGAACACGCTGATCTTCGCCTCTTCCTTATCGACCAGATTTCCGTCTATATATACTTTAAGTCCCAAGTCAACACACCTCCTGTACAGGTATTAAACATGATTTATAGCCAGAGAGAGTAAAGGAATGCAAGTGCTTTTATTTGAGATGCAATAAGCCGTCAAACAAATGATAAATCTTGTCGGCTCGTGCGGCGATATCCGGATTATGCGTGACGATTATGAGTGATTTTTTACGTCCTACGGTCTGTTCCCAGATGATGTTTATCATCTCATCGCCGGTAGCAATATCAAGGTCGCCGGTCGGTTCATCGGCAAGGACAAAAAGGGGATCGTTGATGAGGGCACGGCATAGAGCGACTCGTTGTTGTTCGCCCCCGCTTAGTTTTGCCGGTCGATGTGTCAACCGTTCACCAAGCCCTACCTGTTCAAGCAAAGCCCGCGCCCTTTTCCTGCCTTCCTCCGCCTTTTTCCCCTTTTGATTGATTAATGCAGGTATGAGGACATTTTCAAGAGCCGTAAACTCGGGAAGCAGGTAATGGAACTGGAAAATGAATCCGATTTTGTGATTGCGTACGTCCGCAATTTGACGATGACTCAGATTCCGGTAGGAGATGCCATCGAGAAGGATCTCACCTTCTGTCGGCTGATCGAGTCCGCCGATAAGGTGGAGCAACGTGCTTTTTCCCGCACCGGACGCGCCCATGATAGCAATAGACTCGCCCGAGCCGACCTCGAGGTCTATGCCCTTCAATATCTCGAGCACACGGGGTCCATCGTAGAAGCTCTTCTTAAGTTTCTTTATCGTTAAAAGACTCATGGTTATCGTTAATTCATACTTTTTTAAATCCGTGTATCATTCGTAACGTAACGCTTCCACCGGATGTAACCGTGCAGCCTGCCATGCGGGTATGATCGATGCCACCGAGCATATAATCATGGTAGCTACTACGATTATGAATACCGTGAGTGGCTTGACCTTTACAGGCAACGTATCAATGCCGTAGATAGCCTCTGGCAAACCGTAATGTATATAGTTTGCAAGAAGATAGCAAATAATCATGCCAAGCCCTAAACCTATTACGACGCCGATAACGCCGATCAGGATACCATAGAAAAGAAAGATTCTCATGACCGTCCCATTGGATGCACCCATGGATTTGATAATGCCGATTTCACGTGTCTTACGCGTAGTAATCATGATCAGCGTCCCGATTATGTTGAACGCAGCGACGACAATGATAAGGAGAAGGATAATGAACATTGCGAGTTTCTCGAGTCTGAGCGCCTTGAAAAAGTCCGGGTTTATTTCGTTCCATCCACGCAGCAAGTAGGGGACACCCAGTAACGATTTTATTTTCTTCTTAACCTCATGTACGTTGTAGGGATCCTTGATTTTGAGGTGAATAAAATCCACCTCGTCGGGAATAACAAAAATATCTTCCATGGTTTCGAGGTCAGTGTAGGCAAAGTTCGCATCGACTTCATATAAGCCGGATTTAAAAATACCGTCTACGCGAAGTCTTGCAATCTTTGCAAAAGGTCCATGAGCGGTTTTTGCAAGGCGTGTGAGGGCATACAAGGTGTCACCAACACCAACACCAAGACGCTGAGCAAGCTGGTTACCGAGTATCAATCCGCGCTGACCCGGTGATGCCTTTCCAACAATGATGGTGGTGGGTATGTTGGTTACCGTAGATTCTCGTTCGGGAACGATTCCGCGCAGCTCGATACCCACTTTAGGGGACTCGATGCCGGTATCGCGTTGAAGAAGCGCCTGGCGCGAAATCACCGGCGCTGCACCTACCACTTCTGGTATGCTGCTCTCTATCTGACTTATCAAATCTTCGTAATCTGGTATTGGCTGGCGCCAATTACCCCACACCTCGACGTGTGAAAACACTCCCATCAACTTGTCAATCAACTGCTCATCGAAACCGTCCATCACCCCGATCACGGTAATTAATGCCGTAACGCCAAGGGCAACACCCAGTATAGAGATGATACTGATAACGGATACGAGAAGCCGGCGTTCACGCGAGATCAGATATCGTAAACTTATGAACTGCTCAAAACGCACTGGTCTTTACATCACCTGTAAAAAGAATAGTTCTCTTAAGCATTAATCCGATAATTGTAATCGTTGAAAACTCGTATAGTCAAGAACCGTGGGTGTAAATCCTCACCTGTGTAGAAATGAGAAAAATTGTTTTCGCTCATCGCCCGTAATAAATCCCCCAAGTACAAGCATAATCAAGAAAGTCAATGACCCGATGATGCCCCTTACAATCAGCCTGATAAGTGGATGATATTCGGAAAGAAGTGCGCCGGTCAGGATAATTATACCCGCCATAAGGGCAAGCGCCAAGAGCAAACGAGGGAACGACTCGATTCTGAATTTCAAGATTCCCTTGTGCGCGGGGATCAACCAGAATATGAGTAAAATCCCGAAGTTAGTGCCCACAACCGCCGCCGCCATACCCATAAAGGAAAAGAGGGGCACGAGAAGAAGCGATGAGATAATAAAAAAGATAAGAGCGCAGGCATACGCCATAAGAAGAAAGCGCATGCGGTTGAGCGATACGAGTGCATAAAAAAGAAGGCGACTGATAAAAAACAAAGGCAGATACCATGCAAGCACCGGCAGAATCGTTGTCGCAGGATAAAAGTCGGGCTTCAAAAGCCCCTTAATAATATCGCCCGATAGGAGCGTGATAGTCAGCGCAAGATAAAGTGCGATCGCCAGGAGATATTTGCCCGCTTTCATTAGCGCACGGTTGAATGCATCGAAGTTTTCTGTCTTCTTTTCCCGTGATAGAATCGGAAACAGACTCCAATGTACCGATTCCGAAAACAAAATAAATGGATACACGAATTTACTTGCACCGGCATAGATGCCGCACTCCTCCTTGCTGATCAACTTTGAAAGCATAATGATATCTAATTGTCGCAAAAGAATTACCAATATCAGGATAGCCGTGAAAGGTAAACTCATCACGGCGATGTCTTTAATCAACTTGATGTCGGGGCTGAATTTCCAGGGACGAAGCTTGACTCGACCGAATATGAAATAAAAAGTACATTGTAAAAACACAAAAACGTTGAACACCCAGATAAAGTATACCAGGGGTAATTTGAGAACTATCCCCGCCACCATAAATACCGAGCCTATGGTGATCGTAAAGAAGCCGAGAAACGCCACTTTATCAAGAGATTCATGAGCAACGAGGAGGGCATGGAATGGTCGCGTAAACCCGAAAAGGTATAATCCTATAGTTATTATCAGCAGATAGTTCATTATTGAGGTTTCGTAGCCGGAGATTGCAATAACGAGTAAGAACAGGAGGATAGAAAGGATGCTCAGTCCCTGCTGGGCAATCATATGAGTCGAAAAATATTGGTGCGTATACTCTCGATGACTGCTTATCTCCCTGATCATCATCTCCACCCAGCCGAAATCCATCATGACCATCCATACGGCTGAGAAGTTCAAAACCAATACGTATATCCCGAAATTCTCAGTTCCGAGATGATTTATCAGCAGAATTGTGACAATAAAGGAAAGAGCCTTTGCTGCTGTTCGCGCAACAAAGGACGTGCTTACGTTCCATATAAATCGTTTTCCTGTTTCACCCATCTCGTTATGAAGTTCTCCAAGGATAAAAACGGCTTTATGATTCATCAAAAGCGCCGGCAGTTGCAAGTTTAAAAAGGTGAAGGTATTTTCAGCGCTCGTGGTGCCACGCAATCATAATCTAAAACAGATCGTTTCTATACTTAAAAAAACATCAATATACGAAAGTTTGAATAAGAATTATGAAAAAGTACTTTAAATCTTTTATCCTTCTATGAATCTATCCCTGGTTGCAAAGAAATTAGTGTAGATAAGTGAAAATCCGTGGTGCCAGGAGAAATTTATTTAGTATCGATTTCAACGCAGAATTCGCAGAGAACTACATGAAGAGGTCGCGGAGTTAACCACGTGCAGAGATTGAAAATACTCTGCGTTCTTCGTGCCCCTTCGCGGGCTCTGCCTTAAGATTAGGTCTTTTCCCTTAGTGCAGATTCGTGGATAAAAGAAGATAGTGTGAACGAATGCGAGTATTATTAGAGCCATAAGCAGGGAGGGTTATGTTACAGTATCGTAGGACAACCGTCTCGGTTGTCAGCCTTAGATCGTTAGTAGTATCGGAAATTCTTATGATAGCAGGAGGACAAGCGGGGACGCTTATCCTACAGTATTGAATAAAAATAAATTAGTGTAGATGAGTGGAGAAAAGTGGTGTAAGAAAATTCTTAATACATATTTCAACTTATTTTATTACATCGCTATCGTTATCGCTATCGCTATCGTTTTTTTGAAGTTATACCCATCCGTCACAGCGCACTCGTACTCGTACTCGCTGTCGCGGTCGTCTTCGTAGTAGTAGGGTCAGACCCGCTTGCCTTAATAGCGGGGTCAGAAGATACACATTCGCCACGGCGCGTCTACGATTGAAGTGATACACACCCCGTCTCCCGATTAACATCGGGAGCCACCCCTCTCAAGCAGAGATTTTAAAGCCTCTGTTAATTTGACAATACCGCAGTCATTACCCG
>CAZSMK010000130.1:0-29285 GCA_964608095.1 uncultured Candidatus Sumerlaeota bacterium | reverse complement strand
CGAACTGAGTAGTCCTTCTAAACCGAAGTTCACTATCCGTAGTAGTTGTCCTTGATGTCCTTTGTGTCCAGGATAATAACAAAATAAGAAAAGTGAAATATAAAGGCCTGACCCCGTCTCTCCATCCATATTTTCCTTGTCAGGTGACTCCAGTGGTTTTATTATAGTGTACTAATTTTTTGAAAAGTCGCGATCGTTATCTGTTGTGTAGGAGATACTTCCAAAAAGGAGGAAGAAAACATGAAAAGCTGGGTAACAATCTCGGGCTTTGTCGTAATGAGTGTTATGGTAATGTTTTTGATGTGCGTTGGTACGCTACAGACCGGGGCACAGGAGGAGAAAGTCATCACCTTGACCTATGCGAATTTTCCACCTGCTTCAACATTTCCCTGCGTGCAGATGGAGCACTGGAAGGAAGAAGTCGAGAAGAGGACGGAGTCAAAGGTCAAGGTACAGACATTTCCGGGCGGCACCCTTCTCGGCGCAAAGAATATGTTCGACGGTGTGGTGTCCGGCGTGGCGGACATCGGCTGTTTTGCTATGAGTTACCATCCCGGAAGATTTCCTGTATCTGAAGCCGTTGACCTACCTATCGGATTTGCCAATGCTAAAGCCGCCTCGCTCACACTCTTTGATTTGATCGAGAAATACAAACCCGCCGAATTCGAGAAGGTAAAAGTCCTGACCGTTTTTACTTGCCCTCCCTCGAACATTATGACAAGCAAACCGGTCAAAACGCTTGAAGACCTTAAGGGATTGGAGCTTCGTGTTTCCGGCACCGGTGTCGAGGTACTAAAACAGCTTGGCGCTACGCCGATTGCCATGCCGCAATCGGAAACACCCGACGCCATCCAGAAAGGCGTGGTAAAGGGTATGGTCTCCTCGCTTGAAATTCTCAAGGATTTCAATTTTGCTGCGTACTGTCCGTACGTTACCAAAGTCGATTTACACGTTGTCACCTTTGCCGTGGTGATGAATAAAACAAAATGGGATTCTCTGCCTGACAGCGTGAAAAAAGTGTTGGATGACTTGAGGCGTGAACAGGCTCTCTGGACTGGCACATACGTCGACGACCA
Source organism: uncultured Candidatus Sumerlaeota bacterium (assembly GCA_964608095.1). Classification (GTDB taxonomy): domain Bacteria; phylum Sumerlaeota; class Sumerlaeia; order MWCT01; family JAGHBZ01; genus CAZSMK01. The sequence continues at coordinate 28,209 of CAZSMK010000130.1, read as the reverse complement.
CGTAACCGAAGCGGTCGACTGGTCGAAAGAAAAATATAATCTCGAGATTTATGAACTACCGGAATCGGATAAGGTGAAACTCCCCGAACTGTTGAAACCCATAATCGACTCTTATGTGCAAAGGGCAAAGGAAGCAGGCCTTCCCGCAGAAGAGATTCTGAAAGATGTGAATACCTTCAAGGAAAAGTACGACAAAGAACATAAGTAAGTGTGCGATTCATATAACCTGTCTTCCTCAAAAGATATTTGCGTTATGCTTTCAAGGGGGCTATGATAGCCCCCTTTCTTCATCATAATAAGCACACCGATGAAACTACTGTTGAAAATAGAGACTATTCTAAACGGCATATTAATGATCATGGGTGGTATAGCTCTGATTGGTCTTATGCTCCTTGCCACGGGAAATGTAGTAATGCGAATCGTCCATTTACCTTTTCATGGAGCGTACGAGATGGTAGGCTTTCTCTGCGCAGTTGTTACAGCATTTGCGCTTGGCTATACCCAGAAACGCAAAGAACACGTTGAAGTCGATATAGTTACTCAAAAGTTTTCCCCGCGCCTGCTCAGGGTCGTTGAATCACTGAAATATTTCCTGTGCCTCGTGTTTTTTGCCATTGTGTCACGACAGGTTTTCCTCTGGGGAATCATAATATACCGAACCGGAGAACTCTCGGAAACGCTCAAAATTACGTACTATCCCTTTGTTTTTTTTGTTGCTATCGGCTTTTTAGCCTTAACCTTCACCCTTTTAATCGATTTTATTGTGATCCTATCCGGAAATGAGAGCAGGTAACCGGCATGACAGGACCCACGCTTGGAATATACGGCATAGTTGTGATGCTGATCGGACTGCTTCTCCTGCGTATACCGGCGGGATTCGTCATGGCAATTGTAGGTTTTGTCGGGATCGCACTCTGCACGTCGCCGCACGCGGCATTCGGTATTATCGGCAGCGAGTTCTGGGGACAGTTCTCCAGCTACAGCTTGTCCGTAATTCCCATGTTCATCCTTCTCGGAGAGTTTATATATCATGCAGGCTATAGTGACCAGCTCTTCCATACCACGTACACGTGGTTCGGTCACTATCGAGGCGGGCTTGCCATAGCTACGATTGCAGCATCCGCGGGATTTTCAGCCATTTGCGGTTCAAATACCGCGACTGCTGCTACTATGACCGCAGTCGCCATTCCCTCGATGAAAAAATACAATTACCATCCGGTACTCAAAACCGGCGCCGTGGCTGCCGGCTCGACTCTCGGGGTCATGATCCCTCCCAGTATCGTCCTGGTCGTGTACGGACTCTATACCGGTCAATCTATCGGTAAATTGTTTTTCGGCATTCTGATTCCGGGAATTGTGTTGACGATTCTCATTGCATTTACCGTGTTCCTGATATGTTTACGTCATCCTGAATGGGGACCCAAAGGGCCGAAAACCTCATGGGCTGAAAAACTGCAATCAATCCCCGCGGTGTTTGATATCATTATACTCTTCGGCCTTATCATGGCCTTTTTGTCAACAGGCGTTGTCACGGTAACCGAGACAGCGGCGATGAGCTGTTTCCTCGGATTGCTCATGTGCATCCTGCGGGGCAAGCTTCCATGGCGGAAATTCGTCGCCGCAATCAGCGACACCCTTCGCATTTCTTGCATGGTTTTCATCATTGTGGCAGGCGCAACAATCTTCGGCAGATTTATGACCATTACGAGATTGCCTTACGACGTTGCGGAATGGGTCGGCACTCTTCAATGTTCCAACTGGATAATTCTGCTGGTGATGCTCTCATTTTATATCATCGGCGGGTGCCTTATGGACGCTTTGGCGTTCTTACTCGTTTCCCTTCCTATCTTTTTCCCCCTCGTTACGGCAATGAACTATGATCCCATCTGGTTCGGTGAAGTAATCTGCCTGGTCACGACCCTCGGCGCAATCACCCCACCGATAGGAATTTGTTGTTATGTTATCGCCGGTATGAATAAAGATATACCGATTCAAAAAGTCTTCAGAGGAGCGTTGTATTACCTTCCCGCCTATTTTATAACACTCGCCCTTATGATGCTCTTTCCCTACCTGATGGTCTCCCTCCTGGCTAACCTCGCACGATAGGGTAAGAGTGGGATACAGAATCGCTTCTTCAAGATAGGTGCATGGCGAGACGTGGAGGTGGTTAGAAGATAGTGTCAGCAGGAACGGAACTCTTCACCGACTGCTTCACATTAAATGTAAAGATTCTCTCAGGTTTGGTGAGTCGGACGACTTTAAGCCCTTTAATTCGTTTTACGCTGGAAAGGACAACATCACCAAGACCGTTGGTGTCCATCTGGCTCGACCAGTAGACAATGCCCATTGTCCCCTTTTTATCGCGAGTCCATCCAAGGAAGATAACGGAATGACCGTACCCGCTTTCCCATGAGATGTTCATGAAATCGCCGGGACGCGCCTGCTTGGGGCTCACGACCTTGCCCATGCCAGAATATTGTACAAGGGCGAAATGATTGCCGAATCCGTCCGCATTCCAATATCCCCAGAACTTGACCCTATCCTCTCGTCGGCTACCATCAGGTTCCTGCAGTCGCATGGCTTCAAGGCGCTCCGAAGTGATCTTCTCTGCACCGCCCGGAAAGATCATGTTCATTGCCTCGATAAACGCCGCATAAGTAGCGCCGCTACAGTAACTCGTAGTCCGTGGAGGATCAAGTAGTGGCTTGCCGAACAACCGTAGTCTATAGCCGATAGGAGATTCTGGCGGTCTCGCAGTGATGCCGGTAAAATAACCCCTACCGTCAGGCGCATATGACTGGACGATGTCAATTCCTTTTATGACATAATAGTTATATCCTGCAACGTACTTACCGAAAAGTTCCTCATGTGTTGTGTGGTATTTTCCAGCGCGCAGGTCTTCCGGATTAAGAAAAAACCATGACCCGTCATCCCTTGTCGGTTGAAGATTTGATGCCCCCGGTACATAGCACAAAAAACATAAAAGAAGAAAAGTAAGAACACTCAAGAAGGGAATAATCCTGACATTTCCTTTACCGCATCTCATACTTACCCTCTCTGAAAATTGATCCACTTATACACGACTACCATTTTATCGAAAAGGATTGCTATGCGGATAGTTTCGCGAGATGAATGAGGAGAACGGCAATATCGGCGGGATTGACACCGGAGATGCGCGATGCTTGCCCTACTGAAATGGGTTTTATTTCATTGAGCTTCAGGGCTGATTCTTTCCGTAAACCGCGAATTTGCTCGAAATCTATATCCTGTGGGAACCGTTTCTGCTCAAGGTTTTTAAACCGCGCGACCGCTTCTTCCTGTTTACGGATATACCCCTCGTATTTTATCATGATTGTGACCTGTTCTTCTGCACGTGGATCGCCAAGCGGCTGAGCAAGCCCCAGTGCGATGAGGTCTTGAAACGTTGTCCCCGGTCGAGCCAGAAACTTGGCAGCCGTGATGCTTTTCTCGACTGTCCCAAGTCCCCGTCGGCTGAGAAAATCCTGATCGAGCTCGCTCGTTTTAACCGGTGTGGTTTGCAGCCGTTCGACCTCCCGTTCCACCTTTTCCCTGTATCGCTGAAACCCCGAATAGCGCTCCTCGCTAATAAGCCCGAGGCGACACGCATAATCGCAAAGCCGCAAATCCGCGTTGTCCTGCCTGAGGAGCAGCCTATACTCTGCCCGTGAGGTAAACATGCGGTAGGGCTCGTTTGTCCCCTTTGTGACAAGGTCGTCAATGAGAACGCCGGTATAGGCTTCAGAGCGAGAGAGAATCAAAGGCTCCTCACCCCGAATCTTCTGGACTGCATTGATACCGGCAATAAGCCCCTGCGCGGCTGCTTCTTCGTAACCCGACGTGCCATTGATCTGACCGGCAAGGAACAAGCCGGGGATACTTTTAGTCTCGAGCGAAGGCATGAGCTGCTGCGGAAACACATAGGCATATTCGATGGCATACGCGGGACGTGTCATGCTGACGTGCTCGAGTCCTTTTATCGTCCGCATGAACTCGAGCTGCACCTCTTCGGGAAGCGAGGTTGAAATCCCGTTTGCGTATATTTCTTTAGTATCCAGCCCTTCGGGTTCGAGGAACACCTGATGTTGTGTTCTATCCCGAAAACGATGTATCTTGTCCTCGATACTCGGGCAGTAGCGCGCACCGATTCCGGTGATGACGCCACTGAACAAGGGCGATTTATCGAGATTTTGCATGATGATTTCGTGAGTGCGCGGATTGGTGTAGGTGATATAGCAGGGCACCTGTGGTCTGCTGATGCGTGTAGTCATAAAGGAGAAAGGTTGAGGATGTTCGTCGCCGAACTGCGCTTCAAGTTGAGAGAAGTCGATAGAATCGTGATCGAGCCGTGCAGGTGTGCCGGTCTTCAGTCTGCCGAGTTCCAACCCGTTCTCCTCAAGACTTTTCGAGATACCATACGCGGCAAACTCACCTGCCCTACCCGCAGGATACGACCTCAGCCCTATATGGATCAAGCCATCCATAAAAGTCCCGGGTGTAAGAATAATACAACGACCATAAAATCGTGTCTTATCCTGAAGTTCGATACCTGAAACGGCGCCGTCGCTGGTGAGCAGTTTCTCGACCAACCCTTGGCGCAGGTGGAGGTTGGGCACTTTTTCGAGGAACTTTTTCATCCAGATACGGTAGGCATTCCGGTCGGTTTGAACACGGAGCGCTTGAACCGCAGGACCTTTCCCGGTGTTGAGCATTCTGAACTGAATACCGGTGGCATCGGTACAGAGCGCCATGACGCCGCCCATTGCATCTATTTCCCTGACAAGGTGACTCTTCGCCAGACCACCTATAGCCGGATTACACGACATCAGGCCGATGGTATCAAGATAGATGGATGTGAGAAGCGTTCTATGCCCCATACGTGCGGCTGCGTATGCCGCTTCGCAACCCGCATGACCCCCGCCAACAACTATGACGTCGTATGTGTATTCACTCAACATATCAACACAACCCCTTTTATTTTACTTTTTATTTGCTGTTGCCGTAAAGCCAAATCTTTATTATAGTGCATAAGACTTCTTCAGATAACGAACATGAAATCAAAGAAATCCATACATGAAGGAACCGGCGAGCTGAACGCCTCCCTTTATTGCTTTATCATCCTCATTGTCGTTATTTCACTCGCCATCTATATGAATTCCCTTAAGAACGGGTTCACATTCGACGACCACGACATGATTGAGAGAAACGTGTTGATACGGTCGTTGAGTCCGAAAAACATAGGTGAAATTTTTTCGAGCAGTTGGTGGTGGGGCGGCGCACGGCAGCGCTCAGATGAATATCGCCCACTCACTGTCCTGTCTTTTGCGGTCTATTATAAGATTGCAGACCTACACCCCTGGTTCTACCATCTTATAAACATCCTGTTGAACGCCACCGTCAGCGTGCTTGCCTTTCTGGTGATTCAAACGCTCACTCATAAACCGGTTCTTGCCTGTGCAACCGCCCTTATTTTCGCCGTTCACCCGGTACATACCGAGGCGGTCAATAACATTGTAGGTGAAGCGGAGTTATTGAGCGCCTTCTTCTTTCTCCTATCTCTCCTGCTGTTTCTTTATGGCATCAGCGCTTCACATCGCAGACGATGGCTGCTCGTTATGCTCAGTTATACAGCCTATCTTCTGGGGATGTTAAGCAAAGAGACCGCCATCACCATGCCGGTGATTGCCGTCACCGCTCACTGGTTCTTCATATACAGAAAAGCCGAAGGGAAAAAAGGAGATAAAGGAAAAAAAGGGGACCCAAAATCTATAAGTGACTTTATAATCGACACATGGAAATATTATATCGGTTTTGCAGTCGCCTTGGGTATCTATTTCCTTCTCAGGATTCATGCCCTCGGTGGACTCGTCTCACCAACAATGGAGACCACTTATCTGGATAACGTTCTTATACTTGCTCATTCACAAGGGGATTTTGTCGCCCTTTATGCAACCGTTCTCAAGATAGTGGGTATTTATATGTGGCTCATGATCTTCCCATCAACCTTATCAGCGGATTATTCATACGATGCGGTACCCCTTGTCACCTCTCCCCTTTCCCCGGGTGTATTGCTTACCATTGGAGCACTCGTTGCCTTGATTCTCTATGCGGCATTCCATTTTCGGCGGAAAGACGTGATTCCCCTTTTTGGACTTCTCTTTTTCCTTATAGTTTTTGTGCCTGTTTCTAACGTTTTCACCCTTATAGGTATCACCATGGGCGAACGCCTGGTCTATCTGCCGTCGCTTGGGTTTTTCCTCCTTGTCAGTCATATTCTCTGGAAATATACAGGTACAAAAAAGCCGGTCTTTATCGCTGTTCTTACCGTTCTCGTTCTTCTTTACTCCCTCCGCACCATAGTGAGAAATCGCGACTGGCGAGACGATATGACACTTTATAAGGCAACAGTCGAGGCGACACCGCGCTGTTCCCGTGCACATTTCAACCTTGCTAATCATTACAAAGCCCGGGGCGATCTTGAACAGGCGATGTATCATTATCAACGTTCATGGGAGATTGCACCCAACTATGGAGCACCCTTAGGCGGGATCGGTGAGATCCTGGCAATGAAACATGACTTTGAAGAAGCAGAAAAGATTTTCCGGCAAGTCATACAGATGGAAGACCGGTATCACCCGGCGCATTTCAATCTTGCCTTGCTGCTCGATAAAATGGGCAGATACGAGGAAGCGGCACAGGAGTATCAAAAAACAATTCAACTACTCCCGACGGAAGCAGGTCCTTATCACAATCTTGCCCTCATTATGGATAAAGTCGGGAACTATAAGGAAGCCGAAAAGTTCCTCAGACAAGCGATATCGTTAAACCCGGAATTATATGTGACGAGAGTCAAACTGGGAGATGTATTGATAAAGCAACATCGGTTCGAGGAAGCCCGGAAAGAGCTCGAGCGTGCTGTTGCACTTCAACCACAGCGTCCAAATGCATACTATTATCTGGGGAAAATGTTCGCCGCAAAAGAGAATCAAGAAAATGCACTCAAGAACCTTAACAAGGCTCTCGAACTCGATCCCCATAATGCGGAAGTACATTATGAACTCGGCAAGGTGTACCTTGTACTGTTACGAGATGCACAAAAAGCTATGTACCATTTAAGGCGGGTATTGGAACTTAATCCCGACCATCCTCAAAAAGAAAAGGTCCAGCAGACACTACAAAAATTGAACGAAAGCATGGATAGCCTCGACTAACAAGAGAATTCAATTTTCCTCTTTGCGGGCTAAAACGAAGAGACCTCATTGAAAATCATTCGGCTGGATTGTATGACGAGCCGGTATCTTTATCCTTTTTTTCTTCCAGGGCCATCGTACGCAGCAGATGAATGATCGCTTCGAGCAGCGGTTGAAGACCGGTTTTTTCCAGCGCTGAGATTGCAAAGACATTTTTGCCGTGGGCGGCAAAATCTCGTATAGCCTTTTCTACCACTTCATTATCCTGAGCAAGATCGATTTTGTTAATCGCTATCAAGTACGGTTTGTTCATCAGTTCATAGGTGTATGCCCTGAGCTCGTCCTGAAGGACTGAGAATTGATTCCAGAGGGTGTCCGGATCGAACAAGCCGGTATCGTCAAACAGGAGAAAAACAAGGAGTCGTGTGCGCTCGATATGGCGGAGGAAGCGGTCACCGAGACCGACACCTTCGCTGGCATGTTCAATCAACCCGGGGATATCTGCAAACACGACCCGGACGGCTTCCTCTGCAACATACACCCCGAGATTGGGCTGGAGGGTGGTAAATGGATATGCGGCGATTTTGGGAGTTGCCGGTGTGATTGCTGCAAGAAAAGTTGATTTCCCTGCATTGGGAAAACCCACAAGACCGACATCGGCGATCATCTTGAGTTCCAGCACAAGCCATTGTTCTGTCCCTTTCTCACCGGGTTCTGCAATCCGTGGCGCCTGGTTCGTCGACGTGGCAAAATGCTGGTTCCCCCTGCCGCCTTTACCACCTTTTAAAATAAGTACCTTTTCTCCCGGCTCGGTCAGGTCTGCAAGGATTTCTCCCTCTTCAGTTTTTACGATCGTTCCACACGGAACAGGGATAACCACGTCTTTGCCTTTTTTGCCGGTTTGTTGTTTGCCTTTGCCGTGTTCTCCTCTGCCGGCTTTGAAATGAGGTTTATATTTAACATCCAGAAGGGTATTGAGATGAGGCTCCGCCTTGACAAAGATATCGCCGCCGTCACCGCCATCGCCGCCGTCGGGACCGCCGTGCGGCACGTATTTTTCCCGCCTGAAACTCACACACCCCTTTCCCCCATCGCCCGACCTCACATATATTTTCGCATAATCAATGAACATCCTTAAACTACCAATCGAGAAACGTCCATGGTTCGATAGAACCGTGCCCGAGCAATTTCACCGGCAGCCATTCTTTACCACGGGGCTTTTTGGTTTTCCACTTACCCTTGACCTCTTCGGCAACGCGCCAATCTTCATCACCCGTAATAAGCATCGAGGTCTTATCCTGGAACTTTATCGAAAGATTCAAGAGAATCCCGGCAGCGCCTACCGAATTATATCCTTCAATCGCAAGAAAATTGTCGCCTTCCTCGAGCAGGTGGGTGACGTTTGCGGAATCAGGCGCTCTTCCCCATGTCCCCTCACACACTTTCGTTCCATTGAGAAAGACCCGCGCACGATCGTCCGCCCAGCATTTGATCTCTCCAAAGACGGGTTTGGATTCGAGCTCGATCACACGCATAAAATACCGATTTCCTTTTGCAGCCGAACTTGTGGGATCGTCGTCCGGGTACCAAAACCAGACCGCTTCAGGTTCAGGTGGGACGGACAGCTCCCCGACATACGCGAGGTCAAGCATGCCCTGCAATTCGCCAACCTGACGATTGAGCCGCTCGACATTATAATCGAGTCGAGGAAACTTGTTTCGCCTCAGCCACAACTGTTTAAACTCACACGTAATATCCATCAGCTCATTACGCAGGGCCCTAATCCGGTTTATAATCGCCTCTTGTTCAGATTCCTTCAATTCCCCGATCTTTTTACTTTGCAGCAGGCGGGCAATCTCGTCGAGGGCGGTCTCTCGATGCGTAATATAGGTATAACGGCGAGCCACATGATCGAGGACGTCAAGATGGTCTTGATGAAAACGAATCTTGCCATTGACCAGCCGAATATTATCTCGCACCTGCTGCATATTTTCACCCAGCTGCTTTACCTTCTCGAGCCAGAGCGGTTCGCGTTCCTTGATCACCGGTTTCCGGTGGAATATTCTCGAGGGATAGCGTTCTTCGAGGTAATCGAGCCATCCGAGACGCTTTTCGACTTCACTAAGGGGCGATGAATCGAACCCATAATTTACGGCAACGAACCGTGTTAGAAACTCATCGACTCGAGGGGTGGAGTGTTCCCATTCGGCGGCAGCGGCGAAGGCAAAGCCGGTAAGATTGTTTTCCCTGAGGTTTTCAGCGCCGTTATCTCCCCATGAGGACGTAATACATCCGAAAATATTCTCGCGTTTGGCAACAGCCGTAAACACCCCTATATTTTGAAACGCATAGCCGTAATTGGGGTAAAAATTATTCCAGCTCCAGAGCCCCGGGCTCGCCATGATATACTTGAAGCCGGCATCCTTCAGGGTTTTTACGCTTGGATAATCTTCTGCGGCGCCATAATGCCAATCAACAAGAATGCAATCGCGAGGAAGGAATTCGAGCGCCTCAGGGTGGCGCAAAAGCATATCGCTATAGAGCATGGTCTGACGCGAGTGGGTGTCTTCCAGATAATCAATAAGACTTTTGAAAAACTCGGCATGTACGCGGCCCACACCTAATTTCTTGACTGCTTTTCGACTGGTGCCCTCGCCGATATCGTACGATTCGTCCCCACCGATATGGAAAAAAGGCGAAGGGGTGGACTCGGCGAGCTCGTCAATAAGGTTCGTGAGAAAATCAAACGCATCAGGGAGAACGGGCGAAAATGACCACTGGCGTTTCTCCGGGTCCTGCACCTCAGCGTACTGACGATTCTCGGGCAACCCGAGCAACCGGTCCTGATGTCCCAGACACTCAAAAACAGGACAAAGGACAATATGGTTACGCCGTGCTTCTTCAACCATTTCAGCCATCTCGCTTTTTGTAATCGCTCCCCGCTCTTTTCCTATGTTAGGATTGATGTCAAACGAGAACATATCCTCGATATAAGGCTGATAAAGATTCTTTTTATAAAAGGCAAGATTACGAATGACCTCTTTGAAGTCCTTGACATGGGACACCTGCCCGCGGCTGATATCATCGGAAATCCCGCGCCACTCGAGCGCTGGATAGTCCTTAATCTGGAGTAGCGGCAACTCGCCATCCTCTGAAGTTCTTACCAGTTGGCGCAAGGTTTGTATTCCATAAAATCTCCCCGTCGAAGTCGGCGCCATGACAAGAATTCCTTCTTCTTCCACTTCGACGATGTACCCTTGCGTCTTGAAGAGAGCCGGTTCATCCCCTTTTAGGTCATAACCAGTCAGAAGTATATAGTTTCGTTCAGGCGTTTTGTCCGTAATCTCCAGGTTCCAGCCGAAACAGGTCTCGACATCCCGGCGCAGCAGTTCCGCGGCATACACATCCTCAGGATTACCATCCTGGACGACAATCCTCCAATCACTGCTCAATCGTGTGGTATCCTCCTGTACGTCCATCTCCACCGGCTCGGGAACCAGTGGCGCATAAACCTCTGCATAAGACATCGGTGAAATACTCAAAAGACACAAGACGACAAGCGATATGACGCAATGTTTTATCATGTCAGCTCCTCCATTCATTCGGAAATATTGGAAACATAATTGAGATTATAGTCCATTCTTGTCAATCGGCAAGTAAAACCGTTTAAAAGAATTGCTGATTCACCTACTCGGTCTTTACGTGATATGATATAGATATTCATCGAACCGATAGCGCTATTCTGAAATGTTACGGCTTGAACGAATATGAAACTTTGTGCGAGTGATAGACATAGTAGAGTGCGAATATAGTCAACAGAAATGCCTTTCGACCACATAGTTCTGAATGCTGTGTTGATGACACTATTAGTCTGCATAGGCATACTACTCGGCAAGGACAAAAAAGCGTGCCGCCTGTTTCTTGTAATTGCATGTGCTATAGGTATTTGCGGATTTCTCTTGTCACATTACCCGAACCTTCTGGTTGCCATCTTCCCCTTTGCAAATATTATTTTCTACTCAAACTGGTACGCCTTTGCCGCAGCTCTTTTCATTCTACCGGCGATAAATCTCAGCACAGATAAATTTCAGAAGACAAGGATTGCTATCTTGTGTACCGTTCTAATCGCAGTCTCTCTTGCTCCCTTCAAATATTTCTGGGTAGAAGAAGCGGAGAGGGGAGAGGGATTTATGGATTCTCATGGGATATGCCGTCAGACAAGTATCGAGACATGTGGCGCGGCATCGGCATGTACTCTGCTCCATCTCTACCACATCGAGGTAACCGAGCCTGAGATCGTTTCGCTTGCGCTCACCAAGGAGCGCAGGGGCACTCATCCCCTCGGATTGTACCCCGCACTTAAGCTACTTACCGCTGACCGAATCGATCTTAACGTCAGGCTGCGAAGAATGTCATTTGAAAATCTCATGGACTTGAATCGTCCGGCAATAATAATGGTGGGAATCTCGAAATCACCCGAAACTGCGATGGAAAAAGCCATGGTGATTGACTACAACTGGACACCCGGCACTGTACATAATGTAGTCTTTCTCGGTGTTGATGAGAACGAGCCGACAAGGGTGAAGATCGGCGAACCGGAGTATGGTTTCGAACGATGGCGAACCGGCGAACTACAACTTCTTTTCAAAGATATCGCGGTCTATATCACTTCTCCATAATCTGTATGACAAACCGGACTATCCACTTGTTGGGCGGCATTTAAACCGTTCACTGAATTCAGTCTTTCGCGAAATGGCGTAACCATAGAAAAGAGGCTTAAGTACGTGGTTAAAGTAACGAGATTTTTTCTCTCACGCTCACTCGCACTCGCCACTGAATGAAGATAAAGTATGAAAATTATTGACTCGTAGGGATTTAGAGAATTATTATATAGTTGAAAAGAAAGGAGGTGTCTGAAAATGGTCGTTGCACGAAAAATCAAAGAATTTCTGGACAAGCACGACGTCGAGTACCACAGCATGGTACATCCAACCGCCTACACTGCGCAGGAGGTTGCCGCAGCCACACATATAAAAGGAAAAGAACTTGCCAAATGCGTTATGGTTAAGGCAGACGATAAATTGGTAATGTTGGTGTTACCGGCAACACGGAAAATAAATATGCCGAAGCTGAAAGAGGCATTAGGAACAAAGAAGGTGGCGCTTGCTACTGAAGAGGAGTTCAAAGAGAAATTTCCGGATTGCGAGATCGGTGCTCAACCTCCTTTCGGAAATCTTTACAATGTCGAGGTCTTTGCCGCAGAACCTCTATGGGACAATGACGATATTACCTTCAATGCGGGGACTCATACCGACGTTATTACCATGCATCGTGAAGATTGGGAAGAGCTGGTTAAACCACAGAAGGCTACGTTCACTGATCCCATGTAGTTCCTCTATACCTGTTCACACCATTCTCTTCCTGAAAAAAGGCGCTACTTTACTGCCACCTTCGAGGAAATGATTTCCATAATTGTATTCACAGAATCGGCAAAATAAAGGAACTCGGGAGCAGGAAAAGGGAAATGAGGATTTACTGATGCCACGATATCAGGAAGATTCAATAATTCCTCGATAACAGGTAACCAGTTTTTGTGTCCGATGATGAGCGGTCGGGACCTTGGAACCAGTCCCTTATTAAGGAGCTCCCACGCTACCGAAAGCTCGACAAGTGTTCCTGTTCCGCCGCGAAGAATTACATAAGCCCGTGGATTATTGAACAAATATTCAAGTCGTTCAAAAAGAGAATTGGTCCTGATCTCTCTTGAAACCCAGGGATTTGCTGACCCAAAGAGGTCCATGGTGACACCTATTACCTCGCCACCAGCCTCTGTTGCGCCACGAGCTACCGCTTCCATTGTACCGAGATACCCACCGCAACTTACTGTATAGCCTTCCCTTGCGAGCGACCTGCCCAAGCCGTGTGCCAACCTATACTCCGGCTCGGAAGACGAAATTGCCCCGCTTCCAAAAACAGATACTACTTTCCTTTCACTCATTCACAACCACCATTATCTTATGAAATTAATAACATTATATACCAAAAAACCAAAACCGTCTCCATTTTTTTTTCTTCCAACGAAAAATCACAAGGGCTTTTTTTATCTCTCCTTCGATTTTTTCCCTTTGCGTAAAGGCAGGACGAGCAAAATGATGAGGAGCAGAGACAAGGCAATGCTAAGAAAAAAAAGAATCTTTATGTAAGGTGGTGAAAAGGAACATACGAAAGCGCCGGTAGTGTGTGCGGGTAAGATCACTCCGCAAAACATACCGTCGCACGGATACACCTGAAGCTTTACATCCTTGATCATGGCTTTCCAATGCTTGAAGTAAGCCTGGCGAATAACAAGTAGCGCGGGCTTGGCTCCGGTGGATATATAAGCCTCGACCCTTCCGGGGGTTACTTTAAGCCCCTCGATAGTCGCATCCGTCGCAAATTCCTCGCTCGGGGACGATCCTCCGAATGGACTTCCTTTTTCGAGAATAACCGTGTCTTTATCCTCAGGATGAGCAAGGCGTTCAAGCAGTTGGAACGCCTGACTTTCCCCACTTGCAAACACTCCTTTTCGGGCAAACCCAACCACAGGTAAAGGCTCCTCCATTTCCCATACACCATTTGGCTGATTCTCATCACCACCGACTAAGTTAAATATATTCAGCGTTTTTACGGGTTCAAAAGATATGTCCTGAATCAGGCATCGAGCGTCAGGAGAAAGATTCGTAATCAGCGCCTGTGCAGGTGCGATGGGCTCAACAAGTTCAATCTCCCGGGAACACAGAATGTGTTTATCCCCTCCTTTTACGATATTGGTGCTGAACTTCCTACTTTTTACCTCTCCCTTGAATACTTCACATGCATCTTCGGGACAACCAATATGCGCCTGGAATAGCGTTTCTCTTTGATTGTCCAAAATGGATATACCAAGAACAGCCTCCATAGAGGACGTCGGGGCGCGGGCAATAAAATCGAGTCCTAATCGATTTGTTTCGAATGCGTGCTCGACTTGAAAAATCCGTGTCTCCCCATAGCTCAGAAGAGCTCCAGGCAAGGTAAAGAGGTGATATGAGCCTGCATCACCGACAATATACTTCACCGAAGCGCGTGAGAGAAGAGGCGACCACCAGAGATTTCGAATAAGTCCAAAGTGTCGCTTGAAAGGAACTATAAAGCCGCGGTTTACACTCTCAAGATAACGTTCATATCGTCGAGGTTTCCACGGGTCGTACCCTTGAAAATCCTGCAATCCAAAAAAAGTGCCCGCATCCGGTAATAAAATCTCCCCGAAATCTTCCCTGAAATAATCATAGGAATAATTCCCCGAAACATCATAGGTAAAAAAACGATACCGGCTTTTAGCAGTAAAAAGATTCTCATCAATAGCATGGGGATCAAAAATCTCCTTAGCCGGTTTCATTTTGATATCGACCCGACTCAGGGAAAAATAGAGGAGATCCACCATGAGAATCAGCGCAAGCAAAATTGCGACATAAGACAATCCGAGTTTCCTTTTTATGCCCAAAATCAAAAATAGTAGTAAAAATATGCCACAGGCTATGCTGATGATGATTGGTTTAAGTAACGTCGAAAGCCGCAACCAGCCCAATTGTGTAAAATTATCAACAGGCGGGAACACATTCTGTCTACCATTAATGCAAAGGCAAAAGAAGAGAACAAGAACCGATAAGATAATCAGAATGGTACGTTGCTTTTTGGAACCATGGTATTCGATAAAAAGGATTTCAGCGCCACGTGCGACAAAAAAGGGAAGAAAAATCATCATCACTCCCAGCGCCCGTTTTGGATCGTGAAACTTTGCATAGAGGGGCATGATTTTGTAGAATAGAGGAGCACATAATCGACTTGCAATACTTGCGAGAAGCAGTGAAACAATCGCATAGGTGAATAAACGTTCTTTTCGGGGACGCGCCAACATACCCACAAGACCAACAATAAGAAGGAAGAATGCAGGAATGCCGAAATACGCAGTAGTTTCTGCATCTTCGAATTCAAAACCGGTCCCGCCCAGAAACGAAGCAACCAGTTGTTTGAGCGTAAGGCTCCCCACAAGGACATCCTCGAGAGGCAAATGTGCATGGCGTCCGATTTCTTCCCTTGTTTCATAGAGTGCGACAATCTGCGGTAAAGAGATGAGAAATCCAATCGTCAGTGATAGAATAAAAAAACCGAAAGATCGAGACCAAAGCCGGCGTGACGTTGCTGCCTCTTTCGGTGTATAGAACAGTGGAATTCCAATAGTTAGAACAGTAAAGGCGATTATAAAATAAAAGGTGACTTGCGGCGCGCCGGCGAGGAATTGGAATGCAAAAAACAATCCTGCCAAAAGCAGCCAGCGAATCCGGGACTCTGAGAAAAGATACTTTTCCTGGCAATACAAAATAGGAGCCATCCAGACAAGAGCGAGGAGATACGAACCGAACGCATAATGTGCCCATACATATCCACCGAACAAAAAAACCACCGGCGCCAGGATAGAGAATGAAGAAGTAACAAAGCGTTTGCATAGAATCCAGATGCCGACCGCTGCAAGAATTGAATGAAGCACAAGTGTTAGTGAGAAAGACCAGCCACAAGGATGCAAGAAAAAAAGAATATTTCCGGGATAGAGAACACCCCACTGTGGATTTGCAAGGAGTGGAACTCCAGCATAATAAAAGGGATTCCAGAGGGGTAATTGCAGGTGGCGCCATAAATCCGCTGCCAGGGCTTTTACGGGATAAAATACCGCAACTATATCCATAAAGTTCGGAATCCGATCGGTCAAAAATGCGGGAAGAAAGAGGACTATATAAATAAGAATAAAAACGCCAAGAAACATCTTTTCTCGACGCTCATGCTCTTTTGTGAAGCGAAGATTGTTATGTTCATCACAATCGCTCTTCATCGAGCGCCTTTCCCGATTACGTTAAAAAAATTGATGACTACAATAAACATTGGCTGTTAATATAATCAATAACTATCAAAAGATACAGGATAAGTTGAAGAATCGGCTTGATCCATCGAGTCAAATGTTTAAGTTTTTAACAAAAACCATCTACCGAAAACTTTTTCTGCTCATACTCTTTGTGAGCATAGTCCCGGCGGCAGTCGGTATATTGTTGACCAATCTCCAAATCCAGGTTGCCATGGATTCCACAATCGGTAAGTATCTTGAAGATGAAGTCCTGCCAGTCGCCAACGACATCGATCGGCTGCTCAATGTAAAAATCACTACCTTACTCGAATTTATAAGCATGCCGGAATTTCAAAAGTCGATGAATCTAATGTTTGGCGAACCGCTTCTCGATGAGGACAATGTCGCCAATCGTCTCGAAGAAATGTTAAAGACGAATATCTCATCCGAAGATACCCTCTTTATCTTTGAGCGGGGGGGAGAACAACTATTAGCCGTAGGCGCTAATACAGGTGATGTATTTATCAGTCCCTTTTATTGGGATACCATCGATTCTATGGAGAAGGGAGAAGTTATCATCATCGATGTTCTTATTAAGGGAATACAAACCTTAGAGGAAGACGATGGGTCGGGAACACCCTTATTTTACTCCTTTATGATAACCCCTTACTATCCTTCACCTACCGCGAATGCTAAGGCTCTGGTAATTGTCGGCCTTGCTTTTGATCCCGCGAACATTATGAGACCCGCAAAGACTCTCATTGCTGAGAGTGAAACATCCGATGTTCTTCTATATTCCGATGCGGGTAGATTACTTTATACCTTCCAAAGTGGAAAATTTACCGTCGAAGACATAATCTATAGTTTACCACGCAATCCTGAAATGAGTGGCTGGTTCGAGAGTAGTTCAAGGGGAAGTAAAAGAATTGTGGGTTATGCAGCACTTAAATCTATGGCAGGCAGGCATCTTTCTCATTCATTCCTGCACTGCTGGTACATAATGAAAGGCATTGATATTACCGACTTTCAAATCTATGCGAAATTAACATTCTGGCAAACGTCTTTAATCAGCTTTGGCTTGGTGGCGCTCTTTTGTATTGTCGGACTGGTCATCTCGAGACGCACCATTCTACCCTTAAAACATTTGAACCGAAGCGTACAGCGCATTACCGCGGGGGATCTCACTGGAAAGTTTGAAGTAACAAGTAATGATGAAATAGGGGTTCTCGCCAAAAACTTTAACGTTATGACCGAACGGTTGCGGAAAATGTATAAAGAGCTCGCCGACAAGATACACGAACGGGATCGAAAGGCTACCCAGATTACGCTCATAAATGATATAACTCGCGCCATCAACACAGAACTCGATCTGCAGCAAACCTTCAGGACAATGACGAGCGAAATCAAGAAGTTGGTCGCCTATGACCGCATAAGTATATGCCTCACTGAATCTGGAACAAACAGGGCTGAATTTACCTATGTCGAACCTGAAGGAAGAGCATTCCTTCCAAAAGAGAATCATATCGATCTGGATAATACCAATATAGGAAGGGCGATAGAAACTGGTGACATCATCATCAAAGAAGACATTTCTCTCGATAAGACAGCGAAAGAAGAAGTATCTCTTGCCGACGAAGGGATGCGTTCATTGATTGTCATCCCCCTCGTGTCAAAGAACCGCATCATCGGCACTCTTAACCTTGCCAGTAAATCACCCAGCGCATATAAACGGGAAGAAAAAGAGCTTCTTCTTCAAATAAGCGAAAGTCTCGCAGTTGCGATAGAGCATAGCAGATTATATACCCGAATCAGCCGATTCGCTGAAGAACTGGAAGACAGGATTCAGGAAAGAACACGGGAGCTTGAAAGGGCGCAGATGAAACTTTTACAGGCGGAAAAATTCTCCGCAGCAGGACAGCTGGCTGCAAACGTGGCTCATGAAATCAACAATCCTCTTCAGATTATTAAAAATTACCTCCTCGTGATAACAAAACAAATTCAAAAAGCACAATCGCAAAATCCATCGTTTCCCTTACCGACCGAGGGGCTGAAAGTAATAAACGAGGAGCTCGACAGGATAGCAAATATTATAAAAAGCCTTCTCGATTTTTATAGAAAACCCGAAAAGAAATATGCCCCGGTTAATATCAACAGCCAGATAACTACTATTCTGCATCTCATGAAGGAGGGATTTGAAAAACATAATATTAAAATCGTCCTGAACCTTGATGACAACCTTCCCCGCACCCTCTCTTCTCCGGACCTTATTCGCCAGGTGCTGGTCAACATCCTCCGTAACGCTGAAGATGCCATGGAAAAGAAAGGAACCCTGACCATCAGTACCCGCCTCACAAGTGGGGAAGACCAGGAGCAAAGTCGCATCATCGTCGAAATCAAAGATACAGGTTGTGGTATAAAACCAGAGCATATGGATAAAATTTTCGACCCCTTCTTCACCACCAAAACAGCGGAAAAAGGGGGAACCGGACTCGGCTTATCCGTAAGCTACGGCATCATGCATACTCTCAGCGGGGATATAGATATAAAAAGCATCTACAAGAAAGGAACTACCGTTACTCTTGAATTCCCCCTCGAGCAAACCGAAGAAACCGCTCCCGTAGAGTCGTGATTTATACCTCTTGAAACTTTCTTTTACTTGTTGAAGCAACTATGCTGTTTATGATTAACTCAACATTTATCGAGAGAAAGACGATGCGTCTATTGGATTCTTATAGAGATACCGGACAAGGGACAATCGAGTTTAAAGTAACGTTTTTCAGGAGAACAAGAAATGTATCTTGCAGTTGTGGTAGGAAAAATAATCTCTTCCGATAAATATTCCGCGTATGAGAATCGTCGCCTTCTTCTTGTTCAAAAGCTGGGTCTGGACAGAAAGCCTGTTGCCAGGGTAACGATAGCAATAGACTACGTGGATGCCGGCGAGGGTGATCTGGTTCTTGTGGGGGCTGCGCCCGGACTTGCATCCGCGGTTTTCAATATCCCCAATGCTCCGATTAGAGAACTGGTGATGGGCGTTATCGATCGTGTCGATCTCCCGGACAACAACATATTCGGCAACAGTATACCGGCTCGTTGATAGTTTTTCCCTTTGACTGATCACCCTTCACCACAAAGGAACTGACAAATAATGATTGACACTTCTGGTATAAGTTCAAATATGTATACATCATCATTTATTCTATTGATTAGAGAGAGAGGGTGCCGTAATGGAAGTTATGACAAGTCCAAGTAATGCGATTACTATCCGGGCGATGTATCCCAACAAGCCGGGTGCATTTGCCAGGCTCGCAGAGGCGATAGCGGCTGTCGGCGGAAGCCTTGGTGCACTGGATATCATTGAAGTCGATCAGAAAAAAATTACACGCGACATCACCGTGGAATGTAAAAGTCAGGAACACGAAAAACAGGTCGTTAAAGCGGTGAAAAGTATACGAGGTATTGAAGTGATCAATGTGTCCGATAGGGTGTTTACACTCCACCTCGGGGGTAAAATAACTGTGGAAAACAAAATATCGGTCAAGACCCGACAATCTCTCGCCATGGCGTATACACCTGGAGTCGCTCGTGTATGCATGGCTATCGCAGAGGATACACGTCGCGCGTATGCCCTAACAATCAAAAAGAACATGGTAGCAATCGTGACAGATGGCACCGCTGTCCTGGGTCTCGGTGATATCGGTCCCGAGGCCGCTATGCCCGTTATGGAGGGCAAGGCGATGTTATTCAAGGAATTCGGAGGTGTTGAGGCTTTCCCCATCTGTCTGAACACAAAAGATGTGGATGAAATCGTCAACATTGTCAAAGCCATCTCCCCCGGTTTCGGTGGGATAAACCTGGAAGACATTTCTGCACCGAGATGTTTCACCATTGAAGAACGCCTCAAGAAAGACCTTGATATACCGGTTTTCCATGACGACCAACATGGTACCGCGGTAGTTGTTCTCGCAGCCCTTTTAAATGCTCTGAAACTGGTTAAAAAGAACCTGAAAGATATAAAAGTAGTCATCATGGGTACAGGAGCAGCCGGTGTGGCTATTCTGAAAATCCTCAAACGCGTCGGTGTCCGCAATTTCCTCTTGTTAGACCGACATGGCATCATCTACAAAGGCAGAAAAGAGGGCATGAACTTCATGAAGGAATGGGTGGCTGCCAATACCAATAAAGATAAAATCAAGGGCGATATTGTCAAAGCATCTGAAGGAGCCGATGTCTTTATAGGCGTTTCCGGTCCCGGCTTGTTTCCTGTAAAGGCATTGAAAAAAATGGCGAAAGATCCGATCGTTCTTGCAATGGCGAATCCCGTCCCTGAGATTATGCCTGAAGAAGCCACTCGATATGCGCGTATCATTGCCACCGGACGAAGCGACTACCCCAATCAGGTAAATAATGTGCTTTGCTTTCCTGGATTATTCCGTGGAGCGCTGAATTGTCACGCCGTTGAGATTAACGAGCAGATGAAAATAGCAGCAGCGCGGGCTATAGCAGCTGTAGTCAGCGATAAAGAACTCCAAGCCGAATATATAATCCCCAGCGTCCTCAACCCAAAAGTGGCACGAGACGTCTCAAAAGCCGTAGTGAAAGCCGCCCTCAAATCCGGCGTTGCACAAAGACAGCGCATCATCATGAAAACCTATCTATAAGAGCGCCATAAGGAGTCACCCTTTGCCCTACTCTGGGCCTTTCACTCATCTTGACTCGCACTCCCTTTCGGGATGACATCGCACGCTTCTTGTTTTATACTTGTTTTTACTCTTGGGGAGATGCTCTTTACAAAATGAATAACCTCAAAAAAAGAAAAAGGCTATTTGTTATAGCAGGACCTACGGCGGTTGGCAAAACAGAGCTGGCGCTAAAACTCGCACGTATTTTCGAGGGTGACATTGTCTCAGCAGATGCCTTTCAGGTATATAAATATCTTGACATTGGCACAGCAAAACCATCCCCGGAAGAGCTTGGAGATATACGCTATCATCTTATTGACCTCGTGGAGCCCTCTGAACAATTCAATGTGGCGGAATTTATAAAACGGGCTGATGAAAAGATCTCCGAAATCTATAGCAAACGTCGTATTCCCCTTGTAGTGGGTGGAAGCGGTATGTATATCAAATCGCTCATTGAGGGTATATTTGAAGAACCCAGCAAAGATATTCATGTAAGAAAAAAATTGAAAGATCGTCTTCAAACAGAAGGAATAGAATCTCTCTATCGAGAGATTGAAGATATTGATCCGGACGCCGCCTCCCGCATTGCCCCTTCAGACAGAATACGGATACTACGGGTATTAGAGGTCTTTTATGTTACGGGTAAACCAATCTCAAGGCTACAAGAGGAGAGCAGGAAGCAAGGCACCCGCTATGATGCACGCCTCGTTGTGCTCACCCGTGACAGAAGAGAACTCTTCGAACGAATCAATGAGCGCGTTGAAAAAATGTTCCAGGAGGGATTTATTGAAGAAGTCAAGCGCCTTCTTGATATGGGCTACAGCGCAGATGACCCCGGATTGCACGCTCTGGGATATAGAGAAATCATAGCATATCTTAATAATAAAAAGTCCCTCGAAGAGACAAAATCCTCTATTAAACGTGATACACGGCGCTATGCTAAAAGGCAGATTACCTGGTTTAAGGGTATGAAAGACGGCGTGTGGATTAATCTGAGTTCGGGCGCTGATGAGCAAATTCTCAAGTCAATGGGGCAACTTTTTATTGCCACTTTTGGAGATTAAGCTATATAAAAAACTATGTACAAATTTTTTCTTGCTATTTGATAGCAGAAAACATGATAATTTTTTTTCTTGCTTTTACAACCGTGAGGCTTCGACAGGAGGCGTAAAAAAAGATGACAAAAACCGTACTCAACTTGCAAGACAGTTTCCTTAACCAGGTCCGCAAAGATGGTACCGAAGTGAAGATCGTGATGCTTGATGGCTCGGTTCTCGAGGGACATGTCAAAGGATTTGATAATTTTACTGTCATTCTAAGTAGCGAGGGAAAACAATACCTCCTTTACAAACACGCTGTATCACAGGTGGTGACGTCAAAAAACTCCCGAACTCTTCAATCTGTGGCAGCAGGCAACAAGAAGAAGGCAGCCTTTAATCCTCTCAACATATCACAAGTTCAAGAAAACGAAAAGAAAAGAAAAGGGGATTGATAGGATTTTTCACTTCTAACGGATTACCAAAAAGAGGGGAAACGCAATCGAATCGTAGCTCAATGACATTCACTGATCAATCATCAGAAACCTTCTTCTTGATCGGGATCATTGAGAAAGAATCGGATCGGGAAGAAGAAGAGACATCGCTGCGTGAATTGGAACAGCTGGTCTATACAGCAAAGGCAAGCGTTGTCGATAAGGAGATAGCATACCTTCGTCGCTTCGATCCCGCCTACCTGATTACACGGGGAAAGGCGGAGATGTTCAGCCGCCAAATCCATAATCTCAACGTAACCGGTGTGATATTCAATCGTGAACTTTCACCCGCCCAGATGCGTAACCTCGAAGACCTCTTTGAATGTAAGATTATTGATAGAACCACCCTGATACTCGATATATTCGCCCGACGTGCACACACAAGAGAAGGGAAACTCCAGGTCGAATGGGCACAGTTGATTTACAGACTTCCCCGTTTACGCGGTCATGGCACCTCGCTCTCGCGCCTGGCAGGCGGGATAGGAACACGCGGCCCGGGTGAATCCAAACTGGAAACAGACCGAAGAAAAATCCGTGAACGGCTACACCACCTCGAGAGAGAAATTGAACGTATACGGTTGTATCGCACCACTCAACGCAAACGTCGTCTCTCTTCAGGATTGCCCATGGTCGCCATTATAGGCTATACAAACGCAGGGAAATCGACTCTGTTGAACCATCTTGCCCACGCTGACATAACCGTTGAGGATAAATTGTTTGCAACTCTTGATCCCACAGTGCGAAAAGTAGTACTTCCGAATGGGATGGAAACCCTCATGTCCGATACCGTTGGCTTTATCAAGAAACTCCCGACGCAATTAGTCGCAGCGTTTCGGGCTACCCTTGAAGAGACTGAATACGCACATCTGCTCTTGCAGGTGGTTGATGCGGCATACAGAAAACCCGAACGCGAGATCTCCGCAACCTTCGATATCCTGAAAGAACTCGAGATTTCGGACAAGCCCATGATCACCGTGTTCAACAAGGTCGATCTTGTCGAAGATCGTGTGGTGCTGAACGCCTTGTCACAACGCTATTCGCCTGCAGTGGCAATCTCAGCCACCACGGGAGAAGGATTGGATCATCTCCAGAAAATGATAAGCGACCTCTTGGCGGGAATTTTTCACCTCGTTACCCTGAAAGTCCCTTATAGGCATTCTCGTACACTTCATCGCTTCCTCTCCGATCATTCCAATAATGTCCATATCGAATACCTGCCGGATTGCGTAAAGGTCCAAACGAGCGTATCCCTTGACGTACTGAATCAGCTACCGGATGAATGGATAATAGAAAAGGAAAACTCGAGATAGGAGAAATCTCAGATTGTAGATAAGAAATCGGATGGCAAGGCTCTTCTCAAAAACACCTCTCACCTACTCTTCCCACAAAAAGTAAGTTAACATGTGCATAATTCGATTAGATTATGCCCAGGCTTTTTTTGCCTCAATATCACCCGGCACGCGTTCATAATGGGAAAACTGCATGGTGTAAGTTGCTCTACCCTGAGTCGAGGAACGTAGATCGGTTGCATACCCGAACATTTCTCTTAAGGGTACCAGCGACTTGACGATATGCAAATCATGTCGAGTCGAGATATTCTCGATACGAGCACGTCGTTGTTGTAAATTTCCAATCACGTCGCCAAGATAGGTTGACGGTGTAATAACCTCGAGGCTCATAAGGGGTTCAAGCAGGTGCGGCTCACAGCGGCGCGCTCCTTCCTGAAACGCTATTGAACCGGCGATTTTAAACGCCACTTCCGATGAATCCACTGGATGAAAGGAACCGTCATACAAGGTTACTTTGATGTCAACGATTGGATAACCTGCAAGAACGCCTGTTTGCATCGCCTCAATGACACCCTTTTCTACCGAAGGAATATATTCTTTTGGTATGTCGCCGCCTCTGATTTCGTTGGAAAACTCGAACCCGAATCCCGGCGGCATCGGCTCAATTCGCAACCAGACATGTCCATATTGTCCTTTACCACCGCTTTGTTTTATAAACTTCCCCTCGGCTGTTGCACTTTTGGATAATGTCTCACGATACGATACCTGGGGTTTTCCCACATTCACATTGACCTTGAACTCCCGCCGTAAACGGTCTGCTATAATATCAAGATGTAACTCACCCATTCCTGATATTATGGTCTGGTTGGTTTCATCGTCATACTTGACCTGAAAAGAAGGGTCTTCTTCGGCGAGTTTTCGTAAGGAAATACCCAACTTCTCCTCATCCGCACGTGTCCTTGGTTCTATGGCGATTGAAATGACCGGTTCAGGAAACGATATGGATTCAAGTAATATAGGACATTCCGCCGTACATAAGGTATCTCCTGTCGATGAACGTTTTAATCCAACAAGTGCGGCAATATCTCCCGTTCGTAACTCTTTGATGATTTGCCGTCGATTTGCATGCATAAGCAATATGTTATTGACCCGTTCATTTAGGTCCTGCGTCACGTTGTATACATACGTGCCGGATTGAAGAACACCTGAATAAACACGTACATACGTAATACGTCCAACATGGGGATCGGTCTGGACTTTGAAACAAAGTGCGGAAAAAGACTCGTTGTCGTTTGGACGTCGTTCTTCGGCTTCTCCGGTCTCCGGGTTTATACATGTCACGGGCGGCATATCCAGAGGCGAGGGAAGATAATCAACGACTGCGTCAAGCAGAGGTTGTATTCCTCGATTTCGAAATGCGGTACCGCACAACACAGGCGTAATCTCGCACGACAATGTAGCCTTTCTGATCACCTTTTTGATCAGGTCGGCCGGTATCTGCTTTTTTTCAAGATATAATTCCATGAGCTCGTCGTCATATTCCGCTATACTCTCCAACATCTTTTCACGCATGTCATTCGCTTCCGCCTCAAGACTCTCTGGAATTTCCTTTGTTTGAAAGATGACTCCTTTGCTCTGGTCGCTCTCTTCAGTATCCCAATAGTAGGCTTTCAAGGTGATAAGGTCAACAACGCCGATGAAGGAATCTTCTTTACCAACAGGAATCTGTATTGGAAGCGGTTGAGTTTTGAGCCGATCGCGCATCATGATGACGGCTCCATAAAAATCCGCGCCGATTCTATCCATTTTATTGATAAAAGCGATCCGGGGAACCCGATAGCGTTCCGCCTGGCGCCAGACGGTTTCCGATTGAGGTTCCACGCCACCAACTGCACAAAACAGCGCAATAGCTCCGTCAAGAACCCGAATGGAGCGTTCCACTTCAACCGTGAAGTCCACATGTCCAGGCGTATCGATGATATTGATACGATATCCTTTCCATTCGCAATGTGTCGCAGCCGATGTGATGGTTATCCCTCTTTCTTTTTCCTGCTCCATCCAATCCATCTCAGCCGTTCCTTCGTCAACGTCGCCTATTTTGTACGTCCGACCCGTATAAAAAAGAATCCGCTCGGTCGTAGTCGTCTTTCCGGCGTCAATATGCGCCATAATGCCGATATTGCGTAATTTTGTGAGACTATATTGGCGTTTTTCCATAATTCTCCGTATCGATATTACCGTTTTTTACCAAATAAAAAACTGGCGACATTTTTCTCATACAGAAAGAATGCCACCAGTCTTATATAAAAATTACCAACGATAATGAGCGAAGGCACGGTTGGCTTCCGCCATACGATGTGTATCTTCGCGCTTTTTAATAGCAAGCCCTGTCTTATTATATGCATCCATAAATTCGTTCGCGAGGCGTTCAGCCATGGTTTTTTCCGCTCGGGAACGCGATGCCGCAACCAGCCAGCGGATGGCAAGTGAAAGCCGACGTTGTGGTCGTACTTCAATGGGAATCTGATAGTTCGCCCCACCCACGCGACGTGACCGTATCTCGAGTACCGGCTTCACGTTTTCTATGGCTTGATCGAATACTTCTATAGGCTCCTTATCAGGCATCTTTTCTTTTATCATATCCAGAGCCTTATATATTGTACGCTGTGCAGTACACTTCTTACCGTCCCACATCATACAATTAATAAACTTGCTCAGGACCTCTGAATCATACCTGAAATCCTGCCCGATCTCTCTTTTTTTGGCTTTACTTTTTCGACGAGGCATATACTCCTTACTCCTCCTGAACCTTTTCTGAGTTATTTAGGTTTCTTCGCTCCATATCGCGAACGAGACTGTTTACGATTTGTCACTCCCTGGCAGTCAAGAACACCACGAACGATCTTATAACGAATGCCCGGCAGGTCTTTGACTCGACCACCTCGCACAAGCACAATAGAATGTTCTTGCAGATTATGCCCTTCTCCGGGTATATAAGCGGTCACTTCCTGACCGCTGGTCAAACGGACTCGCGCGACTTTCCGTAACGCAGAATTCGGCTTCTTGGGCGTCACGGTATACACACGTGTGCACACCCCGCGCTTTTGCGGACATCCCTTTAGCGCCGGCGTCTTTGTCTTCTTTTTAAATTGAACTCTTCCTTTTCGGATCAACTGATTAATTGTGGGCATTCAATCCTCCTGGGAATGCATCAAGTTTTTCTCCTCACCCTGTTAATGCATGGGAGTCTTATTTACGTAAAATACGAACCAAAATTATTATTATACGGAATTACGTAGAAAATTGTCAAGAGGCATAATTATATAGACACTGCCCTTTTCGTTGCAATACAAAACGCACTGCACAGTCTAAGAAAAATGCTATGAAAAAAAGATAGCCGCTCGCCGCTCTCTCGTTTATCGCTTTTTGATGACACCCGGTCCGACACTTGCTGGTGTGGGTACTCCGGGAACCGGCGTTTTAACGCTCCCTCCAACCGGCGTAGGCGTTATGTTCACTCGAGCCGGCGGCGGCACCGTCGGCGCAGGTGTCCGATAACCCAATATTTCACCACGCTCTTTAATTGTAAATCGCGGCGATGTCCCTAAAATGTATGGATTCTCATAATCCGTTATCTTTATCCTGCAGTTCGGGGAGCTATAAACCTCATCAGGCACGCGCCATCTATATCTTTTATTTCGTGCCCGTTCTTTTACATCTATTCTGCTATAGCTCTTTCCATCATCAAATGAAACAAAAAGATTGACATAATCGACATCTTTAGGCGCTTCCCATCGGATATAATAAGTCCTGTCCTTCAGAAGTATTGAGTTTGTATTCGGGTACATAACTTTGATTAATTCCGTCTCCGGTCTCCATCCGGGCGGCGCTTCTCCCGGCAGGGGCGTCGGTCCCGGTGTGACTCCCGGGGGAAGTTCCGTCGCCTGCGGTGCAACCAGCGGAGGTACAGCTACTCCCTGTCCCGGCAAAATACTGAAACTTCGGTCGCTCATATCTGATGTCGAGAGCGAAGAAGTATCATAAATCTTAATACGATATCCTGTTGCTGGATAAACCGTTGGCGATATTCTCCACATATATCCACCCGTATTCCGAACACCTGTCGCAATTGTATAGATTAGATTGCGTTCAGGATTAACAAGTTGTATTACGACCGTCCGAATACTTACCGACGCATTCCATGCAATTCGATGTGTCGATCCTACGGTTAACGATTCTCCGCCGTTAGGATAAACTACGCGAACGTAACGCGACTCCTGGGCTGTAACCTCCTGGGCATGGGAAATAACACCGGGTAACCCCGCTGTTAGGATACACGTTATGATTATTAATCTTTTTATCCCCGATTTCATCTTCTCGTCCCTTCCTTTTATGAAATAGACTATATCTTAAGGATATAGAGTTTCGGTCGCAATGTCAACAGATTTGCCAATTTAATACCAGGATACAAAAGAGATATGGGTATAAGCGAGAGATTCGCGAAATAGGAGTTTTGCGGGAAACAATTAGACTAAACAATCGGTTTTAAGATTGAATGTTGTGCTCATTATTGTTGTAAGATACCGAT
>CAZSMK010000129.1:0-33834 GCA_964608095.1 uncultured Candidatus Sumerlaeota bacterium | reverse complement strand
GAGGACGCTTATCCTACAGTATTGTAGGACAACCGTCTCGGTTGTCAGCCTTAGATCGTTAGTAGTATCGGAAATTGTTATGATAGTAGGGGACAAGCGGGGACGCTTATCCTACTTTAAATCGACAAGGAAGGGCTGGGTTCCCCGTCCGCTACGGGAAGGATAGCTAAAGAAAAAGATTGAAAAGCCTCATGCGCGGTGATGCTTCGCTGACCTGTTCTTTGTACGCGTGTCTTCGCTCATAGCATACTAAGAAAAGTGAAATATAAAGGACTGATCCCGTTTTTTTGGGTTGCGAAATTTTTTCTTTCGTTTTGAAATATCATCTATCTTGTGGAGAGGAGAACTATTTCTTATGTTTTATCTTATCCTTTGGTTTCGTACAATCAAGGCGTCGGCCGTTGTCCGCCTTTTTTCCACCGGTGTCATTCTAATTGCCCTGTCCCTCAACACGGCGTGTAGAATGCCGTTCCTACCCGGCTACGCAGCGGGGTACCCTCAAACGGTCTCGAGCTCCGTCTCGAATCTCGCCGTCCTGAAAGACTACAAAGCAGCACGTGTCTCGAGCGAGGACAGGGAAGGTAATCGGGATTTTATGCGTATCCCCCCGGAGAAGACGATGACTATCGCCGCTCTTACGGGTCCCGGCGAGGTTACGCATATCTGGATGACGGTTAACACCGAGGATGACGATTATTTACGAACATTGGTCTTGCGCGTATATTACGATGGAAATCACTTCCCCTCTGTAGAGACTCCTTTAGGCGACTTCTTCGGGTTGGGTCACGGGAAGATGTACTACTTCAACAACGCAGTTCAGGCAATCGGCACCAAAGGCGGGATGAACAGTTTCTGGCCTATGCCGTTTCGTAAATCCTGTCGTATCGAGATAGCCAACCAGAGCCGGCTACCGGTGGATTCGTTGTACTTTTATATCGACTGGCGCAAATTGAAGTCGATGCCGTACAAAGCCGCATATTTACACGCCCAGTACCGGCAGGAGTTTCCATGTCCCGAAGGCGAACCATACCTGATACTCGATACCGGCGGCGCCAGAGGACATTATGTCGGAGTGAACCTGTCGATTCACACCCAGGTGTGGGGCTGGTGGGGTGAAGGCGACGATATCTTTACCATTGACGGCGAGACCATCCCGTCGCTCTGGGGAACCGGCTCGGAAGATTATTTCTGCGGCGCATGGTGTTACGGTGAAACTTTTTTCAACGAATATTTCGGTATGCCGTACCGCGAATTGCAAGAACACCCGCCCGATAATTACTGGAATGTCTATCGGTACCATATCGAGAATCCGGTAAGTTTTCGGCGCTCGTTGCGAGTCGAAATCGAACACGGCGCGAACGGATTCGACAACACCCGCAAAGATGGATGGAACAACAACTATTCGTCCGTCGCTTACTGGTATATGGAGAAGCCGGTTCCTCTTCGAGGGGTTCTACCGCCCGCTTCGAAGAGGGTTTCGCCGTATCGCCCGCTTCCTATTCCGGACGAAATCATCGAACCGCAATATTGGGATATTGCAACGACATATCCAGCGGTAAATCCACACGTTCAGGACATGGGCACGTTCAAGCGCGAAGATCGTCAATGGTCGTTCGGCGACCATGTCTTCTGTCAACCGAATATAAAGGGAAGCCTTGTGCATGTAACGTTCGAGCTGGACGAGGCTTCCTCGGGACCTATGGTCATGAGCATGACACAAGCGCCCGACTACGGACGTGTAAAAATCTCCCTTGACGGACAGACCCTTATATCCGCTTTCAATGCGTATGCACCGGTGGTACGACCTGCGCTGATGGACTTCGGCGCCGTCGAGCTTTCCGCCGGAAAACATACCCTGACCTTCGAAACCATTGATAAGGATCCTCGTTCATCCAACTACTACTGGGGATTCGATTATTGCCGGCTCGGGGGCGCTCCACTCGACATCGAGAAGAACAATCCTGTTTATCCTGTTGAAACCGAGTAAGATGACGAGTGGTCAAGAGATTCGCAGGTATGCGTGTATATAAAGGGATGGGCTCTATTTTTTGAGGTGTCGGCGGAGTTCTGAAATCTGTTCCGCAAGCAAGCCAAAGAAGAACAGCAAGATACCCACTACCATGAGAAGAACTGCACCGTCTGGAATGTTGAACGTAACCAGAATCATGAACAGCCCATAGATAAGTCCTGCGACAAAGAGAAAGACACTTGCCGGAAGAAACACTTTCATGGGGTCGAATATGGTGATTAATCTGAAGATAAGGGTGAGGGTATTGATGCCGTCGGTAACGAGATTGAGTTGACTGGCGCCGCCGCGGCGCGGCGTATGATTTATCGGCACGAATTTCGTTCCATAGTCATTTTTCAAAAACGCGAGGGTGGAAGTGGTGGAGAACGAGAATCCATCGGGGAGGAGCGGCAGCACCGAGAGCAATTTCTCTTTCCGAAACAGCCGCAATCCGCAATTGATGTCAGGGATGTCCTCCTCAGTCAAAAATTCTGCAACCGTGCGCAAGAGACGCTTACCGAGACTTCTGTGCGAAAACGGTTCAGACCCGGAGCGGTCGCCGGCTACCATATCGGTATCGTTGTCCAGGTGTTCGAGCAGTTTTGGTACATCCGCAGGGTCATGTTGCAGATCGGCATCGAAGGTCAGGATAACATCGTACCGAGCATGTTGAACACCGGTCTTGAGCGAAGCGCCGTACCCCCTGTTATGCCGATGGCGGATCACTTTATCTGCACCGGCGCGTTCTGCGAGATAGGCGGTTTTGTCGCTCGACCCATCGTCGATTACGAGTATCTCTTTCTCGAAGCCCTTTATTTCCCTGAGGGCGCGAACTACTCCTTCGATAGTTTCCTCTTCATTGAATGCAGGGACTATAATAGAAATGTGCATGATATGAGTGTTACGTCTCCCGTGTCAGCTCGGAAAATGCAGAACGAATGTTTTTATAAAGATTCTTATCTATTAAAATATCTATCGCAGTCATGGCAAGTCCTTTTATTATGCGAAGAGTTTCTTCTCTCGCCATAGGAGTACGGGTGGCTTCGGCGAACTCACGAGTGTGCCCACCGAGCGGCTGGTCGGTAATAGCGAACGAAGGGTGAAGGGCGGGGAGTTTGTAGCTCACGTTGCCGATGTCGAGTGAGCCGGGCGTCTTGCCGGGGTCTTTGAAAATGGCGCCGCCGAGTTCATGCCAGTTCTTCTCGAACGCGGCAGCCAGCGGTTCAACGTTCCGCATCTCCAGATACGCAGGTTCCGGGTATGCAATTTCAACGGTTGCGCCGGTTGAAAGAGCGGCGCCTTCTGCAACGCGATGAAACTTTTCGAGAAGTTCTTCGAGTTCCGGATACGTCTCGCCGCGAAGGGTGAACAAGCCGACCGCCTTATCGGGAATAATATTGGGCCGTTTACCTCCTTCGGTGATGATACCGGCGATACGAGTGGTCGGTTTGAGCTGCTGGCGGAGTTGATCGAGAGCGACAAAGGTCTGGATAAGTGCGTCGAGAGCGTTAATCCCGCGCCATGGCGTGGCGGCGGCGTGAGCGGTTTTTCCATGGAATACGACCTCGACGACCTGCGCCGCAAGCGCCTTTGCACGCACCTGCGTCTCCGTACTCGGATGTGCCATCATTGCCACATCCACATCGTCGAACGCCCCGTTGTTCAGCATGGTGATTTTACCGCCGACATTTTCTTCAGCGGGGGTGCCTATCACAAGAATCCTGCCCTCGAGCTCTTCGATGACCGAGCCGACCGCAATGCCGGCGTATGTTCCCACAATGGCAATAAGATTGTGTCCACATCCATGCCCGATGTCGGGAAGCGCGTCATATTCTGATAAAAATGAGACGGAAGGCGACTCACTTTTACCCTTGCGCACAGCCTTGAATGCAGTAGGTAAATTACCCGTTCCGGTCTCTACTTTGAAGCCGTGTTTTTCAAGTACCGAAACCAGGTACGCTGAGGCTTTGTGTTCTTCGAGTCCCAGTTCGGGATTGTCGTAAAGAAATTGACTGGTTTCCCACGCCTCGTCAGCGAGCTCGTCAACCTTGTGCAAAATGCGGTCTTTAATATTCTGGCGGTCAATCATGTTCAACCTCTTTCAACATGCGTTGGATGTCGTCATTTTCAGGATCGAGCCGTAGTGCTTCGCGTAAATATTCCTCGGCTTTGTCGGTATTGCCCAATTTAAGATAAATCTCGCCGAGATGCTGGAAAATCTCCGCATCCGCGAGCGAACGGTGTTCCGCAGTCTGTATCAATTCAAGCGCGGTTTCATAATCGCCTCGCTTGAAAAAAACCCATCCCAGGCTGTCTATTATGTACCCCGCATACGGCTTGAAATTGAGCGCTCTTCGAATATATTCCTCGGCTTTATCGAGGTCCTCTCCTTTTACCGCAAGGGTGTATCCAAGACTGTTCAATGCGTCGGTATGGTTGGGGTCGATTTTAAGTATCTTTTTAAAAATCTCGATTGATTTATCATACTGGTTCGCCTCGTAATAGATTCCGGCAAGAATATAATGTGCTTCGATATCCTCCGGGTTCTGCTGTAAAAGGCTATTCACCAGCTCCTCGACTTTCTTGAAATCCTGCATATCGGAGTGAACCTGCGCTTCCCATTTGAGTAGTTCCGAGTTTTCAATTCCGAACTTTTCCTTCGCGCGATTTATGTAAGAAAGCGCCTCTTGATACTTATCCCATAGCGAATAGGTGAGAACGAGCTCACGATAGACAGCCAGGTTCGTCGGTTCTTTTTTAAGCGCCTTCTTGAGAATCTCGGTTGCCGATTCATACTTGCGTTGTTCCGCGTATACACTTGCCTCGAGGAGCAAGAAGTTGACGCTTTCCGCCCCGTCGCCCAGTTTTTCTCTCGCCCGCCGGAACTCATCCAATGCCTTATCCTTGTCGCCTTGCAGATTATGAATATGTGCCAGCTCGGCGTATGCGAGCAGATATGTTTCGTCGAGCGCGAGAAGTTCTTCGAGAAAAGCAACGGCTTCCTCATAATATCCCCACTGCTCGTACACGATTGCGATATTATAATAGAAGTCATTCCCCCTCTCGGCAACAAAGACATCCCTGGCTTGCTCGACCGTTTCCGATGCCTTATCCGGGTTGTCTGTCTGGAGATAAAGGCTTACCAGGTTGGTATAGACATCGAGTTCTGGATTGCCTTCCTTTATCGCCTTATTGAAGGCAGCGATGGCGTCATTGAGTTTACCCTGCACGCGGTACAGAGTGCCGAGAAAGGAATAAAGCACATCATTATTGTGGTTTTTCTCGATGAGATTCAGGGTGAGTTCTTCAGCCTTATCCAGCTGGTTGAGCTTGTAATAATTCTCGAGGAGCGTCACAAAGATTTCGCTTCGTTCAGGTTCGATCTGAAGTGCCTTCTGGAGGTAAGAGCCGGCTGATTCATACAGTTTGTTCTCAATCAATAGCTGAGCGATCGTCGAGTAGAGCCGGGTATTATACGATTCGAGAGAAATGGCTTTCTGGAAGAGGGATTCCGCCTCATCCAACCGTGAGCGTCTGAGGGCAATTTCCCCTTTTCTCACCAGGGCATAAGGATTTCCGGGAGTGAGCTCCAGCACCTTATCGAGCACACGTTCAGCTTCCTCGAGGTTTCCGTTCACGAGCAATTTCCCGGCATAAAGGAGTTGAATTTCGGTATCGTAAGGAAAGTCATCGGCGAGTTCCTTGTACGCCTCGATGGCTTTGTCTGCTCCCATGAGTTTATTAGCGGCAAGTGAGAAATACAATTGCGCCTGCTTGTTGGATGGATTTGCGATCAGTGTCTGGCGGTAAATTTTGAATGCCGCATCCATCTTATCCATCGACTCGAGGATGTTCGCGAGCTTGATATAAGGACCGATGAACTCGGAGTTTTGTTGTATAGCGCGGTCGAGATACACCTGTGCCTCGTCAAATTCATCGAGCATCGCCGCCGCTGTCCCCACAATTATGAGTGCGCCCAAATCTCTTGGAGAGACCTCGAGGACTTTTTCGTAATATTCGCGTGCGCGTTTGAAATCATTCTGTTGTGAATACGCAATGCTCCCGATCGCCTTCAGGGCTTCGATGTTATAGGGCTTGAGCTCGAGCGCCTCTTTATAAATTTTCTCCGCATCCTTCCATGCACCCTTTAAATTCAATATCCTGGCTTTCAAGAGGAGAGCGTCCAGATGGTGGGGGTCGAGTGAGAGGATTTCATCGCATGCTTCGATACTCTTGTCAAATTCATCCATCATGAAATGCCCGCGTGCGATGCCGAATAGAAGCACGGTTGAATCGGGGTCGGCGATACGTGCTTTCTCGAATTCAGCCATGGCGCGCCGAATCCGCGCTTTCTCAAAATAGATAGCGCCCAAAAGATATGAAGAGAGCGTGTCGGGATTTGGCGCGGAACGATCGGCATCGCTTATGCTTTTTATTTCTTCTTCGCCGATAAAGACGCCGAAATTATCGAGACTTTCACGAAATGATATACGTGGAACTTTCTCTGTAGTAAACTCATCTTCAGTTACAGCGCTGGAAAATCCTGTGCTGAACGCCAGGCTAACGAGCAGAACGACACTTGCTATATATACAAAACGCATCAATCGATATGTCCTCCCCAGTGAAGTTTATCTCGCAGAGATTTAAGATATGAACCGGTGGATAAGGTCAGTATGTTCAACGTCTTCGCCGCCTTACGAATCTCAACGGTGTCATCCGGCTTCAATTCGAACGACTCCTGTCCGTCGAATATCGCTTCTGCTTCCTCTCTGTCCTTTTTTCGGCGGTAGTGCAACCTGATTTCGTGTGTGGACGGAATCACCAGGACTCTCTGGCTCAGGCTGTGAGGACAGAGAGGTGTTGCAAGGATTGCGTTTACTTCCGGATGCACGATGGGTCCTCCCATCGCCATGTTATACGCGGTAGAGCCTGTAGGTGTAGATATAATAACGCCGTCAGCCGTATAGGTCGTTGCAAAGTTCCCGTCAACATACATCTCGATATGGATAATGCGCGACCTGAGTGTCTTGGCGAGCGTGATGTCATTGAGCGCCACGGACTTGAAAACCTGGTGGAGATGCCGGGTGACAGTGCCCTCGAGCAGGATGCGTTTTTGCACCGTGAGAGCGCCGTTGAGTGCGCGGGTAAGTGCATCGAAGGTTTCATCGGCGCTCACCTGGGCATTGAATCCCAGCTTCCCCAGATTAACCGGTAACAGGTGAGCCGTGCATGGATAGAGTTGGCGCGCGCAATTCAGCAAAAATCCATCTCCGCCGAGTATAACAATAATGTCTGACTTCTTTAACTCTGAAAGGCTGCAAACCTGTTTCAGCTTCTGTCCCTGCTCGAGATTGTTTCCGGTTTCTTCGTCAACAGCGAATGGTATTCCTTTGTCATTGAGCCATGAAATTATCTGGTCGCTCAATTTCAGGGCTTTCTTTTTGGCGACATTCGCCATTATGCCGATACGGGGTTTCATAAGCGTATCCACTTAGACTCGTGTCTCTTTCATCACCTGCAAGTAAAATAGAATATTAGTATATGCCCCGACGATGGGAAAATCAAGAAATGGCAAACGCCATTCGAACAATCTTCTCTAAATCTATATCCACGTATGCGGATGAATCGTTCGATTTTTTGTTGAACCATGCCAGATATTCGCGGTTGCCGTCCGCGCCTAACAGGGGCGAAGGTATCAAATCGCGCACAATAAAGTCCTCGTCCTCAGCCCGCTTTATCACTTTGTGCAGCACCTGCAGGTGAACGCCGCTATCCTTTATCACACCACCACGCGGAACCTGTTCCTTGCCGGCTTCGAATTGAGGCTT
Organism: uncultured Candidatus Sumerlaeota bacterium; assembly: GCA_964608095.1. Lineage (GTDB taxonomy): Bacteria > Sumerlaeota > Sumerlaeia > MWCT01 > JAGHBZ01 > CAZSMK01. Next base: position 25,998 of record CAZSMK010000129.1, on the reverse strand, counting down.
TATCAACGATACGATATCCGCCTCAGGGGTGCAAATCAGCCGGGCGCCCGGCAGAATCAACCTGAGCGATATAAAAGAAACGTCAATGGTAATAATCTCGACTTGTTCAGGGAGTGAATCTTTCGCAAGGTAACGAGCGTTGACCTTTTCCATAACCACCACTCGCTTATCCTGTCGCAACCGCCAATGCAATTGCCCATAGCCGACATCGATGGCATAGACCTTTGCGGCGCCGTGTTGAAGGAGACAATCGGTGAATCCGCCGGTGGATGCCCCGATGTCCGCGGCGACCTTCCCGCGAGGCTCGATCTGAAACCTGTCAAGGGCGGCCTCGAGCTTGTAGCCTCCGCGGCTCACGAACCGTTCCGGTTCGCTGATTTGCAAAGAAACATCAGGAGCGACGGAGACCCCCGGCTTGGTTACGCGCCTCCCATCAACCTGGACTTTCCCCGCCATGATGAGACGCTGTCCCTGCTCTCTACTATCTACCAGGTCCCGTTCGACAAGCAAAACATCGAGCCGGATTCTTTTCGTGGGTTTTTGTCTCATTTCATATAACGGTCATACCACTGGCTGAAAATGAAAAGTGTCCATAGTTGTTTGCGATTGTCGCGTTTCATCCGAAAATGTTCCTGCATCAACTGGTTGATGTAATCGTGATTAAAAAGTCCCATCCTTTTGACTTTTTCAGGATTGAAATGTTCTATGAGAAGGGGTTTCAATTCACCTCGAAACCAATCCGCGATAGGTATACCGAATCCCTTCTTTTTACGATACACAATTTCGCGCGGTATTTTCTTCTCCATTATTTTCTTGAGGATAAATTTGGTGGTGAGCCTGTGCAGTTTTAATGAATTGGGAATCGTTCCGACGAACTCGACGACGTTTTTATCGAGAAAAGGCGCCCTCACCTCGAGCGACGTCGCCATACTCGCACGGTCAACTTTAACAAGGATATCGTCCTGCAGATAGAGTTTACAATAAAGGTAGATGATGCCGTCGAGTTCATGCCCCGGTTTTACCCGTGAGAGGAGGTCGTCGATGATACGGAACGGGTCGAAATGATTGATCCGGGAAAGGACGTCGGGATGAAGCAAGTTATGCTGGATATCGGGTTTGAAAGACCCGAGCCAGGCAAAATGACGCCGACCGTATTTATAATTCATCGCAGATAGAAACTGTTTGAGGGCAAAATCAAAACTGATATTTCTCGTGGAGACGGGTAAAAGCGTGCTTAATCGATGAAACATTTTGACTATCGGAGGCGGAAACGCATCGAGGTATTTTGCCGGATAGTGGGCTCTAAATGGATCGTAGCCGGCGAAGAGCTCGTCTCCGCCGTCTCCCCCAAGCGCAACGGTTACGTGTTGCCTCGTAAACTTGCTCAAGAGATAGGTCGGAATAATGGAGGAATCGGCGAATGGCTCGTCGATAATGTCACAGACCTCGGGCAGAATATCGAGGAGCACATGCGGTTTGAGCATATCTTCGCGGTGGTCGGTTCCGAAAAACTTCGCGACCGTTCGTGCGTAAGAACTTTCATCGAATGATTTCTCTTCAAACCCGATCGAGAACGTCTTGATGTTATGAGGCGGCATGAGTTCCGCCATCATTGCCACTACGGAACTCGAGTCGATACCCCCGCTCAAAAACACGCCAAGGGGAACATCGCTGATCAGGCGCGCTTTTACCGCGTTCCGGAATTTGTCTAAAAACTCCTCCTCTATCTCTTCTTGAAGGTGCTGCTCGGGTTTGAACGGTATGTCCCAGTATTGTTGTGTCCGGATTCTTTTTCGCTCCTCGAGTGGACGGAGCATGTTGATCTCGAAGAAGTGCCCCGGTTCGAGTTTATAGATGTTCTCGAAAATCGTGTACGGTGCCGGGATATATTCGAAGGCAAGGTACGAGCTCAACGATGTCAGGCTGAGCTCGCGCCGGACTTCCGGATGAACCAACAACGCCTTGAGCTCGGACGCAAACACAAAGGTATTATTCATCACGGTATAATAGAGCGGCTTTTTCCCCATTCGGTCGCGCGCAAGGAAAAGACGCTCGTTTCTCTTGTCCCATATACAAAACGCAAACATCCCGTTGAAACGATCGAGACAGTCTTTGCCCCACTCTTCAAAAGCGTGCACAATGGTTTCCGTATCGGTATTGGTTGAAAAGCGGTGTCCCTTTTCCTCGAGCAAAGGGCGAAGGTTCCTGAAATTATAGACCTCGCCGTTGTATACGATAACGATATCGCCGGTCTCGTTAAAAAGGGGTTGGTGACCGCCTGCGAGATCTATAATCGAGAGACGCCGCTGACCGAGGGCACAAAACTCCTCCACATAGAGTCCCTGATCGTCCGGACCACGATGAGTCAACTTCCGGCACATTTTATCCAGGACATCCCGGTCGGCGATCTCGCCTCGTGCAAGGTTTATGTATCCACAAATGCCACACATATTGCTCTAAGTCTCGATAAGATTATGTTAGTTCTTCACAAGTTCCCCCGTCCGTTATCACGTTTCAGGAGAAAAAAGGCAGTTATCTCTACAAGGAGAGCGCTCCTCTATAGTATATCCGTTGTTTGCGATGCAAACGACATCGAATCCGCACATTATCCGGCTTCCACCGCCGGAGGGGATCATCATCTGTCTTTTGTCCCGGCTTTAATATTGCGTGTTGTCTTAATCAAGTACGTGGGTTTGTTCTGCGACTCGTAATACGTGCGTATAGAAATTTCCGCCAGTAAGCCCAGCAAGATTGCATTAGAACCAAGAACCAGGAGAAGGACGAACAGTAAAGGTAAAGGAGTCATAACAAAGCTGATGTTTTTGACGTATTTCAGGAATAACGCCCATAGCCCGGAAATAAGAGCGCCGACAAAACAGAGGATTCCGACTCCCCCGAAAATGTAGATGGGTTTATGCGCATAATCGCCCAGAAACTTGATTACGACAAGGTCGAGGATAACCTTGAAAATGCGTTCCATACCGTACTTGGACGTTCCAAACCTGCGCGGGTTATGTTTCACCACTATTTCGGCGACGCGCGCACCTTGCCACGCCGCATAGATGGGGATAAACCGGTGCATCTCGCCGTAGAGTTTCACGTCCTCGATTACTTCGCGCCTGTACGCCTTGAGGGTACAGCCATAATCATGAAGGTGCACCCCGCTTATGAAGGATATGAGCTTGTTAGCTATAATGGAAGGAATCACACGCCCCATTCGGTTGTCTTTGCGGTTTTTACGCCAGCCGCTCACGACCTCGTACCCCTCGTTGAGTTTGGCGAGCAGACGAGGGATATCGCGTGGGTCGTTCTGCAAGTCTGCATCCATGGGAACGATGATGTCGCCTTGTGCCGCATCGAAGCCGGCGGCAATGGCGGCGGTCTGTCCGAAATTCGTTCGCAAATGGATTACGCCTACCCCCTTATCCTTCTCTGCCAAACGATCAAGAATCTCGCCGCTTCTGTCACGGCTACCGTCATTGACGAAAATTATTTCAGTCTCACCGTCTATTGACGATTCCAGGACATCCCGAAGCGACTCATAAAGCGGCTCCAGGTTTTCCTCTTCATTATACACGGGGATGATGACGGAGACCCTGATTTGTGAAGAACTCTTGCTCATCTCCGGCTCTGTATGTATAGTGTCCATTTTCAGGGTGAATTACGTTCCCTTACGGTTCGCGTTTTTAAAATAACTGTATCATCAAGGCACATACTTTTTTCAAGATTGACTTGCAAAAAGCACAAAATTTATAGTGTTAATACTCTCTGTTTGGGAAAAAAAATGCAAGCACCAAGACGCATAACCATAACCGATCGATTGTCAATCGGTGGTGGAGAGCCTGTAGCGGTGATTGCGGGTTTGTGTGTGATCGAGAATCGCGACCACACATTGTTCATTGCCCGTGAATTGAAAAAGATCGCTGAGAAGGCACAGGTACCGTTTGTGTTCAAGGCTTCTTACGACAAGGCAAACCGTACCTCCATTAAATCATATCGCGGGCCCGGCGTGGATAAAGGACTGGAGATTCTCGGAGAAGTGAAAAGGGAAACGGGTGTCCCTGTTCTCACCGATGTACACACCACCCGGGAGGCGGAGAAAGCAGCGGCGATTGTCGATATTCTCCAGGTTCCCGCTTTTTTAAGTCGTCAAACCGATCTGGTGGTCGCCGCCGCAGCGACCCGTAAACCCGTCAATATAAAGAAGGGACAGTTCCTTGCCCCATGGGATGCGACGCATATCGTCGAAAAAGCACGAAGCACAGGGAACGAAAAAATTCTTCTTACAGAACGTGGAACGACTTTCGGCTATAACAATCTTGTGGTGGATTTCCGCTCGCTGGTTGTGATGCGTGGGTTTGGGGTCCCCGTCATCTATGATGCCACCCATTCAGTCCAGCTTCCCGGTGGCGCCGGTTCGTCTTCCGGCGGACAGCGCGAGTTCATCCCCTTTCTTGCCCGCGCTGCCGTAGCGGTTGGTGTCGACGCACTTTACTTCGAGGTTCATGACCATCCGGAAAAGGCGTTGAGCGATGGGGCGAATTCACTTATTCTCAGCGACTTCGCAGACCTGCTTAACCAGATCAAGGCAATTGAAACAAGCATGAAAAAGGAGTCGTCGTGATGGATGTTCTCGAACGTGCCAGACGCGTCTTTGAAATAGAAGCAGATGCATTACACAACATGACAACTCATCTTGACGATAACTTCGTGAAGGCGATTGACGTCATCTATAAATGCCAGGACCGCGTGGTCACTACAGGAGTCGGTAAGGCAGGCATCATTGCGCGCAAGATAGCGGGCACACTTGCGAGTACCGGAACACCCGCCTTTTATATGCATCCCTCTGAAGGAATTCACGGCGACCTTGGGATGATAACTCCCGAAAACGTCATCATCGCCGTCTCTTACAGCGGCAAGAGCGAAGAAGTGTTACGGCTCATACCCTATTTCAAACATTTCAAGATTCCTTTGATTGCCATAACGGGGAGCACTGAATCGGAACTGGCACAGCAGGCGGATATCGTGCTGGATATCAGTATCAAGGAAGAGGCGTGCCCTCTGGGACTCGCTCCGACGGCAAGCACAGTCGCCGCAATGGCGATGGGCGATGCACTTGCCATTGTCCTGCTCGAAAAACGCGATTTTAAATCCGAACAGTTCGCTATCTTTCATCCCGGCGGCACGCTCGGTAAACGCCTCCTTATCAAAGTCCTTGACCTCATGCACTCGGGCGACGAAAACCCCGTTATCTCTAAGGATCGTATCCTCAAGGAAGCGATTCTGGAAATGACCTCGAAAGGGCTTGGCGCTACGTCAATAGTCGATAACGAGGGAAAACTCGTAGGCATTCTTACCGATGGTGATCTACGCCGCATTCTTCAGGCGGGAAAATACGATCTCGAAATACCCGTTGAAAAAGTTATGACCGCTTCTCCGAAATCTATCAAAAAGACCGTTCCCGCCGTCAAAGCGCTCGATGTGATGGAACAGTTCAGTATCACGGTTCTGCCCGTAGTTGACGATAACGATCATCCCTTCGCCATGATACACATTCACGACCTTATCCGTGCAGGTATCACGCCGTAATCAAGCGTGATGAGGTCGTTCGCTCTATCGAACGGTTGGGGAACTACTCAAAAGGCTACAAATATAACGCAATCATTTTTTCTTGTCGGCTCGCTTCTTTCTACCCCTGGCATAGAGGAAGGATTCATACACACGATGGACATTATCGGTCATAGAGGCTCTGCATTCACCGCGCCGGAAAATACCCTTATCTCTGTGCTCCAGGGTTGGGAATCCGGCGCAGACGCCGTGGAAGTCGACGTGCATCTCTCCGCTGACAATCGTATCGTCGTCATACATGACGAGATGACACGAAGAACAACCGGCAAGAACCTGGAAATTCGCAAGACCGTTTCTGCGGAACTTCGCAGGCTTGACGCCGGCTCGTTCAAAGGCGACGAATTCAAAGGCGAAAAAATCCCTTTCCTCGAAGAAATTATTGAGACCATTCCGCACGGAAAAAAACTCCTTATAGAAATCAAATGCGGAAATGAGATTTTGTCCTATCTTAACGAGACCATCGCGAGCAGCGGAAAAAAGTCACAGATTGTCCTTGTCGGGTTCGGATTGGAGACCATGTCGAACGCAAAAATCATTATGCCGGATATCCCCGTGCACTGGATTCGGGGTCCCGTTGAGGATAAGGAAACAAAAGAATGGTTACCGTACGAGACGACACTGATTTCAATGGCGGGGGAGCATAGCCTCGACGCGCTTAATGTTCATTACCTCAGTTTAACTGAAACATTCGTAGAGCGGGTCAAGGCTGCCGGGCTCAAACTCTACGTCTGGACCGTAAACGACCCTGAAGAAGCGCTCCGGCTCGTGAAACTCGGGGTTGATGGAATTACGACCGACAACCCCCGCTTTATACTCCAGGTATTAAACAAGCGAAAGAAGTGAAGTTCAGCCAAACCTCAAAGTGTGCACTTCTTTTCAGTTTTTTTTCGCTTCATGGGAACCTTTTTCAGCGAATCGTCTCTTCTTATCTTTTGCATAGGACTGATTGGACTGATCAGTCGGATAGGACAGATAAGGAGAGATTAACTCATAGCCGGGGGTCGTTCGGGTCCGAACGGCCTTACTTCGAAAAAAACACGATAGCGCGTACAACGCCAAGGGCGTGTACGAACGCGAGTGGGAGTACGAGTTGAAAGACAAGCGGGGAGGCTTATCCTACATTAGAGCGACAAGCGAGGACGCGCACGCGTAGGGGTACAGTGAGAGTGCGAGTACGTGTGCGAGGGATGAAGGACTGGATTCGCGCCTGCCCGAAAATGACAGCTGAGTGTTGAGGTTATTCCCCATAGAGAACATGCCATAAATGTTCTGCGATTACCTCGGTCTTTTTTTTAAGGACGCGGCTTTTTATTTCTGAATATGCAGCCATGCGCGCTTGATTTGAGGCGAATTTGTATCGCTGCTGAATAAGGTCGCCTTCCACTGTAAGTATCTTCCTTCCGGCACAATGCTCTGAGATGTGTGGTCTCCCGTTAGATTGACGGGCTGCCATTCACTCCATTCGTTGATGTCTTCTTTTGCACTGATTCTATAAAGGATGTCAACAGTGGTGTATTCATCCGGCAGGCGCAGGTCGAAGCCGAGTTTAAGGTCTTTGCAGGTCTTCCATGCCTTCGAAAGATCAATAACGGGCGAGGTATACACACCTTTCAAGGGAACGAAATCGATACGGTTGATAACGGCCCAGTAGGAACCCTTGACATCGTCAATCGTCAGGTCCAGGAAGCTGTCGTATACATGATAGCGTCCAAGATAATAAGACTGGGTGTACCAGGGTTTAGGCTCCAATGAATAATCGCGCACCTTGAATGACGTTTCGTTTTCGAGTTTCATCTTGATCTTCGTCCCGGGATACCCGCGGTAGTCTTCATTCGTTTGAACCACGATATACAGGTCGTAAAAATTAGTGGACGTATCGGGGACGGGAATAGTGATGTTGACGGGCGGAACGTCTTCCCATGGAGAGGATTCGAGCCAGCCGTCCCGTTCAGGATGCAAAAACCAGCGTCCATCGCGAAACTTTTCTTCCTCTTCTTTTCCGGTCTCGACGACATCCTGGTTCATGATATATTTCATTTCGAGAGGCACCCTTATCTCGGGAGCGTGGAAGAATTTACTCGGGGAAATAGTATAACCCGGCTGAATAATGGTCGCCTCATTAGACCCCACGAAGAGCTCCTGATGGAAAGGATAGACGGAATTGTCCGTATCGCCGTCGGAAGGTTTCTCGAGATCGAAGATGGGGACTATATAATTAATACGTGCAGTGGCGATGTTATCGTCGTAGTTGTCTTCGTTCAGCGTTTCCCGGGGGTTTAACATAACCTTAATCTGGTCGTACAGTTCGCCGACTTCCCAGGTAACGGTTTTTGTTACATTGCTTCTCGGTGGCATGCGATCGATGAAGAGTGGTTGACCGACAGGAATCGAGCCCTTATTCATTGCCTTTTGTTCCAAAGCGACCATCACGTCGTGGAATTCCCGGTCGCTGTCGTTGTGGATAGTAAGGGAAACGTCGACCTTATCGCCGCGCCGAGCATAGGATTGCGAGAGTTTAATATCCTCCGGCATTATCGACAGGTTTCCTTCAGAAATAAACGTAATCTCTGTTCCTGATATATTGTTTCTATAATTCGATTCAGTAAATTTTTTATTTGGATTTACCACGACATAGAGTGGGAAAACACCACTCCGTCCAAACCGGTCCCATCTAAAAGTAATATCCGTCTTTTCGCCAGGTTTTAACAAGGGGATGGTCTTAATCCCCGGTGAACTGAAAAAGGGCATAATGAGATTGCTACCGAGCAACGGCGTATTATGGTAAGCGGCGACCTCGATATTACTGACATCGATCTCGCCAAGATTTATGATTGTTGCGTCGAGGTAAGCGGTCTCACCGTTATAGAAATGGCTACTTCGAACCTCGAGCGACTCATTGACAACTGCAATGTCTGCGAAGTCTTTTACCTCGAGAAGAAGGGTTTTTGCTATTGCATCTTCGGGCAAGTCTCCCGGAGCATCTTTATTTTCTGTTTGAAAGACAGCGAGATTAAGCGGTTGGTTGCCCGGGGAATAAGTCGTGTCCAATTCGAACGTTACCTTCCGTGAAGAATAGGCGGGGATGGAATCAATAAGGAATCGAGCGAGTACCTCATCTGAATCGAGCGGTCGAATCTCGCACACAACGTTTTTCTTTATAGAGTCGGTGAGGTTGTAAATAGGAATCTCGAGGGTGGGTTTCTGCTCCCTGAGAAGGGGTTGTGGAGTAACCTCAGCCTCGAGCGCGTTGAATCCAAACGTCACCTCATCTTGTTTGGAGGCGATGGGGATAAATACAATGCGCTCAACCTCGAGATATGCTTTCTCCTGAGCGAAGAGAGAAGCATTGGCAGACACACGCGTGACGTCGGGATTGACGCCCTGTAGCCGTATTTCGGACGCCCACTCGCCCCTGGGCGGCAGATCGATTTTTTTATCGAGAATCGACTCGTTTCCATGACCGTAGGCAACCTTTACATCCACCTTATCTAAAGGTAGCTCTGTTGTATTACGCACCAACACCTTCAGGGTAAATTCTTCACCCACCTTTGGGAACGTAGGGCTTTTATCGTACTCGAGCGTCAGGTCGAGGTTCGGTTCGACCATATCTATATCGATTGTTTTTGTATATCCCCTCTTAGTATAATCGTTATAAGAGTAAAACAGGAGGTTTTTTTTACCGGCAGAAGTCGAGGGTAAGGTGATCTCACCGTTGAACACGCCCGCCGTAATCGGCAGATAGCGCTCGACAGCGGTTACCTCGAGGGAATCCTCGTCGATAAGATATACTTCGGTCCATCCCCAATCGGCTCTTGGCAATACACCGAGCACTTTTATCGTCCCACCGGTTTCAGCGTTGATAATAGTGGAGGAGATGCGCAGCTCATTCATCTCGGGGACCTGAAAGGAAAAGTCGAGCGAGGGATCGCCCAGCAGGATAAATTGGTCCAGCACAGAAGAGTTACGACGTTCAAGCCCGAACATAATTTTAGACGCGAGGAATAACTCGCCGAAATCCCTCAACCCACCCTCGAACAGTCCGTCCATAAAGCGTTTCATTAAGAACTTGTGGTCAGTGGGAGTTGCGCCGGTGGTGGGCGCAAATACGCCGACACACCCCTTATCCGGCGTCTTCACCAGCAACTCGCCCATTGAAGAGGTCACCTGTCCAATGGGATAATCCAGCCACGCCGTATCGCAACTTGATGAAGCGAGGAACGATAATCGCTGTTTGTTTTCGAAATGCTCGAGGTCCTCAAAGACATGGAACAGGCGTTCAGCGGTCCAGATATTCGGTCCGCCGTGTCCGTAATAGAAATAAAGCAGGACGCCCCGATTTATCTCATCAATCAATTGTTGCGTAGCCTGCGGTGATTGTTTGCGGCGATGAACGCGATAAAAGTTTTTGTAAGGGAATTCATGTTGATAGACACGAACCGGCAGAAGGTCGGAGGGTATCCGGGTCTTGATTAAAAAATCGCAAATTTCGGGAAATTCAGCCTCGTCATCCGCCACGAACATGATTCGACGTCGCCAGAGACTGTACCGGTCCATATCCCGCTCGTACTCGAGCGTCTTTTCAATAAGCGTGGTCAGGTCATCGGGTGTCTGCGCGGGAAATCGCCCGATCGCCACGTCCGTCAATATACCCTCGGTCACAATTCCATACTTGTTGTCCGCACGAACAAACGTCGTCGGTTTTTCATGATCATAGACGGGGATCAAGTCAGGCTGTGCTTCGGCTGGAAAACGTGCGGGATCACCCAGCACATCGCTTGCGTCTCCCACGAGTAACACATAACGCAGGTACGGACTTTCCCAGCGTGAATATACATATTTGACGAATCGCTGGATCGCGTAACTTTCCTTACATCCGAAACTGAAGCAGTCGTATACCTCATCTATGTCGGTTACGTGTACCCTCAGACCATTGTTGATGCGGCTTTCTGTCAGCGGTGTAAGCTGGTTCAGGAACGAAGGGTGCGAAATAACGAGGTAGTCGGCGCCCAGATCTGCGTTGAGTAAGGTAAGGTCCTTTTCAACGGGCACCAGTCGGGGCAGGAACGCACCGCGGTGGTTCGTTATCCAGTAGGTCTCCGTTCCGGAAAGCGAATCGTAATAATACCGGGCATCTGCCCCTGGATATGACTTGACCACGTACGGTTTACGTGGATTGCTGATGTTAAAGACGAAAGCATTCTCTTCCTGACGAGCCAAATTAAATTCTACACGCCCAACCTCTTTTGATGTGGATGGTTGTAGCCTGAACGTCATCCTGTCTTCATCCGTGCCAAGGAATCCCTTGTAATCGACCTCGAAGCCGTAAAACAAGAGCTCGGTGGAATAATTTCCCCTTTCAGATTGTTCCGGAACTTCTATGCTGACCGTATTTTCCCCTTCTTTCAGCTCGCACATGGGAATCTTTTTTGAATATTCGTAGGTTCTCCAACCTGTCCATTTGATCTCGTCCTGAAATCGGTCGTTAATGTAGATGTTGTACGTCTGGCTTTTATTTCTTTCTGTGGTGCCGATAAGGGCTTTAAAGTCGCATCCGTCTGTTTCCGTATTGATACCGGCAAGATAGGTGGAAAAATCCCGAAACTGCCCCATGGGAATCTCTCCCCAGTACCAATGGCTGAATACATTGGGATACGAGCTTGCGTGGGTATAACGCTGTGGTGGATATATCCTTTTCTGGAATGAACCCGTCGTATATACTGAGGCGCCCGGCTCGGTCGGTAAACTGACATACCGCATTCGCGCCGGGGAAGTAGAGCCGGCATCGTCAACCGTTAACCAATAGACGTCATAGTCATGTTGTGACTCGAGAGGATCGGGAGCATAGAAAAACATCGTATCCCCCGGCGAGAAGAACTGAAACTTGCTCTCGCCGCGAACCACATGAAGGGGCACTTCTTCATTGCCGTAAAAAAGCTTTATCCGGTTCAGGGGAAGCTCCTTGACGTCTATTTCCGCTCCCTCAAGTTCTTGATACGTAATAGCCTGTATTCCTTTATCGTATACGATGCATTTAACAACTGGAGCGTTAGCGCGTTTTTGGTTTATCCGGTCGGCAAACTCGACATAAGCATCATATTCAGCCGCAACATTCAGGGGTGGTAGAGCGAACCGCTCGACATCTCCGGGATTGACAACGATGTGCTTCAGGAGAGAGATGCCGAAAGGATCAACCGAGGTAATATCCACCTCTGCATCAGGAGGAATCTCGAACGACAGGCGTACACGTACTTTTCTCAGCACTAACATGGCTCTGCCCTGCTCGCCCTGGTCGGTGAATATCATCGCCGATACTTTTAAATATGCGACATAAAAGTCGCGAAACCGATCTGTCATATCCACAATTATCAATTGAGCTGCGGATGGCAACGGGATTCCTTCCGTTTTATCGGGACTTATTGTTGTAGAGTACGCTTCTCCCCGGTACACGTCATATTCATAATCGAGGATTTCCGTTAGCGTCGATGTTTCCGACGGCACTACGAGAAAGAATCCTTTCTGCACCTGATGTCGGGTAAGTTCCGGAGCGAGCGTCTCATCGTTTACGAATTCCAGGACTATTTCGTTACGAGATGAGGAAATATGAGATACCGTGTATGAATCGAGCCATTTGCTCAGTTCAATCTGCTCGTCATTAGCAGCATTGGCGTGACCAGTTACAGTCATAAAGAGGAACAAAACGGCGTAAAGAATAGGGTATGAAAAGGGATGACTAAAACGTTTCATGCGATTTACCTCTTTTCGTGAATGTCAAAAAATGCGAAGGTCCCCTGATCAGGAGAATTATGCATTATGGGTACAGCGGAATTCATGGTCTCCTTTTGTCTTGCAACCAGCGCAATTGTCTTGCATACTGTCAATAAATTCTGTTGTGTATAACTCAAATTTAGCTGAAAAAGCAAGTCTTTCATGAATAAAGGATAGAATCCTCACCTTGATGAAGAGGAGGAGACCAAATGGCACCCGTAGATGATGCGCAGTTGAGATCACTTATTCAGGACATTGTAGGTCAAGTTTTGTCACGCCGAACGGAACCACAGCCAAAGGCGAATAAGGAAAAACCCACCGTTGTCTACAAGGGACCGACCGGGAAGCGTGGCGTGTTCACAACCGTAGACGAGGCGGTTGACGCCGCGCAAGATTCTCAACGTCACCTGCTTTCTCTTTCACTCGAGACCCGCAAGGCGATTCTCGATGCCATTAGAAAAGTCGGCGTCCAATACGCGGAAGATTTTTCACGCCGTACCGTTGAAGAGACTCATATGGGAAGAGTCGAAGATAAGGCTGCGAAATTCAAACTGGTTGCGGAAAAGACGCCGGGTATCGAAGATATTACACCCACTGCTTGGTCAGGCGATCATGGATTGTCCATTGTGGAAATGGCACCCTACGGTGTTATCGGAGCAATTACACCTTCCACGCATCCTATTCCTACGATGATGAACAATGCACTTTGTATTATAGCCGCGGGCAATTCAGTGGTCTTCAATCCCCACCCCCAGAGCAAAAAAGTCTTTACCTATGCCGTTGATTTGTTCAATGAAGCCATAATTAGCGCAGGGGGACCGTCGACCCTCATCGTCACCGTCGAAGAACCCACCATTCAAACCGCACAGATGCTTTTCACTCATCCCGGGATACAGCTTTTACTTGTAACCGGGGGACCCGGCGTGGTGAAAGCGGCTATGTCATCGTCGAAAAAAGCCATCGCGGCAGGACCGGGAAATCCACCGGTAGTGGTCGATGAAACCGCCGACATACCCCGGGCAGCACGCGATATCGTTGCCGGCTGTGCATTCGACAATAACATCGTCTGTATCGGCGAAAAAGAGGTCTTTGTGGTGGAAAGTGTGGCTGATGAGCTCAAGCGCCATCTTCTCGATAACGGGAGCTATGAACTAACTCAATATCAACTGGACCAACTTGAAAAAAAATATTTCGTACACCCGGAAGGCGCTTCCCCCGATGCACCGCCGGTTCTCAACCGAAATCTGGTGGGGAGAGATGCCTCAGTGATAGCGGCAGCAATCGGACTTGAAATCGACCCCTACACGCGGATTCTTATCGCAGAGACGGTGTTCGACAATATCTTTGTTCAGGAGGAGCAGCTCGGACCGATCCTGCCGATTGTACGCTGCAAGGACGTAGATGAGGCGATCGAGCTCGCCATCAAGGCTGAACATGGCTATGGGCATACGGCTATTATGCATTCTCGAAACGTTGCCAACATGAGCAAAATGGCACGCCTTATTAATACGACAATTTTTGTAAAGAACGGACCATCCTTTGCCGGTCTTGGCGTGGGAGGTGAAGGCTATACCAGCTTCTCCATTGCAAGTCCCACGGGTGAAGGTTTAACAGCGCCGCGCCATTTTACGCGAATGCGAAGGTGTGTGCTGGTTGATTATTTTCGCATCATCTAACTTTTTCTATCATGATTCTTAGACTCATCCTCTTATTTACGGTGGTTCCATTGATTGAACTTGCGCTTCTGATCAAGTTCGCCGAATGGACCTCGCTCAGCGCGACTATTCTTCTCGTTATAGCAACCGGGGTGATTGGCGGTATTCTTGCCAAATACGAGGGATTAGCCGTTTTACGGCGGCTGTCCCTGAATCTTCAGCAAGGTATTATGCCCGCCGACGAACTTATCGAAGGCGTTATGATCTTTATAGCCGGGGCATTCTTGATTACTCCGGGTATCCTGACCGATCTCACCGGGTTTTTAATACTCAACCCACCAACACGCCGAATACTGCGTGATTGGATAAAGGCGAAGATCAGCCGTGCCATTGAAGAGAACCGGATTAATATCTACTTTTCCGGGTAAGATTTTTTACGGAGGCATCAGGGGGCTGTACTGAGTTGAGAGGGCGATGTTGTTGCCACATCCTCTTCGAGCGAGAAAAGCGGTCTTCGTAAATCCTGCATCCGTTCAAGGGCAAGGTCGTATTGAAGGCTTTCAGGGTAAGTGGTCAGTATTTTTTCATACAATTGAAGGGCTGCGTTGGTATCGCCGATCATTTCCGCCACCAGCGCCAGATTCATATAAATTCGTGGAATGTAGGCATAATCGGGGAATTTTTTAATGATAAGGTCGAGAATTCGAGCGGCATCCGCATAACGGTGTGTTTCTATATAACATTGACTCAGGGCTTCGTAACATTCCGGACTTTGCTGAGCCGATTCCATGTACAAAACCATGCCTTTGAGTAATGCCACCGCTTTGTCGTATTCTTTCTGATGTAAAAGACATTGTCCTATTCTGATTCTTGCGTCCATTGCATGTTCGCCGTAGGGATTTTTTGTCGTGTATTCAACAAGATAATCGAGCGCACGCGTGTACTCGCGGCGGGCATATAAGAGTTCGCCCATACTGTACCGCGCATTATCTCCCCACGGGGATTTAGGATAACGCTTGATAAGCCGGAATAACGTCTCCATCTTTTTTTCAGGGGTAGGCTCTAACATTGCGGATAAATACATCGCATACGCGGCGTCCGCTTCTTCCTGATGGGTGGCGCTGAATTCACTTAAAAGGCGACGCGCTTCCTTTAATTCTCCTTTCCTGATCCTATCCAATATAGCATCCCACGCTGTTTCGATAACTTGATTGCGAGACGGTGCAGGTTTCACCTCGAGGATATATTCACCTACCTCCTCATCTTTGCCGGGGACCTCAATGGTTACCTCGGTATCTTCCTGTTCGGACGTCTCCACCGCACGCGGCGTACCCAGAATGTCATCTACTTTGAGTGGGGCGCCGAATATATCCTCGAACCCGATCTCTGTATCCGTGGTTGGATTGTCGGTGTTCCCATGAACAACGCATAAAAGGAACACTATACACGTAACGAGTATTGTAAATATCCATCTGGTAAAGAGTTGTGCGTTCATTTTATTCCTTATTATCAGATCATTTATAGTAAAAATTCCATGTAAATCGAATGGCTGATTTTACCTCGTGAGAAAGTCCGGTATCTATGGCGTAGAGGCTTCCCCCATTGGTTCCGACGTAAAGAATTCCGTCATGAACCGTGGGCGAAGAGAAAATGGCTCCGTCCTGAAGTGAAAATTGCCACGTCATCTTTCCGGTCTCGCAATCTACCCCGTACAGATTCCCTCCC
This sequence comes from uncultured Candidatus Sumerlaeota bacterium, assembly GCA_964608095.1. Classification (GTDB taxonomy): domain Bacteria; phylum Sumerlaeota; class Sumerlaeia; order MWCT01; family JAGHBZ01; genus CAZSMK01. The sequence continues at coordinate 10,225 of CAZSMK010000129.1, read as the reverse complement.
ACACTTCCTACAAAAGCAGTTCCCGCAAAGACGGCGGGAGAAGAATCGAAGATCAGGTCCCGGGAACCGAGAGACTGTAATAAGGTCGCGAATCTCAGTGTGCCGTCTTCCACCGCAAATGAATCGAGATGTCCCGTTATACTTCCGAGAAATACCGCATCGTTGTATAAAGCGGGGCTGCTATAGCTCGGACGGGTGGTATCCGTATTCGGATAGTTCCACAGTTCTTTACCGGTTTCTGTATCCAGACAGTGCGTGATGTAGTTGTGTGACACGAAAATTATTTTATCGGATGTGATAACAGGATTACTCGTTGCTGGGGCATAAAGAGAGGTCTTGGATATCTGTTTTTTCCATACAAGAGAACCATCTTCATCATCAAGACAATAGAAAAAGCCGTCCCACGACCCGAAAAAGACTTTGCCCTCGGCTGACGCAGGTCGCATCTTTATAAGGCGTCCGGTGGGAAACTCCCATGTCAATGTGCCTGTTTTACGTTCGAGGCATCGCATCTTGTAATCTCCTGCCCCGAAAAAGATTTTGTCGCGCGTGACAAGGGCGCTCGCCAGAACAGGAGAACCGACGACATAACGCCATAGCTCATTGCCCTCTTGTAATGAAATTGCATAGAAATTACCGTCGAGAGAACCGATATAGACAGTCTCTTCTACAATAGCCGGGACGGCGACAACCTCTGCGCCGGTTTTGAATGTCCACCGTACCTTTCCCTCCGCCTTATTTACGCAATAAACATTTCCGTCGTTTGAACCGTACACGATATTTTCTCCGGACTCAATCGGCGATGACTGGATGGCTCCCAACGACGGCACTGAGTACACTATTCTTGATTCAGGAGCGGGAATGCTGAAGGTTGCAGTTTTACGCCATTCCCCGTAGGTAGGGGATACGAGCTTGAACACTATACGGTGATTTCCCGGTGGGAGGTCTTGATAGGGAACCTGTTCTGCAAACACGCCATTGCGGATTTCTTTGAGCGGGATGAAGCTCCGCTTCACATCAAGCGCGTAAAGAACCTCTTCAATCCCCGGCGCTGTTACCACCATAGTATACGATGTCGTTGCGTTGATTGGTTCGATATCGATCTGTGGGGAAGGGGGCTTTTCTAACAGAATATGGGCATCGTGCGTTAACGTGTCGGTCGTTGATATTCCCGAGTAAATATCGATGCCTTCTTGCCCTATCTCTATAAGGCTAAAGCCCCGTCTCCCGAGAGTGGAATCGGCGATGTAAAAATGCATGCCATTTATGTGGTAGAGGGTTTTTGTGTGGGTATGACCGCAAAGAATAAGGGGGACATTATATTGTTCGATAATCTTCAGGAGTTCGTATTCATTATCGATAAAAAGAGAGGGCAGGTAAGGTGGATGGTGAAAGGCAAGGATAGTGGGTGTCCCCGGCGGCTGTTGTTGAAGATCTTCCTCGAGCCATCTCAAATCTTTCTCCTCGAAATGCCCGTATTGTTCGAGCAGCATCGAGGAGTCGAGTATGACGAAATGCACGCCATTGAAGTCGAATCGCTGGTTTGTTGGACCGATGAGATTTCGAAAGTTCTGTTTTCCCGCATTTGACCACCGGGTATCGTGATTGCCGCTTGCTGCATAGATTTTTTTATCCGGGAACACGGCTTTTGTCGCACTCGTGTAAGCGACAAACTCCTCCGGGTACCCGTAGGATGTTAAGTCGCCCGTGTTGAGTATGAACGAGATCTTATCGTCCATTGCCTTGAGACGTTCCAGAACCGATAGATAATCATCCACCGAGCTTTGCGTGAGGATATGCGTGTCGGTTACGTGGGCAAAGGTGAACGGTTCCTCTGGCGCAGCTGAAACGGCGCTAACAATGATAAAAAGAACAAGAAAAACACCTGTTATTCCGAGTAACTTTTTATGCATATTCTGTTATCTCCTTTTTCAGGTTCAAAATAACCATTCTCGAACATGTCAATATGATTGTTATCTCAAATAGTAACGATAGAAAGTATAGACAAATTGATTATAGATTTCACGAACTTTTAATGAATTGGGTATCTCGCTCACCATCACAGGGAGCAAAAAGAATTTACAACCGGTAGGCATTTTTTGTATACATCAATTATCACTTAAAGATATGGCGGTGAAACGCATCACCTCTAAATCGAGAAATGAGCAGGTTCTCAAATGGTTAAAACGTTAAATATAACAGATCAGATGGTCGAGGCTGCCGTTATAGGCGGGGCGGTACTTGGTGGTGGAGGCGGCGGCTGGATAGACGCGGGCATTAAATTAGGACGCGAGGCTCTTGACCTCGGGTTCTCCAGAATCTTTCCCATTACGGCCTTCCCCGACGATGCTATCCTCCTTACGGTCTCTTTGGTAGGAGCGCCATCGGTCGGGAGCGAAACCTTAACAGCCGATGATTACGTCCGGGCAGTCGAGCTCTTCATCGAAAAAACAGGGTTTCATATCCATGGCTTGATTTCCAACGAGGTGGGACCGATTCCGGTGGTTAACGGCTGGATTCAATCCGCAAAATTAAAGATTCCATTAGTCGATGCCCCGGGTAACGGGCGTGCACACCCGACAGGTCTTATGGGCTCGATGGGATTGCATCGCAATAAGGATTATGTCTCAATGCAGACCGCGGTAGGTGGCGCTCGTTCACGAGATAACAGGCTCGAGGCATTTTTCCAGGGAACCATGAAAAAGACCTCCCAGATGGTCAGGGCATGTTCCGTGGTTGTTGAAGGAATGGTGGCGGTTGCGCGCCATCCTGCGCCCGTCTCTTTTGTAAAAAAGAACGGTGCACCCGGAGCCATCATCATGGCTATGGAAATCGGCGCTATTCTTATGTCTGAACCGGACTCGCCCCCGGTTGAACGTGTACAAAAGGTCCTTCAACGCCTCGGTGGCTCGGTTCTGGTTAAAGGGCGGGTAAAAGATCTCCAGATTCGCAACGTTGGCGGGTTCGATATCGGCTCGTGCATAATCGATGCCTCTCCACGCACACTTGAACTTACCTTTTGCAATGAATATCTAACGCTGGACTCTAAAGCCGGTCGGATCGCTACCTTTCCCGATTTGATCATGACTTTCGGCGTGGCTACATCACAACCGATCATGAGCGCCGACCTGCGCGAGAATAAAGAGGTTATACTTATTACGGCTCCTGCAAAAAACCTCATTCTCGGCGCCGGCTCTAAGGATTTCGAACTCCTCCAACAACTGGAAGCCATGATTGGAAGAAATATTGTAAAGTATTATTCCGTATAAGCAATGTAGTAATTTCATGTATGAGATTCGCAGGGTGGATACAGCCGCACTGTTAAATTTTCAGAATCAGAAAGGGTTATGCTTATGAAACATGTGAGAAGGAAACCGGAAACTGGAATTAAAAAAGATTACCGCAATCCTGCTCTACCCATTCAAAAACGGGTGAAGGACTTGCTTTCCCGGATGACGATCAAAGAAAAGGTCGATCAACTCTCCGCCTGTTTTTGTTTTAATACCTTTATTGATTGGGAAACATACACAAAAATGAGCCTTCAGGAAAGGATCGAGTTCAATAAATCGATCAAGGCATCGGATTTGCTTCGGAAGACACATTGGGGACAACTGTGCATAATACTGCGTGATTTGCCACCCCGCGTAGCCGCTGAAAAAGCCAATGAAATCCAGAAGGCATATATTGAAAAGACGCGATTGGGAATCCCCGTTATTATTCACGATGAGGGGCTTCATGGATTACATTGCAACGGCGCTACAAGCTTTCCCCAGTCTATTGCGATGGCAAGCAGCTGGGAACCCTCGTTAATGGAAGAAGTGGCGTCAGCAATTGGAAAGGAGGCACGGTCGCGGGGAGTTTCACAGCTTCTGAGCCCTACCATTAATATCGCCCGTGATACACGTTGCGGGAGAACCGAGGAAACGTATGGCGAGGACCCTTACCTGACGGCGAGGATGGGCGTTGCCTTTGTACGGGGTGTGCAAAGCTGGAAGGTTGCCACCACTCCCAAACATTACGTAGCTAACTTTGTGGGTGACGGCGGACGCGATAGTAATGCGATTTTCTTTTCAGAACAAATCCTGCGCCAGGTCTATTTTCCTGCGTTCAAGGCATGCGTCGAGGAAGCCGGCGCGCTCTCCATCATGTCCGCGTATAACTCATTGAACGGAACGCCCTGCACCTGCAACAAGTGGCTGTTGATGGATGTGTTGCGCGGTGAATGGAATTTCCAGGGATTTGTCGTGTCCGATTATGGTTCCGTCCGGCATATACGCGAACTCCACAAGGTTGCGGAAACCGACGTTGAGGCGGGAATAAAAGCCATCGAGGCTGGGCTGGATATCGAGTTGCCGAGCAACGAATGTTTCGGCAAAGAATTCCTCGAGGCGGTGCGCCGCGGCAAGGTTTCAAAAAAAGCCCTCGACCGCGCCGTCGCCGCGCTTCTCAAGGTCAAATTCATGCTCGGTCTTTTCGAAAATCCTTTCGCCGACCCCGATGAGGCGGAGAACGTCTCGAACTGCGAAAAGCACCGGCGCCTTGCACTCGAGGCAGCTCGACGCGCCATGGTGCTCCTTGACAACAAGAAACGTACACTTCCCTTATCCAAAAAAATTAAGGCAGTCGCGGTTATTGGTCCTAACGCGGATGAAATCCGGCTCGGTGGGTATAGCTGGGGCAATTATACAAAACGCGAGATTGTCACGCCTCTAAAAGGGATTCAAACAAAACTCGAGGGCAGGGCAAAGGTGCATTTTGCACGCGGTTGCGGCATTAACGATACCTCTACACGTGGATTCAAGCACGCGGTGAAGGCTGCCCGGAAAAGCGATGTGGCACTATTGTGTATGGGCAATTCCTCGGAGACCGAAGGAGAGGCGCGAGACCGTGCACACCTCGATCTTCCCGGCGTTCAGGAAGATCTGATTCTTGCAATCGCGAAAACCGGCGTCCCCGTTGTCGTGGTGCTCATAAACGGCAGCGCCGTCACCATGGAGCGATGGGGCGACTCGGTAGCTGCAATTGTAGAAGCATGGTATCCCGGGGAAGAGGGCGGCACCGCGATAGCCGACGTCCTCTTCGGCGATTATAATCCCGGCGGCAAACTGCCCGTTTCATTCCCGCGCTCCTCCGCTCAGTTGCCACTCTACTATAATCCTGCGCCTACAGGGAGAGGGTACGATTATGTTGATTTGCCCGGACAACCTCGATTCCCTTTTGGACACGGGTTGAGTTATACATGGTTCGAGTATGGCAATCTCAAAATAAGCCCGCGTAAAATTTCTCCCAAGGGCAAGGTAACTATTCGATGCAACGTCTCGAACCGCGGACGCTATACCGGCGATGAGGTGGTACAACTTTATATTCATGACGCGTTGGCTTCTATCGCCCGGCCCCTTAAGGAACTCAAGGGATTCAAACGGATTAGGCTGAAACCTCGCGGGACGATGCACATTGAATTTACCCTCGAGGCAAAGGATTTGGGATATTACGACGACGCGATGAACTACATTGTCGAGCCGGGAACGTTCGAAGTCATGATAGGGAGTTCTTCCGAGGATATACGTCTCGAGGGGAGTTTTGACGTAAGGCGCTAACACTTTAGTGTTAAATAGCTGAGAAAAAAATGAATGAATTGCGGATTGGTTTCGTTACGATAGGTCAGACGCCGCGCAACGATATTATCGACGAAATAAAGGGGTTTACCGAGCGGGACTTTGAGGTCTTACAATGCGGCGCGCTTGACGGTCTTGCTGATAGCGAAATCGCTTCGCTCGAGCCTGATTCCACCGACGTTCCCTTGATCACGCGCCTTCGCTCCGGTGAAGAGGCGTTGGTTGCGAAAGATAAACTTGTTCCCCTTGTGCAACGATGTATCGACTCACTAAAGCGCGACAAACCCTCAATGATTGTGTTCTTGTGCACTGAAAAGTTCCCCACACCTGAATCGGATATACCGCTTCTTTTCCCTTGTGATTTGATCGAGTGTGTGGTGAAAGCCTTTATCAGAAAGGGCAACCTTGCTGTGCTGGTTCCTCTAAAAGACCAGGAGAGACGTGCTCGGGATAAATGGAAAAAGGTGGCGGGGGAGGCTCTTGTCGCAACCCTTTATCCCTATGCAGACAGAGAGAACCTTCATTCTCTTGCTGCCTCGATATTAGACCATCATGTCGATCTCATCCTGCTTGATTGCATGGGATACAACCTATCAATAAAAGAAAAGATCAAGACCTTGACGCACAAACCCGTTATCCTTCCCTGTTCCTTGATTGCTTATACGATTGAGGGATTGATTTAACAGGCTTCAATAACCTCTCTTTTTGAGAGCTGGCGCTGTAGCCCTGCAAAAAATCCTTATCCGACCATCACATCTTCTTTGGGATAACGATAAAGCATGGTTTCCCTCTGTTCGATAAGAGCGACGGCAATAGTAAGCGGACCGAGACGGCCGATAAGCATCAGTATTATTATGAGGAGTTTTCCCGGCGCAGTAAAAAAGGGCGTAATCCCAGTCGATAAGCCTACTGTCCCGAATGCCGACACGGTCTCAAACAGAATCTGCATTGCAGGGTCTTGCGGGGTTTCCTTGACAAGGAGCGGTTTATCGACTAATGCGATCATCCCGAAGAAAATAGTTATAACCAGCAAGCTGACGATAAAGATGACGAACGCACGCCGGACTCCCTGGGTCGGAACCCGCCGGTGAAGTATCTCTACATCTCGCCGGTTTCTTATGTGCGATACGATGGTCATGAAAATTATTGCCGCAGTCGTTGTCTTGATACCGCCTGCTGTCGAGCCGGGCGATCCGCCGATAAACATCAGCACAATCAAGAGTAACAAACCGAGATTTGACGCCTTCGAGATTTCAAGCGTGTTGAATCCCGCGGTTCGCGCAGTTATCGACTGAAAAAGCGAATGGACTATGAGTCCCGGCGCTGGTTCATGCTTCATTGAACTCCCACTATCCAGCACCAGAAAAAATACAGCGCCAAGCACTATTAAAACCAGGGAGGTCAGGAGAACCATTCGGGTTTGCAACGAAAGATGCCGCGTTGGTTTACGCACCAATCCCCTGCTCGAATAAAAATACACTTCCTGAAGCACAAAGAATCCCAATCCCCCAAGAACTATAAGCGTAGCAACACAAAATACACCGCCAAGGTTGGTGCGATAGCGATAAAGATTCTCCGTGAAGGTGGAAAATCCGGCATTACAGAATGAACTGACTGAGTGAAATATGGCATCCCAGACAACGCGCGAAGTCGGGTTTCCTGTTGATCGCCAGGAAAGAAACAACACTGCCGCGCCGATAATCTCGATAACCAACGTCATCTTGAAAATCGCAAAGAGCAACGCATAAAGATTGGGAGCCCACCCTGCGGTCAAGCTTTGTTGAAGCGCTTCACGGCTTGTAAACGATAACTTCGTTCGACGCAGTAAAAACAGGAAAAATGTGGAGAACGTCATGATACCCAACCCGCCGAGCTGGATGAATATTAGCAATATCAACTGTCCCCAGAACGACAGATCCTGCTCGACGGATATGACCGTTAAGCCCGTAACGCATACTCCGGAAGTGATGGTAAATAGGGCGTCGATGGGTGAAAGCGGCTTATCCGATACCGAAAAGGGCATCATCAGAAGGACCCATCCTATACATATTGCGACCAGAAAACTACCCAGAATCAATCGTGGTGGGGATGAAATCAGCTTTTCGAGCAGAGAACCGCCTGCTTCCTCTTTCTCTTTCTTTCTGTCGTCTTCTATTGCCATCTTTTACCTATCAATCACGATCTCCTATGAATAGGTTGAACCATTTCCATGTTTCAGGTTTCTCGAAATTGGCAAGGAGTCTGCCGCTTCGATACCCGATCTCTTTTGCCAGAAACATCATCGAACGTTTGTAGTGGCGTTTTGATAGAATCAGTGAAACCGGCCAACGACAAAAAACCGTAGTCATGAATTTTCGATAGCACCATGGCATAATCCAGAGGCGGCGCGCAAGCTCCCCTTTGCTTATATGCTCCCTATGCTTGAGAAAGACGTGCGTTTCGTTAATCCCGTATTCGAGGAATTGATGAAACAACCCGGAAGGCGAGATGGGGTGGAAGTGGCTGACTCGAACGTCCGGACAATACTGCATGCGTATGCCGTGGAAGTGTGCGCGCCAACCCCATTCCGTATCCTCCGACGTGATAAGCGCGGTATCGAAAAGCCCGACACGCTCGAATACACCCTTTCTAATAAAGGCATTTGCCGTTATCACAAAGGGAAAAAGCACCATCTTTCCTGAGATTGCGTCGTTCTGGGTAAGTATGGACTCTTCCTCGAAGAAACGTTGCATCTCCTCCGATAAACCAATGCTCGAGATTTCGCCCCCGAAGATGTCGACTTCCGGATGCTCTCTTGCACGTGATGCAAACTTAGAGAGCCAGCCGGGCTCGACCACGCAGTCCGAGTCCGTAAACGCAATCCACTCGCCTCGACTCGCCTCGATTCCACGGTTTCGTGCATACGCGCGCCCCTGGTTCTTCTCTTCGACTATTCTCACCGGATAGCGTTCCGCTATCTCGCGCGAACCGTCCGGCGAGTTGTTGTCCACGATAATTATCTCCCTGCGGTTTTCAGGATAATTGCTGTTCATAATGGATTCAAGGCAGCGTTCGAGTGTGCCCCTCGAACGGTATATCGGAATTACGACACTGACCCGAGGGGGATCCGGCGGTGGAGGCGGCGCCGGTTCTTTGTCTGCCGCGGACGCCGGGGCGTTTGCATCCGACGCAAGTGTTCGCTTTTTCACCAACGCCTTCAGCAGGGTGCCTACACACAAGCAGAACCCGAAATAGAACGCAACACCGACCGGCCGCGTGATTACATCTATGTACCTGCCGATTCGAGAACTCATTGTTGCGTCACCTTGACAAGAGATTGCACGAGAGAGCGCCCCTCGTCGCAATACCAGCGTTCCAGATTGAATAGCTCGGTGGCGAGTTTTCGTGCGTTCAGGCTCAGCGACTTGTACTTTTCCGGGTTGGTGAAGACAGCCCATACTTTATCAGCTGCCTCTTTCGGCGATTCCGGCTCTACGTATATGATGTTTACAAGATCCTCGAAGGGGAACTGGTCTAATGCCGGTGTTCGGACATGAATGCAGGGCATACCTGCAGCCAATGCCTCGAGAAGACAGGTTCTTATCTCTGTTTCCGAGACTACAGAATCCGCGGTAAGCTGCGTCAGGTGAAAATGCGATTCCTGCATCAGCGTTTTCAAGACGTCCGGCGTTACCTTGCCTTTCCAGTCCACATAGTCATGCGCGAGGAAACGTTTCAGGTGTTGCTTGATGGCTTCTTCGCGCCTCGAGAGTTTCAAGCCCATGACGTTGAGAACGCTCGGATACAGGTTGCCGGCGACGGTCAGGCGCGGACGGCATCTCTTGCTCAACTCTTCCATTATGGCTTCTGCGCGTTCGAGACCATGCCACCAGAGCAACTCGCCATGGTAAAAAATTCGCACCTCAGGCAACTCTTCACCCCATGCCTCCTTTAACTCGTGTGGGGGAATATCCCACGCGGCTATATCTACATAATTCTGGATATACCCAACCTTCTTTTCGGGGATGCCGTATCTCTTTGCAATATGAGCGCGACTTTGCAGCACCAGCACCCTGGCGCTCAGACGCGTTATCAAAAAATTTATGATGAAGAGCAAGGGTTTGAATATCCCCCTGTCGCACAGGTCGTATATGTCTGTGGTGAAGATATTTATAACCGGAACGCCATATAACCTCGCCGCTATGAGCGACGAGAGGAGCCGGAACGAGTATTTCGGGTCGTCGAACTTTGTGGTGTTGATCATGGCGACGCCGGCTGTTCGGAGATGACGACGGAAGGTGCGGAACGAGTCCGTGATGACGACCGAGAAGGCGGGATCCTTTCCCAGCCGATGCGCATAATTCTTCGCCACCGCGTCCACCGGTTGTTGTACCACAACTCTTATGCATTGCGCTGCTACCTTCATCAAACGTCCCGACGCATTAAACATTAGACAACATTGATTTCAAGCGACGTTATGCACAAAATCAAGCTTAAACCGATGCGGAGTTTAAGAGAATTCGTGTATGGATTGGAGATATTGTCGAAAGTTGTGTATGGCGTTAAAAAAAGAAAGAGCGTATCCTTATGGTAATTTTACAAACCACATCCCGAAAAAACGGGAAGAAAGG
>CAZSMK010000128.1:0-23508 GCA_964608095.1 uncultured Candidatus Sumerlaeota bacterium | reverse complement strand
AGCAATATTCCGCTTCCTCGACTACGGGCGATTTCTGGATAAATGTCGACGGCGTCAACGATGATGATTCGTTTTTCTTCAACGAAGGATTTCTCTTTGTTACGTTATTCAACACGACCGCTGCCGATGGCTATACCGTTGCCGATGCTGTCCGCATACGCTACCTCGCTCCTGCCACCCCTTCCTTCTGGGTTAACTACTAATCCTATTTTAACTATGAACCAACCGAGATTGATTTCAATCTCGTTGAATTCGTTGATAAAGAAATGATACCCATCCGCCACGGCGCATCTTCGACTCCATTCGCCGCGGCGAAAAGTCCCCTCACAATAAGGGATTACGGATTTCGGAAACAACATTATGCAAGCACGAGCACACGAACTATTACGATTACGAGCATGTTGGGATTATACATCCACCGTGGCGAAGCCTCGGGCTGAACTATTGTTCAGACACTCTCGAGAGGGATCTTTTCTCAGGAAAACAGGGAAAATTCTCTGTAGGGTGTTATTGTAGTTTACAGTTTCACATTAGTTGCCTATGATTCATTAATTCTTTGCGTATGAGTCACGAGTGTAAATATTACGCCACGTTATCTCGCGAATATGTGGAGTGCGAGCTCTGTCCGCTTTCGTGTCATATAATACCGGCGGGGTTCGGCCTTTGCGGCGTGAGAAAGAACCGCGATGCGAAGCTTGTCCTTACCAACTATGGCAAGATAAGTCATCTCGAGAAGAAATCGGCGATGCAGCTGCCTTTATCCACGGCGTTCGAGGACGACATCTTTTTGTTTGTCGGCTCGATAGGGTGTAACATGAAATGTCCGTTCTGCGTGAACTGGCAGGCGGCACAGGCGGGGGTTTCCACTATAGTTATGTCGCCTCGCGACCTTGTCGGTAAAGCGCTTGAAGGGAATGTCACAGGTATTGCCTTCACCTATAATGAACCGATTGTTTCGATAGAGTACTTAATGGACGTCGCTCATCAGGCACGGGAAGAAAATCTGAAAATCGCAGTTGCAAGCAATGGTATGGTGAACCCTCAACCGCTCGAGGATCTGCTGGCAGCCATAGATGTTCTCCTGGTGGATGTCAAATCGTGGGACGCGGAGTTCTACCGGGTGGAATGTGGCGGATCGAAAGAAGTTGTGATGCGGACAATTATCTCGGCGCAAAATAATACGCATCTCGAAGTAAGCTACCTTGTGATTGAGGGTATTAACGATTCTGATGAAATGATAAAAGATTTTTCCGTGTGGCTTTCATCCGTCTCATCTCATATCCCGTTGCATCTCGTACAATTCACCCCGGCGTTCCAGTTCTCAGATCGTACCGAGACCACCACTGTACGGCTGTATCAGCTTCAAACGATCGCACACCATTTTTTGAAGAAGGTTTATGTTGTAGACAATGAAGACACCGAAGGACCCTGAGGCTTAAGGTGAAATCAGACCTACGTTTCAATGTATCGAGCGACGAACTTCATGCAAGAAAAAACTCTATGTAGTGAAACCAGAACAAGTCTCTTTCGCACTCGTACTCGCTGTCGTAGTCGTCTTTATGAGTATTTTTATGTGTTTCGTAATCTCCTGGCTTTCACGGAGTCCCACAAGTAAACCTGACCTCGCTGACTTTAAAAACCGACTACGACATCGAGTACGGAAGCGAGAGCGCGCACGCTGAGGCGTGCGAGTGCGAGGATGAAGTTTGAGTACCAACTATCTCTTGACTCTGTGCGAGTCTGCATTAAGATGTAAAAATATATTTCTATTTGAATCTGCAAGAAAGGATAGAAACCAAACATGGCGGAACTGACAGTATATCGTTTTGATTATGCAATGCCGGAAGAGCTCAAGAGTTTTGATGTAAAAGATTATGTCGAGACCGCGATAGAGTGGATAGAACAATTGGTGGGACCGAACGAGAAGATTGCCCTGTCCGCCTCGGGCGGCGTTGACAGCACTACGGTTGCCTTTCTTCTGAAAGAAGTGCTCGGCGATCGGTTGTATCCGTTCTTTATCGACGACGGATTGCGGAGGATTATGAACGGCAAGGAGGAGTGGGAGAATGCGGCGGGAATGTTCAAGGATTTTCCGAATTTTCACGTTATCCATACGAGGGAGATAGTCCTTCCGTGGTTTGAGGACGTGGTGGACGGGACACTCAAACGTGAGATGTTCCGTAACCTCTATACCATGACGTCCAATAAATACATATCTTCGATCCAGTCAGACTGGATTGTCGACGGAACGATACGACCGGACATCGTGATGACGGACCAGAACCGGCAAATCCAGCATAACGTTAATCTGCCGTATAATATGAAAAAGCTCGAGCCGTTCAGCGCGTTATACAAGCCCCATGTACGTCGCGTGGCTGCGCATCTCGGTATGCCGGAAGACTTTGCTATGCGGATTCCGTGTCCGGGTCCAGCGCAACTCCTTCGTGTCGGCGGCGTGTTCAATCAGGAGAAACTGCATGTCTGCAAAATCGCCACAGATATTGTGGAGAAAATGGTATGCGCTTATTTAGAAGAGAAGACAGGAAAGCCGTTCACGTACAACGAAGCAACCGGCGTGAGAAGTCCTTTTCAGTATTTTGCGACCGCTCTTGATTCGGAGATGGAGATGGATGCCAGTCTCAGCAATTTTTTCAAGGGTATTGCGGGCAATAATTCGGCGTGTTACAGGATGAAAACCGGGGCGATGTGGATCGATCTCAGTGTCGAGTCTCAGGAGAAAAAGCTTTATGCACCCATTCTCTGGGTGACAGGTCCCATGCTCGAGTACGATCAGTTGATGGAAGTGTATGAAGCTTTAAGTGCAAAATCCGGTTTACCGAGGGTTCTTTATGAGGTGTTCGATTCCGGCAAGGGTGGATATCCTGCGGGAATCAAGATTGTGGAGAGCGAGGATGTCCGAACCGCATATCCCGCTGAAATACCGTTCGAGTATCTGTCGCGGATGGGAAAAGAGATATGCGAGGAGGCGGGTGCATCGAAGGTCGCGTACGATATAAGTAAACGACCGCCGGCAACCATAGAGCTGTTCTGATTTGACCTGAGTGTCGCGATATGCGTAAGGAAAGAAAAGCACGAAAGGCACTGCCGAAGAAATAAAAATGGTGGAGGGGGGAGGATTCGAACCTCCGAAGCCGTCCGGCGACAGATTTACAGTCTGTTCCCTTTGACCACTCGGGAACCCCTCCACGAAAGCGTATATACATGGAGCTGGTGGAGGGAATCGAACCCCCAACCAATCGCTTACAAGGCGATTGCTCTACCTTTGAGCTACACCAGCTTAGCTTTTAAGTGAACACATTGAACTAAAATTTTACCTTATAGGGAGTAAAAAAGTCAAGATACATCTTACTATTCTAACTATGATATTCCGCGATGCAGTCAACCACGTAGTGTATCTCCTCGGGTGTTATAAATGGGTCGAGAGGAAGAGAAAGGATATGTGAGCAGATTTTCTCGGTAACGGGCAAAGAACCTTCCGGGTAGGGGAGATGAGCGAATGCGGGCTGTAAGTGGACGGGTACAGGGTAATGTATGCCGGTTTCAACACCTTTGTCGTCGAGAAAGGAGCGCAATCCATCACGGTCGGGAACCTGTACTACGAACAGATGAAACACGCCATAGGTCCCGGGATACTCTTTCGGCAAACGTACCAAGTGGAGCAAGCCGGATTTTTCCTTGAACGCATTCTTGTAGTTAAGGACAGCAGACCTTCGGAGTTCATTCCATGACACGACATGGGGAAGTTTCGCTCTCAGTATTGCGGCTTGAAGTTCGTCCATGCGATAGTTATAGCCGACAAGGTCGTTGACGAATTTTTCTTTGCGTCCATGATTAACCAGCATTGCGGCTTTTTCCGCAATAGCGGGATGGTTGGTGACGAGAGCGCCGGCATCACCGCATGCACCGAGATTTTTCGCAGGAAAAAAACTGAAACATCCTACATCACCAAGCGTTCCCACCGCTTTGCCCTTGTACTTAGCGCCAACCGCTTGCGCAGCGTCTTCAATAATCATAAGTTCATGTTGCCGTGCTATCGCGGTTACCGTGTCCATTTCCACCGGTTGCCCGTAAAGATGAACGACAATAATCGCCCTGGTTTTGTCCGTAATCTTCTCCTCAATTTTTTGAGGGTCGATCAGGTACGTATCCTCATCGATATCGACAAAAACGGGGGTAGCGCCAGCGTGCGTAATTGCCTCGGCAGTTGCGATGAAGGTGTGGCTTACCGTAATGACCTCATCGCCGGCGCCTATTTCGAGCGCCATGAGCGCGGTATGAAGCGCGGCGGTGCCTGAATCACACCCGATACAGAATCGTGCGTTACAAAAGGCGGCAAATTCCTTCTCGAAATTCTTGAGTTCGTCTCCCTTGATGAACCTGCCGCTTTGCATCACACGCTCGATAGCATTACCCAACTCACGCTTCATTGAGTCGTGCAATCTCTTGAGATCGGTAAATTTTACCTTCATATACGAGATACCCTTTTCTTTCTTAATTAAGTGCCGAGGGACGAGTAAATTGACTTGAACCTTAATCCTGTGACATACTTTTTCCTTGCCGGTTTAAAGGCTCACTTTACGTGGTTCAATATCCGGTATGCAAGGAGAAATCTGTATTCATGAAGATAAAATTCTGGAAGATTACAGGAGCAGGAAACGATTTCATCGGTATACACGACCCGGACAGTTCGATAGCGGGAAGAGATTTTTCCCCAGTTGTAAGACGTCTTTGCCATAGGCGGTTCGGCATAGGTGCAGACGGTGTAATCGTTGTCCAGAAACCTGAGAAGGGCTCGCGGACGGATTTCCGGATGCGCTATTTCAATGCCGACGGCTCAGAAGCGGAGACCTGTGGAAACGGCGCGCGTTGTTGTGCGCGGCTTGCTCACCACCTCGGCGTCGCACCGGCGGATATGACGTTCGATACAAATGCGGGCGTATACCATGCCCTGCTGAATCCACAGAGTGTGATCATCGAGATTCCACCTGTCGAATTCCCCCAACATGATATTGAAATCACTTCTGATATATTCAGCGGCGTACTTGATTTTATCAAGGTAGGAGTCCCTCACGTCGTTGTACTCGTCGATGATCTCGAGTCCGCCGATGTCAAGGGAATAGGGCGTAGTTTAAGATATTACCCACGTTTCGATCCGCCGGGTACCAATGTAAACTTTGTGAGCGTGATCGATAACCATACCCTTGCAATTCGAACCTATGAACGTGGAGTCGAGAACGAGACGCTTGCATGCGGAACAGGCTGCCTGGCTTCCGCCATCTGTCTGTCTCTCAGGGAAAGGGTCTCTTCACCTGTCAGGGTCATCACACGAAGCGGAATTTCCCTCGAACTTGTTTTTACAACTGGGAAGGGTGTTATAGAACATATTACAATGACCGGACCGGCTGATATTATATGCGAGGGGGAAGTGGACATTGCACATCTCGAGCAGCAATTTCCTCAACAACTTCTGGACAAAGATATCGAATGAAAGAAGAAACGACGACAGAACGCGAGAAAGTCTATCTGGGGCTTGGCTCAAATCAGGGGGACAAACTCAGCATGATCAAGCGCGCAATCGAAGAAATCTGTGAGCTTCCAGAGACTCAGTTTATTCAGCGCGCCGGTTTATACCGTTCTGAACCATGGGGTAACGAACAGCAGGACTGGTTTGTGAACACCGTGATTGCGATTTCAACAGGGTTGAGTCCGTTTGAGCTGCTGAAGCGCCTTAAAGAGATCGAGCATGATCTTGGGCGAATGCTGAGCGACGTTAAATGGGGACCCCGAACGATAGATATCGACATCCTGCTTTTCGGTCGGCAAGTGATAGATACCCCTGAGCTCAAGGTGCCGCATCCCTATTTAACTGCGAGACTTTTCGTGTTGCAGCCGTTATTGGAAATAGCGCCGGAGGCTATGTTGCCGACAACGGGCGAACGGCTCGAGGGGTATCTCAATGATCTACAGTCTCAACCGCGTTTACAACTCCTGGAAAAGTAGACCTGAATACGGATAAAATATTCCAGCATGAATATTGAATTGACCACACATAGCGAAGAGGAAACGATTAAACTGGGAGAGGGGCTTGGGGCGATGTTTTCCGGCGGTGAAGTAGTATGTCTCCGTGGCGATCTCGGAGCAGGCAAGACGTGCTTGGTCAAAGGTATCGCACGGAGCCTCGGTGTGCTTGACATCGTTACGAGCAGCAGTTTTGTCATCGCCTCCACGTACGAAGGACGTTTGAAACTCAATCATCTGGATTTCTATAGATTGCAGATTGCTGAAGATTTCTACAGTATTGGTTTTGACGATTATGTTTCACCGGAAAGTGTGACCGTAGTAGAATGGGCGGATAGGTTCGTGGATTTAATCCCGCCGCCTTTCCTCGACATTGAGATTCGGATCGTTGATGAGGCGTCGAGAATCTTTTACCTTTCCGTGAAGGGCGATTCACCCCCTCTAAGAAAAATTATTTCGGAGCTCAAAACGCAATTATGAACATAATGGGCATAGAGACAGCGACTCATAGCGGCGGCGTTGCCATAATTGACGGTAAAGGGGTCGTCGTTGCCGTATCCGAAGAGACATCGGTACAAACACATTCTGAACGTCTGATGTCGTGTGTGGAAAAGGTTCTTGCTGACGCTGGAATTGATATTACGCATATCGCTGCATTAGGAGTTTCTATAGGACCGGGTTCTTTTACGGGAGTTCGTATCGGGATGAGCGTGGCAAAGGGGCTGGCGTATGCTGCACGAATACCCCTTGTAGCGGTGCCAACGCTTGAGGCGCTTGCGTACCGTTACTTTGAAGCCGGGAAACTGATATGTCCGATGCTCGATGCGCGCCGTTCAGAGATATATGCGGCAATCTTCGAAGTTATTGAACGTAAAAATCATCTCAGGCGGATAAAGGACGACATGGTAATCCAACCCAAAGAGTTTCTAAAAATCATTAAGTCGCCTGCGATTTTCTCGGGAACCGGCGCCATTAGATACACGGAGTTGATAAAAGAGAAGATTGGGTCGTTGGCGGAATTCGCACCTGAAGACCGGATATTGCCCTCGCCTGTCGAGGTTGCACGTCGTGCGCTCGAAGGATACAAACAACATCGCGTTGCCGACCCTCTTATGCTTGAACCTCGTTATATCCGCGCTTCTGATGCAGAAATCAAACGCGCCCACGAAAAACGTACTGAAGAGAAATGAGCCTTTCTTAGAATTGTCGTCCGTCTATGAAGCCTTTCCCCCGGTGAGGAGGAAAGTATTGACACAGAAGAGGGTTAAGTCAATGATGGAGATATTCCAGATTGAACACAAATATGTTATACAAGGAACGTGAGAAGAAATGGCGCTCGTAAACCTGAAAGACCTTCTCGAACATGCATATCAAAACCGTTACGGCGTGGGTTCATTCAACGTAATAAACATGGAATTTCTGGAGGCCATAGTCGAGGCGGCAAATCGATGTTATTCTCCGGTGATTTTAGCCATAGCAGAGGTTCATTTCAAGTATGTCAACATAGAGAACATCACGCCGGCGATCCGGGAGGTTGCCCGCAGGGCACGCGTTCCCGTAGTCATTCATCTCGATCATGGAACCTCCTTTGAGGCTATCATCCGCGCGCTCAGAGCCGGCTTTACTTCAGTCATGTTCGACGGCTCCGTGTTGCCTCTCGAAGAGAATATAGTGCGGACCAAGGAGATCGTTAAGATTTGCCACGCCATCGGGGTAACGGTTGAAGCGGAGCTCGGGCATGTAACAGGTGGAGAAGGTGGTGAAAACGGCGACGCACCGGTACAATCGCCCGAGGAATTTTACACCCGCGTCGATGAAGCGCGTGAATTTGTCAGGCGCACCGGTGTTGATTGTCTCGCCGTGGCGGTCGGTACGGTACATGGGCTTTACAAAGGTGAGCCGCACCTTGATTTCGAGCGCCTTGCACAGCTTAATGATACACTCAAGATACCCCTGGTGCTTCATGGCGGTACCGGGTTGTCTCCGGCAGATTTTCGCAAGGCAATCAGCCTCGGTGTCGCAAAAATCAATTTTTATACCGGCATGTCCGTTGCCGCATCCAATGCTATCCGCGAAACACTTGAACAGAAACCCGATACCATCGATTTTCCGGGTATTATGCAACATTGCAAGAAGTCGATACAGAAAGTCGTTGAAGAGAACATGGAAATCTTTATGAGCAGGGGTATTTGTCAAAGGGCAAGCGCCTTATGCCAGAACTGTAGCGGGTGTGAATTGAAACCTACGAGCCTTGAAATGTCCAATGAAGAAAACCTGATACAGCGCGTCACGCAGGTCACGGTTGATGTCCTGAGGAAGTTTGGATATTGATTCCCCTTGCTTTCCATCCCGTTAACTGATATGCTATATATGATATTTGTGTGTTGAGAAAGGAGGTATGCCGAACCTATGGGAAGTGTGGTTAAAAAACGTCGCAGGAAAATCAGTAAGCATAAATTAAAAAAACGTCGTAAACTTATGCGTCATCGTTCCAAGTAATTGAGGAGCCTATAATTCTATTGACCCTGAAAAAGTTAAAAAAACAAAATAGAATTTAGTTTGATAGCCGGCTACGGCAAGAACACATAGCGCGCTCATAGCTCAATTGGATAGAGCGGCGGACTACGGATCCGCAGGTTGGGGGTTCAAATCCTCCTGGGCGCGCCATTTTTTATTGAACGTACCTGTATATTGTTTCCCCTGTTCTGGGGTTCCATTTCAAGTGCCTGGACACAATGATTTTTAGTTATGAAATGCAATGGTCATGTGCGAAAAAAAATGATTTTGTATAGGAACAGAGAGACCGTCAGGGCGAAAGGAAACGTTAGAATTTTACTTTAAAGGCATGGGTGGGACATATTCGGGTACATTCCTCACAGGCAACACATTTCTCGTTGTCGTACTTGACATGCATAGACTCATCATAATAAAGTGCGCCTGCGGGGCAATAGGCGACACAGAGTCCGCAATGTACACACTCTTCTTCGTCTCTTATTATATCTTGTGCAAGTTTTTCTATCGTTACGTTGGCTTCCTCGAGATACTGAAGAGCCTTGTGTATCCGGTCTGGTTTACCGGTAAGTTCGACGACTACCAATCCCTCTTTGTTCGGAATTATATGTGCTTTGAGGATATTGAATATTAAATCGAACTTAAGGGTTAAAGTGTGGATAACGGGTTTATCCAGTAGATTAATAGGAAACCGAAGCACCAGACGTGTGCTAATAGTTGTCGTCATAACGATTCTCTTTTAATTAGTGGAAAGAATTGCATCTAATCTTTCGCGAAGAAGATGTGCACGATTAGCATCCCGTGAGGAAGCGGAGGTATCGCCGAGGTTTTGCATCTGAATATGAGCAGGTTGTATAGCTAAAAAGAGTCGGTTGAGTTCGCGGTGAGAAAGAGAAGGGAAAAGTCCGCCGTCAATTCCCAGACGGATACGGCTCAATAGTTGCATCGCCTCGCTTGACTCGATACGGCGCGCATATTTGAGAAGCGCAAACGATCGCCAGATGGTGTCTTCCATGGATTCTGGATGTTCCTTAAAAAGGCTGGCTCGTGCTTCTTCTTCCTTTGTCACGATATCATTGATTACGTTCATTAAACTTTCCACAATTGACTCTTCTGTCTTCCCCAATGTTATGTCATTTGAAATCTGGTAAAAATCACCGTGAAATCGTGAATTTTCGCCTTCAAAGCCTCGTATAGCAAACCCGAGTGGTTGTACCATCTCGATGATGTCTTTTATTTTTTCCTGGATGGATAGAGCCGGAAGATGCATCATCACTGAGACACGCAATCCTGTTCCTGTATTGGTTGGACAGGCGGTGAGAAAACCATACTTCTCAGAATAGGCATATTCAAGGTATTCATTCAGCTGGTTATCTATCACATTTATGATCTCGAACGTGGTATTGACTTGTAATCCCGGTAGAATGCACTGCATGCGAATGTGGTCTTCTTCATTTACCATTATCGAGATTCGTCGGTCTTTACTCAGATAGACATAGCGTTCGTCAGGGGTAGCCCCGAATTCCTTGCTGATTTGACGACATTCCATCAAGTACAGACGTTCGATATCTTTCAAATTAGGAATCGCTAAGCGGATAAATTCATTATTTGCATGAATTTTTTTAATTGCCTCTTCGATAGCAAGGGCAACCGCCTGCAACTCCTCTTTCGAGGCATAAGGAGCGAAACGGTATTTCTGGAGGTTTCTGGCAAGCCGACTACGGCTCGAGATTACCACATTAAACCGAGGTGCTTCTTCCTCCAACCACCGGTCTGAATCTTCTATGATTTGCTTAGCCATTCTTATATTTCACCGAATTGAAAGTTCAGGTTTTCGGCAAAGTGTGGGGAATCAACTCCTTAGCGGTCCGATTCTTCCTCCAGCGCACGAATCCTATCTCTCAACTCCGCTGCTTTTTCATACTGCTCTTCTTCAATTGCGCCTTCAAGCTCGCTCCGTATTTGTTTTATTCTTTTTATCCGCTCGAAACGTTCACGGAAACGTACAGGAATTTTGCCTATATGTTCGACGCTCCCGTGAAGACGTCGCAAATCTGAAACGAGATATTTTTCAAAAGAGGTATAGCAATCGCTGCACCCGAGAAAAAAGGATTTTCGGTATTGTTCGAAAGAAAGACCGCACCTTTGACACGTTACATCCACTTTGGCTTCCGATAGATCTTCTTGTTGTGGCTGTTCTTTTGCTCCTGCACTGCTGCTGATTAGTTTTTGAATAATATCTGCAATGTTTGCCTGGGATTCATTGATTTTTTTCTGGTACGGACTCACTTCTGCGGCGCACTCTTTACATAAATTCAGCTCTTCCACTTTGCCGTTGACTATTTTCGTGATCTTTACGGTGGCTAAGTTTTTTTTACACCTCATACATAGTGGACCAAAAATCATCGTGTAACCACCTTTAGAAAAGTTAAAGTTAACCTATGTACATAACAATACTATATCAATTTCGTTCTCTATGAGTCAAGCGGTATGAGGTTTATGCCCGCGTGAAATCCTTGAACTCTGGAAATTCACCTTGGCTGATTTGGATATCTTTACAACAACGCGGTTGGTAGCCCGAAATCAAGGATGCTGAAAAAGGAGATAATGGTATCGTTTTTTGGGAAAGAATTCCCCGTCCCACTACTCACGCTATCCATAGAGATTCCTGGTTGCGCTGAATTATAAAAAGCACCCCTTCTGCTGATTTTCAAACCTCGTCAACTTCATTCGATAAGGAAATGGCGCTTGTCCTTTTTCTCTCGCGTTCGTGTTCACCAGGAGATTTTTTATGCCTGGTTACTACTACGCCAAACATTCAAGATGAATTAACAACGCTATGAGTGCCTCTGCTTCAGAATCTTATTGGGCTTTGGTCTTTTTCTTCTTTGTTTTGTTATAACTTGATACTATCCTATTAGAGTTTCTTTTAATGTCTTGAGAAAAAATTTAGAGCGTCCCGGAGGAAATGAATGGGTAAGATGGATACACAACTCCCTGATGAAGTTCTGGCATTATCCGATCAAGAGCTCCTTCAACGTATAAGGGATATAAAGAGCAGATATCAGAAAGAGATGATTATATTAGGTCATCACTATCAGCGACATGAAATAATCGAAGTCTCAGATTACCGTGGCGATTCGCTTGAGCTTTCGCGTATTGCCTCTCAACAAAAAGAAGCGCGTTATATTGTTTTTTGCGGAGTCAATTTTATGGCTGAAAGCGCGGCGATTCTTGCTCAACCGCATCAACAAGTTATTCATCCCGATTCAGCGGCAGGTTGCCCGCTGGCTGATTTTGCGCAGATTGATGATGTTGAGCGCTGCTGGGCGTGGTTGGACGACGCCGGTTTGTCCCATGACACGCTTCCCCTCACCTACGTAAATTCATCTGCGGAAATAAAGGCTTTTTGCGGCAGGCATGAAGGGGTGTGTTGTACTTCGGCGAATGCACAGAAGGTTCTCAAATGGGCACTTGGTCGCAAGAAAAGGGTGCTCTTTATGCCAGACGAAAATCTTGGGAGAAATACCGCACGCAGATTGGGTATTCCCCAATCACGCATTGCAGTATGGGACCCCACCTTGCCCTCTGAGTATGCCGATCCTTCCCTGATCAAAGCCAGCAACGTCCTTGTCTGGCGGGGATATTGTCATGTCCATACATTTTTTACTCCTGATGACGTTATGCGATGGCGTGAGAAAATCTCCGATGCTAAAATTATCGTTCACCCTGAATGCACTCAAGAAGTGGTCGAGCTTTCCGATGCGAGCGGCTCGACAGGGCAGATCATCAAATACGTTGATGAACAACCGCCCGGCACCACAATAATCATAGGGACAGAGATAAACATGGTACAGCGGCTTGCAAAAGAAACGAAGGACAAGAAGATTTATCCACTGTCGCGATCATTGTGCCCCAACATGTTCAAGATAAATCTCCCCAAACTGTACCATGCGATAAAGAATCCGGGTCAGGTGAACGTGGTGACAATCCCCGAATCCATCAAGAACGAAGCCGCCCTTTCGCTTTCAAAGATGCTTGAAATTTCATAAATCCTTCTGGCAACATCACATTCTATACTTTGTGGGGAGTGGATAAATTACACTACATTGCATAATGAGAAAAGGAAATGATTCATGTTAAAGACAACTCTGTGCGGGGTAGAATTTGAGAATCCGTTTGTACTTGCAGCTGCGCCATCAACCGACGAAATGGATATACTCCGTAGAGGTTTCGAGCGAGGATGGTCAGGAGCGGTCCTGAAAACCACCTCGGTCGTCGGGACAACCGTGAACCTCAAGTATCCGATGATCAGCACACTGAAGGATACCCGCGGAAGACCTGTGACCACGGGTAATATTGACTTGATTTCGAAGTATCATGTCGATGAAGTTGCAAAACGTGTCGAGACATTGAAGAGGGAATTTCCGAAAAAGAGAGTTATCCCGAGTATCATGGGCGCCTCGAAAGAGGAATGGCAATCGCTGGTTAAGATTCTTATCCAGGCAGGCGCGGATATGCTCGAGTGCAGCTATAGTTGTCCTCAGGGGACACTCGGCAGCAAGCGACCCGGTGCAATGCTCGGTCAGGAACCCAATCTCGTAAAAGAGGTGACCGGCTGGGTCAGGCAAGCCGCTGGTGATTTCCCCTTTCTCGTCAAGATCACCCCGATGGTGGCAGATATCGTGGAAATAGCCCACGCTGCATTAGAAGGCGGTGCAAGTGGAATAACCGCATCCAATACGTACCCTTCGCTTATGGGGATCGATCTCGACTCGTTCACCCCTATTCCTGACGTAGGGGGGATGTCTACCTACAGCGGGTTGTCTGGTAGCGCCATCAAGCCGATTTCGCTGCGTCTTATTGCGGAAATTGTGCGCCATACAAAAGCAGAGGTGAGCGGTGTCGGGGGAATCATGAATTGGCATGATGGAGCGGAGTTTCTTGCTGTAGGTGCACGAAACCTCCAGATTTGTACTGCGGTCATGATACATGGATTCCGCATTATTGACAAACTCCGCTCGGGACTTAGCCGTTTTCTTGAACAAAAGGAGATGTCATCGGTTCAGGAGATTATCGGAAAAGCAATTCCACGCATTGTTTCACATGATGAGCTCCCATCGCAGACCAATGTCAAAGCGTACATTAATCAGAAACTGTGCATAAGGTGCAACAAATGTTACATATCCTGCCACGACGGTGGGCACATGGCAATTACACGCTCGCCATCCGGTAAGGTTAATGTGGAGGAAGAAAAATGCGTGGGGTGCGGTCTCTGCCGCTGTGTCTGTCCTGTAACCGATTGTATTAGCATGAGGACAGTGAAGTGAAGTGCACATCATGGCACACGCCTTTTGGGTTGAACATATAGATTAACTTTTGATAACCATAATTGCTTTGTACCCTGAATAAAGGAAAATATCTCATGGAACATGTTGCCGAACGAACCGACCGTATTCCCCAAAAATGTGCGATTACATACATAATGATGCTGTTTTTCCTCTCCGGTATCAGTGGTCTCATATACGAGGTGGTCTGGACACGGTTATTAACCTATGTCTTCGGAGCAACTATATACGCGGTCACAACGGTGCTCGCTTCCTACATGGGTGGACTTGCTCTTGGCAGTTTTATTTTCGGCAAACTTGCCGACCGATGGGAGAGGCTTTCACTCAAAGCCTATGCATTGCTTCAACTGTTCATAGGGATTTCGGCTATTCTGCTCATTTTCTTCCTCGAACTTATCGAACCTTTTTATGGGATTGTATACGACCTCCTGAAAGACTCCTTCTTCATGCTGAGCCTTGTCAGGTTTATGGTGTGCTTCCTCGCCCTTCTGGTCCCTACCACACTGATGGGCGGCACGCTTCCCCTCCTGGCGCGGTTTATTACTCGTCACCAGGGAACAGTAGGATTGAGGGTCGGGGGATTATACGCCATCAACACCCTCGGCGCAGTGGTGGGCTGTTTCCTTGCCGGGTTTTATTTTATCGCCCTGTTCGGCGTACGCGGAACTATCTATTGTGCAGCGTTTATTAATGTTGCCGTCGCCATTTTGGGTCTTCACCTGTGGCAGATATTAAAGAGGCATCCCCGGCCCGAGCCGGAGCGAAAAAGCGTCGAGAATGACACCGCCCCACATCTTGAACCTGTATACGATTATAAAGTTATAAAAGTGGTGATGTGGTTGTACTTTTTTTCGGGGATGTTTGCCCTCGCGTTCCAGGTCGGGTGGTGGCGCGGGCTTGTGTTCAGCTTCGATATCCTCAAAAATACCACCTATGCCTTCACAGCGATGCTCTCGGTGTTTCTAATTGGACTTGCGCTGGGAAGTGCGCTTATGTCACGATTCGCTGATCGCCAGTACGATCCATTGCGACTCTTCGGGCTTCTACAGATTCTCATCGGTCTTGCCGGATTCCTCTCTGTCTTCATTATCTATTTCAAGAGCCATGCAATCGAACCTTTTGAACCGCTTGATCCGCAGGGATTAAGGCTGCAATGGTATCCTGCGGTCGCCAATCTTTTCGTCAAGACCGCAGCCGCCATCGGCCTTCCTACACTCCTCATGGGTATGGCGTTTCCCGTAGTGGTCAAGGTGTGTGTACCGAGTCTTCGCAAAGTCGGTGTGAGTGTCGGTAGATTATATGCGCTCAATACAGTCGGCGCCATTATCGGCGCCTTCCTTGCCGGCTTTGTTCTCATCCCTGTGTTTGGGTTGGGGAAGGGACTCATTCTACTTGCCGTCGGCTATATTATGCTTGGCTTGGTTGCGTTTCTTATTAATCCACTGTTTGGAAAAGCCGTCAAAAACGTCTTCGCTACCGCAGTGGCGCTTATTGCGCTTGTTATGATCATTCGTGCGCCTACCGGCGCGGTACTCCAGCCCCTTTCCCCCGCTGATACGCTCCTCTTTTACAAGGAAGGACCGCTTTCAACGGTCGCCGTAGTTCAAGAAGCGCTGGGAACCAAGACTCTTTACGTCGATAATGTGGGAGTTGCAGGAACCGACCCGATAATACTCACGGATCAAAAAAGCCTGGCGCATGTGCCGATGCTTCTCCTTCCCGACGCGCGAAGCGCGTTGACCGTCGGTTTCGGTTCGGGAGGCGCCTCATGGTCATATACGCGTTATGACTCGCTTGAAAAGATTCACTGTGTCGAGATTTCCAAAACCGTTATCGATGCGGCTCCCTTTCTTCTCGAGTCCAACCATGGCATTCTTGAACTCAATGATCCACGCTTCACGATTATCCTTGAGGATGTACGCAGCTACCTTTTGTTTACCGACCAGGTCTATGACATTATTGCAACAGATTGTACCGACCTTCGCTACAAAACCAATGCCAATCTCTATGATAAGGAGTATTTCCAGTTATGCCGAGAAAGATTGAGCGAAGATGGTATGGTCGTAGTCTGGATGCCGCTTGCAGGGCTCGAAGATGACGATTTCCGTATGACGTTGAGGACGTTCTATACAGTGTTCCCTGATATGTCGATCTGGTACATGAACAACGAACCGACTCATTATATACTGCTTCTCGGCACCAAAAAGCCGTTTTCCATCGATTACGCACGGATGAAAAAAAACCTTGCATCCCAAAAGGTCAAAAGCGATCTTTCAGAACTGCTTCTTGATGATGTGGACAAAATTTTGAGTTGTTATCTTGTAGGAGCGGACAAGCTAAATTCGTTTCTTGGCGAAGGAAAAATCAACACCGAGAATCATCCATATCTGGAATTCGAGACCCCGAAATACGGATACGGCGAGCAGCCTTTGATTGATAACCTGAAGAACCTGCTGGCAATATCGAGCGATGTAGTGCGCAAGATCCAGGGCGAAACCATAACGCCTGATGAAAAAGCCCGGTTGGAACGTTTTGTCAGCGCCGTTCCGGACATAATTGAAGGGATTTGTGCCTATCGATTGATGAACCTCAAGGCGGCGGCGCAGCACTGGATGGATGCGAAAGAGAAATGCCCGGAAGACAGGGCGGTTGCCGCCATGTTGAATTTTCCTACCCTTCGGAAACGTATCGAGGCTTTGCCTTTCGAGCGCTGGACCAAGTTCGCCCTCGGTGAAGTGCTGATTCAACAGCAGCGTTTCTCCGAAGCGATCACGTGGCTGCGCCGTTTTGTAAATGATACCCTCGCCATCACTCCCTCTGCTTTACGTCCCATGGATTATGCTGAACTCCGCGATGCCTATACTCTTCTTGCGACTGCATACGAATCTCTTGGCAAGAAGTCGGAAGCCCGGGAGTACCGTAAAAAAGCAGATGAGCTCAAAGACATGACAAGAGGCATCCCGGAAGAGCACTCGGATACCCCGATGTGAGCATATCGGCTGAAAGATGAGATGGGGGGGATTCTTGAAGCAGGGAAAAGCGGAGTTCACCTTCCTGTCAATTCATTTTTCTGATTTTTAAAGCATGAAGCGAGCGGGACGTGGAATTGAAGCGACGGTTCGGTTTCAATCTCCCGAAGACAGCCATGATCCACTACCTCGCCGAATATATTGTAAGTGCGGAAAATGAGCCTATCATCGCGGAATTGTAATAAAAGAAAGGACTGTCGTTCGTTGTAGCTGGCGGCGCGGGTCGAGCAGGGCGGCAACTCGCCTTTGTGTAATTTGCCGCTGTTGCCGATAGTGATATACATGATCCCTTTCTGAAGAAGATGGCGCTCATAAATGTGATTATGTCCGCTGAGAACAATGTCCACGTCGTTTTTTAGAAAGACAGGCTCGAGAATCTCGAGTAGATCGAATGAAGGTCCATGCGACACCGGCGATGCATACAAAGGTTCATGCCCGATTACGATTTTCCATTGTGCACGACTGGCTCCAAGTTCCCGGTCAAGCCATCTCAGCTGTTCTTCATCGTTTCTCATGGTGTTGGAATCAATAAAGAAGACTTCCACTACGTCCTTTCCAAACGATGTGCTGTAAAAGCGTCGCCCACGCATATTAAACAATGGATAGCTGATTTCCTCTTCGGCGTAACGGACGTCATGGTTTCCTAACGTGGCGTATAGAGGGATGCCAAGGTTTATCAAGGAGTGTAGGGGATAAACGATTTGTTCCATGACGTCACGGGAAAAGTTGTGCTTGGGAGTTATGTTGTCGCCGGTCGTGAGAATGCCCTGAATCGGGCTTTTTACATGAACGTTTTCCACTTGATTAACAACTCGAGCGACCTTATGGCTTTTTGTTTGCATATCCCCCAGGACGACAAGATTGACCGGTGCATCTATTACTGTGTCGGCTGAATCATCTTCATTCGGATTTGATTTGAATAACATGAACAGGTCTCTCTTATAGGTGACCTGGGTAAGAGGTTTAAGATTAAGCCGGTTAAGTAAGTCTTTGAACACTTCACGGTTCTGTACCCAATATTTGTGAGGAATTACCACCAGACGCGATTCAATGCCTGTCATGAACTCGTTAAGATCGGATGGTGTCTCGAGGATTTTCAAGAAATAGGTTCCATATATCTGATATGGTGTATGGTAATCGCGCCACATGCCGACAACTGAGAACGGTCTGCTGTTTCGCTCGATACATTCGTTGAGGGGGGCAGGGGAGAGGGCTCCATTCATTTTCGGAATTATGATGTTCAAATAGAGCGCCATAATAATAAAAGGGAGAGCAAAGACAGCCACAAAGATTTGATTCTTCGCGGGATTGAGAAGCGACAAAAGAACGAGCACGGCTGCGACTAAAAGTCCAAGCGCCATGAGAAGAAAGTCAGGGGAAGATATTGAACCTGATATCATAGTATGAATGTCGAGAAGTCGTGGATTCACCACAAGGATACCGGCAAGGCTTACGAGAATAAGAAATGCGGCACTTCCGGCAACAGTCCATACTTTTTTGATTTTCGGTAGAACTTCGTCGATAAATTCTGACCAGAACCAACCTGTGGAAAAGGCGATAGGAGCCAGAGCGGGCAGCAAAAAAAGCATGCTCTTGACCGGTAAGACCGAGAGGATTATGAGATAAAGGAAAAACCAGGCATTCAAAAACCTGAAGATTTTTCGTTCCGTGAGAGATAGATCGCCGCGCCGATTCCTTATTTGGAGGACATAGAGGCTAATAAGAAAGATCAAGCCCCACGGCAGTAAATGTCCGGCAATCAAATGATAGAAATAGAACAAGGGTGTGACCTTCTCTGAATACACCGCATTGTTTCCCAACAACAACTCTTTCACAAAATGCCATTGGAGCAACTCTCGTTCTGTTAAGATTAAGAACGCAATCATCCACACGATTACGATAGATGCCAGAAATAAAATCCCCCATACAGGATAAAACTTTTTTATTGTTTTCCAGTCCTTTTCCCAGAGAGAGACCACCACGATGACTAAAAGAACCATGAATACGTTAAATAATCCAGAGATAAGAAAAGCAAGCAGAAGACCTAGCCAGAATGCTGACAATTCCCATAACTTGATTCTACCCTCCTGTTTAATCGCTTTCATATATATACAAGACGGTATAAGTAAACACAGGGTGAGGAGAGCAAACGGGGTCGCTTTAGGCACGTTTAAAGCAAATGCGGGTGTGGAAAGAAGGATCATTGTCGCCAGAAATCCCGTACGTGTGTTCCAAATTTCTTTTCCAAACAGATAGACAAGGAGAATAATTAAAACCCCTGCAATGACCGACGGTAGCCTGATCAACCATTCGTTGATGAAAAGGCTGTCGGAGGGAATCACCAGGGTAAGTAACCAATAACAGAGCGAAGGCATAGATAAACAGAGCTGGCCGTTCAAACGTAAATCGAAAGAAGAAGAATAAGAGTGGTGCAATTCTTTTGTGATCTGCACATGAACCGCTTCATCCGATGAGGTGAAATCGCTTTTGACAACATTTACCCCCCAAAGAAGTACAATCAATGCGATGAGAAGAAGTCCTTTATTCAGGATTTTGTTCATAATATTCAGCAATCCCTTTGATAAGATAGTATAAACTGAATTATGAGAATCTGATGAAAAAGGCGAAATTTTTTGAGGCGATGCGTGCCGTGTGTATAAGTGATTTGAGCAGTGGAAGAGAAATCCCGCTCGTTTATAAAGAAAAGACCCAACCCTTTTAGTGCTCTTTTCTCTGGCATAGATGCGAATCCCAAAAAGCATTCAAAAAGAATTTTTGTTGACTATACACATCTATATAAAAAAAATCTATAAAAAAGTAACCTGAACCAGTATAAATACAGGATATTCTTTTTTAACTCAAGAGGAAATAAAAACCCTTCGTAATTCATCCAGTATGGAATTAGAGAAAGACATAAGAGTCCTTGTTGTTGACGATGATGAGACTGTGTGCCGGCATGCAGCCTCTATACTGAGCGATCTCAATGTTAAGGTAGAGAGGGCACAAGCTACCCGTGAAGCGTTGGAAAAACTCGAGACGTCGAGAGAAAGATACGGTGTAGCGATTGTTGATTTTGCCGTGCCTCATTTCAACGGAATTAGGCTCTTGAAGATCATAAAAATGCGGCATCCTTCTCTGCCGGTGATTGTTACTACGAATCATACTACCATAGAAGAAGCGGTGGAGTGCATGCGATTGGGCGCGTTTGACTATATTACCAAGCCGATCAAGCCGGAGATATTGGTTGATGCCACTAAGCGCGCTATACGGATTTTTGAAACCGCAGGACAAACGAACTCGGTTGACACAAACGAACAAGGGAGCGAGAAATCTGCTCCTATCGAGCGCCCACCTGGCTCAGAGGTGCAATCACCGATGTCTCGAGAATATTGTCCCAAGGGGCAGCGCAGATGTCTTCGATATGTAAAACTGGGAATATGCGAAGGTGAGTGCCCTCTTCTTCTGAAAGAAGAGCGAGAAAAGGCGTCTTCTGTGGTTGATGATTTATTGAGAGCTGCTCACGCCCGGGATGTGATCGACGTTGATATGCCTTTTAACCTTGCGGAGGTTATACGCGCAACTTCACCGGTATATGTCGATTCCTTGAGCATGTCTGAAATTCCAGTGCCCGAGGGAATCCCGGTGGCTGAAACTTCGCCGGGACGTATTCTCGTCGTAGAACCTGACACGGAAACCATCAAGGAGATTGGTAGCATCCTCCAGAAACGGGGATTCGAAGTCGATGAAGAATCCAGTCCGCCCGACGTGTTTGATCGATTACGTAACGCCTCGTATGATGTCGTTCTTTTCGAAATCAGCAAGTCCGGGTCAGACGGAATGGACTTGCTCAAAGGAATTAAAGACCGATTCCCCGATGTAAAGGTCATCCTTCTCGACCGCAATGCTTCACTCGAGGCGGCTATCGCATATCTACGCAGTGGCGCCCGCGATTATATCCCTCATCCATTTTCTTCTTCAGAGATTCTCGCTGCGATTGAACGCGCAAGAGACTAAGTCTTCTTTAGCGCCCTTCGGGGTTTTTTCTGATGGTGCGATTTAGTCATCGTCGCGATTTATTTTAATTCGTAGGGCCAGAGTAGAATTCCGCCCGCCATAGCAGCGCACTCACTATAGCCGAGTTTGTTCAATATCGCACATGCGCCGGGACTCGACGTTCCTGTGGTGTCAAAGAGGATGATTTTTTTATCGTGGTGGAGTTCTCGGGGCGCTCGTTCCTTGAGTTCGTTGCGCGGGATAAGGACAGAATCGGGTATCGTTCCTGTCTTTGCGCGTTCGGCAGGCTTTCGGATATCCACAAGCACGAGCGACTCAGGGCTACTTTTCCGGATTTCCTCCACGTCCATGACGGATAAGATTTGCTGGTTCTGTTCGTAAATGTTTTCAAGTACCTGTCCTGCAACATTGACGATGTCAAGAGCCGGTGAAAAAGGAGGCGCATAACTCAGGTCAATATTGATAAGGTCTTCGCACTTCATCCGGGCGGTCAGCGCCGTAGCAAGCACGTCGATGCGTTTATCTACGCCGCCTCGTCCTACCGCCTGTGCGCCTAAAAGTCGGTGCGAGCCTTCTTCGGCAATAACCTTCATCCAGATTCGTTCGCCGCCTGGATAATATCCCGCCCGGGCAGTGGAGTTCAAGACGCCGCTTCTGAATTTAATTCCTTGTGCCTTTGCCTCCTTTTCGTTCAAGCCGGTTCGGGCAACTGTATAATCGAATATTTGTGCAATCATACTGTCCAGGACACCTTCAAAGTGAGCCGTTCCGCCGGCAAGATTCGTTCCTGCAACGCGTCCCAGCCGATTGGCAACCGAGCCCAGCCCTGAAGGTACCCGTTTGCCGCTGATAAGATGAATCGTTTCTACACAATCGCCTGCAGCGAAAATTCCGGGAATGTTGGTCTGCATGGACGAATCGACAAGGATTCCTCCATGGTCGCCGATCTGTATGCCGGCATGCGAAGCAAAGTCAACGCTGGGTTTAGTCCCTATTGCGAGAACCACCACATCCGCAGCTAAACGATTATGTTCAGTCACTACCGTGGCGACATGGTCGTCACCAGCGGATTCAAAGGATTTGACCGGGTCGGATTTGAGAATGCGAACGCCTTTTTCGCGTATATGTTTCTCGACGATCCAGGCAAAATCCTCGTCAAGGGGAGGAAGGATTTGATTCGTCATCTCAACGACCGAGACCTCGAGATCGTAATTCATAAGGTTCTCGACTGTTTCAAGACCAATCAAGCCCGCGCCGACAACGACAACGCGTCGGATACCGGGTGATTGGACTACCTGTCGGATCGCCTCTCCATCATCCGGGTTCCTCAATGTATAAATATTTTTGAGGTTTATTCCAGCTAAGTCGGGTCGTAGAGGACGTGCTCCCGTGGCTATCAGTAAACGGTCGTACTTGAAGATTACTTCTGTATCATCATCCAAACGTCGTGCGATTACTCTTTTACTCTCCGGCTCCAACTTGATTGCGCGGTGTCGTGTCAAAACCCGTACACGATACTTCTGTTCAAAATCTTCGGGGGTATAGGAAATCAGCGCTTTCTTTTCCTTTACAATACCGCCTATAAAATAGGGTAATCCACATCCACCATAAGAAATATAAGGTTCATCCGTAAAGAGGGTGATATCGAGTGAGGGATCGATACGACGTGCCCGCGCCGCCGCTTTGGTTCCTGTCGCTACTCCTCCTATAATGAGAATACGCTCGCCCATTTAATACTCCTTTCATAGAGGTGCATAGTTTATGCAGATATCAGCCGGAAAATATTAATACATTCAACAGCAGTCTAAGATATCCTACCAATATATCAAAGGTCTCTTAAATACGAAAAAATATAGATCTAAAAATCAATGAACCGTGTTTTATAAAGATAAGTTTATAATGGGCACTCTCATTGCATTGATATTTTTGTTCTATGTAAAAGAGAAAGAGCATGATCTCGACTTAACATTGAGACTTCAACAATATTTTCATAATTCAAAACAGGCTTCCAAGTTCTTTACTGTGTTTATTTTTTTTCATTATCCTGCTTTGTAGTTGTAGTTGACTGGTAATCTCGGCTTGGATACATTACTGCACCAGATACGCGACATATCTCGTTTGTTGTAGTTGACTGGTAATCTCGGCTTGGATACATTTGGATGATCATCATCACCTAAACCCACCAAGTTGTAGTTGACTGGTAATCTCGGCTTGGATACATTGAAACTACATTTGGCATGGACAGAAGTGGTGTTGTAGTTGACTGGTAATCTCGGCTTGGATACATTCGAATTTCGCCGATACTGTCCGGCATCCGCGTTGTAGTTGACTGGTAATCTCGGCTTGGATACATTTCGCTTGCCTGCTCATCGCCAGGCATGATTGTTGTAGTTGACTGGTAATCTCGGCTTGGATACATTATAAAGGCGCGTGGGGGAAAGCTCAAGAGTGTTGTAGTTGACTGGTAATCTCGGTTTGGATACATTTGTGGGATGATGTTTTCCCATGCTTTAATCGTTGTAGTTGACTTGTAATCTCGGCTTGGATACATTGAAACATGCTGTATC
>CAZSMK010000127.1:0-13908 GCA_964608095.1 uncultured Candidatus Sumerlaeota bacterium | reverse complement strand
CGGGTAATGACTGCGGTATTGTCAAATTAACAGAGGCTTTAAAATCTCTGCTTGAGAGGGGTGGCTCCCGATGTTAATCGGGAGACGGGGTGTGTATCATCTCTGGAGAGTGAGGGGGGATTCGCCGTGGTGGGGTCTGGCTTCGCCACGTAGGGGTGTTTCTTGCACGAAGCCTGACCCCTTTAGTGTAGCCTCGCCGTGGCGAATGGGTATAACTTCAAAAAAAAGATACCGATTACGATTTAAAGTAGGAT
This sequence comes from uncultured Candidatus Sumerlaeota bacterium, assembly GCA_964608095.1. GTDB lineage: Bacteria > Sumerlaeota > Sumerlaeia > MWCT01 > JAGHBZ01 > CAZSMK01. Next base: position 13,654 of record CAZSMK010000127.1, on the reverse strand, counting down.
AAGCGTCCCCGCTTGTCCTCTACTACTACCCGTCCTCGTTTTTTCTCTGGAGTTTCGTTGGAAACTCCCGTTAGCGACGCATCGCGTCGCGGCGCACTAGCACCAGTACTCGGAATCCTCCGATACCTTTTTTCAACTACGAAACAAGCGAGATTTGCGAAAAAGTAAAATTCATCACTCATATCCCATCATTCATCATTTTTTTCCTTTTCCCCTTGACTTTCTTCGCCCCAAAGACTATCTCGTTTAGTTAGTTTTAGTTCACATATAGAATAAGTTCAAAAAGTGAGGGGAATTTTTTTTAATATGAGTTATCTATTTAAATTTTTCAAAATATGAAAAGTTTTTAACCTGTTGATCTTAAAAACAAAAACCTCAAGCAATTAGAAATGGATACCTTAAGAAAATTACAAGAAGGGCAGATAATTAGTGGCTCATTGTTCAATGAACCTATGAAGGTCGAAACCATTTCAGAAAGCGGACCCGAACATTTAACACTGGGTTTGGTTGGTCTTAAATCAAATATTTTTAGAAGAGTAGTTCTACCTGTTAAGGATATTAGCTCACTCACCATTCTGGATTCTATGTGTACATATGATGGCAATGGAGCGCTTTTCAAACTCGGAATTCAAGCATATTCACTCGGAATAGCATATGAGTTCGATCCCTACTTTGGTCTCTCTATATCCCGGGTCGATCCTCTTCCTCACCAGCTTCAGGCTGTATATGATTATTTTCTCAAAGTATCCAGAGTACGTTTTCTCCTTGCAGATGATGCTGGTGCAGGTAAGACAATTATGGCAGGTCTGCTCATACGTGAGCTTAAAATGAGAGGGCTTGTCGAACGTATACTGGTTGTATGTCCTGCAAATCTCACTTTTCAATGGCAACGTGAGTTGATGGATAAATTTGACGAAAAATTCATTCCAATAAAAGGAGCTGATATCAGGGAGGTATATGGAATAAATCGGTGGCTTGAGAAAAACCAGATCATTACATCCCTTGATCTTGCCAAAAGAACAAAAATATTACCCGGTCTTCGCCAGGTGAATTGGGATCTTGTGATAGTAGACGAAGCGCACCGTATGTCATGGACTCCACCTTCTCGCAAAACGGCTCGTTATGCCCTGGGGGAACTTCTCAGGGACACTTCTGACCATATACTTTTGCTTACTGCAACACCGCATAAAGGTGACCCAAAGAATTTTGCATTATTTTTACAATTATTGGACCGTGATGTGTATGCAGACGTTAAATCCATCAAAGAAGCAACAAAAAACAATTATGCACCTTTTTATCTCCGTCGTACAAAGGAGGCAATGGTCTATTTCCCTGAAAAACAACCTGATAATACATGGGCAGCAAAGAAAATATTTACAAGACGTATAACACAAAGTGCTGGATTTACGATCGATGGGAAAGAATTTGAACTCTATCAGGAAGTTACGCGTTATGTTAAACGCCAGAGTGCAAAAGCAGCAGCGCGGGGAGATGATCTTAGAGCACGTGCGGTAGGATTTCTTATGGCACTGTATCAGAGAAGACTCGCTTCGAGTATCTATTCCCTGAAACGTTCTCTTGAGAATCGTGTGAAAAGAATGGAATCAAATCTTGCCAAAGCTGCGAAACTTGCCCTCGAAGCACCTCCGGTAATTCCGGACGAGGAGGAATTGGAGGAGATGGAGGAAATTGATCGTGAAAGATTCGAAGCAATCCTTGAAGCCGTGACGCTTGTTAGTGATGCTGATCAGATTAAAGAGGAAATGGAAGAATTACTTGAGCTTGCCAGAAAGGCTGGTGCAATCGAGGAAAGTGGAGATGAAGCGAAATTATCAAAACTGAAAGACATTCTTCATACAGAAGGGTTTTTCGATGATCCTGGTAAACGCCTCCTTATCTTTTCGGAATTCAGGGATACCCTATCATATCTTATGCAACGGCTCGAATCTTGGGGATTCAGGGTGGGATGTATTCACGGTTCCATGAACATAGGCACGCGGGATGAACCGGGAACACGCCTTTTTGCTGAACAGCAGTTCAAAGATGGAGATATCCAGATACTGGTTGCAACAGAAGCTGCTGGTGAAGGTATAAATCTCCAATGCTGTAATATACTCTTTAATTACGATTTACCCTGGAATCCCAATCGGCTCGAACAGCGAATGGGTAGAATACATCGTTATGGCCAGAAAAAAAATTGTCTGATCTTCAATTTTGCTGCTACAAATACTATCGAGGGAAGGGTGCTCTTGACTCTTCAGCACAAGATACATACTATCCGCGACGCACTTGACGACGACGCCGTATTTAATGTTGTTGGGGAAGTGCTCCCCGCATCTCACATAGAACGAGTCCTGAGAGACTTTTATGCAGGTAAACTTGGTGAAGATGACCTTGAGGATGTAATTCTGAAAGATGTAGATGAACAACATTTCCGCAACATCTGTCAAAATGCTCTCGAGGGGCTCGCCACAAAAAAGCTTAACCTTGATATGCTTATTGAGCGTCGTGCACGTGCACAAGAACGAAGGGTTGTTCCAGAGACAGTTGCACGTTTCATCCATGAAGCATCGGACCATGTTCCTATAAAAATTAAAACAATCGAACAACTACCGCATACCTTTGAACCAGGAAGGACTCCAACAGTATTACGTATGTATGAAAGAGAAGAAGGATGGAAATTGCCTTCTATTGCCAATAAATATCCGCGTTGTTCTACTGATCGAGAAACCGCAGAGAAATATAACCTCGAGTGGGTTACACCCGGGCATCCTTTCTTCGAGGCTCTCCGGCGACATATAGTTAGCAAATCTCAAGAATCTTTCAGCAAGGGTGTCTGCTTCTATTCACTTCAACACAAAACTCCATCACGGTTGGATATATTCATAGCACAAGTTGTTGATGGTCTTGGCGATATAATTCATAAACGTCTTTTCGTAGTTGAAATAGATAACCACGGTGAGCCACATCTTCGTGAACCCGAAAGCATTGGAAATCTTATACCTGCAGACAAACATGAAGAAGTTCCACAGGTAACCCAATTTCCGGAACCTGTGTTATGGCTTCATGACAACGCCTTAAAGGATTTCTTGGAAGAGATTAAGAGAGAACGACTCGCTGAATTAGAAAAAGTCGCTCACCATGTTGAACTTTCACTCACGGAACTCCTTCACAAGGTCGACGAGGAAATCGGTCGTGCAATGGCAGAAGTTGAGCAAAAAGTCACTGGCGCACAAGGTCGCCTTGCCCAGGCAGAGCAACGCCATGCAGAATTAATGGTTCGGCGAGATCGCCGTAGGCTGGAACTCGAACAGCAGCGGGCACTTTCACTTCAATCCGTTGAAAGGATTACGTCAGCCGTTATCATACCTCACCCGGATCGGGAGCGACCCGATGTCCAGAACATTCGACCTGATAAAGATACTGAAATGACTGCAATGAGAATAGTCATCGAACACGAGGAAAAACGGGGTTGTAAGGTATACGATGTAAGCGAGAAAAACCTTGGGTATGATGTTACCAGTCTCGATTTAAATTCCGGTGAATTGCGTTTGATCGAAGTAAAAGGAATTAAAAGCGCACAGGGAAGCATTTTGCTCACCCCAAATGAACGTCGCGTTGCAGAAGACCGACGCGATTGTTACTGGCTTTATGTGGTAACAAACTGTGCAACAAAACCAGAACTCCAGGAACCTATTAAAGACCCTGCCCGGTTTCCATGGCACGAGGTAACCAAAGTTGCGCATTATTATTTATCAGTCGATTCGCTCACAAAACCGACAGAGATAAGTGAAGAAAACCCTAGATATAGAGATTCAAAGTCTTAAGAATCGATTTTTAACTATCAGATGTAAATAATGAAGTAATTCAATCTTTTTTTAAGTAGGAGAGGGAAAATGAATCGAAGACAAAAAGCTACTCTAATTCTCGGTTCCGGTTTTTCCAAAGAGTTTGAACTTCCGACAACCAAAGAACTGTCTGATAACTTTTTGGAAACAATCAATGGTAGTGTTTTAGACCCGCGAGATGAACAAAAAATCACAGAAATTATAAAAACTTTCTGGCATGAGGTGTTTAATTATAATGATGGTCACAACAAACCGTTACTTGAAGATCACTTTACGCTGCTCGATCTTGCAGCCAACTCAGGTCACAATCTGGGTCCTCATTATACCCCACAAAAACTTCGAGCTATTCGAAGGATGAGTATTCACCGGGTTTTCCAAATTTTAAATCAACAATATCAGCCGAAAACCGAGATACAAAGATTTTTGGCTACAATGACGGATACTTTCGATCTTTCTATTATCACTTTGAACTGGGATATCGTTGTGGAAGAACAACTCAATAATTGTAATAAGTCCTTTACTTATATTATAGAGACAAAAAGAATTGACGGTTCTCCCCAATTGGACAGTGGTATTCCACTATTAAAAATGCATGGTTCAGCCAATTGGCTTTATTGTGATTCTTGTAGAAGAATTTACTGTGACATTGGAACTAAGACAGCTCTTCACAAAAAGGCTTACCTTGAAAAAGAAGATTTCGAAATCTTTGATTATGAACTTCAATCTAATGTAAGGGACGAATATAGGAAATGTAGATTTTGTGGAAATTATTTGGCAGGAAGGGTTGCTACTTTTAGTTATCGTAAAGCTTTCTCCATAGATCAGTTTCAAATAATATGGAATAATGCTTATAAAGTTTTAAGAGATTCTGAAAAATGGTTATTTATAGGTTATTCCATGCCGGAAGCAGATTACGAATTTAAACATTTATTAAAATCCTCTCAACTGTCTAACACTGAGAGGAATTTACAGGAGATTGTGGTGGTTTTAAAGGATGACCATGAGGCGCAAAATAGGTATCAACAGTTTTTTGGCCTTTCAGACTCACAAATATTTCAATGTGGGCTAGAAGAGTATGTAAATACGCGAAATCTATAGATTTCTTCAAGGCTGATGTAGATGACAATTCCAAAAGAATGTAAACGGTTGGCAGAGGTTGATTTTCCCATAGCAGAGGTGTCGAAGCATGCGGTGCGGGAGAAGTCTATCCGGCATGGGCATCCCTCGACGCTGCATTTATGGTGGGCGCGGCGGCCCCTGGCTTCCTGTCGCGCTGTTCTCCTTGCCTTGCTCTTTCCCGATCCTTGTGATGAATATTGTCCCACTGATTTCAAAGAAAAAGCACGCAAACTCTTGCCTGAGGTTGTGGGAACCATCGGGGGAAAAGATGTAGATTTGAGAAATGCACTTCTCAAATTCATTGGCGATTTTGCCAACTGGGATAATTCAAATAATCATCAATTTCTTTATGTTGCTCGGGAGCTGGTAAAGGCTGCTCATCCGGAGGAGACGCCTTTGGTGGTGGACCCCTTCGCAGGTGGCGGATCAATACCACTCGAAGCCCTGCGGCTTGGATGTGATGCGTTTGCAAGTGACCTCAACCCGGTGGCATGTCTTATTCTCAAGGTCATGCTCGAGGATATTCCGCGACACGGTCCTGAGCTGGCTGAGGAATTACGTTGTGTCGGAAAAGAAATAAAAAAGTCAGCGGAAAAGGAACTTGCAGAATTCTATCCTCCCGACCCTGACGGAGCAAAACCTATTGCCTACCTCTGGGCTCGAACCGTCAGGTGTGAGTCACCCAACTGCGGAGCCGAGATTCCCCTCATGCGTTCCTTTTGGCTATGCAAAAAGAAAAACCGGAAATATGCACTTCGATATAAAATTGTAAAACCCGTAGCGCAGGCATCTTGCCTGCAAACTAAAAACGACCGCGTACCGCAGGCTTCCAGCCTGCAGAAAGAATCGTTGAGGTCCGGTCTACATACTCGTGGATATCTACCTCACTTAAAAGCCGAAGACTCCACATATTTTGTTACTTTCCGCCTGGCGGGTTCATTACCGCAAAAAGTCCTTAAGCAACTTAAAGAGGAACAAAAAAAAGATAAAGAATTGCTTTTACGTGCTTCAAAAACTCTTACTAAAGAACAGCAGAGAAAACTTGATGAGGCTTTTTCCGAAAAAATCGATAAATATCTCGACGACGGTCATGGTGATTGCTTTCTCCAGGATTCTCGAATTTCTCAAATGATATCTAATGCATTACAGCATTTCAATGGTAGTCGTTATACTCTTCACTCATATGTAATTATGTCTAACCATATTCACGTTCTTGTTACACCTATGGGTAATCATACGTTATCGGAAATTACCCATAGCTGGAAGTCGTTCACCGCAACCGAAGCTAACAAGCTACTCGAACGTCCGAGAAAAGATTTCTGGCAACGCGAGTCGTATGATCACCTCGTAAGGGACGAGGAAGATTATGGGAGAATCCTTGAATATATACGGATGAATCCCGTCCAGGCTGGGTTGTGTAAGGTACCGGAGGAGTGGCAATATCTCTGGCTTGAAGGGGAAGATGAATCAGGTAATGTATCGAGTAACGGGAGAAAAAGCAGGCAGGATGCCTGCGCTACAATCGAGTTCGAAATATTCCAGCCTGAGAGTGAGGAAGAAGTACCTTCGGGCACCGTTACTCGTGCAAAGGCAAGGTGTCCTTGTTGCGGCACAGTTCTCTCTCCTGAGCGGGTTAGGGCACAATTGAGGAAACAACGCGGCGGCGCTGATGTTATCTTTGAAAACGTATCGCAGTCTTCAAGCCAAAAAAACGATGATGTAGAGCAGGCTTCCAGCCTGCAAAACAATAACGTAGATAATGAATTTAATCCTCACACTGCAGGCAAGATGCCTGAGGTACAAACGGGGATTCCGAAACGAATAGGTGGGGCACGGCTTCTTGCCGTCGTAACCGTTAAACCTGGTGAACGTGGACGTTTCTACCGGTTACCGGAAAAACGTGACTATGACGCAGTCTGGAAAGCAACGCAACGCCTCGAAGAAATTGCCTCTCAAAAACTCCCTAATGGATTGAGCCCGATATCGGGCGAACCTCTTCCTCCTATAGGTACACTTGGATTCCGTGTTCAAAGATATGGCATGATGCAGTGGGGGGATTTGTTTTCGTCAAGACAGAAATTGTCTTTGATATCAATCTCAAATATAATAATGAAAAAAGATGAAGAACCTTCCGTAGCCCTAATACTGAGCAAAATGGCTGATCTAGAAAATTCCCTTACAACTTGGAGAGCAAGTTCGGAATGTATAGATCACCTTTTTGCGAGACAAGCCATTCCAATAGTTTGGGATTTCGGTGAAGCTGTGGCTACAGCTAGTACTACGGGTTCATGGAGTAGCATGCTAAATCGCTCAGTCGAAGGTTTTTTGTCTGCGGTTACTGATATGAACATTGGCAATGTAGAATTAAATGATGCAACGAAATCAAATCTTCCCGATTGTTCTTCAACAATTTGGTTTACAGACCCTCCTTATTATGATGCTGTCCCTTATGCTGACCTATCTGATTTCTTTTATGTCTGGCTTAAGAGGACATTACCTGATAATCCATTATTGAAAGATCCCTTCGACCCACAAAACTCATTGACCCCGAAAAAACGTGAAATAATTCAAGATGAAGTTAGTTTAACTGAAGACGGTCGAAAAAAGGATCGGGCTTTTTATGAAAAATCAATGGGTAAAGCATTTTCAGAGGGGAGACGAATTCTTAGAGAAGATGGTATTGCTTCAGTTGTATTTGCTCATAAGACCACGGAAGGATGGGAAGCTCTCCTTGGAGGGCTAATAAAGGGAAACTGGATTATAACCGGTTCTTGGCCAATTGCAACAGAGATGGGATCAAGACTTCGAGCCATGGAATCGGCTGCTCTTGCCACCAGTGTTCATCTTGTCTGTCGCCCTCGACCTGAGGATGCACCGGTAGGTGATTGGAATGAAATTCACCGAGCACTACCGAAACGGGTGGGAGACTGGATGGAAAGGCTTCAGTCGGAGGGAATCCGTGGCGCGGACCTTGTCTTTGCAAGTATAGGTCCAGCGCTCGAATTATATAGTCAATATTCACAGGTCGAGGATGCAGAAGGTCACGTTATATCTCTTGGTGGAAATCCGGAAGCCATCGAGCCATACAAACGCGGTTTTCTCGCTTATGTATGGGAAATTATCGGCAGAACTGCTCTCGAGCAGGTTCTCGGTACACCCGAAGCGAGAGCGAGAAACAGCGCTGCCGGAGCACTTGAAGAAGATGCTCGGCTTACCGCCCTCTTCCTCTGGACGTTGCAGGCTACGGAAGGGATGAATGGTAAGAAGTCGGACTCCGAAGAGGAAGGGGAAGGAGCAGGAAGTGGAAAAAAACAGGCAGGATTAAGCCTGATTTATGATGTAGTTCGCCGTTTTGCACAACCGCTCGGAATACATCTCCAGGACTGGGAAGATCGAATCATCAAGACCGAGAAAGGCATTGTAAAATTGATCCCTGTCAAGGCTCGTGCAAAGCAGCTTTTTGGAACAGAAGGAGCCGCCGCTGTTGCGGATATGATCGAGACCGAGAAACCGACACACGTGCAGCTTACCTTGTTCGCTGACCTTGAAAGCCCTGTGGAGGTCCGGGGTCAAGGGAAAAGAAAAAAGAAGAGGATTGATTTTACAGTAGGAGATACTGATCTTTCCACAGAGCGTGAGGCGACAACCCTTGATCGTGTTCATGCCGCTATGCTGCTCCAGGCAAGCGGTAGGTCCAAGGCGCTTCGAACCATGCTCAAGGGAGAGATGCAACGAGGACCGGATTTTCTCAGGCTTGCGAACGCCCTTTCTGCCCTCTATCCACGAACCAGCGAAGAAAAGCGCTTGCTCGACGCCATGCTGCTGGCTCTTCCGAGATGATAATTATACATGACGAACAGCTTTACATAGATTAGAAAATGAGGGAGGAAACATCCAATGCATATGATGTTTGTCGATGAATCTGGTGATCCAGGTTATCCTTCTGATGGAAAATGGAGAGGATGGAAAGGTTCTACATTTTTTACACGTATTGGCGTTATTATTCATGGTTGGAAATGGAAAAGATGGGATAAGCAATTAAAACAGTTCAAAAATGATAAAGGACTTCGATGGGATGCTGAGATCAAAGCATCCTGGATTCTCAAAGGGGGACAAATATTCTCTAGTTGGGATAAAGCACGAAGAGTGTCTTTTTATAACGATCTCCTATTCTTAATCGCACATTCTAATGATATTACGATTCTTGGAGTTGCAATTGATAAAAAGAGAGTCAGATTAACTCATCCAGACCGGATCAAGAAACCTGATGTTCGTTCACTCGAATTATTACTCGAACGTTATAATTCTTATCTTGATTTCCAGAAGGACAAGTCGGGTATTGTTGTTCTCGATCCGGTATGTGAAACGAGCGATGATAATCTGAGGTATTTTCAATCATATTTACAAGCATATAGTTCTCATTTAAAACCCCTTCGTATTGTTGAGAGTACATTTTTTGCCAAATCACATACATGTAATATGATCCAAATCGCTGATATATGTTCGCATGTCTTTTATCGTGAGATGACTTTGAAAAACCAACAAAGTTTTAGTATTATTAAGCACAGATTCTGGAAGCACAACGGACGATGGCAAGGTTATGGGATTAAGATATGGCCAGAAAAATAAAACCCCCGGCTTTCGCCAGGGGTACAATTGCTGCGGCCAAGGGGAGTAAACTCCCACCAGTCGCACACTTACGGCTGTCTTGGTCGCAAAATTTATAAAATATATTAAATTATATTACCCTCTTTAAAGAAAGTCAAGGGGTAAATGCATAAAAATGTTCATTTTTAGTAATACAGGAGGACTGTAATGGAAGCGTGGTATAAAATCACCACACCCAGAAAAGAAGTTCGGGAGGGGCGTTCATTTAGCCCGGATGAGTTCGCTATAGCGTTTGAGCAGGTGATTGCCGGGAATGCTCCTGAAGATTATCAGAATCCGAGAAAATTCTTCTCAAGGACCTGTTTTACCCGTGCCTTGCGAGAACATGCTGGTATGGTGCTCAGGAGGTTGGCCGGGAAAACTCAAAATACCTCTCCAGTTCTCACCCTGATCACACAGTTCGGTGGGGGTAAAACCCATACCCTGACCTTGCTTTATCATATAGCAAAAAGCGGTAAGGCGTTATTAAAAAATCAAGAAACTTCCGATATGCTATCACAATCCGAGCTGCCTGTTGTTGAAGATGTTCGAGTCGCCGCTTTTGTCGGGAATGCATGGGATCCGCATCCCGGCAAAGAAACACCATGGATTGATATTGCACGTCAGTTGGCTGGTGACAAAGGTGTTAAAGCACTCGGAAGCGCAGCCATGAAAACTCCCCCTGGAACAAAATCACTCTTGGGCCTCTTCAGCATGGCTAACGGTCCGGTTCTTATTCTTATGGATGAGGTACTGAATTTCTTTAACCGCCATCGCGATATAGCTGATCAATGTTATGCATTTTTTGATAACCTTAATCGTGCAATGACTCAAACTACACACGGTGCTCTTGTCATCAGTCTTCCTCGAAGCCAGGTCGAGATGACGGATTGGGATTTGAAATGGCAGGACAAAATAACGAAGGTGGTAAGACGTGTCGCACGTGACTTGATTGCAAACGACGAGTCTGAAATCAGCGAAGTGGTTCGGCGAAGACTGTTTGAAGATCTGGGTAGTGACCGTGTCCGGACAAATATGGCGAGAACGTATGCACATTGGTGTTTCGAGAGAAGAGCACAACTTCCCCCTGAATGGACTGCCGTGGATACCACAACAACGGAAACCAAAGCACGAAAATTTCTGCAGGACAGATTCGAAGCATGTTATCCTTTTCATCCTTCGACTCTTTCGGTATTCCAGAGGAAATGGCAAGCTCTTCCTCAATATCAGCAAACACGCGGTACCCTGGCAATGCTGGCACAATGGATTTCAATGGCATTTCGAGAAGGATATGAGGGAGCGCGACGGGAACCGTTGATAACGCTCGGATCAGCGCCGCTCGATGCCCCGGAGTTCCGTGCTGTTATTCTCGGACAGCTGGGCGAGCAGAAACTCCTCGCAGCCATTGAGGCTGATATTTCAGGAGCACAGTCTCATGCACGAGCTCTTGATGCCGACACAAAAGGACCTCTTCGGGATATTCATCGTCGTGTGGCAACAACCATATTATTTGAATCTTCCGGAGGACAGGTGGACAAGGTTGCACATCTTCCTGAGATCAGGTTCGCTTTAGGGGAACCTGAGCTGGATACGACAACTATCGACAATGCCGCTTTTTCATTGGAAGCAAAATCATTCTTCCTTAGGAAGGTCGGTTCCGATGGTTTTATGATTCATCATAAACCTACGCTGAAAAAAGTAGTGAGCGATCGCCGGGCTTCTCTTGATGATGAGAAACAGGTATATCCCGCCATGAGAGATGTTGTAAAGGCGGAATTCGGCAAGGGCGCTTCTCTTCCCATGGTTCTTTTTCCTTCCGATGGTAATGATATTCAGGATACGCCACGATTAACCCTTGTCATTATGGATCCTACTCAGGAATGGACAAGCAATAATGAAATGCGTAAAATTGTAGCTGAGTGGACAAAGCAACGAGGTAAATCTCCACGCCTTTATCCCGCTTCTTTGGTATTGTGTTTCAAAAAGCCTGGTCGGGAATTACAAGATAAGATTGAGTTATGGTTGGCATGGAAACGCGTTTATCAGGATCTTGCAGAAGGATTCCTGGGCGATGATTACGACCGGAGTGATCGATCCAATATCCATGCAATGATAAAGGATGCCGAAATAGCCGCGAGGGATCAAGTCTGGGCAGATTATAGGTTCGTAGCTCTCTATGATAACAAGGAACCAGATGACATAAAAGCAATCGATTTGGGGGCGGGTCATGCGAGCAGCTCGGAAACCTTGTGCGGGAGAGTAATCGCTTCGTTAAATTCAGAGAGTCTCTTGAATAAATCTATAGGTTCCGGTTTTCTCTATCGTAATTGGCCCCCCGCCTTTAAAGATTCAGGAGCATGGCCACTGGCAAGCCTTAGACAGAGTTTCGTAAATGGTTCTTTAACTCGCTTAATTGATCCTGATGCGGTCCTTCGAGATAAAATCCCCTCTTTTGTAGAAAAGGGTGAGTGCGGACTTGCAACAGGTCTTAAAACCGACGGATCATATTCACGAATCTGGTTCAAAGAAATGCTTGATTCATCTGAAGTCTCGTTTGAAAAAGATGTATTTCTGTTGAAGAAGGAAGAAGCAGAGAAATTAAAAGAGAGACCTCCAGTACCACCAATAACACCCAAGCCGGCCGTTCCTGAATCTCCAATACCTGAACCGGCGAAAGATAAAAAGGTACAGAGACTCATAATAACAGGTTCAGTTCTCCCTGAGCTCTGGAACCGTTTTGGTACCAAAATAATTCCTAAACTCAGGTCAGGAGAAAATTTAGAAATAAACGTCGATTTTAGAGTAACTTTTACACAGGATATTGCCGAATCAGTTAAATCAGAACTTTGCCAAATCTTGGATGATTTGAATATATCGGGGAAAGTCAATATCCATGAGGAATCTGAGTGATATAAAGATAAAATCTTAGATAGGTAGGGGCAAGAGCAAACTTTTTCGTACTTCGCATTTGCAAATCGATCTCCATCAGCTTTGTAAGAATAAAGGCAAGCCCCCCTTAAACGTACATATTAGAGCATGGTTAAGATTTTTTTACATATCAGACGTGTCCAGCTTGTTTCGCACTTTGGCACGGTGCGTCCTCGATTCTTCACGGCGCAACGTTGAGCCCATCCGTCACGGCGAATTCTCCCTGAACTTTTGTTCAGTCCCTCTCCCAGAGGTGATTTCGTGTTTCGGTAAAGACATTATAGGAGTGCGCCGCACAACCGCGAGTATTAGTAGAGCGATAAGCGGGGAGGGTTATGTTACAGTATCGTAGGACAACCGTCTCGGTTGTCAGCTGGAGAACGTTAGTAGTATCGGAAATTGTTATGATAGCAGGAGGACAAGCGAGGACGCTTATCCTACTTTATTGGATAAAAATAAATTAGCGTGGATGAGTGGAGATACGTGGTGATAGGAGAAATTTATTTAGTATCGGTTTCAACGCAGAATTCGCAGAGAACTACATTCAGAGATTAAAAAAAATCTGCGTTCTTAGCGTTCATTCGCGGGCTCTGCGTTAAAATGAGGTCTTTGCTCTTGCAATGAAAGATTACCTATAACCGTAGGATTATACATTTCAGGAATTTTTTTAAGATAGGTTTCAACGCAGAATTCGCAGAGAACTACATTCAGAGATTAAAAATAATCTGCGTTCTTAGCGTTCATTCGCGGGCTCTGCGTTAAAATGAGATCTTTTTCGTAAGTGGAGATTTGTGGATAAAAGCAGATAGCGTGAACGATTATGATTAGAGGACAAGCGAGGACGCTTATCCTACTTCTTTAAATCGCTATCGTTTTTTTGAAGTTATACCCATTCGCCACGGCGAGGCTACACTAAAGGGGTCAGGCTTCGTGCAAGAAAAATCCCTTCGAGGAGAAGCCAGACCCCGTTCCCCGCGGCGACGTTACGACCCAGCTCTTGGGGAAAGGATGCATTTTTTCGTTATACTGAGTAAAGGTTTAGGAAAGGGGTGTAGGGGAAGAACCCTTTTTCCAAAGGGTTTCCCCCTACCTTCATGCGTGAGCATGAAATG
>CAZSMK010000126.1:0-19607 GCA_964608095.1 uncultured Candidatus Sumerlaeota bacterium | reverse complement strand
ATCAAGGCGACGTTCAACAACACGTTGATCACGGTGACGGACATGGATGGCGACACGATCTGCACCGGTTCGGCCGGGTGCGTCGGGTTCAAAGGGTCGCGCAAAAGCACGCCCTTTGCGGCGCAGCAGGCGGCGCAGCGATGTGCGAGCACCGCCATGCGAAACGGTGTACGCGAGGTCGAGATCAAGGTCAAGGGGCCGGGGTCGGGTCGCGAATCGGCGATTTCCGCGCTCCAGGGCGCCGGCCTTCGGATCGCTTCGATTGAAGATGTGACACCGCTTCCGCATAACGGGTGTCGACCAAAGAAACGACGACGTGTGTAACAAAGGAATGAAGGAGGTTTACAAGAGTGGGACGATTTGGAGAATCTGTGTGTAGATTGTGCCGCCGGGAAGGGATGAAACTTTTCCTCAAGGGCGAACGCTGTTACTCTTCTAAGTGTGCGTTTGAACGGCGTTCGTATGCTCCCGGCCAGCACGGAAGTTCTCGTAAAAAATTATCAACCTATGGCTTGCAGCTCAGGGAAAAGCAAAAGGTTAAACGTATCTATGGAGTAATGGAACGTCAGTTCCGGCGCTACTTTGAGATAGCAGAACGATTTCGCAGTGCAACGGGTACGGTGTTGCTGCAGCTTCTCGAACGACGCCTGGACAACGTGATGTACCGAAGCGGTTTTGCGTCATCCAGACGTCAGGCGCGTCAACTTGTCACTCATGGAAATGTGCTCGTTAACGGGCGCAAAGTCGATGTCCCTTCTTTTCTGGTCAAACCGGGACACGAGGTCTCTGTTAAACCCGCTTTTTTAGATAACGTCTATGTTCAGCGCTCGTTGAAATTGGCTGATACGCGCGGTAGAGTTCCCTGGGTCGAGTATGATTCGGATAAGAGCGCCGCGAAGTTTGTACGAATCCCTGAACGCGACGAAATACCATTCGAAGTGAACGAACAGCTCATTGTTGAGCTCTTTTCAAAATAAATCCTTGAACCTAATTAACCATAAGGGGGCAAGTATACTATGGAATTTAAGCAAATGCTTATGCCCGGGAGACTTTACTGGGATAAGGATACCTTTTCTAATACCTATGGAAAGTTTTATGCCGAACCGTTCGAACGCGGATTTGGTGTAACATTAGGTAATTCTCTGAGGAGAGTGCTGCTTTCAAGTATCATCGGTACTTCCATCATATGGGTTAAAATGAAACATGTGAATCATGAGATAAGTTTCATCGAAGGTGTAAAAGAGGATGTTCATGATATTATCATGAATCTCCGAGGTGTTAACTATAAGTTACTTAACGGCGCTACTTCGGCAAAAATCAAGATCGAAGAGACAGGCAAGAAGGACGTGTATGCAAAGGATATCTTTTCCGACGATAATGTCGAAATACTCAACCCTGATCAGTATATCGCTCATCTGAACGAAGACGGTGAATTGGTCCTCGAGGCGGAGATTCAGACAGGGAGAGGCTATGTCCCGGTAGAACGAATCAAGCCCATGCAGACAGAGCAACAGATCGAGAAGATCGGCATAATCTACACGGATGCCGTCTTTTCTCCTGTGCGAAAAGTAACCTATCGAGTGGAGGCTGCACGCGTTGGCGAACGAACGGACTATGACCGCTTGATTATTGAAATTACCACCAATGGTGTTGTTCGACCGGAAGAGGCGCTTACGTTTTCTGCCCGTATTCTAGCTGATCACTTACCCGTTTTTTCCGCCATCGAGGAAGAGATCAAAGAAGTCCTGCAGCATGAGCCGAAAGAGGAAGAAATATCACCTCTTGATGAACTGGAAGAAAAATTGGAAAAAAGTATCGAGGAGCTGGAGCTCTCTGTTCGCTCATTCAACTGTCTTCAGGCTGCGGGGATCAAGACTATTCGCGATCTTGTGCAAAAAAGCGAAGGGGAAATGCTCAAATATCGTAACTTCGGGCGTAAGTCGCTGCAAGAGATCAAGAATATTCTCAAAGAGATGGGACTTTCATTCAGCATGAAGTTCGATGAACAGGGACGTCCCATTAATCTTCCAGCAGAAAATGAATAATCGACTCAGGAGTATTGAATTATGCGACATCGTAACATACGAACAAGACTTGGGAGAACTACTTCACATAGAAAAGCGGTGCTGAAAAATCTTGCGATCGCGCTTATTGAACATGAACGTATTCACACCACTGACGCAAAGGCGAAAGAGCTCCAGAAATATATCGAGCATTTGATTACTCTCGGGAAAGAAGGAACGACCCACGCACGTCGTCAAGCGTTCAGTCTGTTACAGGAAAAGGGTACGGTTCACAAACTGTTTGAAGAGATAGCCCCTCGTTTTCGAGAGAGAGCGGGTGGCTATACCCGTGTTATCAAGGATGCGCCTCGCCATGGTGATGCGGCGCTTATGAGCTATATCGAGTTCATTGAACGCGTCAAGAAAGAGGTCAAACAGCCCAAGAAGAAACGAGAGCGCCTTTCTATGCCCAAAATATAGTCGTGTGGCTTCTTTCCTGGCGTCACTTCATAAGAAATGTCTTCTCCTTGAATAAGGATTCCGGTATAATACGATGACTATAAATAATCCTATGTCTCACAAAGCAGATAACAAACCTGAAAGCGGGGAAAAGAGAGCATACTGGAAGTTCAGCCCCATTAATTATTTCCTCTTCGTTCTTGGCGTATTCCTGCTCATAATCGGCTTTATCTCTCTTTATTTTGTGGATCCTCATGCCGAGAACGCCCTTGGATTAGTCGCTCCCCTTATGATTATCTCTGCCTATGTGAGCATTTTTCTCGCGCTCATTATTGTAAAACACCAATAGTCCCTACCAAAGAATTTCAATTATCAGAACCTATAATAGAAATGCGCTTTTTCTTTACAGGGCTTTTTTATGTGAATATAATGATCAACGATGGGACGGGAATTTTTCACTTTTCAAAAGAGATACATAAAGAGAGAGGAGATGGAATCACATGCTTGATTTGATTAAAACACGGCGAAGCGTGCGCGAGTTTAAGGATAAGCCTGTCGAGGAGGCACATATAGAGAGCATACTCGAGGCGGCTCGATGGGCGCCTTCCGCAGGAAACGTGCAGCCATGGCATTTCATCGTGGTTAAGGATTCTGAAGTTCGTTCCGCCCTGGCTCGAGCCGCATTGGGGCAGACATTTATCGCCCAGGCTCCACTCGTTATTGTGGTCATTGCAAACCTGCAGGAAGCAGAGGCATCATACGGAAGTCGCGGTGCGGAAATGTATTGCCTCCAGGATACCGCCGCGGCAACCCAGAACATGCTCCTTACCGCACACTGGCTCGGACTGGCAGCCTGCTGGGTGGGCGCCTTCAACGACTCGATGGTCTCTAATGTCCTCAATCTGCAACGGCATCTTCGACCCGTAGCAATTGTACCCATTGGCTACCCGGCGGAACAACCTTCTCCCCCTTTCAGAAGACAGCAAAAAGAAGTAACGTCTTTTATGTAATAAGGGAGACAGGTAAAAAAGGGTTATGAGTCTCATGGCTTTACTCTGTTTCTTGATTTTGTTCTTTTCATATCAAAGAAGAGAATGATACAATAAAAGTCCTTTTCTGTGTTCATCCATAATAGAGGACATACTACGCTACATAAGAAGTCAGGGATGAGTTTTTTAAAGTGAAACAGACGCATAAAAAAAGATATACCGATGATGAGGGTAGAGTACTGCCCGCAGTTATGATTATCTCTTTTCTTTTATTCGCTGCTGCGTTCGGCGTTCTTTTTTATCTCTCCTTGAACGGCTCTCTTCCCGAACCTCTCGAACGCTCGCTCCACGTCTCTGAAGAGTTTGTCGATACCGATGCGGTGGACGAAAAGCTCACAATTCTCAAGAATCGGATTCAAGAAATTAGAACACAACATCAATCGGGAGTGAAAAAAGAATCTTTACTGGGAGAGCTGGATAATGTTAAAAAACAATTGATTAATCTTAAGGAGAAAACCTCTCCTGCAATTCAGGAAAAGATTCGGAGCGTGGTGGATACTACTGATGATCTGATAAAGGGAGTAAGAGATCAGATCACGAATGTGGGAGAAAAATTTGATGATGTGATCCAGGGCATTGAATCTGCTGCTCAAACCCTGAGGTCAGGAAAAGATAATACCAGTATAGATGATAAGGAGGAAGATGAAAATGAAGGCACAGAATCTTCTTTTTAAGTGGTTGATAGTTTTAACGGCCGTAATAGGATTAGGTGGCTGCCAGGCGGTGGTAACCCCTCCGCCGTCAGTGGTCGAAAAACCCCCTGAGGTCTTCGAAGCGCCTGTGTTCGTTAAACAGATTGAATCTTCACGCGAGTGCCCTATCGGTTATTGGGCGGAAGCGCAGTCCGGTGATTTCCTCATCGAAAATGAGAAGATACGTCTGGTGGTAAGTAATTATGAACGTGAATCTCAGTTTGCTCCCGCTGGGGGAAACATAATCGACATAGCCCGAAAAGAAGACAACCTCGACTATTTCGGAGAGATGTTTTTTGCAGGATTTGAATGTAAATTCGAGCGCAGCAAAATAGTTTTGCCGGATGAAGAGAATCCCGAAGCGGTTCTTCGCCTTTACGGGCGTGCTCTAAACAATCCAGACCTTCTCGTAGTCCAGGAGTATCGCCTCGGAGCCGATGACAGCGTCGTTCGGATTATAACTTCTATCGAGAACAAGACCACCGAATCGGTCAGCATAGACTTCAAGGACAGCGTTTACTGGGGCGCTTCCATGCTCTTTATTGGAAGGCGTGGCAGCCCTTCTCCCGCGGAGGTGGTGGAGGTGCAAACCGACTGGCTCTGTGGACGTATCGAGAATTATTCGGTCGGATTGACAACCAGCAAGGGAATGCTGGTCACAAAAAACATGAAAAACACCTCCGAGGTCAGTTATCGTAAGGCGAGTATCGCCCCCGGATCGCGTGAAACGTTTGAACGTTACTTGTATGTGGCGGATAGAAATATTTCTCAGATTATGGGTTTCATGATCGATCTACGCGATGAACCTTCCGGCATTATAACCGGAACAGTGGTCGATACGGCAGAAGAAAAACCCATTCCCTCAGTCGAAGTACGTGTCCGGTCAAATAGAATAGGCGAGGAGGAAACCAGTGCGCTTCCTTACGTCCTCTCTTATAGCCGTGAGGATGGCACGTTTGAAATCCCCGTTCAGACAGGAAGCTATTTTGTCACTGCACATCCATTCGGGCGCACCGCCTCGCCTAATGCCTTGAGTATCGATGTGCCGCAAGGGTATACCTATGTCCTGAAGCTGAAAGTATCTCCGGAAATTTACCTGTCCTACGAGATAACCGATCCCGACACCAAAGAACCGATTCCCGCAAAACTTACCTTTATCTCTTTACCCGGAAAACCAATGCTCGATTTCGGCTATTCTTATAATGCGCCGGGTTCTCAAAACACCTATTATGCCTACAAGGGCAAAGGCGAGATACCGGTTTCGCCAGGATTGTATAAGATAATTGTAAGCCGTGGATGTGAGTACGAAATAGTAGAAGAGGAAATCCGGATTCTACCCGGTCAGCTCAATGAACTGAAGGTCAACCTTGAAAGAGTCGTCGACACAAGCGGTTGGATATCTGCCGATATAGGTGTGAGGACGGAGAATTCATATAATTGCCTGGTGACGCCGAGAGATCGCGTCATTGCAGCGGTTTGTGAGGGTGTCGAATGGATAGTGACCGGCGATGAGGGCGGCGCTACAGATTTACAATCCGTTGTTGATGAACTCGGTCTCACCAAATGGATCAAAGCCTCATCAGGATATAATCTTGCATTTACAGGTACACAGATACCGGGCAATTTCCTCGTCTTTCCCATTTCGCAACAAGCCGCAGCCCGACTCAGCGCAACTAAAGGAGAAATGGCGGGCTGGAATGCGGACAGGATTTTCTCTTTTATTCGAGACACGGCGCCTGACGCTCTTATTCAGGTTAATTTTCCTCTCGACCCCGAGGAGGGCTATTATGTTCTGAATGGGTACGACAAAGAACAGGATACACTTCCCGAAGAGGGGAGTATATCCACCGATTTCGACTTGCTTAATGTATGGCAAGGAAAACGAATGCAGGAATTAGAGGAGAACATTACCCTCTATAATAATCTTGTCAACACCGGGCAGATCAAGCACTTTTCCGCCGGCTCCTTCTCGCGCTATGTGTATGGTGAAGAGACCGGCTATCCCAGGACCTACATTATGTCCGCAACGGATAATCCCGCTGAGATAAATGTGCAGGAGTTGGTCGATAACCTCAGGAGCGGGAAAACCATGCTCAGCAACGGTCCGTTCATTCATTTTGATGTGGAAGAAAAAGGGTATACTGAGATGGTGCAGCCCGGGGAGACGCTTGTCAATTGCGGGCTCCTCATTTATGCGGCGCCATGGGTGAATGTCGGCGTCATAAATGTGAATCGCGGTGGTTCCTTTGCTAAGTGGGTCTTCCTTCCTCCTTACGAAGAGATCAAACGCTATCCACGCAAAAAAGAGGGAAAGGAAGAGTTCAAGATCACCGTCAAGGAAGACAATTTCATGAACATAGTGGTCAAAGGCACGAAGTCGATGGAACCGGTCGTCTCTCCGCTTTCCTTTCCTGAAGGCGCGCCCATGATGCCGTTCGCTATTTGCGCACCCATCTTTCTGGATATTGACGGGGACGGGCAGTTCAATCCAAAACCTGAAGAATAACAAAGTGATAATAAAATGGATTGCTATGAAGGGCGCATGCGAAGCTCTTTTTTCAATAGAAGGAGTCTTTAGATGTTGAGAAAAGTATGGCTCTGGCTCTTTTTAGTGATAGCGCTGATCGGTGTTGCGGTGGCAATGGTTGCAGTGTTCGCCGTTTCCGATACGGCAATCCCTGAAAACGCTGCTTCGTTACTCTCGACTACGCTCGAGGTCTCTGCTCCACTCAATCCTGGTAATGAACTCCTACTGCTTCCTGATGATAAGCCAATAACCTTGAAACTTATTATCTCCGATCAGCTAAAAGCGCAGGGTCAAACGTATCTTTATACCGAAACCGAATGGGAATCTACTGCGGGGAGTATTGAGCCTATCAGCATGCGGAGTGCACGCTGGATTCCTCCGGAAACCAGTGAAACCGTTAAAATCACCGCTCGAACCACATTCTTTTTCCCGCAAAACACGATTGAAATACTCTTCCGACGGAATCGAACAATCGTCAAAGAGTGTTCTGTTCTTCTTCTTTCACCTATATCAAACCGTTTTCTTCATAAGGGCGTCATAGATGGTTTTACGATCGGCGAATATCTCGACCCACAGGACAAAAGAACCCTCCAGAATTACGCTGATATACCCTGCTGGGTAAGGATATATCCACAACGATATAAGCCGCCGGATTTCTTTTACAAGGTAAGTGAGGAAAACCGGCATCTTCATATCTCGCCGCACTATACCCTCGGCCATTATGCCATGGACTATCCCTGGTACAGCCTCGGGTTTCCCCAGTATATAGCGCTTGATTACGGCTTGTTTCAGAAGCTCGAGGAACTCCAGGTGGCGCTTAACGAGGCGGGCTACGAGTTCGACAAGTTCAAATTCGTTTATGGGTTCAGGTCGCCTGATTTTAATCTGGGAACCATTGAGGAAGATCCCGAGGGAACACTGAAGGTTCCCTTCTCTATGCACCAATATGGACGTGCCGCTGACATCATAATCGACACTGACGGCGATGATGTGCTGGACGACCTCAACGGGGACGGAAGAATCACCATTGACGACGCCCGTGTGATTCTGAAATTCATTGATACACTCGATCAGAAATATCGTTCAGAAGGAAGCGAGCTTGTGGGCGGCGCCGGCATATATAGTCACAATGATTTTCAAGGAAGACCACAGTCGCCTTATGTGCATATCGACATCCGCGGTTTTACGCATTCCGACGGCAGGCTCGTACGCTGGACTATTCCCTGATCATTCTTCCCGCTTCATTACCGGAATAGAGGGAATGTCATGTTTCTGCATGGTAACATCGGTCAATGTCAGAACTCCACCCTGAGTAGATTCAAAATCCGCGATCTCAAAATTCAACGAAACCTTGTTTAATTTAGGTATGTACTCGTGTGTCTCAAAGTAGAGCGGGTAGTCCTCTCCATCAGTATCCGGCGCTGTCTGATAATAATACTTTAAGCGATAGCTCACCTGGTAATCTTCACTTGAGATACGCATCATTCCGTTAGGCGGATTTGCATCGGACGATTGAAGCCTAAAAATTGTACGGTAGAATTTAGCATCATCAAGCGTTATCGTGAAGGCGCTTTCCCAGAATCCGAAACAGAAATTTTCCGAGACACCTGACGCCAGTTGAATCTCTCCGTTTGATATCCCGGATGTAGGAGCATTAAACGGCGGAATACTCGATTTACACACCCACTCAGTCAAGGCGGGTACGGAAACGTCTTCCCAGTCTCTTTCATCAGGTTCACATATCAAATAGACTACGACCTTATCGAGCCAGACTATACCTTCATCGTTCCAATCGAAGTCATACACATCAAAATTTAGAGATAGATAAGATTCCGAAAAAGATTTTATATAATGAGTATAGTCTCTTATCGCTCCCATTTGCGGAATAAAAGGATTGGCTTCACCATAAGAATGGATAATCATATTATTCGACCAGGAAAGATCAGTGGGAAGGACTCTAAACCTAATTGTAGGCACATTTTCTGGCCGTGGTTGATCGGTGGTTACAGACCATACAACCTTATAGAGATGATTTGTCGCAATTAAAGGGCCTGAAGAAGAATATCCCCAGAAGCCGAAAGAGTTGGTCGTATTGTCAGTTTCAATCCCGATCATGCTGCCGTTGAAGTGCGACGTTGCCGCTCCGTAACTTGCGTCAGGTGCAGTGTACGAAGGAGCGGTGAATTCCCAGTCGTCATAATCGCCTTCAAAGTCATCTCCGTAACACCACGGGGGTGAAGGTGGGCCGCAATTATCGCATGCACATACAATCATCCAACCTGAGTCGATTCCTGTCCCGTCCGAAACAAAAAAGGTTATTATCTCATTGAGTGGGTCTTCAGGGTCGTCCCATGGAGGGCCCTCTCCCTCCGGGCTGTCCTTTATATCCCAGAAGTCTATCCACTCCCCCGGTTGATAGGCTGGATCAGGCGGATGACGGATATCCTTTCCTATACTTGACGGTTTAAGGGCTTCCAGGGGATCTGAAAGAGTGTATATCCCGTTGATTTTTAGATACTGAGTACCTCCTTCATAAAACGACCATTCCAGTTCCGACGTCAATGTATCATTGTCTACCACATAATCATCCAGGTTCAATGCATCCGTGAAAAAGAAGAAATTCGTATCGTTTGTCCCGACCCAATTTTCCCAGTCACTTATATAAACAGTAGGCAATGGTTTCATCAAAGGGTTATACGTACAAAATCCGGTCTGGACAAAAAGACAAAGATAAATGAGTAAAAGAAATTTTTTCCCCATCATAACCCCTCCTTGCTTTGGAAGATTGACCAAATAATATACTGACACTTTCTATCAACGATGCAAGAAGAAAGTGCTGCGGTGCCTTTTTAAATTGGGACATGCGAATTTTCTCTTTGTCCATGTCCTCCTATCTGTTCATCTCGTTCTATTTTCGGCATTCTGTGCTTCCCGTTTGATTAAGTTCCCTTGATTATTCTATAATCTCTTCTTGTTCGCCGAAATGAAGGTGAAGGCACGAGGTGAATCTATTCGAAGGAACACTTTCATGCAGGAATGAAGATATTTCTAAGCGTGATAGACAAGCAGAAGGACAGTTGCAACAATCAAAGCCAATACATGCAAATGACACCCGAAGATGCGTGAGATGCGTACTTGTGCTCTCCCTGCTCTTCGTGTTTCTTTACGGCTGTAGTAATGGAGAGAAGCCGGATGTGGTGGAATTGAAATTCTGGCATGCATGGGGCGGGTATGAAGGAAAGGCACTCGAGGCGCTGGTCGAAGAGTTTAACTCGACACATCCACATATCCATGTGACGCCGAGTTACTTTCTTATCGGCGACAAACTGCTTGCCGCTATTGCCGGCGGTGTTCCCCCCGACGTTGCTACGGTCTGGGAATGGATGCTGGTCACCATGGGCGAATCTGGTTGTTTCCTTCCCCTCGAAGATAAAATGGTCAAGGCAGGCTTTACCGAAGACGCCTACCTGCCCGGGATATGGAACTACGGTGTGTTCAGCGACCATCATTGGGGTGTCCCCACCACGCTCAACTGCCTGGCGATATATTACAATCGTACCTTTGCGCGTGATGCGGGGTTTGATCCCGATGACCCGCCATCTACCATTCGGGAACTCGAAGAGTGGACAGATGCACTGACGGTTTTTGACGAGGTGGGCAAACTTCAGCGAATTGGTTTTATTCCTGCTACTCCGCTGGTCTGGTTCTGGAATTTCGGTGGTAAGGTGTTCGATTACGACCGGCGCGTTATGACGTTGGATTGTCCGGAGAACATCCGCGCACTCGAATGGATGAACCGCATGTACCAGAAGGTAGGTCTGGATAACTGGCGCCGGTTCGAGGCGGGCTTTGGCGCTTATCAGAGTCCTCAGAATCCTTTCTTCACCGGAAAGCTTGCCATGAAGGAAGATGGTCAATGGTTTATCCAGTTTATCGATACTTTCGCACCCGAGCTCGATTACGGCATCTTTCCGTTTCCCGATGCGGTGAACGGTAGTGCCGGCTATACCCTTGTCACGGGAAGTTTCTGGGTAATACCAGTGGGAACGCGCTATCCGGAGGAGGCGTGGGAGTTCCTCAGCTGGTTGAGCGCGCCCGAGCAGTCCGCACGCTTTTCCGCCGAACTCGTAAACATTCCTCCGTTACGCGCAACACTCGCCCGACCCGAATTCAGCCGTATCGTGGACGATAAATTTCAATTCTTTATCGATCAAATCCTCGAGCGTAGGGGGCGCTTCTATCCGCCCTTGCCGATTACTCAACTCATGGTCGAGAAGATAACGCAGGGAAACGAACGGGTCTTTTCAGGGAGAGCGACCGCAGAGGAGGCTTTGAAAAATAACGACGAGTATCTTCAACGTGAGTTTGAACGCTCCTTGAAGTTTATTGAAATAGAATAGGAATGAGGAAACGACTTTACGGTCTTATTAAACACTATAGATGAAAAAGCAAAAGATAATAGGCAGTGCAGAAAAAACGGGTTTGCTCTTTCTCTCGCCATGGATTGTGGGCTTCATGATTTTCGGTTTGTTTCCGATTGTTGCGTCTGCCTATTTCAGCCTTTGTCGCTACAATATTATCCGCCCCCCGCATTTCATCGGCATTGAAAACTATACAATGCTCTTCTTCGAAGACCCGCTGTTCTGGAAATCGTTATGGAACACTATTTACCTCACCGCTTTCGGGCTGCCTTTACAGCTGCTCGTTGCCCTTTTTGCCGCCCTGCTCTTGAACGCGCGCATCAAAGGGCAGTCGGTATTCCGCACCCTGATGTTCATCCCGAGTGTGGTTCCCGTGGTAGCGACCGCAATACTCTGGGTCTGGATTCTCAACCCTGAATACGGGTTGATCAATGCATTGTTGGGGACGGTGGGTATAAAGGGACCGGGATGGTTGACTGATCCGCAGTGGTCGAAGCCCGCCCTCATCCTTGTCATGATGTGGACCATCGGCAATGCCATGATCATCTTTCTTGCAAGCCTTCAGCAGGTGCCGCAAAATCTTTATGAAGCCTCGATTGTCGACGGCGCCAACTGGTGGCAACGCTTCAAAAACGTTACCATTCCCATGATCAGTCCCGTCATCTTTTTCAATATCGTTATGGGTGTTATTGGTTCGTTCCAGTACTTTACGCATGTGTATATCATGACCACGGGGGTATCGCAGGATTTTGCCGGTCGAGCCGGCGGTCCTGAGTTCTCCACTCTCGTTTACCCCCTGTACCTCTACCAGAACGCGTTTCAGTTTTTCAGGATGGGGTATGCGTCGGCAATGGCGTGGATTATGTTCCTCATTGTTGCCGCTATTATCGTGTTTCTATTCAAGACTTCAAGGTGGGTATATTACGAAAAACAATGACGTTAAGCGGAAAAAAGACTACGGGAATACTCCATAAGGCGATGGTATATGCGCTCTTGATAATACTGGCAGCCGTTTTTTCGCTTCCCTTTTTCTGGATGGTCAGCTCGAGCCTCAAAACCACCGACCAGATATTCTCCTTTCCGCCCAGGTGGATTCCCGACCCCGTGGTATTAAAAAATTATGCCGATTCCGTCACGTTCATACCGTTTTTCCGATATTTTTTGAATACAATGCTCGTAGGTATCGGCGTCGTAGTGGGAAATCTGTTCTCCGCTTCGTTGGTCGCGTACAGTTTTTCAATCCTTCGCTGGCGATGGCGTAACTCCCTTTTTGCTCTCGTGCTGGCGACTATGCTGCTCCCACCCCAGGTGACCATGATTCCGGTGTTCATAATCTTCCGCCACCTCCACATGATCGACACCTTCTACCCACTCATCCTGCCTTCGTTTTTCGGCGCGCCCTTTTTTATTTTCCTGCTTCGCCAGTTCTTTCTCGGGATTCCTAACGAACTGCCTGAGGCAGCCAGGATCGACGGCTGCAGCGAGTTTCAAATCTACTACCGCGTTATCCTGCCACTGTCCGTGCCAGCGCTTGCCGCAGTCGTTCTCTTCAGCTTTATGTGGAGCTGGACGGATTTTCTTACTCCCCTTATCTACCTTCAGGACCAGTCGAAGTTTACGCTCTCACTCGGAATCCAGCAATTTCAAAGCACCCATACCGTTGAATGGGGGATGCTGATGGCGGCGTCCACTATTATCAGCATGCCCATCATAGTCCTCTTCTTCTTTGCTCAACGCACCTTTGTTCAGGGTATCGTCACAACCGGTCTCAAGGGATGAGTGGATAGTTCGGCAAGACGCTCAGCCTGTTCGTCTGAACATCACCAGGCTGGCATAAGGAGTAATGTCTCGATAGATTTCTTTGTATTCAAGGCGGTCTGCTCCTTCACCATACCAAAATTCTTTCACCTTGACGTCCCAATGCAAAATCACATAAGCAGGTTTTCGTTTCATCATATGATGATGAATCATGTAGGGTTTTTCGTCACCCGGCAGGTAGTCGTGCACCAACGAGAAGGTATCGTACACTTTGCAGGGTAAAACAATCCTACAACACCGATCTCCTGGCATACGACAATAGTATCCTCCGAGATGTAGGGTCTTAATCCTGTCATTGCTTTTTTATACATTTCGTAGCGGACTTCGTAGTATTTTTCGTCTTTGGGGTTTACGAGCGAGATACAAAGAATTGCAAGAAAAACTAATTGGATACCAATCACCCACGTGCTGATCGGACGATTGATTTTTTCCTGTATGAGCGTGGGGAGATGAAGGAACGCGCCAATCAGGAGTACTTCCATAAAAATCACCATGTAATAATACCAACGGTACGTCCCGGGAACGTTGAGGATGGCGTAGAGGCTTATCTGAAGTACCGTATAGGCTGAGACGATCTGCAGTACGCGTGATTTCGGAAGATTGATAACAAAAGTGACGGCTCCAAGGATAAAGATTACGATAAAGAGACGGCTCAGAACCATGACCATTTGACCCGTAAAATGGTGAATCGAAAGTTGCCATAATCCTTTAAGGAAAGGTATCCAGAGGTGGGAATGCCGCCCCTGGAGGATTTTTCGTGACAGGGTGTTCGGGAAAACGGAACCGAAATAGGCGAGTGAGAAAAGGCTCCAGCCGCCGACAATCACGATCACCGGGACGATAAACCTGAAAAGGGGATTGTTGACAAAGTTCGCAGCCTTGAGCTGCCCGCGATAGACATCGAGTAGCAAGAAGAAACCAATCACAACGCTCAGTAAGATCCCCTCACCCCGAACAAGATACAGTAAGCCCGCGCTGACACCGGCTCCCGTATAGCGTTTTCTTTTCAGGAAAAAGAGGCAAAGCATGATGAACAGAAACATGAGTGGAATCTCGTTTCCCCAGAAGTCATGGATCTCGGGATGAAGAACTAAAGCCACACAGGCAGCAAACGCGCCCATATAGCCGAAGATGTCTTTGAACATAATCCACAAAAAAACCGTAGCCAGCGCAAGGGAGAAGGCGAGAACGCATTGCCCGGACGATACAAGGTCGAACCCGACAGAGCGCGCAAGTGCAATCAGTAACATAAGGAGCGGCGACGTGGTTCCCAGCACGTGCTCGCCGGGGTTATATGCAATCTCGCCGCGTTCCGCCAGATTTTGTGCATATCGAAACGTAATAAATGCATCATCGTTATAAATCGGCAACGTCCGGGCGAATAGAAACGTCACGAGGAAGATGACAAAGAGGAAACCATACATACAACGTGAACTGGTGAATGTTTTTTTTGAGAAAAAAGTCATCAGAAGAATTGTAAAAATTCGAATCACACAAAAGCAAGAACCAAACGGGGTCTATAATCGAAAAAATATGAATGTACTCAAAAGAATGACATCTGGCTAACATAGTAAAATCCCTGGAGAGGGGGGCGCGCCGTGGCGAATGTGTAATCCCACACAGGACGCACCCTCGCACTCGTGAGCGTACGCGCGTTCGTACACGCCCTTGACGTTGTACGCGCGCTCGGTTGTTTTTTCGGAGTAGGGTCGTTCGGCCCGAACGACCCCCGGCAATAGTTCAAAACAAAATTCATCCTATGGCATCAAATACGAGAACGGAGAAAGGCTATCCAAGAATCAATTTTGGACTGCGAAGGCATAACATCGCTTTATAATGGCTTGCAACAGCACACCCCGAGACCAACATTACCCTCCGCATCTTTTTGGAGTAATACCCTTCGGGGAGAGAGTGGGAGCCGGTTTCACGCTAAAACGGCAAAATGAAAGCTGATCCCACAATATAAACCTGACTCAAACCCATGGTAGGTAATTATTCTTTCTTTTCAGAAATTCTATATTAAGTCTGGGTGTCTTTCGAATGTACATAAATTTTTCAGATGCTATCCAAATGAATTTTTTATCATCCATCCGATTTTGACATCAACAAGACTTTCAAATTTTATTCAGAAATTGAAAAATTTGTCTTTTAAATGTATTTTCCTAATACTATAATTTTTTCATTGTTGACGTAGATTTAGAGATTATATCCTGCTTTCTGGAGTAAACAAAAGATGCATCAGCTCTCTTTTTTAAAGATGGAGAATAAAAAATTCGTTACACTGAGAGAAGCCAGTATCTGGGCATCGAAATATCTTGATCGTAAGGTTACGATATCAAATATATCATATCTGGTTCAGTATGGAAGGCTTAAAAAATATGGGAATGATGGTAATCCACTAATAGATTTGCAAGATTTAAAGAGGTACTACGATTCCTCTCACAACAATAAAGAGAGGCGATGGAAAGAAATTCTTGGTGAAGACCTTAATTGGCATTTATCGTTTGTAGAATATAGGGAAGCCGAACGGACTAAGCATGTTCATCGCCTACATCCTTATAAAGGTAAGTTTATTCCCCAATTGGTCGAGTATTTCCTTGATTCTCACACCGATGAATTTAAAAAACAAGTCTTTTTCGAGCCCCGCGATATTGTACTTGATCCTTTTTGTGGAAGCGGAACTACCTTAATCCAGGCAAATGAGTTAGGTATGCATGCTATTGGAATTGACATTTCCGCATTCAACGCAATGATTAGCAATGTAAAAGTAACAAAACATGATTTTCAGCTTCTTTCGATTGAAATTGCCTCCTTAACGTCCAGGCTTGAAGAATTCCAAAAGAGTAGACAAAATGTAGCATTCGAGGAACACCTGCTTGTAGAGCTTACGAAATTTAATTCCAAATATTTTCCCTCGCCTGAATATAAAAGAAAAGTTCGAAAAGGTGAAATAACAGAGATACAATATGGATCAGAGAAAGCACAAGAATTTATATCAATTTATAAGACTTTAGTTGATAAGTATAAAATAAAGCTGAAGCAGGACAAAAATAATACATTTCTTGATAAATGGTTTTTATCTCCTGTCAGAGAAGAAATAGATTTTCTATTTAATGAATTAAAAAATGTTCAAAATAAAGATATTAAAAAAGTCCTTGCAATCATCTTGAGCAGAACTGTGCGTTCCTGTAGGGCGACTACCCATGCCGATTTGGCGACTTTGAAAGAACCAATTACAACTACTTATTACTGTAAAAAGCACGGCAAAATCTGCAAGCCCATATTTTCAATTATGGGGTGGTGGCAAAGGTATACACTTGATACCATCAATCGTCTTAGGGAATTCGACAATATCAGAACTCCGACATTTCAGATATGTTTTACTGGTGATAGCACGACCATAGATGTTTATGAAGAAATGAAAAAAAGAAATTCAACTTTTGCAGACTTATTAACAAAACAAAAAATTAGAGGTATTTTTTCAAGCCCACCATATGTAGGCCTTATCAATTATCATGAACAACATGCATATGCATATGAGATATTTGGTTTTGAAAGAAAAGATACTCTAGAAATAGGACCTTTATTTAAAGGGCAAGGGAAAGAGGCACGAGACTCATATATCCAGAACATTGCGGTTGTTCTAGAAAATTGCAAAAGATTTCTTCAGGATGATTACAACATATTCCTAGTTGCAAACGATAAGTTCAATCTTTATCCGAAAATTGCAGAATTGTCAGGTATGAGGATAGTTAATAAATACAAACGCCCGGTACTTAACAGAGTTGAGAAAGACAGATCGGCATATGCGGAAATAATTTTTCATATGAAGGAAAAGTAGTTTCTTTGATTTTCAATTTGGCGTATAAAAAAGAGGGGAAAAATGGGGCTTTCAAACGAGCAACAAAAAAAAATCAAGGACTTGTTATCAAAGAAAATTGATGAAAAACTTAAACGATATGCACGTGAGTCAACATCTATGCCTTTTCTTGTCAAATTGATGCAGGACAGGGAGAAAGTTGCATCATACTCGTTCATCCATTCATTATCTACAACACTTGGGATGTCGATTTATGAGGATGTTTCAAAAATTATTGCCGAGGATAATGCGGATGAATGCTTTACAAAATATGATATTGGCGGAGTCATTTCAAAAAGTCAAAAATCAATCATTGATAATATTCTGAGAGAATTACGAAACAAGGAAAGGGAATGCAATATTGAGAAGGAAATTGAAGAGGTTTTAACATCTGATGCCCGGGATGGAAAACTGCAAAAAGAAGGTAGAATCGCCGATTTCTATATGTATCGTAGTGGGATAGAACAATATTTTGAAATAAAAACAGTTAAGCCTAATATTGATGTTTTTGCCAAATCAAAATCGAAACTCTTGGAATGGGTTGCTCGGAGACGGAAGAAAATTAGAGTATTTTTAGTTTTCCCTTATAATCCTTATCATCCTAAACCATATGATAGATTTACAGTTCAAGGATTATTCAAAACCGGTGAAGATCTTCTTATCGGAAAAGATTATTGGGATTATCTAGGTGGAGAAAACACCTTCATTGACCTGCTTACAATTTTTGATAGTGTCGGAAAAACTTATAAGGATCAGATTGCAGATAAAATAAGACAAGTCGCTGAAACAAAAATGAGATTCTAGACAGCAATCTCAAATTATATGAAATCATCAATGAAGATTGAATTCCTGAATGTTTCCTCTATTTTAACCACACCTTTTTCTTATGCCAATCGAGTGCTTCCTTATCAGGATAAATAACTTCATTTTGCGGTAGGATAATTTTCTCTCCATTCATCTCAATTAAACCGAAATTCTTTGTCTCCGCTTTTTTTAACTGAGGACTAAGCAGAATCCGGTAATCGTGACTTATGGTAAATATTCCTTGATCAAAAGCCCAGTGATGCGTTCTACACAGCGTAAGTCCGTTTCTAGGATCGTCAGTCCCATGTGCATGTTTCGGAATAATATGAGCAGCTGTTGCCTCAGCAATATTATCCAATAAAAATTTCATATTACATACAGAACAGGTATAATCATATTCTTTTAGTAACAGCCGGCGGAAAACGATATCTCTTTTCTCACTAGTAATCTTATAGATAGACTTTTCTTCGGTTACAAATGGATTAAATTTGTTTGTCAGCTGGGCATAAAGTAGGAGTTCAATTCTCTGTTCTTCGTCTTGCATATCACCAGTAAAACGATCAAGCGTTTCATGATCAACGCCCTCGATGATGAACACATCTGATCCTCCATCATATTCCGTTACAATACCTAAGCCTAAAACACGATATGTGGAACCATATTCCGGATGTGTCTTCTCGGTTTCCTGTTTAAAAACGCCAATCGGAGCACGCTCCTTCATACATTGGATTAACGACTGATTATCAGAATGTTTAAGTCCACCAATACGGGGAGAATAGGTCATCAACCAACGACCATCCTCCAACCACACTACTTCATCCTTTTTGTCATAGGGGCTCTTTATCTTGGAAACAATTGAAAGAGCAAGGTCAGACCACTTGGGTTTATAGATTCCGCTGATCAAGGTGTGAAATCTATCAATTTGTGGATCATAAAGAGAAGTTTTTTGTATATAAGAAGCTGGAATACGCCTACCCGTGAGTTTCGCAATTTCACTAAGAATATAAAGACGTTGAGGCGTTTCCATGATTAATTAACTGATAATAATTTTGTATAGAAAATCAGTATTATTTCTACATTAAAACGAGATAGAGGCTAAATTCAAGGTAAACACATATTACGCAACCTTTTTTTAGTTCAATCAATTTTAAAATAGACCTCAAAAACATGATTGGATTTGAGACGCTATCCGATAATTCAATATTGTACTGCGCAGACGCATCTGCGCTTTGTATAGGTGTGAGAAATCATGCCCCGAGACCGTGTCGTGCCATCTTTTTTTTATCCACGAATCTCATCCCTTAGGGAAAAGACATCATCTCAACGCAGAGAGTCAAAGAAACAAGGACCTTGAGATATGGAGTGCGCGTGAAACAAATTTCACGAGCGATCAGCGATTGCGTTGTTGTTACTTTTTTAATGAACTCTAAAAATACGGGCGTATAACGCCCTCACTCCACATAGGTATGCCGAAAGAATTTCTGAATGTGCGTTCCGTTTTGTAATGCCCTTGAAATGGATTTCACAACCGATCAGCGATTGCGTTTTTCGTTATGTGGAGTGGGTGAGTAGAAGTCTGGTCTCCAAGATACCTTCTTCCTTGCAGTTACGTCCCGAAAACCATACCATCTTTAGTTTTCAACATTAAGGATATTTACAAAAATGGAGATTTGAAATGCATAAACAAAACAATTGGAAATTTAAAATCTGTGTCGCCCTTTTTGTTCTCCTGTTTTCTTTTGCGTTAATGAACGTCTGCATCGCAGCGTCGGAGGATATTTTAACTGTTACGCATTTCAGCAAAACACTTGGCTGCGAAAAGACATTCCAGATTTATATTCCTCCCGACGCCCAAACGGACGAAGAATTTCCCGTACTCTTTATCCTGCATGGCGCGTATGGCGGTTATTCCGATTGGGTGACGCGAACCGATGTCGAGCACCTCGCCGACCACTACCGCATGATTCTTGTCTTC
>CAZSMK010000125.1:0-13582 GCA_964608095.1 uncultured Candidatus Sumerlaeota bacterium | reverse complement strand
AGTACCCCTACGTCATACAAGGACTTGCGGCTAATCATACCCCGAAAAAAAGACAAAAAAAAGGTCTTCAAAGGGTAAACTGTCGAACTTGGGTTAGCTCAGAAGGCGCTAACCTTTTTCGGAATCTACCGAACCCTCAAACCCCTCTCGTAGTACAGACAATCAGGAACACGGCTGGATATTTCCAGAGACCCGGAGATCACTTCTTTATAAGTCGTTGCAGTCCCTGATGTCCTCTGGATTGTTTTTGTCATTATCCCCGGTTATAAGACTTTCCATTAGCGATTGCCTTCTATTCTCGGTTCCTCCCTTACGGCAAAGAATCAAGGGCTATAGGTATCGAATAAATAATCCCTTGTAAAGGAAATGTAATTTGTAAACGATAGGGTATATATAAGCCCAACAAAGGAGAAAAGAATTATGAAGGATATGACAATAAAAACGCTACTCGTGTTGATCTTTCTGGCGCTGCTTGTGAACGCGTTGCTGCTATTCATGAACTTTGCAACGAGCCGTGGAACGGTTCTCAATCCGCAGCCGGCTATGGCAAGGGTTCCAAGCACCTATTATTATACCATGACAGAAGATACGTACATTGTAACATCGGATACATCGGGTGAGAACGTGTACCTTTACTTTTTTGAAGCAGGACCGAAAAAGGAAGACAGTAAAATCTATTACCTCCTCCACACCCGCGCCCAGTAAAATGGGGTCAGAGCTCATTTTCCCGTTTTAGCCAGGCAAGGACATAAACGACTGCAGGGACTGCAAAGACTCAAAATGACAGAATGAGCTGCGGCGACTGAAAAAACCTGCCACCTGATTCAGGGTCAGATGATGAGAGCCTATGATATGATTTGTTCTATTCGGGCTTTTCTTCGATAAGGCGTATGGAATGGTCGTGAGCGAATTCACGCGCTGCATCAGTTACAATTGCATTGTGTGCAATGCGGAGATCCAAAACACCCCGGCGTTTCAGCTCGAATAAATCGTCGCGCGTGATAATTTGGCGCCGTTGCGGCTGCCGTTCCGTAGACGAGAGAGGTTTAGGGGGTGGCAGAGCCGGGTTAAGCACATTCTCGGCTTCTTCATCAATCTTCTGCGGCGCAACATATTTTATTCCCCACTGCTCGAGCGTCCTCAAATATCCTTCGTAAAGCCCTCCGATATGGGTCGCAGGATTCTTATAAGGAGCCTTATCACTGAAGACAGCCGCGCCGCTCCACGCTGGAACATCCCCTACCCCGCTCGGTATCGTTACATCCGTCCCCTCTGCATCAAAATGTACCGTCACCCCTTCCTTTACAGCAAGGATGGGTTTATCGTTCAGCATGGCATGAATGATGAGTATCGGCGCAATGCTGTCTTCCAATCCCAGCGCCACTTTTGCCAGCGTATTGAGAGTGAGGAGAGGTATCAGAATCAGGTCATGCCTTTTAATGAGCCGATCGATTTCCGAGCCGGCGATATTCTCTACGATGGTACAGCCCGGGACACGCGTTTGCAAGTCATCACGCGCAAGCACCTGCAAAAAACCCTGTGTCGGCACTACGGTAAGGTTATGCCTGCTTTGAAGAATGGAGAGTTGTTCGAGTATATCATCTAAAAATGTATCAGAGCCGGTCAGGATTACGAGAACAGATTTTCTCCCTTGAGATGGTTGCTTTTGGGGAAAAGGTTTTTGCGAAGAGATGGGTTGACCTTTGCTTTCATTCAATAGACGTTCAACTTCGTCAGAAACAAGTTTGCGGATATACTCGGGACTGATTTCATTCATTTGACCAGCTCGACCATATCGTTAGTATTCAACCCGGCAGCGTTCCCATCATCCGTATCGATATGAAATTCAAGGGCTGCCTTTTCGAGAACCCGTACCATCACATCATAGAATAAGGTTGGTTTATCCGTATCAATGGTTTTAACCGCCACGATTTGCTTATCCTCGAGCCCGTATTGTTGGGCCTCCTTCGGTGTAAGGTGAATATGGCGGTTTGCCCGTATCACGCCCTTGGTAAGCATCACGCTCCCTTCAGGACCGACAACAGTAATTCCGGGCGTGCCTTCGATAGAACCGGAAACACGAACCGGCGCATCGATTCCGAGCCTGATGGCATCGGTGAGGGCAATCTCGACTTGCGTATTGTCACGAACGGGACCCAGGATTCTCACGCCCTCGATGGCATGACGCGGTCCCACAAGCGTGACCGTTTCTTTAGAGGCGAATTCACCGGGCTGGCGCAAAGGATTGCGCACTTGCAACTGGTAGCCTTTGCCGTAGAGGACATCGAGGTCGCGCTGAGACACATGCAGGTGTCGATTAGAAACGCCAACGGGAATGAGGATTTTTCCCTCGAGAGGTGAGGGTTGTTGAGGGGACTGACGTGATGGCGCTTCGACCGAGATTTGCGCCAACACCTGTTCCGTAATCTGTTTTATGAGCGCCTCTTTATCCATTATTACTACATAAACCCGCGATCATGATAATTCTTACTCGTGAAAGAAAAGCGTAAGGGTGGTTAACACCTCTACTTTTCCGGTTCAGGAGGAAGAATAGTTTCAAGTTCAGCATGGGGTCGAGGAATGATGTGTACTGAGACCAGTTCACCGACGCGACGCGCGGCAGCGGCGCCGGCATCCGTGGCTGCACGTACTGCGCCTACGTCGCCACGAACCATAACGGTGACATACCCGCCGCCTATGGTCTCTTTGCCGATAAGGCGAACATTCGCCGCCTTGACCATAGCATCCGCCGCTTCAATACTTCCCACAAGACCTCTGGTCTCAATCAAACCCAATGCGTTGCCATACACTTCCATTCTGGCATACCTCCGTGTAAAAAAATATATGTCTTTAATAGTGCTTTAAGAAATCCATCACCTTTCGAATGCAATGAGATTACTAATACATGCTCATGAATGTCAAGATACAAAGTTGAATAAGGTAAAGGAAAAACGTCGTATGTAAGGCATTTCAACCTGACGCCGCCCCGCCATCCTTTCTCCCGCCATACTCTACTTTATTCTGCATACGTATGTCTTATCCACACCCGGAGGGAATACCTGGACCAAGCGGTCTGATGATATAAACGCCATAAACCGGTCGATTTCATAAGGCGTAAAGCGTGGTTTGAAATAGGAATGAAAATAGGCTTCCAGCTCCGCCATGTTGATAAACACATACACCACATTGTTTCGCTCCAACCATTCGAATATCTCTTCGTTCGAGCCGGTACTTCGGATGAGGTAAATCAGATAGGGCGTATCAAACCAATCGCTCGTTAGATATGTGATCCTGCTGAAATGATACCCGCGATGCTCACCCACAAAAAATACCTTTTCACCGCTCCCCGCCTTGAGGTTCAGCCATTGCGCGCAGGGGTAATAGTTGAGCGCCTTTTGGAGATAAGTATCTCGGTTCTCGAATCCGAGAACCACAGGAAGCGGATGGGGGTGTGCCTCGGTAAGAATCCACCTGAGCGACCAGAGCGAACCATACAACGACGCCACCATGATCATCGACACCGCCACTATCCTGAGCGGCCTCCAGAAATAACCGATCTTGAGTGCACTGATAACTATCAGGAGTGAGCACAATGCAAAGAACGGAATCATGAATCGGTTGCTCTGGTAACTGAAAAACCAGAGCAGAAAATAGAGAGCGGCAAAGAAGATAAGGGTCTTAATGCCGAGAAGGGTTGCAGCTCCAGTGCGAAAAAAAAGAATGAAACAAAGGACAAGGGTGAGCGGATAGAACATGAGATATACAAGCCCGGGATTGAACGCTTCGTAATCAGCCCAATACAGAGCGGTATCCCACGGCGCGGTGAAAAACGATTCGATCGTGCGAGGTTTTCCTTTCTCGCCCGCCTTCGCTTTGTACGCAGCATCATTGGCTTCACTCCACTCGCCGCCGTTAAAAATACTATAAGCAAAGGGATAAACCGGGTTGCCGGTGTATGCGAGGTTTTTGATATACCACGGCGAGCCGGTGCAGCCGGCAATGGCGAGAAAAAGAATCGCGTGCGGTACACCGCGTTTAAAGAGACCGTGGACGGCACTATCCTTTACGCGGTCGATAAGTTCAACAGCTACAATCCAGGCAGCCGCTGCAACCACGAAACCTATCATAGTGTATTTTGTTCCGAGTGAGGCGCCGCCGAACAAACCGGATAAAATCAGCCATCCCGCACCTCCTGTCTTCTTCCACTTTATGAGGGAATATATGAGAAGGAGAAAAAAGAACGTAAGTCCCAGATCTATGAATTCCCAGCAGCCGACAATGAAAATCGCCGGAGTAGCGAAGAAAATAAACATAACGAGCCACTCGCCTGATATCGCTTTAAGAGGACTCTTTTCTTTTCCTTGAGTATCCATGTGATTTTTAGACTCGAACAAACCTGCCAACTCCGGTTGAATTATATTTTTCCAGAAGAGAGCCAACGTCAAACCGGAGAGAATCATAAATGCGAAATGATAAAGCTTTGAAAGCACGTCGCTCCAGAGCAGCATCCCAAGCGTAAAGAACATCTCTATCAAAAAGGGGAAATTCGAAAATGCGCTGAATGGTATATAGATTATTCTATGATTCTTGATATACTCCTGGGGAGCGGCGAGATGGTAACGCATTCCATCACTTTGTATCGGCGGCGTCAGGGTATACAAAAACCCAACGATAAGGAGAAACCCAAGCAGGGCAACGATCAGGGCAACAAGGTTTTTGTTCTTCACCGCGGGTGAGAAGTTCGCATTTCGTGCGTGCATCAAAAACTCTTCTCGCAGTTTCGTTCCGGCAATGACCAGCGCAAGTGCAGGTGGTACGGCAAGATAGAAGAGCGACATAAGCCAACCGTAAAGATAGCCGGCAATGCCGATAAAGAATACCACCATACCCAGAACAAAAAGCCCTACGCCCGTGCTTATGATGAGGAGTTCAAACAGGTTCGAGAAACAAACCTTGAGAAGTTGGGAGATCAAGTAGCCTATCAGCAAAGCGAACCACAGGGTAATGATCAGAAAGAGCACGTCGCCGATGTAGTAAAAATTAAACCCGGCGTAGTGGTCGAATTGATTGAAAAACCCTTTGAAGAACTCGGCAAGCCGTAACGGATAAATAGAAAAGTAAAAGAGCGCTATGCCTGCGAACCAGCAGGCAAGTAAAATTCCCATGATAATTTTTAACGGCTTCATTATTGTGTATACTTTAAGAAAACTGACACCAGTATAGGTATGAGGAAAAGGTGTTGCAAATTAAAATACATAACACGAACATCCTACAATTAATGAGCGTACACAAGGCGAATAAATAAAGATATGATAACGAGACGCATTTACTGGAGCGCATACCTTGCGTATAATATGATTGGGCAGGCGCGCTATCCTTTCAAACCGTACGAAGCAATCCGGCGCGCTCAAACCCGCCGGCTTCGAGAAATCGTCAAGTACGCATTTCGGTACGTCCCCTTTTACCGGGATATTCAAAAAAGGACGGGACTGGGCGCTGCGGATATCCGGAGTGCAGAAGACCTCGAGAAACTACCCATAATCGAACGTCGTGATTTAAAAGAAAAACCGGAATCGTTTCTATCAACAGAATATCCCGCGGCACATTATTTTCGGACAAAAAGCGCAGGCAGCACGGGTGAACCTTGCCCTATGTATCACGACAACCGCTCACTTTTTCTCAGCGCTGCGCACGGCGAACGTGCCCGACGCATTTTTACTAACATCATCCAGAAACCCTTCGGCTACAGGGAAACGTATATTGCACCCACCCATAGTTCGACCCAAAATGTAAGAAAATTCTGGCACAAGAATGCACTCTTCCCTTCCTCGCTTCGAATTAAACGCCAGATTTTACCCCTCGTCGAGACACCGGCAAAAAACCTCGCACGTATCAATGAATTCAAACCAGACGAAATCCATGGTTTCGGCTCTTATATATCGATGCTTTTTGCTTATATCGAACGCACCGGAGCCGAATTTCATCGCCCAAAGGTTGTTACCTACTCTTCCGACGGGATGCCGGATTCCATCAGGCGGTTGATCATGGAAAAGTACGGGATTCCGGTATTCAGTATCTATCAAGCGGTCGAGATGATCAAAATCGGTTTTGAATGTGAACATCATAAAGGATTGCATTTGAACATCGACTATTGTCCGGTACGAATTGTAGATGCAGAGGGAAGAACCTTGGCGCCCGGCGAAGAAGGCGAGGTCGTTATTTCCAATCTGATAAACCACGCAACTGTGTTGCTCAACTATCGTTTAGGCGACGTGGCTTCCATTCTACCGGAACCCTGCCCTTGCGGGAGAACACTCCCCCTGATGACATTTCCCACGGGCAGAATCGATGATTTTATCGAACTTCCCTCCGGCGATATTGTACACGCCTCTACGGTGCGTAATATACTTGGAGTGCAGGAGGATGTCTGGAAATATCAGATTGTCCAGGAATCCACGACGCATATAAAAATCTTTTTGGTGGTTTCAACAACATGCAATCGGCGAACCATCGAGGAATTGCTGCGCAAAGAATTTGCACAGCGGCTTGGAGACGGAGTTGTTCTGGATATTTTTTTTGTGGATACAATTCAACGAACAGCGGGCGGAAAGTTCCGCTCGGTGATTTCTATGCACGGGCGAACCATGCTGAACCTCCCGGCAGATTCTGATAAAAAGGATCATCATGCGAGGGAAAGGTAATGATTTTCAACCGCCTTTATTGGACAACTTACCTTGCTCTTAATTCAGTTCAGCAAAAGAGATATCCCTACAAAGCACTGAAAGATATAGAGAGAGCCCGTGAGCGCCGGCTACGTTATATCGTGGATTTTGCATTCAAGAATGTACCTTTTTATAAAGAGCTAAAATCCACGCGCGGAATAAAACCTGAAGATATCCAAACGACACACGATCTACAATTGTTGCCTTTGATTGAACACAGGAATGTACAGGAGAATCCTCTTATCTTTGTCTCAGAAACATACCCTCTCAGGAACTTATTACATCTTCGAACCGGAGGCAGTACCGGCGAACCCAAAGATATCTATCATGATACGCGTTCGCTTTTTCAGAGCGCGGTTCATGGAGAACGAGGCGCCCATGTTGTGACAAAACAAATCGGTAAACGGTTCGGTTACAAAGAAGTGATGTTTGCACCGGGCGTCTCGTCGATCCAGGAAGTCAGCGCTTTCTGGCACGCAAAAGCCTGGATTCCTTCTCCTTTCAGGATAAAACGCCGGTGGCTTTCGCTCTTTCACCCAACGGAAAAAAATGTCCGGTTGATTAATGAGTTTCAGCCTGATGTCATATTTTGTTACGGTTCTTATCTGGAGTTATTGTTTTACCATCTTGAAACAACCGGCGAAA
Source organism: uncultured Candidatus Sumerlaeota bacterium (assembly GCA_964608095.1). GTDB lineage: Bacteria > Sumerlaeota > Sumerlaeia > MWCT01 > JAGHBZ01 > CAZSMK01. The sequence continues at coordinate 6,215 of CAZSMK010000125.1, read as the reverse complement.
CAATGCATCGTCCTCAGGCAATCATATACAGTTCAGATACTCTCTCCGAGACTGTCAGGAAGATTATTCTCAATAAATACCGTATACCTGTGTTCGGTTGGTACCAGACCGTAGAAGCGCCTAAAATCGCATTTGAATGTGAACAGCATGAAGGACTACATCTAAATATCGATTACTATGACGTGCGCATTGTCGATGACGAAGGAAATCCGGTTTCTGAAGGTGATGAGGGCGAGATAGTGATTTCCAATCTTTACAACCGCGGCACCGTGCTCTTAAATTACAAAATCGGCGATGTCGGTCGAATGATCAAGGAACCATGCCCTTGTGGCAGGACGCTTCCACGGCTTTCTTTCCCACAGGGAAGAGCCGATGACTTTCTTGAAACAACCGGAGGCGTTCCTGTACATTCGCAGCAGATTGGAGCGGTTTTTCTGAAATACACCGATGTGCTGCAATTTCAAGTTCAGCAGACCACGCCTGCCCATGTTCGTGTTGAATTGGTGGTCAAACCGGATACAGACCGCGATGCTATTGCAAAAGATCTTTCCGCTGAATTTAAAAAAATCCTGGGTGCTGGAGTCGTAATCAATGTCCACTTTGTCGATTCCGTGAGCCCGACCGAAGTAGGAAAACGCCGTCGCTTTATCTCTGAACAGCAGCGAACCAAACTCCGTAACGCCTTCAACCAGTGAGGTTCGGAGCCAAAGAATCTGTTGGATAATTCAAAAAATAGATAAAAAAGCAAATACTAAGTGTCCTTTTGGGGAGTGCGGTGGCTTATGGCTGCAAGCAGACACCATCACTTTAAATGGTCAACATGTCGCGCCCTTGAAAAGCGCAAACATGTCTGCCCAATCCAAATTTAATTGTCGGAAAGCCTCTCAAACCTCAAGGGTTGTACTTCTTCCCTTGTCTAATAGTTCGCTCGAGGTTTTCGATGGTTAGCCTCTTGTCTCCGAAGTAACATTTCAGGTTGGGTTGTCGAGTTCATTCGGCTTCGCGCTGTCAGGAGACGTTATCTTGCCAGGGTCCAGATGGTAAAGTATTTTGAATTAAAACCTGTGCCGATTCCGGGCGTCCACTCAAGCCATCCTCGCCTACCCCCACCGTCGTTGTCGTTGAGAATAAAGGAGAACCCAAACCGGACACCGGCTTTAAATTCGAGAGGACTAAGATGCTTTTCAGGAATAAAACATTCGTAACTCGTAGTATGTTCATCGACCCTTTTTACTTTCAATACGCCATCGTCAACAAGAGAAGGTGGCTGCGAGCCTCCCCGCCAACGAAACATTTCTTCGCCTTTATCAGTCAAGCTCAGACCATAAAGGTACTCCCCCGGATGCTCATGTGTGGAATTCCGATTCAGGGTGGTATCAAAGGCAAGTTGAAAATTGTCCCCCATCCAGACGAGGTCGCCGGAATGAGGTTGATAAAAGCGGTTATCCTGTACAACTCCGGCAAAAAAGAATCCCTTTTCATTCCATTGTGTAGCTATGCGAGCGCTGATGTTCCAGTCGGCGTAAGGCTGTAGCCCCACAGCCTGCCTTTCGCGATTAAGGGAGACCCATCGCGCCGACTCCCATTCACCGAGATTGCCGTCAACAATCGGATTGCCGCGGGTCGCCACAAGTTCGTAAAGGTCTTCCGAAATCTTCATTTCGTTGCCATCATCGGTCTTAGCAACTACTTCAATATGGTATATATTACCCGTCTGTCGCATACATTCAGTAAACTCGACACACACCGTTGTTTTTTCACCCGGCTGAATCGGAGGAAATGTCCTTTCTGAAGTTTTCGCGCTCCAGCCTGCAGGTGGTGTTATGTTCAATGTTCCCCTTACCGCTTTACGAGAATAGTTTTCTATCTCGACACAGACGGACGTGCCTTTATCAAGTGAACCTACGAGCGGCAGGATATCCATGTTGAGGAGGGCAATTCCGCGAACTTCAGATTCGTCAAGGCTCGTTGCAAACGTTTCCTTGTCGATCTCCGCTTCCATATAGACCGGCTCAGGAGATAACGGTACGGCAAATGTGGCGCGATCGACTTGCTCCATTTTAAGGCTGTTTCCCATCATATCGTAGAGGCGAACTTTGTCAGCAGGCAGAGATACATACAGTGAACCATTGGCGTTCAAACTCCACACTACCGCGAGGGCAGCCGAATCGCCATGAAAGATATATATCCGTAGCGGCTCAGGTGTTTTTACCTGCCGGGAAAATTCTCTATTCGAAAGACGCTCGACCATAGCCACGTATGCGGGATAGGCGACTTTCGGCGTGAAATCTTCCCGATTCAACACGCCGTATTCCAACACCTCTTTGTTCATACCGTCATTGACGAAATTATACCAGAAGACCTTGTCAATTCCTGCGGCGAAAGCAAGGATATATGAGCGAACAAGGAAACGGGCCTGGTCGTTCTGTCGCACGAGCGAATTATCGGCGGGCCAGCCCATCTCCGTGATCCAGAAAGGGCGGCTTATCCCGCGGGAACGATAAAACTCAACAGTCTTCTTCATTGCCTGATCGATCTCGCCGTCTTCAGGGCTGCGAGGCGGACAATAAAAATGAGGCGCTATGCCATCGAAACTATCCCTTCCCGCGGTGGCTATTACGGCTGCATCGAATTGTTCGCCCCAGTTGTCAAAAAAGACATGCGCCGTAGGATCCGCAGATTTTATTGACGCGTAGGCATGCTTCAAGAGCGACCCAAATTGCTCGCCGCTTCCTGTCCAGAACGTCGCCGGCTCGTTCCATATCTCCCAGTAGCGAATTCCGTATTTATCCTTCCATCTTTTAGATTGAGCAAACTCGCCGCCGGGACGATAGCGCGCAACCATTGTGCAGGCATAATGGGCGTAATCCCGATATCCTTTCTCAGTGAGGGGTGTAGTCCATTTGCCCCAATAATCGAGCAAACCCATAACCAAGATATTATTTCGGCGGCATGCCTCGACGGCGCGGTCGAATTTTTCCCATTGCCATTTATCGGGTTCCGGTTCGCAAAGGTCCCAAAGCAATTCATCGCGATTCCATGCCGCACCAAGCCTTTTCTGTAACCGTGCCGCGATTTCGAGTTGCTCTGGATTGAACCGAACGACATAATACGCTCCGATGCCAAACGGCGAGTTTGGCGACAGGCGGTTAAGTTCCACGTCAGGCACAATAGCAAAGGATGTCTCTCCCGATACAACCTCTTTTCCGTCCTTATCTGAGACCGTAGCAAAAGCACGAAAATATCCTCTACGCTCGATAGTGAGGGGAATTTCTATAACTCGTTGCGCTGATGATTTTACGTTCTGCGATAACACTTCTCTTTCAAGATGATCCATTATACGAATTTTGGAGGTGGTCAGGAGGTCTTTTTGTAAATCTTTCGGAAGAGTTATTTTCAGAACACATTTCTCGCCTTCCAATGCAATGGCAAGCCCCTCATCTTGAAGCACAGAGACCGATGAATTCCCCGCCCATAACAATGCAGGGAGAAAGAACATTGCACAGAAAAGAAAACACACTCTGTATAATATTGCCATCATCTATTATCCTCTTCTAAACGTAGTTAAAAGAAATATAAACTTCGCCTTCACTTGTAGAGATGCAAGTTTTTTCTGCCCCCGGCATGAATAACGCATACTCAACAAGAATCTCCTCTTGATAATTTATCTTGTAGCACGGGTGTATAACAATTTATTCTACTCTATCTTCTTATGGTTTGCGCATTCAAAATATTTATCGCAAAAATGATGTGACCTCAAGATGCAAGAAGCAGAATATGAAAAGATGTACCGCTTCGAGGACACCTACTGGTGGTTCCAGGGACGGAAAAGTATAATCTTCTCCATACTTGATAAGTATATGTCGCCTGATTCGATGAAAGGGGAAAAAGCGGTCGACCTGGGTTGTGGAACAGGACTGATCTTATCCGAGTTGAATAGTTATACCCTGACAACGGGCGTTGACTTCTCTTTATTGGCGCTTTCGTTTTGCAAGAAGAGGGGGATTAAGGACCTGGTCTGCGCCGATGTCAGCACGCTCCCATTCAAAGATAATAGTTTTGACCTCATTTTTGCGCTGGACCTACTGGAACACATACCAGACGACTACGCCCTGATGAGAGAGATACACAGGATATGTCGCCCGGGCGGTAAGGTAATGACGACGGTCCCGGCTTATCAATATCTATGGAGCGAACATGATGAAGCGCTCCATCATAGTCGTCGCTATTCCAAACGGCAGTTCCGCGAACTAATAACATCCACGGGGTTTACTCCCCTGAAATTAAGTTTTTGTATAAGCTTCATGTTCTTACCGATACTGCTCTTCCGTATTCTTCAGAAAACACTCAAGCCTAATAAGAAACCAAAGACACACCTTATTGTTTTGCCGAACGCAATCAATCAATTGCTGATCAAATTATTAGAGGTCGAGGCATGGATTGTTCGCCGAGTGAACATCCCCTTCGGCGTCTCCCTCCTCAGCCTGGCAGAAAAAAAATAGCGGGGTCAGACCTTCAGTTTACAGTTTAGGTACTTCCGGGTTGGTTTTTTATCTGAGACTTCCCACCGTGTTCATTCAACAGGCATCTAAATGGAAAGACTAAGGAGCGTCATTGATAAGCACAATCACATCACCGATCTCGATCTTAAAATTGCCGTTCATATCAAGATGAAACTCTTCGACTGTTTCGAGCGCGATTCTGCCTAAAATGGCATCTACCGCTGTTTGATGATCCCGGGGACGTAAAGAGAACACAACATCCTGCGTTTGACCTGACGAGATATCCACCACACGGTTCGGTTTCGGGAGCATATCCAGGGCAAGCGCATCGTCATGCATGAAGCCGATTTCATACGTTCCCGCGATTACCTTAAGCGCAACCGAGCCCGAAGAATCGGTTTGTCGCGTTCCAAGCCATGTTCCCGATTGATTGTTGAGATGAACACGAACATTCTCGAGAGGCGTTCCCTCACCATTGATAATTACATTAATCGTAGAGTCTGGCGTAGGAATAACAAAATCAACGGTCTTTGTTTCACCAGAAGATACGCTTGCCTGGTGCGCTTCGACAGGCATGAGATTCCTCTCGAGAAGCTGGTTCCCGTCCGGTTGAAGATAATAGGAACCGGCAAGAACCGGAAACGAAAACTCGCCGTTTTGGTCAGTTCCTTGAGATCCCAACCAGTTTTTTGCATCATCGAGCAACATGACGTTGATAAACGAGACCGGATTTCCCTCATTGGTAAGCGCTCCCTGTAACGTGGCATTGCCTTTTTGCAGGTCGAAGGTGAGGGTTTTCGATTCGCCGTTCTGGATAGAGATATTCTGATACGGCTCGAAGATGTAGCCCTGTTCGGCAAGGTCATTATCTTCGATTCCAACGAAATAAGAACCCGCGATAACACCAAACATACATTCGCCCATATCGTTAGTTTCCAAGCTACCCATAAAATTCCACTCGCTATCATCAAGCCATACATCCATATCCCTCACCGGATTTAAGGTCCCGGCTTCCTTGACCTGAACTGTAATATAGGCAGTAGGTTTAACGAGTTCAAAATCAACGGAGGTTGATGGGACGCCCTGGGTAGGTAAGACTGTCTTCGGCGATGGATACACGTAGCCCAGCCGAACAACTTCACATTCCTCTATATTTACGTTCCATTCGCCGGGTGTAACAAATAACACGTAGACACCATTATCGTGCGTATACCCAAATTGTTCCATATCCTCCTGCTGGTTTTCCGCAAATAGCATAACTCCACTCAACGGTGTTCCATCGCTTTTTTGGCTTACTGTTCCCGTAATATAAGTAGTCGCCTCAGGAAGAGAGATGTTCTGATCGGTAATGTTTGCGCCGTTGACAATAACATCCACAGAACGATTCACTAACCCTCGATAATTGCATTGGGGGTCTTCAGGGAAGATTTCCCACTCGCCATTTTCGACAGGAATGGAAAATGCTCCCTTGCCATCCGTCATAGCGAAAGACATCTTTCCAGTGAATTCGTCTTCAGATTCCGCCCATAACCACAACCATGGGACACTACTATCGGAAGGTGACTGTGTTATGGAGCCGGATATAGTATAATCGCCGGGATATACCATCAAGTCCACATTTGTTTTATGTTCACCGGAACCGAGAGACACCTCTGCGCCGCTCCCACCGCTGAACTTCGATAGATACCCTAACGAAAGCCCGAAAACGACAAA
>CAZSMK010000124.1:0-28750 GCA_964608095.1 uncultured Candidatus Sumerlaeota bacterium | reverse complement strand
TGATAACAACCATTTAAATCACGGTTTAGTTAAGAAGATCAAGCCGAAAATTCTGGTTTTTGATTATTGTTGATGCCCTCCCGCCGGGGGTCGTTTGAGCCGAACGACACTACTCCGAAAAAAACCAACCGAGTGCGCGCACACGATCACGATGCGACGGCGAGTACGAGTGCGGTTGAAAAAAATTATGATAAAATTTTTTATTCGTGTAATCCGCGTAATTCGCGGGTAAAGAAAAAAGGGATTTTAAGTTGTAAAGAGATTAGTGGAGATAAGTGAAAATCCGTGGTTATAAGAGAAATTTTCTTTATACGCACCTCAACGCAAGGATTACACATCCGCCACGGCGGATCTTCGACCCGCTCGAAGATGCGCCTGTGGCGGACACGGCGAATGTTCCACCCAGCACGGCAATCTCAGGATTCAATTAATCACAAATATAACCGATATATTCAAAAAGGACTTGATAAATGCCTTCTTCTTATTCTATTTTTAAGTAGAAGGCTAACTGTACATAAATAAAACGCGAGGAGGTCGAGAAGGAGTAATGAACAAGAACGGAGAAATTTCCATCGTTTTGTGTGGCGAGGCGGGTCAAGGAATCCAGACGGTCGAGCTAGCCCTGACACGAACCCTGAAATTCGCAGGATATAACGTGTATGCGACCAAAGAATATATGTCGCGCGTCCGAGGCGGCGCAAATTCGACTGAACTACGAGTTTCATCAAACCGCGTTAATGCATTTGTCGATCGTATCGATATCCTCATCACTTTGAACAAAGGGTCTGCATCAAGGCAGGCAGACCGCATCGCGCCCGAAACTATAGTGATAGGCGAGAAGGAAAACATACGCGGACTGGAGGAGCGCCTCGAGCACGTCCATGACGTCAGATTTACCCAAATCGCCAAAGATATCGGCAGCACCCTTTACTCGAACATCGTCGCTGCCGGCGTTATCAACGGTTTGTTGGATGTTGAACCCGAGATTCTCGAAACCTTTCTGAAAGAGCGGTTCGGGAAAAAGGAGGAAAGCATAATCAAGGCAAACATCAAAGCAGGTAAAGAGGGTATCAAGATAGGCGAAGAGCTGAGGAAGAGCGGCAAGGTGAAGATCGCTATCGACCGGAACAAAGACATAAAGGGCGACATGCTCCTTAGCGGAATTGAAGCCGTAGCAATGGGCGCCATTGCAGGCGGGTGCAACTTTGTATCTTTTTATCCCATGTCGCCTTCAACGGGTGTCGCGGTATTCCTTGCCCAACATGCCCGCGAATTCGGGATCATAGTTGAACAGGTGGAAGACGAGATTGCGGGCATAAATATGGCAATCGGCGCCTGGTATGCGGGCGCACGCGGTTTGGCAACCACATCCGGCGGCGGTTTTGCGCTTATGGAAGAGGGGCTGAGCCTTGCCGGAAGCCTGGAGACGCCCATCGTCATTCATATTGCGCAACGCCCGGGACCCGCCACAGGATTACCCACACGTACCGAGCAGAGCGACCTCGAGCTTGCCCTTTATGCCGGTCACGGCGAATTCCCCCGTATCATCCTTACACCCGGCACCAACGAAGAAGCGTTTTATCTTACTCAAAAGGCGTTCAACCTTGCTGACAAATTTCAGTCGCCCGTCTTCGTGCTCACAGACCAGCATCTTGTGGACAGCTACTATAACATAGCGGGTTTGGAATTAAAAGGTCTCAAGAACGAATCGCACATTATAAAGACGGAACAAGATTATGTGCGTTATCGATTTACGGAGAACGGTATAAGCCCGCGCGGGATACCCGCATACGGTAAAGGGTTTGTCTGCGTGGATAGCGACGAGCACGGTGAAAAAGGGAAGATAACGGAAGACTTCGGAGTGCGTACAAAAATGGTTCAGAAACGGCTGAAAAAACTCGAAGGGATGAAGGCTGAAATCGTTCCGCCCGAACTGGTCGGTAGTCGGGACTTCAAAACGCTTATCGTGGGGTGGGGCTCGACGTATAATGAAGTTAAGGAGGCGTTGGGAAAGATCGACCACGCCGACGTGGCGTTTCTTCATTACAAACAGGTCTACCCGCTTCATCCGGATACCGCCTCATATCTCAACAAGGCAAAGAACGTCATCGTCATCGAAAACAACGCCACCTCACAGTTCGGTAAATTGATAAAACTGTCCACAGGGTTTGATATCAAGAAGAAGATATTAAAATACAACGGCATGCCTTTTTCGGTAGAAGAGGTACAAAAGGCAATCAAGGCACACATTTAAAAGGAGGCGAAGGACTAATGGAGACTTCAGTATATGAGCCGGGCAAGATGGATATAGCCTGGTGCCCGGGATGCGGGAACTTTGCCATACTCAAGATATTGAAAGCGGCGCTGGCGGAGCTCGATATAGACCCGCATAACCTCGTGGTGGTGTCGGGCATAGGTCAGGCGGCAAAAGCGCCGCAATATTTCAACACCAACTTTTTTAACGGTCTGCATGGGCGGTCGCTTCCCGCGGCAACCGCGATCAAGGTCGCCAACCCCGAGCTCACCGTGATTGCAGAGAGCGGCGACGGCTGCATGTACGGCGAAGGCGGCAATCATTTCATGAGCGCGATTCGCAGAAACACGGATATTACTGTTATCGTGCATAATAACATGGTGTACGGCTTGACCAAAGGGCAGGCATCGCCGACCAGTCAACCGGGATTCAAAACTCCTGTCCAGGTCGAGGGCGTTATATCCTATCCCTTTAATCCCCTGACCGTTGCCATAGCGCTCGACGCTTCTTTTGTTGCGCGCGCATCTGTAACGGACCCCGATGGTATGAAAGAAATAATAAAAAAGGCACTCACACATAAAGGGTTTGCATTGGTCGATGTGTTCCAGACGTGCGTTTCATTCAACAAGGTGAATACCTACAAATGGTTCAAGGAGCACACCTATTATCTCGAGGACGACTATGACCCGAAGGACAGAGACGCTGCATTCAAGCGAGCATCGGAAGAGGAGAAGTTACCCATGGGGATTTTTTACATGCACGAAAAACCTACGTTTGAGGAGCAGCTCGAAATAGAGCAGCCCTTATATCGCCACGAGGTTGATTTCGAGCAACTCGAAAAACTCATCGATTCGAAAAGGAGGTTTTAAAAATGGCTGAACAAAAAAGATTACAGGTAGGAGACAAGGCACCTGATTTTACCTTGAAAGATCATCACAATAAGGAATTTCGTTTATCCGACCTCAGGGGAAAGAAGGTACTTCTGGCGTTTCACCCCCTTGCATTTACGCCTGTCTGTGCAAAACACATGAAATCTTTGGAAGATAAGAAGGAGGAGCTCGAGCAGCTCAATACGGTTGCGGTGGGGATAAGCGTGGACCCGATACCCTCGAAACACAGCTGGGCGCGCGATATCGAAGTTAAAGACACCCTGCTGCTTTCCGATTTCTGGGCGCATGGCGAAGTCGCAAAACTTTTCGGCGTATTTCGTGAACAAGAAGGGTTTTCCGAACGCGCTCATATTATTATCGACGAGGAAGGCACCATTATATTCATGAAGATATACGATATTCCCGAAGTACCGGATATGAACGAAATCATCGATTTCCTCAAGTCAAGATAGAACGCCTATTTTTTGCTCACAGGCTCGGTTTGTGTGGAGAATTCGAACTTTTGTTCAGATGGTTTCAACGCAGTGTCGCCCTGGCGTTTCATCGCCAGCAGCTTCTTTAGATTCTTTTCCGCTCCTTCGTTAAAGGGCTCTTTTGCCAGGACGTATCGCCAATATTTTTCAGCGTTATCATATTTGCCAAGCGATGCATACGCCGCACCGAGATTATTGAAGTAATCCATTTCATGCTCGTTGAATCGCACTGCGCGTTTCAGATATACAATCGCCTTTTCCCACTGGTTCGTTCGGATATAGACCGTCGCAAGGGCATAGTTAAATAGATGAACATGCTTCCAATTGTCAGGGAGCGCGCTGTCCACGAGAAATTTCAACAATCGTGCCGCTTCTTCCAAATCGGGATTTTTTGCGTCCATCAAGATCAAGGCAAGGTTGTGATACGACTCGTAATGTTTTGGGTTCTCCTCTATTGACTTGTAATAATATTGTATACTCAGATTTTCATATTTCTCTGCCAGGTCGAGATACTCACGTGCACGACGGGTTCTTCCCACCTGCCTGTACACGTTCCCGTATTCGAGATAATATTTTCTTAGTTCCTGATATGCATGAGCGATCGCATAGTAGAGGCTGTCATTGTCCGGATCGATTCGTTCCACGGATTTCCAGAGTGTAATGCTGTTTCGCCACTCGAAGTTCCGCCGAATCGAGCGATACATCATAGCCCCAGTGATTATGCAGAAGATTACGAGAGCGGCGATGCTCTTTGAAGAGAGTATCTTTGCGGGGCGCAACTTCCCCGCTGGAACATTTATAAATTTCATGAAGTACGAAAAAACCCACCCGGTGAGGATACAGAAACCGATTGAAGGCAGGTAAAGGAATCGTTCGGCCATGATATCGCCGAACGGGATAATGTTCGAGACCGGAAAGAGGGTAATGAGAAACCAGAGAATAGGAAAGGCGATTTTGCGTCCTTTCACGAATAGCAACACGCCGCTTGCAATAGAGACGATCAGGAGAAAGAGTCCCACAAGCGGCATGGGCGATAAAATACTCGTCGGTGCGGGAATTCGGACTCGGTCAATAATGGGTAGAGGGAAATTATAATCAATGTGGAGCACATCAGGTAAAATCATGAGTTTCACATAGCCCAAAAATACCACCAGCATCGAAGCGGCGGGATTCAAATCTTCATGTTGCCCTAAGTAAGTGGACGATCGAGCAATGCCGACAGCCTTGACTACGTTCACCCGTGCGGTCAAGTAGGCGATAAATATCATCGCATAAGGAAGAAGGAACAAGATAATATATATGAACGACGAATGTGATGATTTTTCTCTGGTGAGCTCTTCACGGCGGAAAAGAAGAAGATACACCACCAGTAAGACCGGGAGCGTAATAGCCATCTCTTTCGATAGCAACGCAAGAAGAAACAAAAAGTATGACGCAATTCTCTTCCCTGAGAAATACGGTGCATCAACAGGCGATATAACCACAAAGTAGAAAGAGAGGAGATAGAAAAGAGTAGCGAGGCTCTCGGCTCTTCCCACCACCGATGCAACCACCTCGACATGAACCGGATGAACTGCAAAAACCGCTGCTGATAAAAGCGGCAATGCAGTGGTGGCGGGAAAGAGTTTGCGTACAATGACATAGACAAGACCTGTCACGAGAAAATGGATCAATATATTGGTAAGATGAAAAGGTAGTTCATCTATTTCAACGGAAAAACCGAGCGACTCGAACTCGCTGTGGCGCACACCCAGCGTGTAGTCGATCATGTAGCTGAGCTCGACGATGGGACGGTATAAACCGAGCTCGGGCATGTGCGGCGGATAGGGTTCGGAAAAGATTTTGGGAAGATTTTTGAGCGTCCTTATATTTACATTTTCCTTGATATAAGGAATATCATCGTACGTGAACTCGTTTCGGAGTGTATTTGCATAGGTCAGGATAACGATGAGAAGAAGTAAAGCTCCTGCGTATCGCCAATCACAGAAAAACGCCGCTACTCCCCTCGTGTTATGCCGGTTTTTTGGATGTTGGTTGCTCATCGTTCTTCATACTGTCGGAAATAGTGAGATTATACAATGCATGGCTTGTACCAAACAACACCCAGAATAACGCGGCACGTGTGGGCATGTGAAGCGGAAAACTAAAGGCGGCGCTTACAAGCAGACAAACGAGGAGCCCGAGGAATGAAAGTTCGAGGATAAAATGGGGATTACGTTGGTGCGATGGACGCGCCAACCTGCCTGCGGCGAACGCGATATGCGAGGAGACGGCAAACAAAAAGGCAAACAATCCCAGGCTGCCATACTCCACCCAGAATTGCAGAAGGTCGTTATGGGCATTTTCAGGAACACGATTCTTCAAGTCCATCAGCGTCATCTTCATCCCTGCCCGGGGATCCTGCTCGACAAGGGTAACAATGTAGGGATAAAATTTCACCTTGAACATTCCCGCACCCAAGCCAATTACAGGACGGTCAACTACCATCTCGGAACATACGCTATAGAAGAGAATACGTTCCTTTATAGAATCGTCGCGAAGGTCAATGAGCTTCTTGAACCTATCGAGCACGTTCAAATTACGGGGATTCAGTGGGTTGGGAAACGAAAAAATCACCACGATGAGAATAAAAATGAGAAGGATTATGCTTACCGCAATCCAATGGATTTTTCTTAGCCGTAACCGCCGGGATTTAAGACATACAGCAAGGACGAAGAACGTGCCAATGATGAGCCCGATAAAGGCCCCACGCGCACCCGTTATGAGTATGATGAAGATATAAAACAACACACCTGCCAGCGCTGAAAATAAGGCTACTCTTTTTTCAGCGCCGATGAAAAGCACCGGAATAAGGAGCATAGAAACGGCGGCAAGATAAGAACCGAGATATTCAGGATTTCCGATAGTGGAAAAAATCTGTGCACGTGCCTCGGTGCTTTCGAGCATAATAGGCAACCCAGCAAAAATAAAATCCCACCCTATAAATTGGAAGAAGGCATAGATGGACACGATAAGCCCTGCAAGAACGGTGATTACGCGAATTCTTTGACATGAAGATGGAGAGGCAATGACCTCCTGGACGATAAAAAACGTCACTATTAAAAGGAATAGGATGCGTGCCTCTTTAAGAGAATAAGATGCTTCTCCTGAAAGCAGCGACGAGACTATCACTATCAGGAAGAAAACAATCATACACAGGTTGGTAAGCGTCAGCCTGATTCGACCGGGTCGGGCAAAGAAAAGAGCATAACAAAGATAAAACATAACCAGGCTTGCAGCTATGAATGTGAGCGCAAGCTCTTTTGACACCACTGCAGGACGCTCTATCATTACCCCGGGTATATAAATAATAAGGGGGATTAAAAAAAGCAGCAGGAACAAGTGCAAGTGCAGAAATACAAAGAAGCCTTTCTTGATGGCTTTCACTTCAACCTTCTTATCATAAGATCTTTTGACTGATTTTGGAGAAAACACAGATTCTGGAAACCATTGTTCACCTCGCTATTGAATCCGGTTCCCGCCATGTATCTTAATTGGTAAATCGATACTTTATAAGTGTAAAAAGCGCGGATAGTCCGTCCCGCCATGTAATCTTTTTCCCTTCCTCATAATCCCTGCCGGTGTACGTGATAGGAACTTCTATAACCTTCACTTTCTGTTTGAGAATCTTTGCGGTTAGCTCCGGCTCGACATTGAACCGGTTCGATTTGATCTCGATATTTTTCAACACGTCGCGTTTCATGACTTTATAACAGGTCTCCATATCAGTTAAACAGGCATTAAAGAGTAAATTGGTCAGAAAGGTAAGGAACTTGTTGCCGAGATAATGCCAGAAAAGGAACGCGCGACTGGTCCCCTTGAATCGTGACCCATATACAACGTCGGCATATCCTTTCGTAATCGGCTCGATCAGTTTCGGATACTCTTCAGGGTGATACTCGAGGTCGGCATCCTGAACAAGGACAATGTCGCCTGTGGCTTGCTTGAACCCGGTCTGAAGCGCAGCGCCTTTCCCTTTGTTGACCGGATGGTAAAATATCTTGATGTCCGGTTCGGACTCGTACTTCTTTAATATATCTCTTGTTCCGTCCGTTGAATAATCGTCGACTATAATAATCTCTTTGGGTATATCGACGTCCCGGACACGCTGAAGAATCTTTTCGAGCGTTTCACGTTCGTTATAGACCGGCATTATGACTGTTAAAAGCATGGTTCTCTCTTGTCCATAAAAATATAGAAAAGAATACACAGTAATGACAATAGGGTAAAGTGAAACCTTTTAAAGACATGTAGAAAAGATCCCATTTTGTAGTAGTGCACTCAAGAAAAGCATGTGGTGCGTTTACGCTCTAACCTTTGAGTTCAGCCAGCTTTTTGGCAAGAAGAGAATTGACGATTTTCGGATTCGCCTTCCCTTTGGTGTGCTTCATCACCTGTCCTACAAGGAAACCTATCGCCTTCTCTTTCCCCTGTAAATACTGATTCACGGGGTCTGGATTACTCTCGATGACTTGCTCGACAATTTTCTCTATGGCGGACTCGTCCGTGATTTGTACCAACCCCTTTTCTTTGACGATACTTTCCGGGTCTTTGTGCGATTCCACCATTTCAGCAAAGACGGTTTTGGCAATCTTGCCGCTTATCGTGCCGTCGTCGATCAAGTGTATCAATGACGCCAGGTGATGAGGCGTTATCCAGAAATCTTCAAGCTCGAGGTCGCGTTCGTTCAATTCCCTCATTATCTCGGTCATGAGCCAGTTGCTGACCGCCTTCGGGTTATCCTGTATCTTAACGCAGGTCTCAAAATAATCAGCAAGCATCTTTGATTGGGTGAGTATACGTGCGTCGTATTCGGGAAGCCCATACTGGCTCATAAAGCGACTGCGTTTGGCGTCACCGAGTTCGGGGAGATTTTTCTTTACTTCTTCCTGCCATTCCTTGCTTATACGCACCTCAACGAGGTCGGGTTCCGGAAAGTACCGATAATCGTGAGCGAACTCTTTTGAGCGCATAGCCAGGGTGGCGCTTCTCGGCTCGTCCCACAAGCGTGTCTCCTGCACCACGTTTCCCCCTTCTTTTATAACTTCGCTCTGGCGTTTGATTTCATAATCGATGCACTTTAATGCCGTCTTTATCGAGTTGAGATTCTTGATTTCAACTTTGGTGCCAAGTTTTTCCACACCTTTCGGGCGTACCGAGATATTTACCTCGAACCGCAATTTCCCCTCCTGCATCTTGCAGTCACTCACCTCGAGGTACTGTAGAAAATTGCGCAACGTGTGCATGAACACCAGGGCATCCTCTCTTGAGCGCATATCCGGTTGAGTGACGATCTCGAGTAAAGGAACGCCTGCCCTGTTGAGGTCAACTAAACTGTAATCACCCGCTCCCTCTGCAGGATGAAGAAGTTTCCCCGCATCCTCTTCAAGGTGGACGTTATGAATATGGATGCGCTTTTTTTCGCCGTCGACATCTATTATTATCCAACCGTCGACGCCAAGATTATGATAGTTTTGCGATATCTGATAATTCTTGGGGAGGTCGGGATAGTAGTAATTTTTCCGGTCGAACATCATAACCTCGTCGACACGGCAATTTAAGCCCAGGGCGGCTCGCAGTCCAAGTTCCAACGCCTTCTTGTTGAGCACTGGAAGCACGCCGGGCATACCAAGGCATACCGGACATACCTGGGTATTGGGAGGCGCGCCGAACTTAGTCGAGCAGCCGCAGAATATCTTCGATTCCGTCATCAGCTCCACGTGTACTTCCATACCTATTACGGCTTCAAATTCCATCTCGCTCTCCTGTGTAGTGCGTAAATGAGATCAAAAAATCATGCAAAAAGGAAAAAGTGGCAATAATCTTCTTCGTTTACAGTAATGAATGAATCTGATCTTTCAACTGCTGCATACGGTTTTTGAGACGTTCAAGTTCTTCCTGTTTCTCCGGCTCTGAAGTATACGTTTTGAGGTTATGAAGGACTTTCACTACTTCCTCAAGACGGCGTTCAAGTTGATGAAAGATTTTGATCTGTTCGATTTTGCGCTGGCGCAAATAATCGAGTTCGATCTTATATAACCGTGAGCGATCGGCGCTTTTCAGGATAATGTATTCCACCAGAACAACGACGAGCACGAGGAAGGCAACAGGACTGTAGAGCACGTTTATAAACGATTCGACATTGTTGGTGACCAGAAGAAGAATACATAGCGAGATAAGGCATACTATGATGACTTCAAGAATCGATATTCTGACCGGTATTATTGTCGGCCTTTTTGCCAAGGTACGTTACGCTTTCTCAAAAGTTTCAATCAATCTATTAATAATGTTTAAAAAATCTTGATGCGCCGTGTCAAATATCTTACGCAATTTCTCTTTACGATTTTTCAGTTCTTCTTCATCGGGTATAGGAAGATCGCGCGTATCCCGAAAGAGAAAATAGAACTTTATTTTTGGCTCTGTTCCGGACGGTCTGGCAATCACCTTGTTGCCGCCGGAGAGTTCAAACACCAGGACGTTGGATACGGGAAGATTGAGTGTCGCAACGGTTTCACCGGTTCGTGCGTTGATTCGTTTTTGAAGTTTGACATCATCGATGTAGAGGACCTCTAAGCCGCCGATTTCGCGGGGACTTTCCTCCCGAAGCTGTTTCATAATATAGTCCATGGTCTTACCGCCTTCCGCGCCGGTTAAATAGATAGACTTGGTTTGCTCGATAAACACACCATACCGACGGTAGAGAGAGTCCATGAGTTCGAGAAGGGTTTTATTCTCCCGGATTTTTGCATGAAGTGCGATTTCCGCCGTAATACACGCCGCAATGACGCCGTCTTTATCCCTCACGCTCGTTCCGACTACATGACCGAGACTTTCTTCACAACCGTAGATGAAGCGGTATTTATCCTCCGAACCATCCGGCAGGCTTTCCCATATTCTGACCTTTTCGCAGATCCATTTAAAACCCGTCAGCGTGTATTCCGTATGTACGTCAAACGAGCGGGCAATGGTTTCCATCATGGGTGTTGTCACGATGGTGGTGACCACGGCAGGACGTTCCGGAAGCCCCTCTTGTTCCTTGAGCCGGCTCAATATAAAATGGGTCATCAAGGCGCACATCTGGTTGCCGGTAAGATGCTTGTAAGAGCCATCCGGTTGGCGGCAGACGACCCCGAGCCGATCGCAGTCGGGATCGTTTGCCAGTATAATATCCGCCTGCTCTTTTGTGGCAAAAGAAATGGCGGGTTCCAGGGCTTCGCGGTCTTCCGGATTGGGCGAACGAACCGACGGGAAATTTCCGTCCGGTGTCGCCTGTTCCTCGCAAATAGCGACATTACTGAATCCCCATTCCTTGAGTGCCTTTGGAACCAGCGTAATCGCAGCCCCATGCAGCGGGGTAAACACTATTTTAAGTTCGTCGCCTCGCTCCTTGTTCAACTCAGGCGTTAACGATTCTTCCGCAATAGCGTCCAGATAGGCACGGTCTATCTCATCTCCCAATATCTTTATGCTCCCTTCCGCTACGGCCTGTTCAAAGTCTATTCGTTTTACTTCGCTGATCGACTTGATTTTTCTTACCTCTTCTATGATTCTGTCATCATGAGGGGGCACCACCTGCGCTCCATCCGACCAGTAGACTTTATAGCCGTTATATTCTTTCGGATTGTGGCTTGCCGTAATCACGACGCCCGAAGTTGCATCGAGCCGGCGGACTGCAAACGAAAGTTCCGGCGTCGGGCGTAGATCCTTGAATAGATAGGTGGTGATGCCGTTTGCGGCAAGCACTGACGCGGTTTCAATAGCAAACTCACGGCTGAAGTTACGGCAGTCATGGGCAATAACCGCTTTGGTATCCTCGAGCGAGGTCGCTTCAAGAATATAATTTGCCAATCCCTGGGTCGCCATACCGACAATGACCGTATTCATACGGTTGGTTCCAGCGCCGATTATGCCTCTCAAGCCACCGGTGCCGAAGTCCAATTCTGTATAGAACCTGTCGTAGAGCTCTTCACGGTCGCCTTTTTCAATAAGTTCGTGTATCTCGTTTCGCATGGTTTTATCGAACTCATCGCCAAGCCAGAATCTTATTTTATCTTCAACACTCCGTGGGAAATTGAATTTACTCAAATCAACCATCTATTGTTTCCTCTCGTTGAGATTATTCTTTATAATCAAGAAAGCGGTATCCAGGGTTAATGAACCAGCCCGAGCGGGCAGCTGTCGACCGTAAAATGTCCGAGTATAATGGAGCCGTTGGCTGCATCGTTCGGGTCGAAGTTCAGCATATCTATCGAGCCGATAAAGGTTTCGATGTGGTCGCGCATTGCCAGATAAAGGGTATACACCTGGAGCTCGACCTTATCCGGGGATGATTCGCCCTGACCAAGACTTGACACATTGTATAATGACCCGATATGCCCGTTGACGGAGTTAAGGCGCATGCGGAATCCGGGCGTAATCGAGGGAACCGCCTGATCGGAAAGCACGTAAAATCTCGCTCGATAGAATTTTCCCGCCTCGGCTTCCATAGGTGGACTGAACCAGAATCCGAACGTGTTATAGTTGTTTTTGGCTTTCATAAAGAGAGCGCCTATATCGGCGGAGAAGTCCGGCAGGTCGAACACCGACGGCGCGCCACCCGGCTGCCAGCCTTCGGGATCGCTGTGAAAATAATAGACCGTTTCCGTCGACCAGTTATCCTCGATCGACTCGAGCCCGATCAGGTCGACCTCGACCGCGTCGAGAAACAGGGCGCCGGTCGGCTCGTCGTTCGGATCGAAGTTCAATATATCAAAGGCAAGTAACAGGTAGTCGGTTGCATCAGGATGCGTCGAGATCGGTCCCTGGAGGGGTTCCAGATAGAGCGTATAACTCGTACCTTCCGTGGTGGGCGAGTTTTCTCCACCTAACCTGCTCTCGATTCGGAGCTCCGCTGAGGTCGTGTAACTCTGGCGGTTTGCCCTTAGCCGGATTCCGGGTACGACTGACGGGTCTTCCGAATCGCTTCTGATGTGGAACCTAACACGGTGCAGATAACCGGGCAGCGCACGGACATTCGCAGGCGATGTCCATGAGCTGAAACAGTTCCAATCCGTCGCCTCAAGACCGATATAGCCTTCTCCCACTATACTGGTGGCAGGACTGTACACGGGAACCGTGTTAGTATAAAACCAGCCTTCCGGGTCGGGTGTGAATTCATAATCCCATGTGCCGATATACTCGTCAGCGCCTATGTCGTAATCGGTGCCGTTGGTGCCGACATCGGGCGTGTCAAACGGACGGTCATCGAGATCGATATCGAACAGAAACTGGGGCGTGATTCCGGCATCGATGCAAGCCGAACCGCTGGTGAGGTGAAAATTGTGTTGAGTCGTGTCCGCAAAACGAGGATTACCGTCTATATTGTTAACGCATAAAAAAGGCGCATTCGTTACTATGGTATTGATGAGGTCGGCGCCAATCACCGGCGAAGTGCCCTCGTCGTAATAATCCGCCTGGAGATTCATGAAAAAGCAATTGGTATCAATGTCGGGATCGCTGACATCATTATATTCCTCGATCCCGTATGAAGTGTTATTGGCAAATATATTATTTTTTATATAGGCGCCGGCGCTCTTCAGATATACGCCGCTTCCCCCGCTCCCGTTAATCGTATTGCTGTCAATCATGGGCATGGATTGATTTCGGGAGTCTACGCCTATACCGTTGGCACTGAGAAAATTCTGAGAAATTATCGGATCCGAGGTGTTGATAAATACTCCCGCCACCGTGTTTTCCAGTATATAATTGGCAACAATGACGGCATCCCCATCGCTCACACAATAAATACCTGAACTCAAGTTTCCCCGAATCATGTTACGGTAAATTGTCGGAGCGCTTGTATAACAATAGATTCCTTGCTCCTTATTTTTCTCTATGGTGTTTTTTATGATGGTAGCGGATACATTGGAGGAACAGTAAATCCCACCCTTATTGCGCATGATATTATTTTTCTCGATATAAGAGGTGGCGCCGCTCCATACTACTACACCATAGTGCTCATGGTCTTCAATGATGTTGTTTACAATTATGCAGGAGCCGGACGGACAATATACACCTTTCATACCGGAAGTGATGGTAAACCCATCAAGACGGGTGTCATCCGCCATGGTGACCGTATTGCTGCCGATGGAAGCGTCTTCGGCTTGCAGGTTCGTGACAAAACGCCCTACATCCCTCGACCAGCCGTAACGTGAATCGTACCCCCCGAAGAGACGTATTCCCGAACGAAGTGTAATGTTCTCTTCATACGTTCCCCTATCGACGTGAATATTTGTCTCCTCGCCTGAGACGTCGGTTGAATTATCGATGGCGTATTGAATAGTCGCCCAGGGCGCGCCAGGTGAGCCGTCGCCCGTGTCGTTGCTCCCCGAAAACTGCGACACGTAGTAATTGACCCCGAACGACAGGCTCGAAAAACATATCACCATCACACAAACTAAAGGCATCTTTATTATAGATTTATTCATCATGAGGCCCTCACCTTAATTTTAGTATAGATACTCCCGAAAAAAATTATCATACTCATTAACTTTTTAGACAAAAAACAGGATACAAAGTTCCCGTCTTTCACTTCTTTCCTCTCCGGAATTACTGATATTGAAATACTTCTGAAAATAACATGTTCGAGTATGACGTTTTTTTCTCGCAACTTCAAGAATGAACATATAACCGGTCGCAAAAGTTTGGTTCTTAAAGATAACGCTTTTGGTACGATATTATTCCAGATGATGTTGCACCCGTCCATTACATCATTGGTACATAGTCCAGCGTGAAGGGAGTGCGTCAGTGATAAAAAGAGGAGGAGGATTGTCGTCATTCCAGATTGCGCCGTCATCATCCGTCCAGCGCCATCCGCCCTCAAAATTCGTAATTGCTGCAGTTCGCCGTGGCAATTACCGCGCTACAGAATAGAGGGACAAACAGCAAAAAGTGATTGTCGGCTATGGTGAATCGGAACCGAATTGAGTACACGCCCCATCATATTTCACCTCACAACAAGACCTTTAACAAGGCAGATACAACGAAAACGATGATGAGAACAACCTGTGTGGCAATGAAAACGGGTAATTTTCTAAACACCAACGGTGCAAATGCGAAGGCAACCATGTAGGCAAGAGGACAATGTGCGGCAACGTGCCAGAACATAAACCGTACATTGTAATATTCCCAGAAACCACCGAGGACATATACATTCTCGCCTATTATGCCCAGGATTAATGCGTTAACGCCGCTGAGCAGAGCCATGAAGCCGGTTTTGAGGTTAAGGCTCGTAAGGCGTAACGCCAGGTAAGAACAATACGTAAACGAAAGCCCGCCGATCAACAACGTATACAAGGGTAAATCGAGGATTTTTATCCAGGCACGCGCAGTGTATACGCCCCACCCGCCCGTGAGCTTGTTCCAGAGATATTCATAACCCGCCCAGACTACCACAACCGTAATTCCAGCGACCAATGCTCGCCTGAGAAATGAATATCTGTATCGTGTGATATAAAGATAACCGAGTATCGAATAGGTCCCCAGAATCGACAGGTTTGAAAGCGTTGTGGATTGTAATCGAATATTAAGCAACACCACAAAGAAGACAAAGAGGTGCACCCCTATAAAGATAATGTCTATGGGTAGAATTCTTCGATTAGTTCCCTGCTCGATAATTTTCATCATTTCCCCTTCTTTAATCCTTGATTTGAGAAAAAAAAGAAATAATAGTGCTTATTTGAAATATTGTTTGTCAATCTTTTGCTACGGTGATATGACTTGACTAAGTCTGAAATACTTATTAATAATCCCCCTATTTTAGCGGTCATTCTTAAAAAATTGATGTATAAACTAATTTAGGGTTGTATTTTCCAGGCAGGATTACTATAAAGATGAGTAGTCGTGTGTGGTGATTAACCCTCACATTTTTTGGGGTGTGAAAAATGAATGATATTAGAAAAGTTGCGTATTTTACAATGGAGATAGGACTCGAGGAAGGTATCCCGACATATAGCGGTGGCCTGGGGATTCTGGGCGGCGATACCATCCGGTCGGCTGCTGATATGAAGGTTCCCATGGTTGCGGTGACCTTGCTTCATCGCAGAGGATATTTTTATCAGAAATTCAACAATTCCGGTATGCAGATTGAAGAACCGGTTCACTGGCCTGTGGACGACTATTTGAAAGAAATCGATATACGTGCGGAAGTCTCGATCGAAGACCGTAAAGTGCGTGTCAGACCATGGCTCTATGAAGTAAAGGGAACCAACGATTTCAGCGTTCCCGTCTTTTTCCTCGATACGGACCTTCCCGAGAACTCCGAATTTGATCGAACTTTGACCCATTACCTCTACGGCGGTGATTCCTACTATCGTTTATGCCAGGAAGCAATACTCGGCATCGGCGGCGTCAGAATACTTCGGGAGCTTAGCTACAACGATATTAACCGGTTTCACATGAACGAGGGGCATGCAAGTCTCTTGACGATCGCTTTGCTGGAAGAATACCTTGAGAAAGAGGATAGAGAGTCAATTAGCGATGAAGATATTGAGCGAGTCCATGCACAATGCGTGTTTACCACGCACACGCCGGTTGCCGCCGGGCATGACAAGTTTCCGATGGAGATGACACGAAAAGTTCTCTCCGGCTACAAGTCCTTTAGTATTATTGAAAAAATCTTCGCCAAATCTGAAATTAATATGACCTATCTCGCTCTCAACCTGAGCCACTATATCAACGGGGTGGCAAAGAAACACGGTCAGACATCGAGCGAGATGTTCCGAGGTTACGAGATCGATTCAATAACTAATGGAGTGCATGCCGCCACCTGGACTTCTCCTCCTTTTCAAAAACTGTTCGACACGTATATACCAGGGTGGCGCAAGGATAATTTCAGTCTCAGATATGCAGAAGCAATCCCGGGCGATGAAATATGGTCTGCGCACCAGGAGGCAAAATGCGAACTTATTCAACACATCAACCGGGAAACCAACGCGGGAATGGACCACGACGTGTTCACCATCGGCTTTGCCCGACGCGTGACCCGTTATAAGAGACCAACCCTGCTGTTTCGCGATATCAAGCGGTTAAGAGCGATTGCAGAAAAATACGGACGCCTTCAAATCATATACGGCGGAAAGGCACACCCTCGCGATCAGATCGGTAAGGAACTGATTAAAGAGGTATATCATGTGCAGGAAGAACTCGGCGACAACATCACGATTACGTTTGTGCCAAACTATGATATCGAGGTGGCAAAATTAATGGTAGCGGGAGTTGACCTCTGGCTTAACACCCCGGAGCCACCTATGGAAGCTTCCGGTACCAGCGGTATGAAGGCGGCCCTTAACGGCGTTCCCTCGCTGAGTATTCTCGACGGCTGGTGGATTGAAGGCTGTATCGAGGGCGTAACCGGTTGGGCTATCGAATCTCCTGAAGTAAATGAACCCGAGAAAACCAATCATTCGCGCGATGCCGACTCCCTCTATCACAAACTCGAAGACGTCATCCTTCCCATGTTTTATAAATACAGATATAGGTATATCGACGTTATGCAGCATACAATTACGCTGAACGGCTCTTTTTTCAATACCCAGCGTATGATACAGGAATACGTCCTCAAGGCATATTTCTGCACTGTGTGCCACAAGACTATCGGGAAAGAAAACACACCCCCTGAAAAGTCTCATCAAACGTCATCAATCCTCTAAAGATAACTATACATAAGAGGGGAATGTGCGGTTCTCAGTTTAATCGCGAATGAACGGTTGAACGGTTTCCTTCGAGGGAATGAGCCATTGACGGCGCGGTGGCGGAAAATAGATACAGATTCCGCGCCCGAATATCTCTTTTTTGGTAACCAGGCATGCCTTGTCCCAGCCCTGCACGATGACGCCCGACTTTAACTCGGGCGAACGTCCTCCCAGAAGGTTTACAATTGGAATTCCCTCCTCTTCCGAGGCATGCCCGATGATGACCAGATACTTTCCTTCAGGAACGGTTTCAAACACGAAATTGTCCCATAACGAACGCGAAGTAAGCGGCTCGAGCTCGGGCGGCACCGGTTTTCCGTTCAAATAATACACACCGTCGCGACGTTCGTATCGGTCGCCCGGCAGCGCAACGACTCTACCGAATCCGCGCCGTTCGTTTATGACAATCACTTGATTCTGCAGTGCGCCCGGAATCTCGATGGTATAGCGCGGCGGGTCGTAATAGACAACCTCGCCGCGGCGCGGTGACCGGAACCAGTAACTCACGCAATCTATGAACATCCGGTCGCCTTTGCGCAATCCCGGTGCAAGCACATCCTGCGATACATACACGAGGACGAAAATCGGGGTGAAGAAATATTGTGCAAGAAGTAAAAGCACACCGAGCGTAAAGAGAAGATAGCTGAAAAATGCCAGTGACAGGCGGAGCGTCCATTTCTGGCCGTTTATGCGTGTTGCCGTGATGACTCCATCGTTGAACGACCACAGCATATACAGAATTGTGCCGATCATGATGGGTACATTAATCCATTGAGTTAACGTAAAGACATTCACGCCGATGAGGACAAGCCATCCTGCGAAAAACCAGACAGCCTTGGTATACTGGTGGTTATAAATCTGCCCCAGACCGGGAATAATGCCAAGCCAACCCGCAACCCACGGATAGCGCCAGTCCACACCTTTCGGCAGCTCGAAGTGTAAGGATTGTTTGAACTTGTAGATGCGCTCCCGGACAAACCAGAGTGGATTCCTTAACCGACGCCGTTTTGCCGGCAATACTCGAAGCGGCACCTCATCCGTGTGGTCAAGCACCGCGCCGCACTTTACACACCGCTCCTGACCGTCGGTATTATAAAAACCACATTTTCCGCATTGTTTCATTTCGTTTTATCACTTATCAACTGTGTCATTTAAGATAAATGATTCTTTTAATTCAAAGAAATTTCGACAGGCCTTTATTAGGAAAGTATCTCATAATGATGAAATTACTATAAAGGCTTTTCCCGAGCAATTCGCGAAATAGGGGCTTTGGAGGAGAATGAGTTAGGGTATATGGCGTGAGGTCTCACGCCGATCTTAAGCGAAGTCATGCCTGCGCACTACAAAATTGATTCTCGTAAATCCTTCTCTTATCCGCCACGGCAAATCTACGATTCCAATTTTCTGGCACTCGCACTCGCACGCGCTGTCGGTTATCGAACAAAGGTGATTTTGCCCACCACGGCTGACGAAATTCCTTAAAAAAAACACGATTCCGATTTCGATAGCGATAGCGCGTACAACGCCAAGGGCGTGTACGAACGCGGGTACGAGTGCGGAAATAGCGGAAAGTTTACTGGCGTTCCTGTGTGGAGTGATCGTATACTTATGTTTACGCCGTGACCAAAGGTTACGCGCGTTCCGCGCCACGGCGCGTCTTCGATTCTCCACGGCGAATCTTCGACCCGCTAACGCGGTCCCCCCCTCTCAAAGAGGGGATTTTATTCAGCGCGGCGAATCTATGATCCCAGTTTTATCGCACTCGTACGCGCACTCGCTGTCGCGGTCGTATTCGTAGAGGGGTCAGACCCGCTTTCGTTACAAAACCCCAAAGAGGCAGGGTCAGACCCCGCCGCAGAGCCAGAAGATACACATCCGCCACGGCGTATCTTCGTCCCGCCACCGGCGAATTGCAATCCCTCTCCAGGTCGAGATTGTAAACCCGACCAATAATGCGCAGAAACATTTATGATAAAACAAGAAAACTAAAGTTCTATGAGTTCGTCATAGGTTTCAGGGCGGCGGTCGCGGAAAAATTGCCAGACTTTTCTCACCTCGAGGATCATATCAAGGTCAAGGTCGGCAACAAGGACTTCGTCTTTATCGCGTGAAGCCGTGGCGATAATCTGCCCGCGCGGGTCGCAGAAATAACTGTTGCCGAAAAATTCACCGATGTTCCAGGGTTCTTCGTACCCGACACGGTTGATCGCGCCGACAAAGAACTGGTTGGCAACCGCATGCGCCGGCTGTTCGAGTTTCCACAGGTATTCGGCAAGCCCTGCGACGGTTGCGGAGGGATTGAACGCAATCTCAGCGCCGTTCAAGCCAAGAGCCCGTGCCGCCTCCGGGAAATGCCGGTCGTAACACGTAAAAATCCCTATCCTGCCTGCAGAGGTTTCAAAAACAGGATATCCGACATTCCCGGGTTTGAAGTAAAATTTTTCCCAGAACCCGGGCGCCAGGTGGGGAATATGTGTCTTTCGATACTTACCGAGATATGATCCATCGCTGTCGATAACGGGAGTCGTGTTGTAATATACACCCGGCAAATCCTCCTCCATGATGGGAGCGAGAATCACCATCTTATGTTTCCGGGCGAGGTCCTGCATGAGGTGCGTTGTCTCGCCATCAGGTATCGCTTCCGCCATCTCATACCATCGGATGTTCTGTTCTGCGGGAAAGTAGGGGGCATAAAAAAGCTCCTGCAGGCATACCACTCGAGCATCTTCGTCTGCAGCCTGTTCAATCAGAGCAACATGTTTATCGATCATTGTTTTCTTTATTTTCTGCGGTGAAGATGAGGCGGATTCGCACAGGTGTGCCTGAATCAAGGCTGCTCGTATGATACGCGACATCTTTTATTATCCTCCTCTGTAATAATCATATATTTACACGACCATTGACTTTCAGGAAGTTTCCTGAAAAGTCTTGGCGGGGAAATCTGCCCTTGTGATTTTAGGGATTTTTTTCACTCCTTGTGTGTTCTACACATTTTTGAAACTATTCACGACAGTTGCATAGAAAAAAGTAATTATAGGTTGAACGCGGGGGCGGTTCAATGGTTTTGGGGTACAGGAAGAAAGACACTGTGGATACGAGGTAAAGATCAAGTAAAATCGAGCGGGGGGTTATTTTGCCAGAAATTTTCGCATCAAGCGGATAAAAGGATTCCGCTCATAATGTGCTATCTTCTTTGCCAGCTCCTCATTCTCCTTCTGCAGGTCCTTCATTTTCGTTTCCTGGTACCCTAACGCCTTTTCAATCTGGTCGATATAAGAAAGGGTAGAGACCGGAACATCCCTTTCCTCAGAGGCTTGCAGTGTATTTTTCAAGCGTTTGCCGATAGACGAAAAAGCGCTCGCAATTGACCTGATCTTTTCCTCAATCGCCTTGTCATCAATGGCTAAGTTTCGAGCGGTTGGAACGCGGAGTTCGTTCGGAATCGTGCCGCCGTTTTTTTGCGCGACTATTATATGCCGGTACGAGTAGCTGGAGGGAAATATAGACTCCCGCCAATAAGAGTTGATGTCATGGTTAGTAGAATCGAACAACGCCATACCGTCGGGGATGAGATCAAGCAAGACCCGGGTGAACATTGCCATTGTCCAGAGAAGCAGGTCGCCGTTAGGCACGGAAATACATGAGGCGCCCGTATGCGTTATTTCGTCCATAGTGTTGTGAAGCTCCGGCAAGCCGAACCTGAGATGTTCTTCAAGCCATGGATTGGGTCGTTCCGTGACCGTAATGGTAAATTCGTTGAGGAGTGATTCAGCGAGTTTGACACCCGGCGTGTTACAAGGTGCGCCGATAATGAGCCAATTTCCGCTGACACGAAGGAGTTCATTTAAAAAGCGTGAACGAAGCGTGGAGGGAACATGTTCGAGCGTATCGGAAGAAATGACCGCCTCAAAAGAATCAGAAGGAAACGGCAAGGCTTCACCGCTGCCCATGACGTAATCATTCCGATGACAATATTCGGTATCGAGAGTAAGAGCGTATCGCGGAGAGAGGGCATCGGCGAGAGTACCCGGATAACCTCCGACATCGAGCAGCGACCCCTCCTCGTTTAAAGCCAGGTGCTCCACTACATTAATAATCCCCTGGAATCGCTGATACACATCAAAGTCAAAATCATGTAAGATAGGTTTCATCAGGATTCGACAAGCAGTCTTTACGTATTGCGGGATTTATTCAATAATTTTTTCAGGTTCCCCGCCGGATTCCATGATCCATTTATTGACAGTTAATTTATCAGGTCCCCCAAGCCTTATATATTTACGATAATTTTCAACTGCGTTGTCCAGCTCTTTGAGAAAGTTATGATATAAAATGCCAAGTCCCAGATAATATTTTGGGTTTTCGGGAGCGGCTTTGATGGCTTTTTTATATTCCTGTTCCGCCGCCCGATAACGGTTTAATTTCACGTACGCCTGCCCGAGTCCATAATAGGATTCAGGATTGTTGGGTTGATATTTGAGCGAGAGCTGAAAATAATCAAGAGCGGTTCGGGGGCGGTCGAGCAACAATTCGACTTCGCCGTATTTGATATACGCTTCCGCAAGCATATCCCGTTCTTCTTTGGTGAGATTTGGCTTTGCACGGAGGAGATCAATAACGCTTTGGAAGAGGTCTTCAGCGCCGATATAATTTTTTTCATCCAGGTAAATAGAGCCCATGTAAAAAAGAGCTTGTTGGTGGGTAGAATTGATGGCAAGAACACGTTGAAAACTTTCTTTTGCTTTTTCTATCTGTTTGAGTTTCCAATATGCAATGCCCTCACCAAGATACGCGCGAAACTTTTCAGGCATAATTTCCTTCGCCCGCTCGAAAAATGAAAGAGCCCGCTCTGGTTGACCCGCCTCGATATAGAGCTCTCCCAACTGGCAAAGTGCATTATAATGCTGGGGCGTGATATAAAGTTCGTTTCGCAATTCCTGCATGGCGGGATCGAATAATCCTTTCTTCAGGTATGCCAGGGCAAGCTCATAATGCACGTGCGGTTTTTGGGGGTCGATTTTTATGACGGTTTCGTACTCTTTGATTGCCTTATCGATAGTACCCATTTGCTTATGTATATCGGCTAACATCAGGTGGGCATCGATGTGGTCGTTATCGAGCTCGAGGACCGAGTTGAGTAACACGGTAGCTTCCTGAGGATTGGTAACCTGTGAATTTTTTGCCAGATTAATATAAGCATCTATGAGACGCTCTTTACAGGTTTCAGCGAATATTGTTTGGGACATTTCCCTGACCTGTCGATAATAACTTATAGCCTCATGGTATTTTTGGATTTCAAAGTAAAGATTTCCGAGGCTGCTGTAGATTTCGCATAGATCTTCTTCGCTAACTTTATTCTCACTGTATTGGAGTGCCTTGAGATAGGTGTTGATGGTCTGGGTCGTCAGAGCAGGATTACGAGATAAGAGATGTGCAAGTCCCAGATACGCAAGATAGTATTCAGGATCGATTTTTATCGCCTCGCGATACGCGGTTTCTGCATCGTCAGAATTGATTGCATCGATGTACATCTCCGCTTTCTTTACATGGATATACGCAAGTTCCTCAACGAGTTTGTCACGGAGCACCTCGTCTTCTGTTTTTTGAATGGTTTCCTCAATGAGTGTCTCTGCATTCTCATATTGGCGTTTGTTTACCAGTTCGCGTGCATTATCGATAACTTCACCGATTTGTTCCGTGACAATTTGCTCAATCGAGGCTTCAACTGTTTTAATCTTTTCTTTAATCTCCTCGGTATGTTTCCCTTCTTCAAGAGCAGCCTGGTAAAAATCGAGTGCCTCCAGATATCTCCCCTCATTGTACGCAATATCTCCCTGGATCTCTTCCGGTGAAATGTCCTCTGTTCTCTTGAGTTCAGCAATCTCCTCCCGGCTTATCCTTAACTTGCTGAACCCTGTATCGATAATAATATAATCTTCCGTTTCTTCGACAATACTCCCCCTTATCGCAGCGCCTGTCTTTTTAATCACCTCGTCACCATTGATGGTTACAATCGTCACGCAGATCAACAAAGACAAACACCATCTCTTGAGACTCCCACTTTCTTTAAAGGAAGCTTTCACATTAAACCATTTGCTGAAATTGCTGAAAAAAAAGTATATGGCTTTTTATAAAAACTATTCTTATTGAATATACTTTTTACTGTTAAAGTGTCAATTAAAACCGCTAAATCTAACTTTTTAACTATGACTTTTTCGCAACGAGGTTTTTCTCTTTTTTAATCCATATTCACTTTTCAGGAGACTCAATTGCCGCAAGGTAAATACTGAGTCCTTCACGTGTTTTTATAAATTCAGCCCGTCGTTTAAGCTCCTCAAGGAAAGCGCCTACTACAGGAGCGTAGTATGCGAATTCATCGTTATTATACCATGGAGGATAGAGGATATACGATCTCTCCGGTGGACAAGGGAACCCTATCCTCTCCTTCGCCTCGACTGGTGCAAAAAAATCTATCAAGCGCATTAATTCATGCTCGTTTACCAAACAATGGGTCACCTTTTCCGCTTCGAGTTTTTCATATAACAACCGTAGTGTGAGACCCCCTGTTGCTTCACCTTTTCGGCGCTCGTCAATCCAGCGCAGCAAGGGACTCTGATCAAAAACAGAGTTCACCACCACTGATTGATGAATGTAATAAGAACGTGCTTCATAGATAAGGAGTACTTTGGAATCAGGCGGAAGATGTTCATTTATGTAGGTCAGGGCATCTTCAAAATCACCCAGATACGATGTGCGGAACTCCTTCCTTAAGGAGGGAATAAGACCATAATAAGAGACGTTAATCAGGGAAAAGGTAAAAATGCAAATGAGTAGCTGAAGTCCTATTGCGGTCAAGAACAATAAAGACAGAATCTTGCCGGACTTGAATGCCGGGAGATATCTCGAAAATAGGCTCACGGAAATCAGGGAAAGAATCGGGATCAAAACAACGAGAAACCTGTCAGCGCTTGTCGCCCAAAGGTTCCAGATACAATAAGAGACGATAGAAAAAAGGGAGAGCAGCCTGAGACGAGGCATGAGGCGATCGCGTTGGGGTATGATAAAAATTAAGAATGCGGGGAGAAAAAACAAAAATCCGGGGATATGGAGCCGCCTGACGAGATTTATCCAGAAAACCGCTTGCCAGGGGGCAACCTGCTGACGGCATTCGAGGTAGAATGTTTCCTGGTGCGAACTCCACCATTCTACAGGGAAAACCGTACTTAAAAAAGGATAGAAGGGATTGCGGTTTATGAGCATATTTTTCAGCGCCCATGGGAGGAATGTAAGGAAAACAGGAATCAAAAACAAGAGATATGCCCTGATGATGCCGACGAGGTATATTTTGCCGTTGGTTCTTCGCTTCAGATAAAGACCGCCCGGAATCAGGAGCACAACAAACGGAATAAGGTAGAGAAAAATAACCGTATATTTTGAACCGATTGCAAATCCCATAAAACATCCTGCAAGGAGTAAAAGCAAATCTGTAGACTCTGTCTGCACCGTCCAGAAGTACCACGCCATGATGGCGAGGAGACACCAGAGGCAGACCGCAAGATCATTCATGGCATCCACTGCTACACGTAAAATGATCAGATGAGAAAGGAGCATAATAAGAACGACGAGAGACCATGTGCGTGATAAACCGGCTCTTGCCGCCCAATACCCGCTGCAGATAAGAACAAACAGCAGGAAAAAGAAATTAATCAATTTCGGGCTCATTGAGTCGTGTACGTTTTCAATCATCATGCCAAAGGCATACAACATCTCCATATTCAAGGGAAGATGGGAAAACATAACGTGCGGTAATACCTTGAAGGAATGCTCGCGTATCCATTCTTGAGGTGCGGCAAGGTGATATTCCAGGACATCGTATGAGACAGGTGGGGTAAGAGAAGAAAAGAAGTAGAGAAGGAGCAAAAGTGAAAGAATAAGGCAGGCGAAAAACCAGCCATAATCCCGTGGTGTGCCCTGGTGTCGATTCGCTTCCTTTTGAACTCGATTACTATCTACCCTTTGTGTCGTGAGCGTTAGCTGCCTCCTGTGACGTAAATAGACGAAGCCACCCAGAACACCCGCGCAATATAATGCGATAAATAGTATCCTGTAAAATCCAACTATAAGTCCGATACAGAGAACGCTCAACGCGATAACGCCTGCACCCAATCCCATGCTGAAGAGTGGCATCAATCCGATAGGTGAGGTGTTATCTCTATCATTTATCCGAGAGGGAAGGAGCAGACTTCCAATCACATACGCAATGAGAAAAATTCCGCTTACGATGAGAAGTTTCGATGTCGTTAAAAAGATGAAAGGAAACAATGCCGAGGAAAAGATATCAAGTTTAGTGATAAAAACCGCATGGATAAGAGGGATACTACCCAATAACAGGGCAACAATTATAAGGCGTTTTTTTTCCATGATGTCCGTATTTTATCAAATGTTTCAATCAGCATCATTTTCCAAAAGTACGGGATTATACAATGTTTTTTTGGTGTGGGTCTAAAAGCGGCGCCCTCAGTATGAGAGAACGACTTACTTTCCGGTTAATTTTTCCTCCCTGATTTTTTTGCCGCCTTTTACATCTTTTTTCTTGCATCCCCCCATGAAAACTGTGATAATATAAAATCTTTTGGATTGTAGTGGTAACGAAGTGGTCTTCTCTCGTTTTATTTCTTACAAGACTCTATCAATTTACCAAGCGCGAAAATAATTCAGCAGTTTCTGAGGCACGATATACCGTAAAGAAACCAGAAAAAACAATATGCAGTATAACTTGGAAACATAAGCTACAACACAGATAAAAGAAGAGATAACTATTTGGTTATTTACTTTCCGTGAGGGCTTGTAGGCTGACATTATTTTCTCTCTGCTTATCATCTGATTAACCAGAGACACACGTGAACGATACCAGCGTTTTAGTATTTCGGTATCAAGTGAAGTCGTTATTTTTTGCCATGTTCGATCAGCAGGGAGGCAACATTACGGTGAAAGAATCCTTTACGAGGAGGTGTCAAGATGACAGTTAAGTACATTACCAATATCAATCAGCTACCCTATCTTTCTGATGAGGAGAAAAAGAGATTAAGGCCGATAACGGAGAAATTTCCTTTCAGGGCAAATGATTATTATCTGAAATTGATAAATTGGGATGATCCGCATGACCCTATCAGGCGCATTATAATTCCGTGTGAAGAAGAGGGGGAAAAGTGGGGAAAACTGGATGCATCGAACGAGGCAAAATATACCGTTGCTCCGGGATTGGAACATAAATATCCCGATACCGCTCTTTTTCTGGTCAGTAAAGTATGTGGAAGCTTTTGCAGATTCTGTTTTAGGAAACGCCTTTTCATGCATATCAAAGATGAAGTAATAAAGGACTACACTCCGGCTATTGAATATATTCAGAACCACCCGGAAATTACTAATGTTCTGGTGACTGGTGGAGAACCCTTACTCCTTACGACCCAAAAACTCGAGCGCTTAATCAAGGGATTACGTGAGATAGAGCATGTCGGTATCATACGAATCGGGACTAAGATTCCGGTCTTTAACCCTTATAGAATACTCGAGGACCCGGCGCTCTTAGAGATGATCCATAAATATAGTTTGCCCCATAAACGTATTTATGTAGTCTTGCAAATCAATCATCCGAGAGAAATGACCGAGCAATCGATTGAAGTGTTTTCACGTCTAAAGGATGCAGGCGCTGTCCTCATGAATCAGACGCCTATCATTCGGGGCATCAACGACAATCCCGAAGTGCTCGCTGAGTTATTTCGGAAACTTAGTTTTATGGGGATTGCGCCCTATTATGTGTTCCAGGGCCGACCGACTCTCGGGAACAAACCGTTCGCCGTTTCCATAATGGACACATACCGTATTTTCGAGGAAGCAAAGATGCGGGTCTCCGGTTTGGCAAAACGTGCGAGGTATGTGATGTCACATGCGACAGGAAAAATCGAAATACTCGCCATTATCGACGATAAAGTATTTTTGCGCTATCACCGCGCTGCGGATCCTTTTAATATGGGCAGAGTCGTAGTTGCCCAAATCGATCCCACTTGTTATTGGTTTGACGATTTGAAGCCGGTCGAGCCCGATTTCACCTATAAACCTGAGTCAGACCTCAAAACCGAGCTTCTTGGTTCTCCTTAGTATCTGAGGCGGTGGAACGAAAACTTTTTTCAGGTACATATCTGTCCTCCTGAATAGTCGCCATATCGTTTTCCTCAGGAGGGTAGAGTTGTATGGTGTTTTTTCCCATTTTTTTTGCGCTATAAAGCGCCCTGTCCGCAAATCGCAACAAGTCCTGGGCTTTTTTCACCCGGTTATATGAACTCGAGACCGCCCCGATACTGATGGTAAGTTTGATGTTTATTCTGCCACGTTTAAACCGGTGACGCGCCATGCTGCGGCACAGACGTATTCCCGAATGGTAGGCATTTTGCAAGGGAGTGTTGGGAAGAATGATGGCAAACTCTTCGCCCCCGTAGCGAGCAACTATGTCGGATTTGCGCGTTATGCGTGAAAGCAGTTGCCCTACTCCATGAAGGACAAAGTCGCCGAATATATGACCATATTTGTCGTTCACGTCCTTGAAGTCGTCGATATCGAGCATAAAGACCGACATCGGACGATTGTAACGGCGCGATTCTTCGAATTCTCGTTCCAGACATTCTCGCAGAAAACGGTGGTTATAGATACAGGTAACATCATCCTTTATACTTTGCTCTTTTAACGATTGCTGTATCTCGATAAGCCTGTCCTGATAGGTTTTGCGTTTGAGTGTCGATAAAATAATGAAAAGGGGATAATATCCATCGAGTTCGGTTAAACGCACCACGCCATACACCCCTAATTCAAGAAGATCGATAAGCGTACGGGGAAGTTTTTTGTCGATGAGGAGCACCACAGGGCATATGTAAGGTGCATCCTTGATTTCCCTGAGCAGATTTTCACAGCCGATATCCTCGAGATCCCAGGGGACAAAGAGCAAATCATAAGCCTGTGCTCTCATGGTTAACAATGCGCGACTGCCTTTTTTTATTCCTTTGACGTGAGATTTTGGAAACCATTGCTGGAGGAAGTTTATAAACTGGAGACGGCGCGCATTATTAGGATCTACCACAAGAAATTCAAGTTTTTCCTTTAATACTTCCATCTTTTTAGCAACAATCGTTACATATTATTTTTCATATATTAATGCAAGGAAATCAAGGAAATTTTATGTATAGAATGAGAATACTACCTCTTGCGTGTGTGGCATTCGCGGTTTTTGTTTGGGTAAATGCCGCCGATGCCTGGTGGGGGGCGACGATCGGTACGACCCACGGTGAACCCTTCTGGGCACGAGAACCGATCGCT
>CAZSMK010000123.1:0-9313 GCA_964608095.1 uncultured Candidatus Sumerlaeota bacterium | reverse complement strand
CTGTTTTGCCTGAGTTCATAATCTTCCCTCTCATTAGGAGATATAAGAGGATGACTTCTCAGGCTATACGATTTCAAATCGATTAAACTTACAAAGGAGATCTTTGCCTTTATTTTACTTGCTTTTAGCATATTTCTCGTTCTAACGTTGGGACACTAATGAGGCCTTATATTAAACATTTCGCATCAGCCAAATTTCCCATAACCAATATCGAGTATTATAATGAAGATATTGACTCAGAAGCATTTGCTGAAATATCTTGGCCAAAAGCAAATCCACCTATAGCAGTCCTAGTAGGTGATCAATGTACGTATAAGGAAACATGGAGAAAAAAAGGTTGGCGTGTAATAACCTTCGACGATATTAGAGAGCAAGGAATAGATTCAGTAATAAATAGTCTCGAAAGTAACTTTTCAGGAGAAGAATAATGGCACAACTTATGCTTCACAAAGATGTTCTCAAGGGATTTTCAAAACTGCCTGTAAAAGTGCAGAAGAAGTTGGCTGAGTTCGTTGAGAAATTTCAGGAAGATCCATATGATCCTTCTCTTGGTTTACATAAGCTAGAGGAGACAATGGCAGACCCAAAAGGACGTGGTGCCGATCTTGCAGGGGACTATAGGGCTATAATTGTTGCCCCCGAGCAAGGTGATACGTTCCTCCTCGTTCATATCGGAATGCACGATAGCTCCTATAGGTGGGCAAAGAAAAAACATTTTGAAGTGCATAGTAAAACGGGTCTGTTTCAAATATATGATGTAGAAGAAGTAAGTACTGCTATTGAAGAACAACCAGAAGAGCCAGATAAATATATCGATTATCCTTTAAAAAATATGTCAGATGACGATCTCTATCTTGCTGGTGTTCCACAAGCGCTTATACCTTCCGTCAGAGATATTAAATCAGATCATGAACTCGAAGTACTTGGTGATTATTTACCTCCAGACTGCAGGGACGTTTTGGTTGGAATAGCAAGCGGCATGTCACTGGATGAATCTATTGAAGAGATGTTGGGTACGCCGCAGAAGGTGTTGGCTGAAACATCACCAGAAGGTCCTGGTGACTTTACAAATATCCAGACAATTCCAAACTTTGATTTGGTATTGGTAGAGGGCGAAGAGCATCTGAAAGATATTTTACAAGCATCGTTAGATGTTTGGAGAATATTTCTTCATCCATATCAGCGTAAAATCGTGGAATGGGACGTAAATGGTCCAATGAATATTACCGGAGCTGCTGGGACAGGAAAAACCGTAGCCTTAATGCATCGTGCCGTATATTTGGCAAGAAAGTTAGCGGATCCAAAAGCACGCATTCTTGTAACTACATTCACCACCACATTATCAATAACAATTAAGCATCATTTATCAAGATTAGGACCAGATGTGGCAAATCGTATTGAGGTCACGAATCTTCATGCTCTCGCACGCACTATTTGCAATCGGGCTGGCTGGAGAGGACGTATAGCCGATGAAAATGACCTTAAAGAGATATGGGGAGAAGAAGTTTGGAAAAATACCGCGATAGGGGAGTTGCCTTTATCCAGGGAAGAAATGTTGAAGGAATTTAATCTAATCATAGAGCCTAATGGTATTGACAGTGAGGATGATTATATTACTACTATTCGCTCTGGCAGAACACGATTGGGAAGGAAGCAAAGGCGCCGTGCATGGCCTATATTTCTCGCGGTGAAACGCGGATTGAAAAAGCGGAATCTCCTAACCTTTGAGGGGGCTATTCATCATGCAAGACTTTGCGTTGAGCAAGGGAATTTCTCTAAATACACACATGTCCTTGTAGATGAAATTCAAGATTTCAGTCTCGAGGCTTTACGCTTAATCAAATCTCTTAGTTCAATAGGGGAAGGAAATTCTAATCCCCTCTGCACTGTGGGCGATGGACACCAAAGAATCTTCCGGACAAAAATCCCCTTAAGCAGGGCTGGAATAAACATACGGGGACGCTCAAGACGATTAAAGATTAACTACAGGACAAGTGAACAAATACGAAAATTTGCGCATACTATTTTAGAGGGTTTGGAGATTGATGACCTGGACAATGGGGTAATATCTACCATTGGGGATCATTCAGCTTTTAAGGGTCCAGAACCAATTATAGAGCCATGTGAAAATAAAAAGACTGAAGCACAATATATAGTCAATTGGATTAAAAAATTAACAAAGGAACATAATCTATCAACAGAGGAAATTTGTATTACTCCACCAACTCCAGAGATTGTTGCCAGTCAATCAGCAGCAAATACTCCCCTTTACCAGTTAAAACCAAAAGAGAAGGATCCTGGGGCAAATGAACCCGGAGTCAGATTGGGGAGCATGAAACGAATAAAGGGACTCGAATTCAGGGCAATAGCCATGGCATGTTCCGACCCAGAAGATCCCATGAATGATCTCAAAAACGCCACTCTCCTACAAAGATGCGAACGTTACGTAGCCGCAACAAGAGCACGCGAATTCCTGTTAATAACAGTAGGGAAATAATGGGAATTCTGGTATGTCAAGTGCCTAACAAAACTATTTAAAACCCATATTTTGCTTTGCGAAGTGAAAAAGCATCTGGACCGCCATCGAGTAACATAATAATAGAATTCCTTATTTTCTCTTCATCTATTGTGCCCTGATTTTTAACCCACCCTGCATTAGCATCTGCATCCAACACTATTACGTGGTCGGCATCTCCATTAACCACTATATTAGCATCGTGTGTTGAAAAAATAACCTGGCGTTTGCCTTTGAGACTTCGCAATGCTGGAAGTATGATTTCAAATAAAGATGTTTTATCTATTTCATCTTCAGGTTGATCAATAATTAATGGATCTGAGTCTTCACTTTCTAATAATAGAGATAGCATTACACTCACCTGAGAGCCCCCTGACAATTTTTCGAGTGGTCTATATTCATCACCCACAGAACCAACTTTTCGTTCTATAATGTATCGATCTTCATTTCTTATTGTGGCTAATTCAAGTTTTCGTTGGAAATTCATGCATTCAAGAAATGTTCGACATACTTGAGGTGTCATTCCAAGATCCTGCAACCTTTTCGAACGAATTTTCTCACGTATGGTTTCTGGCGTAATAATGATTTTATCCTTTTGATTATTCCACCACCGAGTTATTCCTACTTCTCGCATGGAGAGTATCCAATTTTCTAAATTCTCATATAAACCATTCTCTCTGGTTCTTAATCTAATGCGATCTGGAAAACGTTTTGAAATAATTTCAGACACCTTTGCCATAACCTTTCTTTGTTCTATGATTATTTGTTTTCGTTTCCTATGCGATTGAACAAAATTTCTTAATGAGGTGTAATATTCAGAACGAAAATGATTGTATCGAGTTAACCATCGTTCCTTTTGGGAGACCACGTCACTAAGAGCACTGAAATGATTTAATTCTTCTGCACTTTTTCCTGATTCAGTGAGGGCTCTTTGGACATCTGCCATTACAGTTGCGACATCGTCATTCGAAGTTGCTGTTGCATTTTGAACTAAGATCAACATCCTTCGAATTAATAAACGAGCATATCGTAAAGTGACTTGAAATCGCCTGGATAATTGATTAATCCCTTTCTGGTCATTAGTACCATCAATATATTGTCCTAGATTCGGATTGTGAAAAGAAATACTCGAAAGTTTATTTGCTTCGGGAATCAAATCGGAAATGCTACTTTGAAGATTGATAAGAAGTTCTGAGAGGTTTTGCATATTACCTAAATCTGATTGTGCATTTAACAAATTATCAATTCCTGCGTCTCTAAAAATCACAAGAGCTTGTTCTGCTTGATTTATTCTGATAAGTTCTTGAACGGCTTCCTCTAAACGTGAGCGTATTTCGATAATTTGTTTCATTCCACCCTTCAATTCGTTATCAATCTCTTGAATACTTTCCTTTCGATTCAGCAATCCCTTCGTTTCAGAAGGAATAATACGATAGAGAAGCAGTTCTTGAACTTTATGATCCTTTATAGAAGTTTGTATTTCTCGCTGTGTATAGAAAATTGCCGGCCATCGCTCATTATACGGGGCAGTAGGATTTATTGGTCCATGGATAGATAGGACTATCTCAGGATTACCTGATAAAAAGACTTCGCTAGCACGAGCTTCTACATCTTTTTTCAAGGCGTCATCTTTCGGAAGTTTTTGTTTAAGCCAGACTCTGAGACCATCAAGTAAAGTTGATTTTCCTGTCATTCGACCTCCTATTATGCAATTAAAATCTGGATTTAGTTTAAACGTCTGTTGTCGTGGAGTGTTGTTACCGCTATTAATTCCTCCAAAAAATGAGGTCCCACCTTTAATAACCAACCTCTTTAACCACGGACGGTTTGAAGGAATAGGTTCAGGGAGATTCTGTTTTTCAACAAGGTTACTATTTTCGTCTTTTTCAAAGGGGATTATCATTCGCGAATCTGAGGCAAGAAAAACCTGCCTCAGTGACTCAATTCGAGGACTTGCCATTTTAATTAGTGTATATCTTCTACCAATATCAGAAACATTATATGCATCACTAGAGTGATATAATGATTGGTGATGCTTATCTAAGCCGTCTTTTAGCCAATCTTTATCATTAAGAGCATCTTCAGGTAGCCAATTATCTTTTAATTCAATTCCTGTGATATTTTGATGTTGGAACCATCGTAGTACTTGGCTTTTTATAGATGAAAACAATCCTTTCTCACTGAAAGCATGCGGTGCTAAACAGAGATATTTCCAATCCTCCTCGATCCTCTCATACCATTTATTTAGATCTTTGAACACGGTTTCCGCATTTTTTGTACTAATCTGCAGAGAGCCGTTAGCCCAAGGTGAAACACTCCCCATTGCTTCATTGAACGCAGATAAATATCTTTCGCGCCCAATTTCTGGATCAAACAAGAAGATAAGATGTAAGCCAGACGATCCTTCGGTAAGATTTACTTCAAAACCCGGGAATATTGCGTATATTTTATCACGGAATGGTATCCCATCATTATCATTTTCATCGTTCCATACCTCAATTATTTTCCATGTTGCACTTGTATCATCGGTTTCGCCAGAACGAACGGCATGAGGCGTTAAACCAAGAATCTCTATTTTTCTTTCAATAGAAGATTTGAGAAACGCTCTAGCATATGCTTCCTGAATACCCGGATCAGCCGCTAAACCATTTATACCATCTGGCCGTTTAAAATTCGATGAGGCATGATCATCTAATGTGTGGATATGCAGGTCTGCTTTAAACCACCTTGACCCAGGAACTTCATCATGCCATTTATTGCTATGATTACGCGCAAATGGCGACATAAAACTCCTCCCCGAAAAGTAGCAAATGAGATATAATGTTTTAGCGTATCTTTTATCGAGTATATCCTAGTATTATACTTTATTGTCAAGAAGGACGAGAAAAACTCCTTGTTAGAAGAGTCAATTGATAGAACTTTGCTGTATCATCCAAGTTATATGATAAAAGTCATTATTATATCTCAGTATAGGTTTATACAAAATACTCTATCCAATTGCCTTTTAGAAGGAATAATTCGACTTGACAGAAGTGGTCTATAATACTATTGGTAACGATTGAATATTCTTTGTGATCTTTTGTTATGGATTAATGCAGTGATGAATCTATAATTAATATTTCGTCAATTTCAGACATGAGAAATTTTACGATGAAAATAAGATTATTTCTTATCTTGCTAATATTTACTCTTGTTAATGTCAGTTATTCTCAGCGATGGCAGATGGAATGGGCAAAGGCAGAGGAATACATGAATAAACTCCGAAACAAACACCAAAGGGGCAGGATAGACTTCAGAGCAGAGCGGCGGACTTCGGATTTTTATGAAACAGGTTATTGGCTTAATCTTTACGCAGAGAAAATATCGCTTATGATATCAAGCTATGCAAGTACATATATCGATTCCGCAGATGGCAAAAGAGAAGCAGTAAGGTCAGATCCTTAAAACATGATGGATCCCGATGAAGTCAAGAGGTGCTATGATGGATGGAAGATGGGCTTTAAAAAATGGGATGACACAACATGCTGATCTGGAAATGTTATATGAGTTAATAGAGTTTTGTGAGGATATTTCGCTTGAGTCATACCCTGAGTCAGAGAGACCAAAGTATTTATCAAAACTTATGGATTCCGTTTCAGCAATATATGATTCAAGTATCTATTGTGGAAATTTTGGGATTAAGTCAAAGAAGGCTCACATGATTCAAACAACCATTTGGAAGCTGAAAATAATTGTTCCTTTCAAAGATGCCGAACATAAATTACAATTATACCAAAAAGAATTCGATAATCTATTTCCAGAACATTCCATTCCCGGGCATTGGCCTGATAAATGGAAGACTACAATTTATGAATTGGACACTTCCCTTATGTACTTCACAACGGATGAAATGAATCTTAAGACTCTTTTTGATAATGATCCAGCCTTACGCTACAGGCTTAATAATTTTTTTGAGACCTTAGCTTCTTTACTTCATGCACTTTCATTTTGAAAACGAACTTCATCTTGTGAGAAGATACATCAATAGCGATACATCGAGACGTAATAAAACTGGAGCAGGAGTTTTTTATGAACACAGCATCGAGAATTTCTCAGAAGACCACCATTGCTACTCTTTTTATTTTTTTCATTGTGGGTATCGGTTTATACGCCGCTCCCACCGAGTTGATAACCGCATACGGTGACGAGTTCTCCTCCGGAGGCTTTGCGTTCAGGTTCATCGGCGTCAACATCCGCGGAATCTGCCATTATGGATACGGCAATCCCCTACCCTACACCCTCTCATCGCATATTGACGAGAACCTCGACGGAGTAGTCGCCATGGGCGGAAAAGTGATTCGCCTTTTTGCCGCAGTGAATAATGCTACACATCAGCAGGTGGCTGATCGCCTCGAGAATGTCCTCGATAAGATGGAAACCCGCGGCTTAAAGGCTATCGTTTGTCTTACTGATGTTTATAATACCCCATTCCACCCGAACGGCGACGACGGATATTACCAACTTCAGCCCGGTGGATGGACTCTCCTCGACGATACCTGGTTCAGCAGCGGTTATACCATCAACTATCTCCCCTGGGTAGAGCTCGCCGTTAACCAGTTGAAAGATCATAACGCAATTTTCGCATGGGAACTCGGTAACGAGCTCACGGATATCAAAAATCCAAACAACATCATTGCGTTCACAAAGAATGTCGCGGCAGCGATTAAATCTATCGATCCCTATCACATGGTCAGCACAGGATTCCTGAGTATCGATCATACCCAGATCGGCGAGGTAAACGGGGTAAATCTGTATTCGGACCCGAATATAGATTTTATAACCGAACATAGCTATAACGGCGACGATTTTGTTGTAAATCACGGTGTTCATAGCAAAGTGGGAAAACCGCTGGTTCTGGATGAATACGGTTGGGCGTCATCGGCAGGCAATCGCGTTACCAATACCGAGGCACAGGTTGAAAAATGGTTCACCCAGCGTGAGTCGCGCGGCTTCATGAACTGGGGTTACCAGGCACAGTCCTACGATATCGGCGACGGAGACAATATTTTCGGCGTCGACCGGTATGCCCATTCTGATTACAATGAGATGGTCGGCATCTATAGCGCAAAGGCGGCTGAGATTGCCGCCAATCCCGTTCTGCTACCGACACGGCTGGAACCGGTTGGTACAAACATTGCAGGTGAAAGTACAGCATGGCAAACGGATAGCGTATACGGGAGCAACTGGGGCGGCGAAAAAGCGATCGACGGCGTTATCAGCGATGGAAGTAAATGGACCTCGGATGGTTCCGCGCCTCCGCACTGGTTGGCGCTCGATCTGGGAACCGAACGCCTGCTCGACGGTTTTACCGTCTGGATGTCAGGCGCAACCGGAGAATTGTTCTCGTATTCATTCAAAGATTACGCGATTCAATCCGGCTCTTCGCTAAGCGGTCCATGGACAACTGAATTTACGGATCATAACCCCGCCCAGTTCAGTGTGAGACATTCGATCTTTGATATTCCAAAACTCGTACGATTCGTTCGTATTTATATCACTGACACGGGAATAGACAATTACGCTCGGCTGCCGGAATTCGAGGTATACGAGACAGATACCGCGGCTTCGCAAACCTGGGTCTATTACTGACCCGACTGAAGAGAGCCTGGAACTATCCTTTGTTTCTAATGCTTAAAAAAATACTTGCTTTTCATCCGATAATAAATAGAATAGCATTTTTATGTTTATCGAGTATAGTGAGGAGATAACGATGAAGCGTCAGGTAATAGAAACCGAAAAAGCATATCTAAAAAAAGATGTACCGGCATTCAAAGCCGGCGATACAGTTCGTGTCGGTGTAAGAATAGTCGAGGGCGACAAGGAACGACTTCAGCATTTTGAAGGCGTCTGTATAGGGCGAAGCGGCGGCGGAGTGCGTGAAACCTTTACGGTACGGCGTGTCTCTTATGGCGTGGGAATCGAACGAACCTTTCCTTTGCATTCGCCACGGGTAGAGTCGATCGACATGCTCCGGCGCGGCAAGGTAAGGCAGGCAAAACTATATTATCTGCGCGGACTACGCGGTAAAAAGGCGCGTATTTCCGAAGCCACACGACTTACCCCTGAAGAAAAAACTCAGATACCAGAGGAGCAAAAAGAGGCGCCTTCAGAAGAATAAAATTCAAGCCGGTCTGACAATCCCCTTTTTCATTTTTGAAGACCGGCTTAACTTTTTTCCCTCTCAAAATTTCTCTCCCATTATGCACACTAACACAAGATTAATGAAAATGACGTGCGCTTCGAACCTAGCATGAAAGAGGGAGGATAAAAATAACTTCTGCCTTTTTGTTAATGTCGGATCAGAGAGTTGCGGCATCAAACTTCCAAACCGGGCTTCTTTCACACTGACAATAACGTCAGGGCTTGCAATCTCCACCTTTTTCCAAAGGGGTTTCCCCTGCCTTCATGCGTGAGCATGAAATGCCCTTTATCTCTGTATTTCGGTTACGAAAGACAGAGATGAGATTGTAGGTTGTAAAGAAATAAGTGAGGATAAGTGGAGATAAGTGGTTGGATCATTGTTGTTTAAGATTTTTTAAACGTTCTTTTCGCATAAAGGGACAGAGTGTAAAAATTTGAAAATCTTTTGGTATATGATGATTTATATATCAGCCATACAGATTGAGGCTCTTGGGAGCATTATACCCTGATACCACCGCTTACTGAGTAAAGGTTTAGGAAAGGGGTCGTAGGGGAAGAACCCTTTTTCCAAAGGGGTTTCCCCTGCCTTCATGCGTGAGCATGAAATGCCCTTTATCT
>CAZSMK010000122.1:0-7167 GCA_964608095.1 uncultured Candidatus Sumerlaeota bacterium | reverse complement strand
CTTGATATTCTTGTGTGTGTTGCGCATTGACGCCTTTTCTCTTTTTTCGCAAACGATCAACGACCAGGCTGATTGCCAGCACTACGCAACCTAATCCGAAGGCTGTTACCTTAACCCAAAGTGGTAGGTCTCCCATAAATCGGTTCCTTTCAATTTAGAAGATTCTTTTCTTTAATGGTTCGATCCGCAGAATGATATAAAGCCATAAAATACTGTGCAACAAAAAAGATAAATTAT
Organism: uncultured Candidatus Sumerlaeota bacterium; assembly: GCA_964608095.1. Taxonomy (GTDB): domain Bacteria; phylum Sumerlaeota; class Sumerlaeia; order MWCT01; family JAGHBZ01; genus CAZSMK01. The sequence goes on along the minus strand of CAZSMK010000122.1, from coordinate 6,930 downwards.
CAGGTTTTCTTACCCCGCATAGAAATGTTTTTTTGTGCTTTTTTCCTGCCCTTTGGAGCGGTAGCAAAGGAGGGTGCCTTTTTGCGGCTCAAGATATATCCGCTTTTTTCTGCCGCAAAAGTCTACTCTAATGGGTCTCGCCATAGGAAAAAAGAGCTACTAAAAAGAAGAACTAGCTCGGAATCGAGGTCTGACCCCGATAGTCCCTGTCAGCGTCCTCCGAGGGTTTCCGCTGTCTTTTGCATGAAGGCATCAAGTGCCTCACGTGAGGTTCGTTTACGAAAGGCTTCCAGTGCGGGGTCCTGGGTGCGCTGCATCCATTTTTCCAACTCCCCTCGCAGTGAGTTGACGTGCTCAGCATAGAGCGGGTTATCAATGAGATTATGTAATGCGTCGGGATCGTTTTGCAGGTCATAGAACTCCTCGCGAACTCGCTTTAGAAACAGATCGACTCTTGCTGCAATGTCCTTGTCCTTTTGCGACGCCCGCTTCATTGCCTCCATTGTACGACCACTCTGAGCCTCATTCTCGAAGATGCGTTTTCCATCAGACCATGGGTTGAAGATATACGCGAACCGTTTGGTCTGGACGCTACGCATCGGATAGTTCCGTTTAGTAAAGGTTTGATGAAACTGGGTAAATACCATTTCACGTCCCTGCTGCGTTTCTCCCCGGAGGAGGGGAAGGAAGGAAAATCCATCGAGTTTCGGCGGCGACGAAATCCCTGCTGTATCCAGTATGGTAGGCATTAAATCAATTCCTGAAATTAAATGGGCACGGTCGACCAGACCGGCTTTGACCTTTCCCGGCCATCGTATGATCCAGGGTGTTCGTGTGCTATACGGGTAACAATTAGTTTTGGCAAAGGGGAATGCCATTCCGTTGTCAGAGAAAAAGATCACCAGTGTGTCATTCATTATGCCGGTTTCTCGTAAAACCTTCAGAACTTCGCCGACTGTATCGTCGCATCTGCGAACAGAGCTGTAATACTCAGACATTTCGAGACGAACTTCCGGAAGGTCGGGAAGAAACCCCGGCACGTTGACTTCTTCAGGCTTGTAGACACGCGAAGGGACTACGGCTGGTGGTTTCAGCGTCTTGTACCACTCCTTGCCGTCGTTTCCATAAAAAGGGCGATGCGGGTCATGAGAATTTACCATGAGAAAAAACGGGCGCTCATCTTTTAGGGCGCGCTGAATAAATCCTTTGGTATACGCGTAATAAACAGCGGGGTTACGCCCATTTCCAAGTTCCATATGGTCGTGTACCATATCCCAGCGAAAATCTGCATACGGCGTGGAATCCTCGACCTTCCCAAGAAGACCTACAAGATATCCTTCCTTTCTAAGTAATGCTGGCAGTATGGGCACATCCGGCTTACGGAGATGATAGAAACCCTCGCCGCCACAGCGGTGAGTATAGAGCCCGGTCATTAAGGTGGAACGGCATGGTTGGCATACTGCACTGTTCATGTGTGCATACTCGAAACGCATTCCTTCAGATGCCAGCTTGTCCAGGTTCGGCGTTATCCCTGCCACAGGACAACCGTAAACGCCCACGCTGTCCCGGTTCATGTCATCTGCCGTTATGAGCATCACGTTCGGACGGGTACTTTTACGTTCCTTACCCCATATCCTTCCCCCTACCAGCGTCGTCAGTGCTATGCCACCCAGTATCTTCAGAAATTGCTTTCGGTTCATAGCCCTTCAGCCTTTCTTCTTCACAAAATTAATAGCCAAAAATATCAGATTACTTTCTACATAAGACTTTGCACGTAGCAGGTATACATCTCCATAAAACCGAAAACGCTTCTTATATTTTTTAGGGTAGTGACCTCATGATTTAGATACCATTCCTTTCAGCAATAAAGCGATGGTAGTACCTCAGAGGTATAATTGCAAGAAGACTAACTATTGGCAGCTTAGAGTGAGGGATTGGATTACTTTTGATTATAGAGTGATCGGTGGCGAAAGGGCCGCAGATACACCATACGAGTCAATTTTTTTGACGGCACCTTCGTCTTTTTTTAGAATATTGCTTTGAGCAAGTGCAGTGCGCCCTGCGCCCAGGGGGTGCGGTGGGTTAGACCTCTGCCTTGTTGAAACTCTTCTTTGTGTTCGAGATACCATCTATAGTTGCGAAGAAGCGCGTCCACATTAGAGTATTTCGGCGCGAAGCCTAATTGTGTCTTCCCCTTCTCAATCGAGACGAACGACTCTTTCCCGACGGTTTCATATATCCATTTATAGAGAGGCGAAAGGTGCAATACCTCGAGTATACGAAGCGCCAGGATTGCAGGCGCTTCAGGAATGGAGATAACGCGTTTTCCGAATCCGGCTTCATCCAGAACCGCCTGAAAATCGGTTCGCGGCGTCCCGAATTTCTCCGCACCGATGTTGAAGGTATCGCTGACCACATCGTCCTTCAGGATGGCACATAACCAGATCGCATCGCACAAATCCTCAACGTCAAGGTATTGATAAGGATTGTCCCCACGACCCAAAATAGGAAAGTTGTGCCCTTCGCTCGCCCATTCGTACAGCATCGCAAATACACCCAATCGCTCAGGTCCAATAAACGATTTCGGTCGAAGGATGGGAATACAAAGCCCCTTGGAACGGTATTCTTCGCATACCTCCTCCGCGGCGACCTTCGCTTCTCCATAGGGACCCACGCCTTCGAGCTTATCCGACTCCAGAAGTGGGTGATGGTCTGGAATTCCATACACCGCGGTGGAAGAAATATGTATGAATCGTGAAACGCCGTGATGAACCGACTGTTCGAGCAAGGTGCGGGTGCCTTCCACATCGGTCGAGTAGATATCTGCGGGTTTGTAGAGTGGCAGCGCCGCTGCCGTATGTATTACTATATGAACCCCCTCAAGTGCTTTTCGAACGTCATCGGCTCGTCGGATATCTCCTTGCACAATGCGAATCCGGTCATGCACATCAGGGAAATCAAAGTCCTCAATATCCAGTGACGTAACCTCCTCTCCCTTAGCCAGAAGGCTACGAATAAGGTTAATGCCGAGAAAGCCTGCGCCTCCAGTAACAAGAAATCGTTTTTTCATTCTGTCATTGTCTCCTTCTGCCAATACCCGGGTCAAGCGCACACCATGTCCGCGTCGCCCTTGCTTTTCCTGTTTCGGCAGTCATTGTTTGAGTTCAAAAGTTACGGTAACATTTGCCCGAATTGCGATCTTTCCGAGCGCGACGGTTTCAGTTATATCCCCCGAGCCACCGGACACATTCTGCATGACGTTCTGGGACATGCCGTGACTGCGAGCGCTTCCCCATCCTGACCATCCTGAATAGTACCACGGTGATCCTGCGTAACTTTCATTGATTTGAATCGCTGTTCCTATTGAGTTCCCCAGCACTGCTGCCATTTTCTCGGCTTTCTCCTTTGCGGCTTTAAGCGCCAACTCTCTCGCCTGTTCTCGATACTTCTTGAACTCTGTCGTCTGGAAATCAACGCCGTGGATGTAATTCACGCCAGACAGCAACGCCCGCGTGATGATATCCTCGACCTTTTTGGTATCGGTGAGCGTAATGACCAGGGTGTTTCGTACAAAGTAGCCGATGAAACCTTCTCTTCTGTGGTTACTCGTCCAGCGCGGCTCAATTGAAAGGTAATCCGTCTGCATATCCTTCTCTGCGACACCGACATCCTTCGCAGCCGCCATAGTCGTTTTCAGAATGTCGTTGTTTTTCTCTTTCGCAGCGACGATATCTTTGTCCCACGTCTCGAGCCCGAGCGTGATCACAATCTTGTCGGGCTTGACATAGACAACCGCTTCGCCGTTCACGGTGATCTTGGGGCGATCGTCATACATCCGCGCTTGCTGTGCCTGTTGGCTCCACGCCGGGAAGAGCATCAAGATTATGAGAATCGCCATGGTTATGGTCGTCTTCATTTCCTCTCCTTTTATTGAACACTAATTAGATTGCTCTGCACACAATACGGATTTTTTTCTATAGTATAAGATGCTTCTCATTCTATCGTCAAAAGTGATGTGTTTTCATCTTTGTTCTCTTCTTTTCGTGAACCCCCCCCAAACTACTGGAATCGATGATATGTAACGAGAAGATACCATGCAACAACAAATGAACATTTAAAAATAGTTCTATGTCCCCCTATCGGTGCGCGTCTCCTCTGGATTCCGCCTATTGCCTGAAAGCCATTACAAGACCACCTACGGTAAGTCCGACCAGGAGGTTGACCACTTTAATCACCACGAATGCGCGGCGAGAGTGAGCCAGAAGGGGCAGCATGCCATGACCATCCTGCACGATCGAGCTTGTAAGTAGAATGCTGAATGGGATAAGTCCTCTGGCAAACATAGTGACAAAAATGAGATGTGGCCCTGATTCAGGAATGATCCCGACAATGCCTGCAATGCCAAGTACAATCCATTTATTGTGTTGAATCACATCGGCGATATCCCATCGATTCACGATCAAGTGAAGAAAGATAAGTGCCCCGAACGTCCACATAAATACACGGGGCACATGTCCGAGCACTACATGACGCCATAAATGCTCTTCGAGAAAATGATCGGGAACCGTAGCCACAATGAACAGAGCGACTGCGGAGACCAGGGCAAGCGATACCCGAATCCAGTTCCACTCCGCCGGACCGATTAGTCCGGCGATGATGGCAAAAAGGAAAAGCACAAGAGATGCGCACAGCGTAGCTCGCATCGCAGAACAATGTTTCCACTGTGAGACCATCTTGTCGCGTGGGAAACAAACGCAATCCGGTTCTTCGTGTATGCTGAATCCGATTTCACAAGACAAACGGGCAGTCACGCGATGGCCAATAAGGCTATCCGTGAGTGCACCTGAAACTATTCCGAGAAGAAACATACTACCATGTATGAGGAATGCGGTTCGAGGAATCATGGCGAACATTACGAAGGATTCGTCTCCGGCTGTGGCGATCATTGCCGCCACGACGGCGCCAACGGAAAGGCTGCGGTGAGAATACATAGCGATGACGGCAAAAGCACCGAGACAGCCCGGCATTACGCCGAGAAAGGCTGCCAGCAGATACTGCCCCCAGCGTTGATCGCGCAATTGTTCCTGCCACCGGCCTCGTGTGAGAACGTTGAGATACTCGATCACGAGCATCATCACACCTACAAAGCCCGTGATCATGAGCGAATGTTTGATGGTTGTTATTAGAATGTTCATTCCGTATCTCCCTGGCTACTTTTTACACGACTTTTTATACAATCCCCACATTATAAAAGCACCCGCGCACTAACCTCCTGTAGCCCTTATACCACTTGTTTACCGCTGGGGTATCGCCGTAATGCTGGCTGCCCGGTTTCAAATATTTTGTCCTGTTCTCTGAGGACGTTCTGTCCTGGATCATACTTAACAGTCCGGTGTACTCCTTCTCGAGCATGGCGACTTTGTTCACATCAGTATAATCAAGGGTCCTTGTCGGTTTCTTGACCACCTTCATGCGCCTTGGTTACCCCCTGATTGATTCAAGCCGCGGAGCGAAAAGCGATTAAGTTCTCTCCGCGGCTCTATTTGTCCATCGCTAAAAAAAGCGCCTTTATACCTCGACGCCGTTTCAGATCGAAATACCCGCCATATCTATACCTTATTATATTACAGCTATGTCACGAAAAATGCGATATCCCGTAAACCTTTTACTGTACCATGAAAAACTTTTTTATTTTATTGTACGATAGAGACTTTGTCAGAGTCAATAGATTAGGTAAGGAGCGCGACTCGCGCGAGAAATAATCCGTGAAAGATGACACAGATGAGGCGCACGGTAAACTCCGCGCCTCACCTATGTCCCGGCGACCTATCAGTCAACTTTGTAGAGATGCACATCCTGCTGGGGGAATGGAATGCTTATACCTGCAGCATCGAATTGTTTCTTTATGCTCTCCTGGGTAGCAAAGAACACATCCCAATAGTCGGATGTCTTGACCCAGGGCCGAACGGCAAAGTTCACGCTGCTATCGGCCAACTCGAGCACCGCGATCTTTGGAGCGGGCTCCTTGAGGACGTGCTCATCAGCGGCAAGAATGTCTTCAAGAACCTTCCTCACCTTGTCAAGATCGTCGCTGTAGCTCACGCTTGCCACTATATCCACGCGCCGAATTTCCCTGGCGGTATAGTTGATAATGTTGTCGCTCGTCAACTTAGCGTTCGGAACAATGATTTTCTTGTTATCGAAAGTTTTAAGTTCCGTCGTAAAGATTCCTATCTCCTCGACTATACCATCAACGCCACCGCCCTCAATGTAGTCGCCGACCTTGAAAGGCTTGAAGATGATCATTAGAATCCCGGCGGCGAAGTTGGCGAGCGAGCCTTGAAGAGCAAGGCCTATTGTCAGACCGGCGGCACCTACTACCGCAACGAACGACGTTGTCTGCACCCAAGCTGTCCCAACGCTGCAATAACCACAAACACCATGATTGTGAAATAGCAGAGATTGGCTACAAACGACACCAGGGTATCGTCAAGACGTGTCTTTTTAAGCATTCGCCGGATTAAGGCACGAATGCCTTTGGCGATAAACAAACCGATGATGACTATAACTACAGCCGCGATCACCTTCAGCCCATAGAGCACTATCCATTCCTGCAGCTTTGCTCCTTTCTGTTCTGTGAGTTCGTTCAAGATTATTACACGTTTTTCAGATGTTGAGAAACCTTGAATTCAAACATTAAAAAAATAGCTGTGACGGGTTTAAGCATATATATATATAGATATACTATTCAGTGGTTTATCGTCATTTTTGTTCAGATTCTGTGGGGTTGGACTACTCCTTTTTTAACCTTACGTATTCGATTTCTACATATTGAGATATTGTCAAATGTTGTGTATGGCGTATGAATGAGCGTATCCATTTTTTTCATTATGCTACATCTTCCCCTTGAAGAATTCCATTAATGAATAC
>CAZSMK010000121.1:0-56343 GCA_964608095.1 uncultured Candidatus Sumerlaeota bacterium | reverse complement strand
TACCCCTTATATCGAACGATACGCCTCGTTCGGCTCGTCGTGGCGGAGCATTTTCTTCAACGTTCTCACACATCCTGTGCAGGTCGCCAAACGCATTCTTACGCGTCCGGCGTTTTATATGCTCTTTGCCTGGCTCGGATTCCTCCCATTGTTCCATCCCCGCAGTCTATGGCTTATACTCCCGCCCGCACTTATTATGTTTGTCTCGGATTTCGAAGCCATGTATCGCCTTCTGTATTATTATTCCTATCCGTTTGTCCCGTTTTTATTCCTCTCTTCGGTCGAGGGTGTAGCAGCCGTGACTGCAAAATGGCGTAAAAGCCGACCGGTTTTTGTCGCTCTCCTCATCGTCGTAAGCGCAATATCTTACCTGTCACCTACCCGAACGGATACGTTCAAGCATCGTCCGTTCAAGGTCACGGAACATCACAGGTTAGGACGGCGGTTAATACGCGAACACATTCCGCCGGACCCAGCAGTGGCTGCTCAATACCAAATCTACTGTCAGGTGCCGAACCGAAAAGTCCTGCTACCCCTCTGGCCCGAAAACCTTCACAATATTGAGTATGCCATTATCGACCGAAAACAAATTCCTCTCGATCTTACTCCGCTTCAACAGACTGAAGTGCTCGAGACACTTACGAATCCGCCCTTCGAGACGGTTATAAAGCAAGACGGTTACGTTGTTTTCCACCGGAAACCCTGATAACGATTGTTTTTCCGCCTTTTGAGACTTTTTTGGCAAAAGAAATATTTTCTTCATTCACTTATTTCTACGCATTTTCAAAAAATAAATCTCGACATTATAGTTTTCGCTCTTATTATTATGTGCATACTTGATCTGGAAATAGTACATGTCGCGCTTTATCTTCCGTTCAAGTACAGAACTGATGGTAGATGAAGAGGCTTATGCTTGTTTTCGTACCCATAGGTCATGAGGTCTCTTTACGAAGAGTCCCGAAGGCAACGTTCGGGCTTGTCATCCTGATGACGGTTATCTTTATCCCCACCTACCTGACCATGCATCGTGAGGAAAAGCAGTTAAAGGAACTTACAGAACGTCTTTTATCCCTTGGTGCGTTACACAGCTCCATAGCCGACACAACCGAAGGTGAACCGACCGGTACAATTTTTACTATGGTTGAACTTCATGACAAAAGCACGGAGCAGGCAATTGATTATTTTCATCGGCGTGCAACCAAAAATCCCGATCAATTCGAAGGATGGCTTGAACTCTACAGCGAGTATGAATATCTGAAAGACCATACTTTTGTAGCGAAATGGGGTTTCGTCCCTGCAGACTTTCCCTCCTTCGGTTTTGTTACTTCCATCTTTCTGCATGGCGGTATTTTTCATCTCCTTTTCAATATGTGGTTTCTGTATCTGACAGGCACCGCACTCGAGGACGCATGGGGACGGTTCAAATATCTCGGTTTTTTTCTGCTCGGCGGGATGCTGGCTAATTATGTCCACCTCATGGTCTATCCCCAGAGTACAGAACCGTGCATTGGCGCATCAGGAGCCATTGCCGGTCTCATGGGTGCCTTCGCCGTGTGCTATGCTCGTGAAAAAGTAAATATGTTTTATGCCGTTATCTTAATCTTGAGACCCTATGTGGGTACTTTTAGAGCGCCCGCGTGGGTTATGGTCACGTTGTGGTTTGTGGTGCAGCTTTTCTGGGCGCTGGTCACCCATGATCTCAATATAAATTTAGGCGTTGCTTACTGGGTACACGTGGGCGGTGTAGTCATCGGGGCGCTCTTTGCCTTTTGGCTGGGCTTGTCGCCCCGAACCGAAAAAGAACCACCGCCGTCGGAACTCGAGACCGTCTATTACAGTGAACCCCAGGCGACAAGTCCTATCTATGAAAGCGTGGTGAGAATGCTCGGGAGGGGTGAAGTCGAGAACGCCAGGGAGTATTGTCAGACTATCCTGAGACAAAGTCCGAACAATCGCGATGCACATCGCGGTCTCTGCCAGGTATATCTCAAAACAGGCGACGAAGAAAAGGCACGTAGTGAAATGTTATCCATGATAGAGCGTACCGCGAATTTGGGCGACCGCAGCTCGCTTCCGGCTCTGTACGAGGAATTGAGGGAATTGTTTCCCTCGGCTCGGTTCGACAATCCCGACGTTGCGTATCGAGTGGCAATGGCATGTGCGGCACAACATAAAAGCGCGGAATGCGCCGAACTTTTGCGCTTTATTATTGATAACTATAAGGACAAAACAACGTGCAGGGCGCTTGCACTTTTCAAGATGGCTAAACTCGAATACGAAATTTATAACGACCCGAACTCGGCACGAGGTTATTTTCAACAGTACATCGACGAATTTCCGGAGCATGAATGGAACGGCGCCGCGCGCGACCTGTTGCGGCAGTTATAACGCGCCGTGGCGGATGTGTATCTTTTGGCTCTGCGGCGGGGGCTGACCCTGCCTCTTTGGGGGTTTGTAACGAAAGCGGGTCTGACCCCAGTACGAATACGACCGCGACAGCGAGTGCGCGTACGAGTGCGAGAAAACTGGGATCGCAGATGCGACGTGGTGAATGAGTAAATCTTCTAATCCCGAAGACCTTTGGTTTCTGCTATCCATGAGAAAACGTCCGATCACGATCATGACTACGCGCATGAATACGACTACGAGTTATAAAGCGAAATTATTGTAGAGCGTTATGTAACTGAATTCCTTGCATTAAATAAATGAATAGCATATTATTTACACGTATCGTGCGATTAAGCCCGACTGAATTAGATTCAGGGAGGTGGATAAAATGAACATACTATCCAGACTTCTTATCTTTCTCGCTCTCGTCGTGCTGGTTTCAGGATGTGGCGAGCAGCAGGGACAAGTCACTCCCCCCGAACAGCAGGAGAGTGAATTTTCCGCAATGGAGGAGGCGATGAAAATGAAACCGCTGATCGGTAAGAATATAGCCATGATTATTGCCCGCAACAATTTCAGGGACGAGGAGTTCTTGAAACCGCGAGAGATTCTCGAGAACGCGGGTGCAGAAATTACTATAGCGTCGTCCTCGCTCGGTGCAGCGGCTGGCATGTTAGGCGCAAAGGTAATGATAGACAAGCAGTTGAAAGACATCGACGTCAGCGCTTACGATGCCGTGGTCTTTGTCGGCGGAACTGGCGCGTCCGAGTTCTGGGATGATGCAACCGCTCACCAGATCGCTAACGAAACCGTGGCTCAGGATAAAGTGCTCGCCGCGATATGTATTGCGCCGGTCACTCTTGCAAGAGCCGGCGTGCTGAAGGATAAAAAGGCGACCGTATGGCATAGCGAACAGGGAAAAATCACCAGCGAGGGATGCACCTATACGGCTTCTGCGGTTGAGGTCGACGGAAAGATCATCACCGCGAACGGACCGACCAGCGCTGAAGAGTTCGGTAACGCAATCATTGATGCCTTATCGGCAAAGTAACCGGATAACGAAAAACTACTCATCCGTAATCCGCAACGCGCCTGCGGCGCGTCTTCGATAATTTTCTGGGTCGAACCTTAAAGTTTGCACTTCTTTTCAGCTTTTTCTTCGCTTCAAGGGAATCTTTTTCAGCGAATTGTCTTTTCTCGGCTTTTGCATCCGACGGATTGGACGGATTGGTCGGGTTGGACAGATAAGGAGAGATTAACTCATAGCCGGTGGGGTTGTTCGAGCCGAAGGAGCCTACTCCGAAAAAGATACCATTGGCTTGGTTGAGGAGAAATGAACAAGGTCACTAATAATGCGTTGGTATGGGGAACTATAGGCCGAGTTTTTTTATGTTCTCTTTAACCTCCTCGGCGGATTTGTGCAATGCGGCTCGTTCGTCGTCCGTCAACTTTATCTCGATAATCTTTTTTACTCCGCCGTGCCCAATGACGGTGGGAACACCGACATAGACATCGTTCAAACTGTATTCCCCCTCGAGGTATGCAGCGCAAGGGACGACCCTGTTCTTGTCTTTCAGCACCGCCTCGACCATCTGGATAACGGCTGCGGAAGGCGCATAATAGGCGCTGCCGGTTTTCAGGAGACTAACGATTTCGCCCCCGCCATTTCGTGTCCGTTCGATGAGGCTCTCGATTCTATCCGCAGGCATCAATTCCGTGATGGGTATGCCGGCTACGGTGGTATATCGAGGAAGTGGCACCATGGAATCGCCGTGTCCGCCGAGCACCATCGCCTGGATGTCCTCGACCGAAACGCCGAGCTCCATTCCCACGAAGGTGCAGAACCGTGCGGTATCAAGTATCCCCGCCATACCGAAGACGCGTTCTTTCGGGAATCCGCTCACACTTTTTGCCAGGTATGCCATAACATCCAGGGGGTTGGAAACAATAATCAAGACGCAGTCAGGCGAATAAGAGGCGATTTGCTCGACCACGCCTTTAACGATTTTTGCATTGGCGGCAAGAAGGTCGTCGCGACTCATTCCGGGCTTGCGTGGCAGACCCGCAGTGACAACCACCACGTCCGAGTCAGCGGTGTCTTTATAGTTATCCGTTCCTTTAACCACTGCATCGAATTTTTCGACGGGAGCAGCCTGCATGAGGTCGAGCGATTTGCCTTGCGGCATTCCTTCAACAATATCGACAAGATACACATCGCCCAATTCCTTACTGGCAGCCCAGTGCGCCGCAGTGGCGCCGACATTTCCTGCACCGACAATCGTTATTTTCGCGCGTCTTCCCATAACATACCTCTCTTCCTCTGGATTTTTTCGTTCGTTTTAGAGTTCAGTTCGAGACCCCGCTACTATCGATTATTCAAAGACTATCTGACCTTCAGATATAGTCGCGACGATTTTTCCCGACAACGACTTGCCCATAAAGGGACAGTTGCGACTTCGAGAGAAGAAGGAATCGGCTCTTACCGTCCATTCTTTTTCAAGATCAATTATGGTCACATCAGCTACATTACCGAGAGAAAGAGCGCCTCTATCCTTCAATTTAAGCAACCGCGCAGGGCTGGCGGTCATCTTTTCAATCACAAGGTTCAACGGAACCAAATTGGTTTTAACCAGATACGTATATATTGCAGCGAACGCAGTCTCGAAACCGATAATGCCAAAGGGCGCATCAAGGTAGGGTTGATCCTTTTCCATAGTGGTGTGGGGGGCATGATCGGTAGCGATAATGTCTATGGTTCCGTCAAGCAGACCCTTGATGAGCTGTTGGCGATCCTGCTCCGAGGCAAGTGGCGGTTTTACTTTGGTGGAGGTATCGAACACGGAGGTTTTGACTGCTTCGTCGGTCAGAGTGAGGTGATGGGGTGTGACTTCCGCCGTCACCTTGACGCCTCTTTCTTTTGCCGATCTGATCAACTCGACGGAGCGTGCGACGCTGACGTGGCATATATGTATCCATCCGCGTGTGAAGTCGGCGAGCTCGATGTCCCGCGCTACTATGCTCGACTCGGATGCAGAGGGAATTCCCTTAAGGCCGAGAAGCGTCGAAAACTTCCCTTCATACATCACGCCGGTTCCTGTAAGTGACAGGTCTTCGCAATGGTCAATAATGGGCACATTGAGCATCGAGGTATATTCCAGCGCACGCCGTAATATTTCCGAGTTCTGGACAGGAGAGCCGTCATCGGAAAAGCCGATGGCACCGTGAGTAACCAGGTCGCCGAAATCGGTTATATCTTCCCCTTTTGAGCCGATGGTTATGGTGGCAATGGGCAGAACGCGCACCTTGCCCATAGTACGCGCACGGTCGATGATAAATTTTACTCCGGTCTGCGAATCGATATGCGGTTGTGTATTCGGCATTGTACAAACCACCGTGAATCCCCCTGCGGCAGCCGCCATAGTGCCTGAGGCGATGGTCTCTTTGTCTTCGTACCCCGGCTCGCGCAGATGACAATGCATATCAATGAATCCGGGACAGACGATTTTTCCCGAGGCATCGATTACGTTCGTTCCCTTCGGCGCCGAAATGGTCGCCGCGCTCTTCGTTATCTTGCCATCTTCGATGAGAATATCTTGAACCGCATCGACCTGGTTGTCCGGATCGATTACTCTTCCTTGTTTAATAAGTATTTTCTGTCCCATTTTTTTCTCTAATCTTCTTTTCAGGATTTTGCGACTTTTTCTTGTTGTGCCTGGTTAAGTAAAAAGAGCACCGCCATTCGAACCGCGACACCGTTTGTCACCTGCTCGGTGATAACGGAATGAGGACCGTCGGCGACTTCCTCGGATATCTCCACGCCACGGTTAATAGGACCCGGGTGCATAATGAGCACGTCGGGTTTTGCTTTTTTGAGGCGTTCCATCGTTACGCCATAAAGTAATTTATATTCTCGAATCGAGGGGAAGAGATTACGTTGCTGTCGTTCGAGTTGTATTCTGAGCAGATTAATGACGTCGGCATCGTGAATTCCTTCATCGAGGTTATAGCAAATTTTAACGCCGTAGTCGGCGAATTCACGAGGGATGAGGGTCGGAGGACCCACAAACGTAATGTCCGCGCCCAGTTTAAGAAGCGCCCACATGTTCGAGCGCGCCACACGACTGTGCAAAATATCCCCGACAATGGAGACTTTGAGTCCGTTGAATGTCCCTTTCTTTTCCTTGATCGTAAACATATCGAGTAATCCTTGGGTTGGATGCTCATGCGTCCCATCGCCTGCATTGATTATGGCGGTATTTATCCGACGGCTCAAAAGATAGGGGGCACCGGGACAGGAATGGCGCATCACGATAAAATCTGCGCCCATCGCTTCTATCGTTCGCGCTGTGTCAAGCAGCGATTCCCCCTTTTGAACGCTCGAGGTTGAAACCGAGAAGTTCACCAGGTCTGCGCTGAGCCTCTTTGCGGCTATCTCGAACGATGTCCGTGTTCTTGTACTGGCTTCGAAAAAAAGGTTTACGACCGTTTTTCCCCTGAGCGGTGGAACTTTTTTCACCGTTCGCGTGAAGACCTCCTTGAATCCAACGGCATTCTCGAGGATTAACTCGATATCCTCTTTGGTGAGGGTTTCGATGTCTAACAAATGTTTATGGGGAAAGCATTTTTCTTTCACCTTGATTCCTCGTATTTAAAGAGTGTGATCATCCTTATAACAGGAGTAACACGGCGTCTTCGCCGTCCAGTTCCTCTAACCGAACCTGAACGATTTGATTAATGCTGGTTTCAATGTTCTTACCGACAAAATCGGGTTGAATAGGATATTCCCGCCACCCGCGATTGATCAGGACAAGCAGCCGCACCAACCGCGGTCTGCCGAAATCGATCAACTGGTCGAGCGCGGCGCGAATGGTTCGACCCGTGTAAATAACATCATCCACAAGGATTATGCGTTTTTTCGAAACATCGAAGGGGAGCTCCGTAGGCTTGACAAGAGGTTGACTTGCAAGCTGGGAAAGGTCGTCGCGGTAAAGGGTGATGTCGAGCATGCCGAAGGGGATCTCGGTTTTGAAATGGTCTTCGAGCGTATGCTTTATCCGTTGGGCAAGATGCACGCCGCGTGTCCTGATTCCTATAACGGCAAGATCGTCCGCTTTGCCGACTTTTTCAATAAGTTCATCGGTCAAACGTTCGAGGATTTTCTTCAGTGCAGCCTCATCTATCAGCAATTTTGACTCCGTCATCGCTCTCTCGCTTTCACTCTGCACTCATCATAGAATATCGTGACTCTTGTCGTTATGAAACCAATGGAGTAATACCTTGTTTGACTTCACTTTTTCAAGAATTTTTCTCGCCTGCTGTCATAAAATTCTTCCAAACCCTCAAAAATCTCTTGCGCCATCTTTTTTCTGAATGCGGGATCGAGCAGTAATGCCTCTTCTTCAGGGTTCGAGAGAAATCCCTGCTCGACGAGGACGGTATTCATATCCGTAATCTTCACCGTGGCGGCATTAAAACTGCTTATTACTCCTGCGCCCTTAATCCCCGTCTCAAGGATATTGCGGTAGAGTGCGTTTGCCAATTCCCTGTCTTTCGGATGCTTATAAAGTACCATTGTGCCCGCTGACGCGAAGGGATCGCTTGTCTCACTGATTGAATTCGCATGAATGGAGAGGAAAAGGTCTGCATCGGTGCTGAGAGCGGTTTCGATTCTATCCGCTATCGAGACGGTGCTGTCACCCGGCCGAAGATCGATGACGAAAGCGCCGACTTTCTCGAGAAGAGGCGAGAGTGCATCCGCGGTGGCGCGATTGATGACTTTCTCTGCAACGCCACTCGCCTCGACCGCGCCGTAACTCGAACCGCCATGCCCGGCGTCAAGCGCAATCCTGAGCCCTTTAAGCGGTGAAGAAGAGCCGCTGGCGAATTGCGGGCAATGACGCAGCTTTATTTCAAACGTATCTCTCGCGCCTTCATAGCCGACATGATATCCCCACAGTAGGGGCGTCTTCAACGTC
This sequence comes from uncultured Candidatus Sumerlaeota bacterium, assembly GCA_964608095.1. Classification (GTDB taxonomy): domain Bacteria; phylum Sumerlaeota; class Sumerlaeia; order MWCT01; family JAGHBZ01; genus CAZSMK01. The sequence goes on along the minus strand of CAZSMK010000121.1, from coordinate 47,980 downwards.
ACCTTGAGCTTGAGTGTCCGGACATCGATCTGCTCCCAGGATACATCATCGATATTTTCTGTCTCTCGATTCGTAATCCACGTGATATTCGACAGCGCATTGTAAATCTTTACCTCGAGACCCACCGGATCAACGGTCTGGTTTACACTGTAGGGGATTCGTTTGCCTGTTGCCAGCGAGATTATATCATGCGTGTCGTCGGATGTTACACTAATGGAATTGATCAGGCTTCGGGGCAACAGAACCGGTTGTGGAAGCAAGCGAACACTATCGCGTGAGACCCATGCAACGTCGGAATCGCCTAAAAGAACACGGTATAACTCACCAATTCTGCCGTTGACGGTCAGGAGGACGTTTTCTTCGAGTGTCCCGAGTTCCGCGCCACCGAGACGCGCCGTGCCCAGGCTCGTTTTTAGATACGTTTTCTCAGTCGTTATTCCGGTGAGGGGAAAAGCATCGGGACGCACACTTACCTTTGCACTGGTTTTCTTTGTCCGGCGCTGCAGAAAATTTTTTTCAAGGAGGAACGTGACCGGTTGAGCCTTGATATGATCCTCCGGTTTTACGCGGTAATGACCGACGTATATTCCCTTCAGGTTGTCGGGTGCTATTTCCGTCGGCAACTCTGCCATGGGCTGGTTTCGGACAAGCGAACCAAGCGAAAACGATGCCTCGAGTCCCGGCGTCCCTTTGAATCGCACCTTCAGGATGTCGCCGTCCGCAAGTTCGTAATCCACTGATGGGAGCAATAGCGCTTCCTCGATAACGATTTTTCTCTCCGGCGTATCTTTCAGCCCGGCATGGCGGTGAATGACTATTTTTTCTTCTGTCTTTTCGTTCTCTTTGTTCACCGTGGTTATGGTGATATTGTTTTTCCCTTCTTTGAGGGAAACGAGATGTGCAAACGCGCCGGTGGAATATACTTGTATTTCTTTGCCGTTGATAATGATTGTGTTCCCCGGCTGCGTATTGCCGGCGAGACGGTATTGCGATGCATAGGTGGATAGTGTTTTCTTTGATGGCACAATGAGCCTCAAAGCGGGGGGTTGCGCCGGGGCGCTCGTTCCACTCAATACGCACCCTATAACCACTATGATGGATAGAATTCGTTTGTTCATGAACTCCTCGTTACGTTCTGCTGCTTAACGTTCTGGCAAGATCGCATGCCAATTTGAAATTTACGAAGGGGACCTTCGTGGTTATGGAATGATCGGAACCAAAAATATAGCCGCCGCCATGATTAGCGGTAGAAATAATTTCCTCGATGCGCTGCTGAATTACGTTCTTATCCTCAGATTCGAGAATGCGGCAATCAACGCCGCCGTAAAACGCCAGCTGGTCACCGTAACGCTTTTTGAGTTCTACCACGTCCATGCCTGCCTTGACCTCGAGCGGATTAAGGCAATCCACGCCAGCCTCGATGAAATACGGGATCAACTCGTCAACCTTTCCGCAACTGTGCAGAATGGTCTGCAGACCGCGTGAATGGAAAAACGTACACAAGTCCTTGAGAACGGGATGGAACTGCTCGAGATATTGTGCTGGTGAGAAAAGCAGTCCACGACGATAGCCCATATCGCAGAACAACAACGCGCCGTCGAACTTAAACCCTCGTTCCGTCATCATTTCGTACATTTCTATAATGAGATTTGCATGGGTACGGTAAATATCCTTTATAAGCTCAGGCTCACTCAGGATATAGAGCAAAAGCTGTTCTGAATCGATAATACTCTGTGTCCAGTCATAGCCGGTAGCCGCACAAAAGACCATGTAACGGTCTTTGTTGTAATGCCTTTTAAATTCGGGAATGACCTCCCGCCAGTTGACGCGTTCAGGGTTGGGTTGGAGCCGGTGCTTGAGCCGCGTCCAATCTCCGGGTTCCTGGATGATCGTTTTTATTATCTGAGGCGTAGTAGTGAAGTCCTTATGGTCGCGCCGGATTCCCCCGTTCTGGTCCTGGTATGTTATATACTCCGCATCTTCTTCAATCACGGAATAAGGAAATTGTAATGACACGTCAGGAGCAAACCATGCCATGTCGAAATCAAAAAAATCGGCTGCGGTTATATCCTGCGGGAGTCCTTGTTCGTGCCATTTATCCTCGGTCGCTTTCCAGACGCTGTCATGAACAGGCACGCGGTCGGGTTGGTCGTGCGCAATCGTCCGCCGCACCCGCTCTCTCGATGTAAGATTCATAACGGGCGGTTTTTCTCCTGTACATAAAGTGTAAAGTAAGAGAACTATTAAATAAGAGAATGAAAACATCAATGACAAAAACGCATAACGCATGATGGGCGGGAATAAGCGGTCAATCATTGGCAGTCAAACCTCTGCACTCAGAGGAAGGGGCTTGCCTTACCGCGAAGGGTAAAAAAAGGAGGAAACAGCGCTGTTTCCTCCTTATTCAATTATGATAATTATATGATTTTGAGATACTCAACCACTTGTGATCCAACATACAAAATCAGCGTGCGAATTCAGTTGCCCGCGTTTCTCTGAGGACAACAACTTTAATCTGACCGGGATACTCGAGATCCTTCTCGATGCGTTTGGTCACGTCGCGCGCGAGTTTGGAGCACTCGTTATCCGTCATCTTTTCAGGTTCGACAATAATGCGAACTTCGCGACCAGCCTGAATGGCGTAGGATTTAGCCACGCCATCGAAGGAATAGGCGATTTCTTCGAGTTTTTCGAGACGCTTGATATAAGATTCGAGAGTCTCGCGGCGCGCGCCCGGTCGGGCGGCGGAAATTGAATCGCCCGCCTGGACCAGGACTGCAACTACGGTGCGGAATTCTTCCTCTCGGTGATGAGCCGCAATTGCGTGTACCACCGCCGGGGACTCGTTGCATTTTTTGGCAATTTCCGCGCCTATCAAGGCATGGGTGCCTTCCATCTCGTAGCTCACGGCTTTTCCAATGTCGTGAAGAAGCCCAGCGCGTTTTGCCGTGGCGACGTCCGCGCCAAGTTCAGCCGCCATCACCGCTGCTAGATTGGCGACCTCGATGGAGTGTGCGAGTACGTTCTGTCCATAGCTGGTTCTAAAATTAAGCCTACCGAGTAATTTAAGCAGCTCGGGATTCAGCTCATATACACCCATATCAAAGGCGGTTTGTTCGCCGATTTCACGAGTCAAGTCCTCAACTTCACGGTCGGTTTTTGCCACTATTTCTTCGATTCGGGCAGGGTGAATACGCCCATCGGCAAGGAGTTTTTCGAGTGAGCGTTTGGCAACCTCACGTCGAAGCGGATCAAAGGAACTAAGAACCACCGCCTCCGGCGTATCATCAACAATGATATTACAGCCGGTGGCAGCCTCCAATGCGCGTATGTTTCGTCCCTCACGTCCTATAATGCGACCCTTCATTTCTTCGTTGGGTAATGGAACAACCGAAACCGTAGTCTCTGTAACGGTTTCGGTGGCGCATTTCTGGACAGCCAGCGTAATTATCTGTCGTGCTTTTTTGTTCGCTATCTCTTTTGTTTCCGATTCAAGCCGGCGGATAATTGCCGAAGCTTCCTGTTTTACATCGTTCTCCAGACTTTCCAGGAGGAGTTTTTTTGCCTCTTCTTTGGTGAGACCTGAAATATCCTCAAGACGCTTCCAAGTTTGTTCAAGAAGCGAATCAACCTCATCTTCTTTAGCCTTGATTTCACGGAACTTGTTATCCATGGTTCGCTCTTTATCCGTAATCGAGCGTTCTCGCTTTTCTAAGAGTTCACTTTTCCGTTCAAGGCTATTCTCACGGTTTTGAATCTTATTTTCTTGCCGATTTATTTCAACCTGACGACGTTTAAATTCCCGGTCTCGCTTCCTTTGTTCCTGGTAAATCTCTTCTTTTGCTTCAAGCAACGACTCCTTCTTCTTACGGGCAATTTCATCCTCGGCTTCTTTCAGAATTCTCTGTGCTTCTTGTTTTGCAGATTTAATTTTATGTTCTGCTGTCAGTTTTCGTATCAGAAAACCTGCAACAAAACAAACCACAGCAAGGACCACAAGAAGAACAACGGTAACTGGATTCATTTCTGCGTCACCTCCTTGAGAGTTCAACACTACTTGCCCCAGCTCGATATTCATCAGAGAGCCAGGCATAAGTTGTCAAATAGCATAGTAAAAGTACCTATATTTTAATATCATCGCTATGTTTGTCAAGTTCCATGAGTGATAGGCTGCAGGATGTTTTGAGATGAGAGGTAAAAAGAAAAAAACCTATAGGACTTATATGACTTATAAGACATAAAGAACCGTCTTGCCAAAAAGCACTTTCTCAACCTGTGGGGTACTGCTTGATACAAGAAAGTTCACAGCGCGGTGAAGCCAGTCACGTTCTTATAGTCGTGTGCAGGGGTGTAGTTGGAGACAAAATACGACACGCATTTTCGCTTGTCGGAGGAAAGAAATACACTTTCTTTATCAGCAAGGGGGTAGGGGAGAATATCTTCAGGAGATCACCTTCACCTATCCCGTGGAAAACGTCGCTTAACGCACCTTAATTCAGTTTGTATCTCTCAGAACGTTTTATTTTTCTACCTTCTGGACGTTTATTGCTTTTTCACCACGAGGACCCTGTACAATCTCGAACCGAACTTCATCTCCTTTATTGAGGGACTTGTATCCATTTCCTTCAATGTCTTTATAATGAACGAAGACATCCTTTTCGCCTTCTCGTTCGATGAAGCCCCATCCGAGTTTGTCTCTAAAAAACTTGACCTGCCCTTTTTTCATCCTTTAACACCTCTCCTTTCTGTGGTTATTTTTTCTACAGTGACCTATCAAGGAAGGTATAAACGGCGTGATAAAAAGATGATAAAATTCACACTCTTTGTAAGCCTTTTCACCTTCTCGCAGTAAGAACTTACCGATACATCCAAAGTTTTTCATAAGACACAAACATTCAATCCGAAATCCATAGAAGTCAATACAAATAATTCATCAAATATTATCCAACTTAAAAATGTTGTCAAGTAGAATAGAACTTTTTCAATTTATTTTTGACAGGTGAATCCTGATAAAAAAAGGGGAGAATGAGGGCTGACAAGGTGTGTAAATAGAGGACTTTTTTAGGTATGAATATCCTTACGATTTGTTGACACCTATCCCTGCTACAGAATTATCTATACTGTTTCGACAGCCTTGATTTCAGGAATAGCTTCTTTAAGACGTCGCTCAATACCATATTTTAATGTCATTGACGACATGGGACATCCGGCACACATACCTTTCAGGCGAACCTTGATGGTTTCATCCTGTATCTCGACAAATTCAACGTCGCCGCCTTCCATCTGAAGGTATGGTCTGATTTTATCCAACTCTTCCTGTACTTTCTTTTCATCGATCATGATGTTCTCCTGATGTATAACCTAATGAGATCCACGACAGATTATTATAAGCCTTCTCATTTATTAATCGGATTTTACTAAGCCATACTTTAACTGTAAGAAAAATATTGCTCCATATACGGGATCTTCTTTTGGATAAATAAGCTTCAATTCTGAGAGATGTTTCTCGGTTTTTTGTTTGAGAATCTTGAAGAAGGTTTTGTTTTTCAATAAGTTGCCTCCACCCGCTACCACCTCTATCACCCCGTCATTGAGACTGAAGAGGGCGTTTCTAACCGCACGAATGGCGATGAGGAGTTCCTCTGCCTGTTCATCTACGATACTCTCGGCGACGACGTCGCCCTGTTCGCTCGCCTTGTGTACGAGAGGCGCAAGACTACTTATAGCAGCCTTATTGCCATCATTCTTCTTGACCCAATCAAGCAGTTCGATGGGTTTCTTAAGATTGAGATGATGGAGCAAATGATCCGTTAACGCGGTTTGTTGTCCTCGTCGATCTGACGCGCGACACACGGCGCGCATACATGCAAGTCCAATGGCGTAACCACTTCCCTCATCCCCGAGTATATGCCCCCATCCACCTGAGCGAAAATGTTCTCCTGTCTGATTTTTCCCGAAAGCAATTGACCCTGTGCCCGATATAATAATTATACCATAAGGCTTGAGGCAACCGCCGTAGAGTGCAATCAGAGAATCATTGGCTACTTCGATATCCGTGCGGGGCATAATCTCTGCAACAATTTGGTAAATGCGCTTTGCATCAGCAGGTTTGTCCACACCGGCAAGTCCAAGACAGATTCCACGGACATTCGAGACTTTATGCTTCGATTTTGTGAGCAGATGTTCGATGATATTTTGAAGATTCCATTTTACCACATCCATGGTATTGGAAAACTGATTTGTGGAACCCCCGTTTGCGGTTGCCAGCACTTCCCCTTCTTCGGTCGTCAAGATGCCCCTCGTCTTCGTTGCACCCCCATCGATACCTATCAGGACTTTTTGCTCAGGAGACATGATCGTGTCCTTTCGCCATCATGTAAAATATTATTTCTATGGATTTTATCGCCTTATGTAAAGGGAAAACTCGTTGTCTTCATGATCAGGAAGGTTTTGCTCTATCTTCCGGTTTTTGCCTTTTGATTATGACCTGAAGAACTTCATCGAGGATTTGGATTTTGGCAAGGCGCGCAAAAAGGAGAAAGATTCCGATACTGACGCCCACGCATCCAAGGGTAATAAAGGCTTTTATGGTGAGAGAGGGAGTATGAAAAAGAGAATGAATAGATATAAATGCAAGGAACGAAATCGCACCCATGAGAAGAGAGCATATAAGGGTTTTGATGAGAGTTTCCACTACGGAGAAGTCGATCATTCGTCCGTAGCGACGTGCAAGGAGGAGATAGAGAAGTACGCAATTCAGCGCCGAAGAAAGAGAAGTAGCGAGAGCAAGCCCGCCCTGGCGCAGATTGGTAAGGTGAAAAAAGGCAAAATTGAGAGCGATATTGGTTAAAAGGGCGATGGACGCAGATTTCACAGGAGTAATTAAATCTTGGCGAGCGTAATAAACCGGCGTCAACATTCGATGTGCCGCAATAGGTACAAGTCCCAGTGCATAAAAGATGAGTGCGAAGTAGGTTTCTGATGTTGCGTATGATGTCCACCGTCCTCGTTCAAAAAGGATTTCAATGATGGGTCTACCAAGGACTATCAACCCTACGGTGGCGGGAATAAAAATGACGAGGATGATTTTTATGGAATACGTAATGATTGAACGAAGCTGGTTTTTTTCCTCTCGAATAACATGTTTACTTAATAGGGGAAGAATGGCGGTGGATAGTGATGCCGCGAAGATTGCGAGGGGTAAGTGGATCAGACGGTTCGTATAGCGGATGTACGTAGGAGTGCCGGGGCCGATCCAGTTGGCAAAGTTCAGATCGACGGAAATATTAATCTGAACAATGGCAAGCCCGAAAATAGCGGGAAGCATCATTTTTACCAAATCCCGCAGCTGCGGGTCCTTGAAATCCATATAGGCGCGATAGTGAAATCCTCGCGACTTTAACGAAGGGACCATGATAAGGACACGAATGAGGACGCCGAGCATAACCGCGCCCGCCAATATATAGACAAATTGTTCCGGGGCTCTGGCATAAAATAGAATACCCGCTGCAATAATGGTTATATTTAACACAACCGAACCGAGTGCAGGCGTGGTGAAATGGCGATGGCTGTGAAGAATGCCCATCATAAGGCTCGAAACCGCAAGAAAAATCACATAGGGCAACATGATCTGCGTTAAGTGCGTACCAAGCTGGAGAAATTCCTGTTCATCCTTTACGAGATATTTCAATCCCCCGAAGATAGTAAAAAGATATTTAGATAAGATCAATCCCAGTAGTGTCAGGAGAGCTGTAAAGAGCACGCATACATTGAGAATATTATTGACAAATAACCAGGCGGAATCCTGTCCGGACAGATGCTGCCGTTTCGTATAAACCGGCACAATAAACGCAGAGAGTGCCCCTTCGCCAAGAACGCGTCGGGTGAGATGCGGAATCTCGAAGGCAATCTGAAAACAGTCGTTCACGTATCCTGCGCCAAGCCCACTTGCAATCACCGCGTCCCGAACGAGTCCCAGTACCCGGCTGATAACGGTTATTATTCCTATGAGGCCAGCCGACTTTATTATGGTGCGCCGCTCTGACATTGCTTCCCTTGCGTTTTCTTAAAATGCATTACCTTTACACTCTGTCAATCTCATTACCACAAAAAAATGATCATCCGGATAAAGGCGAGATTGGCTTCTTTATCAAACTTGACAAGCACCCGGATTTCTCTATACAGTGGTTTTCTCTTTTATCAATTCGGTGGGACAATTTCACTACAGCAGCCTGAATGCAATTCACTACCATCAAGGAGGATATAATGAAAAAAGAAGGCGAGCGGTCGATTGATATCGTTGTTGCCGGTCATATCTGTTTCGATTTAATACCAACGTTTCCACTGGTCGAGGCTGATTATGGCGAACTTCTGGTTCCGGGGAAACTGGTCAAGGTGTCCGAACTCATAACATCTACAGGGGGACCCGTTTCCAATACAGGTCTCGCCCTCAAAAAATTGGGCATTAATGTTCAACTTATGGGCAAGGTGGGTGAGGATTTTATCGGCGAAGGTATTATTACGCGACTCCGCGAAGAAGGTCTTGATAAAGGAATGGTGGTGGTCAAAGGGGAGACCTCGTCGTATACCATTGCAATTGCTCCGCCGAATATTGATCGAATGTTTCTTCATAATCCAGGTGCAAACGATACCTTTGGCTGCAGCGATGTTGATTTTTCACTTATCGAGGATGCAAAATGGCTACACCTTGGATATCCGCCACTTATGGAAAAAATGTACAGCGACGATGGACGCGAAATGATGGATATTTTTTGGAGAGCCAAAAAATTGGGCACCACGACTTCACTTGATATGGCGCTTCCTGATCCTACTTCGATTGCGGGGAAAGTCAATTGGCGGATTATTCTTAAAAATGTTCTCCCGTGGGTGGATTTTTACTTACCGAGCCTCGAGGAAACCTGCTATATGCTTGATAGAGAAAAATTCTTTGAAAAGAAGAAGAAAGCGGGGAAACGCGATATGCTGGAGTTTTTCAATCCGGAAGAACTCTCTACCATGGCGGAAGAACTCCTACAACTCGGTCCTGCACTTGTCACGCTCAAATCCGGCTATCGCGGCTTTTACGTAAGAACCGCAGACCGTGAACGAATGGAAAAAATTCTTGTGGCAAAACCCGGAGATATCGATAATTGGGCGGAGCGCGAGTTATGGTCACCGAGTTTTCATGTAGAACATGTGGCGGGAGCAACGGGTTCGGGAGATTCATCCATCGCAGGATTTCTGGCTGCTTTTTTTAGAGGATTGAGCATTGAAGAGACTTTGCAATACGCAACCGCGGTCGGCGCTAACAACGTCACCGCACCCGACGCATTAAGCGGTATAAAGGATTGGGACTCAACCACGGGACAGATCAAGAGTGGATGGGATCAAAATCCTCTCGAGATCGGTGATGCCAAAGGATGGGAGTTCGACGATACCTGGCGCATCTGGAGAGGTCCTGCCGACAAAGGAAACTAACCGTTTTTTCACAAGTTGACAGAATACGAGGCAGGGCACTATACTTCCTGTAGCATGGGTTCTATATAAGGGGTCGAGAGAGTTTATTATTAGGGAGATGTTGCTGATGTCGAGATTAGTATATGTGTTTGATGATGAAGAGTCCATATGCGAGCTCATGCGCATCGCGCTTGAATCGCGTGGCTATAAAGTGAAGACCGCAAACGATGGAGTAGAAGGGCTTGCCATGATCAAACAAGAGAAACCCGATCTTATCATCGTTTCCATTAAACTGCCTAAACTGAACGGGTATGAGCTGGTTAGCGAATTAAAAATGAATGCGGACTATAGCGATATTCCCATTATTGTGATTACTTCTTTAACCTCTGAAAGTACACGCTCGGATGAAGAATGGAAAGAAAGCCTCGGGGTTCAAGATTTTATCTCTAAACCTTTTGAACCTTTAACCCTTATTAAACGGATAGAGTCCATTTTGGGCGATTATAAACACGCATCCTCCCATCAGGAATGATGTGCATGGTTGTTTAGTTTCGAGAAGAAACAGTGAATGACCGGTGTTCACCGTGTAAATCGAACAATGGTGGAACAAATCTCCAGAGTACAAGAGATTAAATCCAATAGCTAAATGTACGATATGAAGATCGGTTTGCTACGTGTAAAACTGAGGATTCCATCCTGTGATTCGCTTAAATCCAAGCGAAGTATTCTCAAGAGATATTTCAACCAGATTCGGAATAGCTATAATGTCGCGGTTGCAGAAATCGCCAACCATGATCAGCCGTTCGCGTGTAGTATTGGAATAGTAACGATTTACGCCCCACATCAGAATGGAGAACAGTTACTCCAACAAATAGTAACATTTCTTGAAACCGCACCTGACCTTCAAGTTACCGATTATCTTATTGAGATAATGTAAATGATATCGCGGGAGATAAGTCCGCTCACCATGGCATTTTTTCCCACCTATATTACCATTGCCATCAAAGACTAATTGTGGGATAGTGTTACGTATGATGCGAAAAAGAGATAGCGATAGATTTCACCTGGAGTCTGATTACGAGTTATGTGGGAATCAACCTGAAGCCGTTGAAGATTTAAGCCGTGGTCTACTCGAAGGGAAAAAAGAACAAATTCTGCTTGGAGTTACGGGCTCAGGTAAAACGTTTACCATGGCAAATGTGATTTCGCGTGTTAATCGACCGACCTTGGTTATTGCCCCGAATAAGACACTTGCCGCCCAGCTTTACCATGAATTTCGCACCTTATTCCCTCGCAATGCGGTCGAATATTTTGTAAGTTATTACGATTATTATCAACCGGAAGCGTATTTGCCGGAGACCGATGTCTACATTGAAAAAGACGCCCAGATTAATGACGAAATCGACAAAATGCGCCTGGCTGCCACACGTGCCTTGCTTGAGCGGCGTGATGTTATTATTGTTGCCAGTGTTTCGTGTATCTACGGTATCGGCTCGCCATCCGATTTCCATGACATGGTTATGTATCTTGAAGAAGGTATGGAAACTACCCGTGATGAGATGCTCCGGCATCTTGTTGACCTGCTCTATCAAAGAAACGATAGTGATTTTTATAGAGGTGAGTTCCGTGTGCGAGGCGATGTGGTGGACATATTTCCCGCGTATGAAGACCGCAAAGCCATACGAGTGGAATTTTTCGGCGATGCCATAGAACGAATGGTCGAAATCGATGCCCTTACCGGAACGCATGTCCGCCGAATCAAGCGCGCCGCTATTTATCCCTCGAGTCATTACGTGACTTCCGCTCCGCGCCTCGAGCAAGCGATTACGTCCATTCGGGCTGAACTCAGGGACCGATTAAGCACGCTTCGTGAACAGAACAAACTCCTCGAGGCGCAACGCCTTGAACAACGAACACTTTACGACCTGGAGATGCTCGAGGAGATGGGTTTTTGTGTGGGAATCGAGAATTATTCAAGGCACTTGACCGGTAGAAAGGCGGGTGAACCGCCATTTACGCTTCTTGATTATTTTCCTGATGATTATTTGATCTTTATCGATGAGAGCCACATTTCAGTACCGCAAATTCGTGGGATGTACGAGGGAGATCGGTCGCGAAAAACCACTCTCGTGGATCACGGGTTTCGGCTTCCTTCTGCACTCGATAATAGACCTTTATGTTTTACCGAGTTTGAACAGCGTGTCAATCAGGTTATATACGTGTCGGCGACTCCGGCAGAGTATGAGATGAAGCGGACTCGTGGTCGTGTAGTCGAACAAGTGGTGCGTCCTACGGGACTGATAGATCCTGTTATCGAGGTTCGCCCCGCCACGAATCAGGTCGAGGACTTGTTGAGCGAGATTCATCGGCGCGTCAATCGGAAAGAGCGCGTTCTCGTTACCACACTCACCAAGCGAATGGCTGAAGAACTCACCGAGTACTATGCGTCGCTCGGTATTAAAGTCAAGTATCTTCACTCGGACATCGAGACCATAGAGCGTACGGAGTTACTGCGCGATTTGAGACTGGGTGTCTTTGATGTCCTTGCCGGAATAAATCTTTTGCGTGAGGGTCTTGACCTGCCGGAAGTCTCACTGGTCGCTATTCTCGATGCGGATAAAGAAGGATTCCTTCGTTCATCCACCTCACTTATTCAAACGTGTGGTCGCGCCGCACGGAACATCAACGGAACAGTCATAATGTATGCAGACCGCATCACGGATTCGATTCAGTATACCGTTGAAGAAACACGCCGACGACGTAAAATACAGAAGGAGTATAATACGCGTCATGGTATTACCCCTCGTTCTATCCAGAAGTCCATCAAGACAATTCTCGAGACGGTCTATGAAGCTGATTATGTGACCGTTCCACTCGTCAGCGAAGAAGAGGAAGGCTATTATCCGGTGGAGGAAATTCCGCGAAAGGTTGCGGAGTTAAAACAGGAGATGCGCGAGGCAGCCCGTAATCTTGAATTTGAAAAGGCTGCGCTCCTCCGCGATAAAATGTTTGCTCTTGACCAACGGCTCAGGGCGCAACAAACTCAAGGTTCTATGCCCATCAAAAAAGGTGCGGTACAAACTATGCGACAAAGTAAAAGGTCTAATTGAATGTAAGAATAAATCAGCATACTTGAATCAGGAGGCGAGATCATGAACTGCATCGAAAATATTACACGAGGTGGGATCAGAAAAGTTATTCCTGTCATTCTCCTATGGGTTATTACATTATCAGTAGCAGCGGTCGATACGAGCGACTCTTTCCCTGAAATCCGGGCGATAGAACCTCGACCGGATAGAATCGAAGTATTACCGGGCGATGATTTTCAAATCGAGATCTGGACAGACCGTCGCACTTATTATCTCGGCGACAGTGTCAGGATTTATTTTCGAGCAAATCGTGATGCCTATGTGTATATTTATGACATCGATCCTACCGGTGAAACTCGTTTACTTTTTCCCAACTGGTATGACCGCAACAATCAAGTCCGCGCACGCCGCACTTATAGTATTCCAGACTATCGCTATGATTTGAAAATCACCGGACCGACCGGGAAAGAATATCTTCACATGATTGCGGTTCGGAATAAACAGCCCTTTATCGATCGTTATTACCGCTTCAGTCCCCAAAATCCATTCCCTGATGTGGACAAAGGACCCAAGGCGCTTCTTCGGGAGTTGAAAGAGAAGGAGCAAGCGGAACGCATGGGTGATCAGCCGTATATCCAGAGAAAAGATGAGCATGGGTTACAACGAATCCAACCGGTACCCGAACCCGTACCCCCTTATTTTTACAATTATGCCGAAGATATGACCTCCATTTATGTCAGGCAACGTTATTGGGAACCGCCCTATTGGGATGATTACCCTGAGTGGGATGACGACTACTATGAACCGGGCTATGGTTCAGCTATCATTCGGTCCTCTCCCTCCGGCGCACGGATATATATCGACGGCAGATATATGGGCATAAGCCCGAGGACGATTAAATTGCGCGAGGGATGGCATCTACTCAGGCTGAACAGGTCAGGTTATTTCGACTGGACAGAGCGATTTCACGTCGCACGAAACGAACGTGCCTATATTCATGCAAACATGAATAGAAGAAGCTCCTCATATTGGCGGTACGATGATTCTCGAAGCCGAGAGAGATTCGACAGCTACAATGAAAGAGAAATGGAAGATGATGAGAGGAGAGAGGATGAAACGGGTAGAAGGCTCGAAAGCAACGAGAATTCTTCCACCTACAAACAGTCCTATCGCTCATATTACGACCGTGAGACGGAGCCCGAAGGAAAGAGAGAGGTTGAGGTTACACCGGGAGTAAGGGAGGCATGGTAGAGAATACAAAAAGCTCCGCTTTTATCTATCGTTTCAATGAGGAACAGAAGGAACCGCTATTTCTCTTGCTAAAACGAAAAGAAGAGTTGGGGGGGTACTGGCAACCGGTCACAGGAACAGTGGAAAAAGGTGAGACACTCTTGCATGCCCTTCATAGAGAAGTCAAAGAAGAGACCGGCTTGGTGGATATTAAGGCAACTTCTCAACCGGTATTCCGTTTTTCCTTTCACAAAGGAGGCGCGTCTTTTCTCGAATATGTGTACGGAGTCCAGACTAACCAGACGGAGATTGTTTTAAGTTCTGAACACTCGGAATACAAATGGATTCTTTATGGTCAGGCTATAAACACCTTGTTTTGGGGCAGCAATAAGAAAGGACTTCAACGGGTTTATATGATGCTCGAATCGGATTCTTTTTCAGGGGAAAAGACTTCATGAGGCAGAGTTCTAATGAGCGAAATGGGCACACTGTTCCAACTTTTACCGACACACGACTTTTCTTCTTTATGAAGAGCCCCCTGTGACTTTAAAATAGACATTCCCATTATTTAAAATTATCATGCTAGTTTAATTGGTTTAACTCAAAAAAGACCGATAGTAACGATCATGACCATCATCGCAATTGAGGGAATAAGCCACAAAACCGCTCCGGTGGATATCCGCGAGCAGTTTTCTCTCACCAGGACGAAGCGGGCTGATTTATGCCGGCGTTTTACTCGCGTTCCGGGGATACAAGAAGCCGCTATTCTTGACACTTGCAACCGTTTCGAGCTCTATCTTGTTGCCGATAACGAACCCGCAATAACGCGCGCGTCGACTATGGCCTTCATATCCCGTGACTCCACTCAATCGCCTTATTCGACGTACAGCCGTTTCGTGTATAACTACCGCCAGGCAGATGCAATTCGTCATTTATTTGAAGTTGCCTGCAGTATTGATTCCATGATTTTGGGCGAACCCCAGATATTAGGGCAGGTCAAGGATACCATTCAACATGCCAGGGAATGTGACACAGCCGGCTGTATCCTGAACAATCTTTTCGACCGGGCAATCTCTTTCGGTAAACGGATGAGGACACAGACTCAGATTGGAACGGGTACAGTCTCGGTTCCCACGGCAGCGGTTAAACTGATACAGGACACCGTAGGCGAGCTCGATCAAAAGACAATCGTCCTTATCGGGACGGGCAAAATGAATGAGATTGCCGCGGCTCGTTTGATAAACGAATCAGGAGCCAGGGTGGTTATTGCGAGTCGTAGTATCGAACGGGCTCGAGAGTTCACCAGGGCTATTCCTTCTGCAGTGCCTGTTGAATTCGATTTCGCGCTTTCCTGTATTGAACATGCCGATGTGGTTCTCTCCTCGAGTAATGCTCCTCACTATCTTGTGCACAGAGAACAGATGGAAGAAATAATGAAAAGGCGTCGTTTTAAACCAATGCTGATGATTGATATTGCGGTGCCCCGTGATGTTGACCCCCAAATAGCCGGACTTGATGGTGTATCCTTGTATAATATCGATTTTCTTCAGAACACCGTTGATAAAAATCTCGAAAGAAGGCAACAATCTATTGAGGAAATTGAAACGTTGTCTCAGCAGGAAACCGCCAAATTTTCCAAGTGGCTTTCAATAAGAGACATTAAACCCGTCATTATCGGATTCAGGCAATACATACAAGATCAATGCGCTGAAGAAATGACAAAATTGAGAAATATGCTTGGAGACGACCTCACTCCGGAACAGCGCGATTATCTCGATCGATTCAGCCGCTCTATCGCCAATAAAATTGCTCATCAACCTATTGTGCGCATGAAAAATCTTCTCTCCAACGGTAAAGGGGTGAACATTGCAGGGCTGCTCAAGGATTTGATCCCTATATCCGACGACGAGAAAAAGGATAAATAGATCTATAGAAACCCTTTCTTCCGACTTACTGTTTGTTTTGCTTCCGCTCTTCTTGCCAGGAGATAGCGCCAATATCTTTCTTCATACACATGCCCATGTTCGCTTGCCCGTCGCAAGCCCATGATTCGCGCGAAGTCCAGCAACGAAGCCTGACGCTCCTCATCGCTATCGTTATCGTTATCCCACGATTTATTGGTTTATCAGTGTAGCAGAGAGTCAGTCCTTACCACGTTATCCTCCTGGTCGCAAGTATCTGTTTTGCACCCGGTTGATTTTAACGCCTACGCGCTTCATCCTATCGCCTCTATCACCTCTCTGCGGCTTCTGGTTTTTGTACTTCTTTTTCTTCTCTCAGGTATGGAGAAGTCCAATATTTATCATCTCGAAGATTGATAAAACGAATTTTTCTTGCCAAAAAAATTATGGGATGTTGTTTTTTTGTTGACAAAATTCCAAATAAATTCAATCTTTCCTGCATTCTATTTATATATTTACAAAAAATTTATCTATGAAAAGCCGGAAAGTATAGATGAGGCGTATATATAGCAGGATTTTGTTGATATCGTTATATGGGCTTATTGTTATGACGATGGGCTGTACTTCTATCCCTTTGTCCCGCGGAATTACTGCTTCACCTGAACTCCTTGTCACGCTCCATCTGGATACCGTGAGTTATTATTATCCCGGTGAGGCGGTTATTTGTACCGTGCGCCTGATAAATCTTACCGAGAGTTCACTTACGCTTCAAATGCCCAATGCCGTAACCATGTCGTTCTGGCAAGGGATACCGGAAGGTGAAAAGGTGAGAAAGGTGGAGCCTGTATACAGCAAAGAAGAACCGATGTCTAATACTGTCTCAGCGGACGCCTATCAATATATAGAGAGGATATTTGTATTTCCGCAGTTGACAGAAACCAGCGGCACTTTTACCCTTCATAGCATCTATGAAGGATTCGCCCGGCGAAAACCTGACGAGTCTCCCTATCGTGTACAGGGAATTTCTCAACCTGTAATTTACGAGGTAAAGGGGGTGCGTCAATTCGACCGCGACCGGGAAGGAATCATTCGGAAGGATGATGCTATAGATCTGATACGTGAAAAAATCGAATATCCTCTTCAGTCCTGCCGGGCTGATTTGGTGATTGATGAAGCGGGATTTCTCAATTGGTGGATTACGTATGTATATATAGACTCAGACGGGAAGGAGGTGAATGAAGCGTATCTTGTTAACCCGTACCTCGGTACACTCCGGTATCAGGTACCTCCCTATAAGGAGGGTAAGGAGGAAGAGATGCCTCCAAAACCTTTCAAGCCATATCAGCGGTTTGGAAATGTTCCCGGGAAACAATAGAAGGATCGTGGGTGGAGTATAAGGTGCAGCCTGTTCTGCTTAGTTTCAGATGTATGTCGAGCAGGTATCCCGCCGGGGTTGGGTTCGTGGAGCATGACTCATAGAGTCACTCGTTTTTTCATACTCAGTTTCTGTTAGAGGAGGTGTACGAAGATGATGAAAATCACCACTACAGTAACACTGCTTCTGCTGATGACACTTATGCTTATGCCCGTATGTGCTCAGCAGGAGGAGAGTGCGAAGTACGTTGACATGGCTCCTGATGAAATGAACAGCCATGTAATCAAAGTGCTTCGTACGACTAACAAAGCACAGATCAACATGTATGTTGCGAAGGTATACGATTTCAACAATGTCAATCCTCATGAAGTGGCGAATTTTATCGCCAATGGACTCAAACTCGAGGAGGGTGGCATTTATACCTTTGTACATCCAGATGGGAACAAGGGCAAGATGCTGGTGTTTTGCCCGAAATATCAACTACCCTGGTTTGACCAGGTATGCGCAGAGCTTGACCGGGTAAATTTAACCTCTGCACCCGGCTCGAAGTACATCTATTATCGGCTTAAGAATCGCAGCGCAGCAGATGCTAATTTTCTCGCAGTTCTCTTTAATTATATCAGTCCTAACGGCGTTGTTTTCCCCGATATTGAAACTAATTCAGTCCTCCTTTTTGATAGTCCCAGTGGTGCAGAGTATTGCGAAGCGGCGCTTAAGGAATATCTTGACGAGCCAACTCCCCAGGTTAATGTCGATGTCAAAATCTATGAGATCGACCTTCGCAATGATGGCACGCTTGGTCTGGACTACGAAATGTGGAAGAATGGACCCGGCTCTGCTCTTTTTGGCGTTCAGTTTGCCGGCCGTTATGAGACCGCGCGTTATGACAACATCTCGTTCTTAGGGTATCGAGCGCCCAATTCTCCCTTACCCGACCATTTCAGGTATCGCGATTGGTATCGCGGGTATGGATACCGGCTCGAATATCCTTCCGCATTTTTCGATTTCCTCGTTGAGAAAGGTAAAGCACGTGTCGTGGTCAACACGCGCTTGAGCAGCTCGAATTCTGAACCCGCTATGCTCAGAGCCGGCGATTTTATCCCCTTCTACCGTGTGGTCACCAATGACAGAACCTTCAGTCGCTCGGTTAATAGCGACAAGACTGTACGGAAACTTGACGGCATCTCTAATCTCAAGATCGATCTTGTGGATAGTGGGATTTATCTTGAAATCGATCCCCTTATTGGCAGGGACGATATCGATCTCGACCTCACCGCACGTGTGGTCAATCATCTCGGCTGGAGCAGTAATGGTGAGCCCCTTTTGAGCTCCTTCAATCTGGAGAACGTGTTTACAGTTCAGAATGGAGAAGAAATTCTTATAGGTGGCTTAACTCGTGAACGGTTGATCAATACAACCAAAAAGATACCCATACTTGGTGATCTGCCCGTTCTCGGCTGGTTATTTGGCGGCGAAACCAACGATCTGCGCAAGAGCATCGTGGTGGTTTCTCTTAAACCGGTCATTATTGAAGACTTCAGCGGTGTAACCGATGCAGATGTCGCCCTCATGAGCAAGGCCACAGGTAAATCGCCTGTTCCCATCCCTTCTTTGAAGGTGGGATTCGATCAATACCTTCTGGATGGGGAGAAATAATATGCCCGATATTCAGCACAACATCATTACGTACAATGTGAGGACAAATCAAAATCCACGTCCTCCGAACAAGAAGAAAGGAGTAAGTATCATGAACGGACTTAGAACAATAACTTTTCTTGTCCTTGTGCTCGTAATCGGGTTAATGCTTATAACAGGCGAACAGCCATGCGTTGCATTAGAAACCGATTACGCATCAGGCGTTAATGCGAAAAACGGTGACGCCTCACCGGCTGCGGGTTATAGCAGCGGTGAGACAAACAGCCGTGTCGATGATTATATTCATCAGGATGAGCAGATTAATCTTGATGCAGATGCAGGTCTGGTGAAGGTACTCAGGACAAACCAGAAGACCTCCGTCAATGACTATGTCCAGGCAGTGATTCCCTGCAAGAATGTAAATCCTCGTGAGCTAAGGGGACCTATTAGAAGTCTGGTGTATAAAGAGGGCGGAGAGGCAGATGTCGTGCAGGACAAGGTGAACGGCGAATATTTTCTTCACGTAACCTGTCCGAGTTTCCAATTGCCCTACGTCAAGGCTGCTATAGAAGCACTCGACGAAAAATGGGTGAGGGAACGTGACGATGGTTCCGCCGAATTGTATTACCAGGCAAGGTTCCGCGATATTAACAAGATTCTCAATGTCACCAAGTTTTATCGTGGTCCGGAAGGTTCTTTTATCGTAGACCAGCTCAACAATGCATTATACTATCACGATCAGCCCGCGACAATGGGACTTCAGAAGTGGGGACTACAAACGGTAGATATCCCGTCGAACCAGGTCTCTTTCGATGTGGCGATTTATGAAATCGATACGTCCAACGGATATAAACTCGGGCTCGATTATGTCGCATGGAAAAATGGACCGGGACGTAACCTCTTCTATGGCTTGACACAATATGCTCACATCCATGGGCATTACTATATCGACTATCCCGGATTCAGCGGCGACAATTCGGTCAGTCTCCATGATATTATCGATAACCCCCGTTTACGTGTTCGGTATGGTTCCTTCAACTATCTTGCGACTGCGGCGTATGTAGATTTCCTGGCGACACGAGGGAAAGCGAAACTGCTCACAAGAGTCAACGTGTTAGCGAGGAGCGGCACCACGGCTGAAGTTGCCGCAGTTCAGGAGATTGCCTCTTTTCGTCCCGGACATCTTCCTCCTCCGGTTGCCGCTGCCACACTTGATGATCGAAGTGACAATGCGGAAAAAGACGACGGAAATCCCGCTGCTGAAGAGCCTTCCGCCTTGGTTCACAAGAACGACGGCGCCGAAGTGGTCGTTCCCGACGGTATACCCTTTCCGATGGATGCCGGCTATGATCGAGTGCTCGACTATGTGAAAGCGGGCTCGGTCGGTGTCAGGGCGAATATCACACCTTTCGTCGGTCAAGAGTCCACGGAAGCCGCGCTCGATGTCTCTGTTTCCGATGTTAACGGGTATAGTCCTCAGGGATATCCCATGATTAACACCCGCTATGTCCATTCGTATATCCGATTGAAAGACGGCGAACCTTACGTTATCGGTGGCATCAAAAGAAAAGAGACTATCAAGTCAACGGCGAAAGTGCCGTTTCTGGGCGATCTACCCGTTCTTGGATGGCTTGTCGGTGGTGAACAAGACGTGGTGCGCGAAACCGAACTCGTTATCGTCATCACACCAAAGGTTATCATTGGTAGTGATTCCGATTTAGAGATGGCGGAGCAAGCCGACACCTTGCGCGATACCGGTATGCAGCTCTCCGACGAAACCAAGGCGGTCATTGCTCAGGCAAACGGCGAGGCGGAACTCAAGATACCTTCGAATCCTTTTGGATTCGACCAGTGGTTGCTTGGAAAAGAAAAGTAAGAAACGAATGCGGTGAGATCTCTCACTGCATTCTGTGATTGTAAGACTTACCGACCGGCGTGCGAGACCCCCTCGCATGCCGGTCTTTTTTTGACCGGACACCTGCAGCAACCAACAAGATTTACCCTCACTTATTCGTAACTATTTCCGATAACTTCCCCTTCTCCCTGTTTACAGTAGTAGACATGCGTCGGGAAACGAATAAGCGAGTGTTAACGCGTAAGATTCAGGTAGAACGCAGAGTTCATGATTAAAAGATGGGTCGCCCTATGGCTTTGTAAAGTTCAGCAATCAAGATTTGGTGGTTGAGGACGGCGGTGTAATAACTCGATTGAGCCTGGAAGAGGTCATCCTGTGCGAGTCGTATGTCAACGCTCGTATTCAAGCCGAATTCAAACCGGTCTTTTTCCTGTTGCAGGCTCAGGCGGGCTTGTTCGACGGTCTTAAGGAGAATCTGTATGTTTTGTTCGTTTGTTATCAGGTTTCTATAGGCGAGTTTGACTTCTCTGGTGATATCGCGTTTCAGGGATTCACGGTTTGTCTTTACTTTTTCCATGTCAATGAGAGTCCGGCGATAACTCTCTTTTTTTGCAATGTTCGGAATCGGAATGGTGAGGTCAAGACCTGCAGTCCAGGTATTTTGATCGAGTGTTCTGGTGTGTCTGAAATAATCATCGGATTCAAACGACTCGGTCTCAGCGCTGAAATCCAGAAAAGGCAACAAGCCATTTCGGGCGACATCGAGATTGATTTTTGCACGATGGAGCGCAATATCGCTTTGTCTTAGTTCGGAACGCATGATCAGCCCTTCACGAATATATTCTTCTTGAGGAGCCAGCCTGGGAAGTCCGGTGGCGATAAGGCTGTCGGTTACATCTATGATCAGGAGTTCCGTATCGAGGGGAAGAGCAAGCAGGATAAGCATTCCTTCTATGCGGTCCCTGTAAATTTGTTCTTTCAATGTATATTTTTCCTGTTCCTGTAAATAAAGGATCTCAGCGCGTGACACCTCGCTCTGTGCGACTTCATCGAGCTCGAATTTCATCTGCGTCTCTTCAAGGAATCGTCTCTTTTCGGCCAGGGCATCACGGCTGACCTGTAAATCAAGTTTTGCCTGCAGAATTCTGAAATATTGACGAATAACGTTAATCGCGATATCTCGTTCATCGTTTCTGACGGAAATAAAGGTATCGAGAGAGTTGAGTTCCGCGGTTCTAAGATTAGCGAGTCCGACAGCAAAACCGCCGCCACGCAGAAGCGGTTGTCGCGTTCCCGCGCCTACCGATGAAGAATAGAGGGAACTCTCTTCAGCGTAATCTCGTTGAGTGGAACCAAATGCATAAAGTTCTCCCCCGGTGGGTAAATTTTGTGTTATTTCTAACCGCCCTTCCTGGTGATCGTTATAAAGTTCTACGCGTTCACCCATTTCTCCCCGTGTGCGGTCTTTTCCCGTGGAGTAGCGACCGATAATGTCGACAAAAGGTATGAAGGAACCGCGCTCCTCGCGCCATCGCGATCGAGCGATTTCGAGGTCACGGCGAGAATTTATTAAATCGAAGTTTTGGCGGCGTGCAAGCTCCACACATTCGCGAAGACCGAGTGTTAAGGTAGTAGTCGGTTCGCGGTCAACCGGTCGGGGTTGTGTGGTTACCATATCAAGGTAAGGCAACGCAGACCAATATGCATTCTCTTCGGTGATATCAAATTCGACGGAATCTTCAACCGCCGTTGCACTGATAGAAACAAGAATTAAGATCAGGATAAGAGGGAGCTTACAGAAGGTTTCGGGGAATGTTGAATCTGTTTTTACCTTCTGCTTTCTGCGACATGATGGGTATAACAAATATCTTCTATGAAGAAAGGAACACTGTCTTCCCATATACTCATTGACCCTTTCCATTAGTCGTTGACGGTGATATCGCATCTCCGATAAATGTGCTCTATGTGTTCAAGAAATTTCTCGAGGTCCATAATATCGTCGAGCTCATCGGAGGTTATCAATTCCGCCGCTTCCTTATCTGAGAGAAGATTCTCCCTCAACGAGACTCCTGTTTCCCATGATTTCATAGCGTTTCGTTTCACTATATCATACGCTTTATCCCGGGAAATTCCCTTGTTGATCAGATGGAGAAGGACTTTCTGTGAGAATATCAGTCCGCGTGTAATATTGATATTTTTCAGCATTCGTTCAGGATAAATGTTGAGCTCATTGAGAATATAGGAAAGTTTCTGCAACATGTAATCGAGCAAAATCGTACTATCCGGGACGATAATTCGTTCAACAGATGAATGACTTATATCACGCTCATGCCAGAGTGTGATATTTTCTATGGACGCGAGGAGATTAGACCTGAGGACACGAGCCAAACCACACAGCTGCTCGCAGCTAACAGGATTCCTCTTATGTGGCATAGCGGAGGAACCAGTTTGCCCGCGCCCGAAAGGTTCTTCCAGTTCCCGAATCTCGGTGCGTTGAAGGTTACGGATTTCGGTAGCGATCTTTTCCACGGAAGCGCCGCAGATGGCAATGGCGGCAAGGTATTCCGCATGCCTGTCTCGTTGTAAAATCTGGGAGGATATTTTTGCAGGTTTTAATCCCAGTTGTTTGCACACGTAGTTTTCAATCGTCGGGTCGGCGTGGGCATAGGTTCCGACCGCGCCGGAAATCTTCCCTACACTGATTATATCGCGAGCACGCTTGAGTCTTTCACGGTTGCGCAGCATCTCTTCACGCCAATTTAGAAACTTCAACCCCAGCGTTATCGGTTCAGCATGGACGCCATGTGTTCTTCCGATCATATAGGAGAGTTTGTGTGCTTTGGCTAAATCCTCGAGTATGGTTATGAGGTGTTGTACATCTTGAATCAGCAGGTTCGATGCTTTCACCATGAGAAGACTCAATGCGGTGTCGACGACATCTGAAGAGGTCAAGCCCATGTGGATAAAGCGCGCAGCAGGTCCGACCGACTCTGCAATACTTTTTAAAAAAGCAACCACATCATGGCGGGTTTCTTTCTCAATATGCTTGATGCGCTCGATATCGATACGTGCTTTCTTCTTGATGGTGTTCGGCACATCAGGTGGGATTTTACCTTTCTTGACAAACGCTTCACAGACGGCAATCTCTACATCGAGCCATGTTTTGAATTTCGACTCTTCAGTCCACAGTTTGCCCATCTCTTGTAACGTGTAGCGTTCTATCATAATGGACAGAAATCTCCCTTCTGAAGATTGCCCTATCCTCTGATGCTTCCTTCTTTTAAATCACTGGAATTATTTGCTCGAGGGTATGAATAGCTTCTGACCGGCAAATATTTTGGCTTTTTCAGGAAGCCGGTTCTTTGATCTTATTTGCTCGACGGTGACGTTGTGCTTTTCTGCGATCTTCTCGAGAGTATCATCTTTTTGAATCGTGTAGTAGGTTCCGCTGGGTCTCGCGTAGGTCTCTTCTGAGGCCTCGTCCTCTGGTGGTGGAGCCGTGGTTGCGGTGGAAGGAGTAACGGTAGATGTTCCGCTTCTCACTGTGCTCCCCAGGTTACTTATATCCTTCTCCATACGCGAAATTTTTGCCGTGAGGTCGTTTAGCTGTTCGGTCAAGCGTGCAATCTCTTTCGTGTCAACGGATCGAGCTGCTGGCTGCTGTTTAATGGTTTGAATTTCCTGGTTCATCGCGCCTATATCAGATTCAAGTCTACGAACCTGATCCTTCAGGTCTGTAAAATCCTCTTGCAGGGTCGTAAATTCCGACAACATTTTTCTTATAAGCGGACTGCTCTCAGGACTCTGCGTGCACCCAAAAAGCGCCAGAAAAAGAACCATTGCACCTACAATACATACCCACACTGTCAAACCTGCTTTTTCCATCTGCTCACGCTCCCTTTTTATTTTTAAAACTAAAACAATAACTCGACACACAATATGTTAAAATATCTACATGAGAATGAGCACGGCGTCAAGGATTCTATACACCAAAGTCTATGATTCTGCTTTTTTTATGCTCCACAAAAGCATCCTCGACAGGGCGCTATCCCCGATAGGCGCTCTATTCCGGGGTGGAAATCACTTCAGGTGTTGGCTCGGACTCGACCGGCATCTCGCTTGTTTCCTGCAGTTCAGGTACAGGTTCGGTTTCGCTATCGACCTCGACGTCGGGACCGACTTCCTCGTCGGGAAGAGGTTCCTGCGACAACTCTTCAAGGATACTATATTCCAACAACAAATCATCATGTTCGGGGGATAATTCTTCCATCCTCAAGAGATCGTCGTCCCATGGGTCGAGCGTAAAAAATCCGACGACAAAATCGACCAATTCAGTGGGATAGATACCAACGTCCACCCCGGGGAGGATTGCAAGTTGTACTTCCACTCCAATACTTACAGGATGGCGCCTGCCATCATCCCAATAAATATTGTTTCTGACAATTCCGCGCTCTTGCCAGAGAGACCAGATATCATCCTCATCGGTAAAACGATTCCCGTAGACGATATCGTTAACGACGTCGGTGTAATACAAAGCGCTGATACCCCCGGTAAAACGTTCTTCCCGCCAGACTCCTAATGCCCGTCGGTCCAAACCGAAATGTTCACCTTGAAAGTAAAGGATTCCGACCTGAGCCAGGGCAGTGGCCCGAAGATGAAATCCAAAGCCCATGAGTTGACGCGGCGCACTGAGACGAAGTCGAAAGATGTCGAGGAAATCGTTACCGCGGTCGCGGAAGTAGCCCAACACTATCTCACCTACTGAGGCAGCTCGTGCCGGTAATGGCGGTAACGCAATGGTCAGAATACAAACCGCCAAGATAATAGCACCCCAGCGCTGAATCCTATTTTGGGTTCGTTTCATGCTGAACCTTTCTCTCTGAGAGTTATTTTAATCTGGCAAATAAATCTTTAAGATCGGTCTTTTCCCACGTGAACGAGTCGTCATTCCTGCCGAAATGACCATAGGCAGCGGTTTTCTCGTAAATGGGTCTGAGCAGGTCAAGACGCTCGATAATACCACCGGGTGAAAGATCAATGTTATCCATAATGGTATTGGAAATTTTTGTTTCGTCAACTTTACCCGTACCGAAGGTCTCGATATCAACACTCACGGGTTGAGACACTCCGATCGCATAAGCCAGGCGTACTTCGGTACGCTTTGCAATACCGGCGGCGACAATATTTTTGGCAAGCCACCGCGCAGCATAAGCGCCGCTCCGATCAACTTTTGTCGGGTCTTTTCCGCTGAAACAGCCTCCGCCGTGATTGGCAACGCCACCGTAAGTGTCGACTATAATCTTCCGTCCGGTAACACCGGTGTCGCCGTGCGGTCCACCAATGACGAATCGTCCTGTTGGATTGATATGCAACGGGGCATCCTTTGCAAGCATGTTCTCGGGAATGACGCGCTTGATTACTCGTTCGATAATATCAGCTTTGAGATTATCGTATTTGATATCCGGCTCATGTTGGGTCGAGAGCACCACTGCAGTAACTCGCTTCGGCTTATCATTGACGTATTCAACAGTCACCTGTGATTTGCCATCAGGTCGTAGCCAGGGCAATTTCCCTGTTTTACGAACCTCAGAGAGGCGTAATACCAGTTTATGTGCAAGCATGATAGGCAGGGGCATCAGCTCTTCCGTTTCATCACATGCATAGCCCATCATCATACCCTGATCACCGGCACCGAGCCGTTCTGGTCCATTCACACCCATGGCAATGTCCGCCGACTGTTGCTTGATGCTTGTTAACACCGAACAGGTAGCGTAGTCGAAGCCGTACGCTGCATCAGTGTAGCCGATTCTTTTGACAACGCCACGGGCTACATTGGGAATATCAACATAACATTCGCATGTTATTTCACCCGCAATCATGATTAGTCCTGTTGTCACCAATGTCTCACATGCGACTCGTGCTTTCTTGTCCTTCTCTATTATTTCGTCGAGTATGGCGTCGCTTATTTGATCGCATATCTTGTCAGGATGTCCTTCGGTCACCGATTCGGACGTGATCAAATGCTTTTTTACCTCGCTTTTACCTGAAGTCATCTTTTTCTCCTCCTCTATTCTTATCTGAAATGGACTTCCGATGTAGTACAAATGTTTAATTGCGCTATATGACCGGAGACAACCGCATTGTCCCCAATTATTGAATCTTTCAAGATTATATTTTTAATTACCGTGTGTTCTCCAATTATTGCATTTGAAATTACAGCATTCTCGATAGCGGCTTTTTCACTTATCGAGACATGAGGACCGATAATTGAATTGGTCAGTTCGACACCTTTAGCGATAAATACAGGTGGTCTTATGAGACAGTCAGGATATTTCTCTTTATACTCGAGGGCGACTTGCTTACTGATTTTCAAGTCGAGCAGCTCACGGTTTGTGGCGAGGGTGGTATCCAGTTTGCCGCAATCCAGCCATCCCTCTATTTGAAACGGCTTTATAGCGGCGCCTTTATCGAGCATTATTTTCAACCCATCTGTGAGCTGGTACTCTCCTTTTGTTTTGATATCTTTTTCTATAACCTCGGTAAGACTGTCGAAGAGCAATCCCGGTTCCCGTATAAGATATATTCCCACAATGGCAAGGTTGCTTTTAGGCTTTTCAGGTTTTTCCTCAAGATCGATTATGTATTCACCCTTCTGATCGAGAACCGCTATTCCGAATCTTCGTGGGTCTTCTACTTCTTTGACAGCAAGGGAGCTGCCTTTTAGTGCACTCATTGCGCGCAGGTCGGCTTGAAAGATCGTATCACCGAGGATTATCATTACCTCAGAGTCATCATAGTGATATTCGCGTGTAGTCCATATTGCATGTCCCAGGCCTTTTCGCTTCTCCTGGACAATATAATTGGCTTTTATACTATAATTGCTCTCCACATAATCTTTGACCTCTTCGCCTTTATACCCGATAACGAGGGTTATTTCGGTTACATCTATGGATATCAATTCATCCAGAATATGTCCCAATATGGGTTTACCTGCTACCGGAAGGAGTACTTTAGGAAGGGCATAGGTATGGGGGCGCATTCTTTTGCCTATTCCTGCAACGGGTATAATAGCCTTCATTTACTATTTTCTCCTTTCTCTTCTGGCTTTGGTATATGTTCAAGTGTGATATCGGCTTCTTTGATAAGGTCGCGTGCCAATTGATCGGGATAATCGCCTTCATACACGATTCTTCTTATGCCGACGCCGATAATCATTTTTGCACAGGTGCTAC
Source organism: uncultured Candidatus Sumerlaeota bacterium (assembly GCA_964608095.1). Taxonomy (GTDB): domain Bacteria; phylum Sumerlaeota; class Sumerlaeia; order MWCT01; family JAGHBZ01; genus CAZSMK01. The sequence goes on along the minus strand of CAZSMK010000121.1, from coordinate 20,207 downwards.
AAGGTTGGTGGGTAATGTAAATTTCCCCGCCTTTGACGCTGACGCCATGAATCGCAGCCTGAATAATTGCGTTTTGTTCTGCGTGAAGCCCACGGCAAATTTCCTGTCGTTCTCCGCTCGGGATATTTAATTCATCTCGTAAACACCCGAGTTCAAGGCAATGCCTCATCCCTGGAGGTGCGCCGTTATAACCTGTTGCAAGGATACGATGATTTTTGACGATTACGGCTCCTACCTTTCGACGAAGACAGGTTGACCGTGTCGCAACTACGTGTGCAATCTCAAGAAAATATTCATCCCATGTCGGTCTTGTATCCTGTCCACTGGTATCTTTCTGAATGATTTTCTCTTTTGTGTCCATTTTCTCTCGATGTCCTGGTATAGAAAAATTGTAAGAAGGCGCTACCTCTTAATCCAACCATTCCTGACTGAACATTGGAAACTCTCGACAAAGTTCTCTGATTTCATCCCTGACACCGTCTATAACAGAACTATCATGGATATTTTTCAGGACTCTACCGATTTTTTCGCCTATTTCCTTCATCTCTTTTTCTTTCATACCGCGCGTGGTAAGCGCAGGAGTCCCTATTCTGAAGCCGCTGGTTTCCATTGGTTTTCTGGTATCGAAAGGAATCATGTTTTTATTGACCGTAATACCGGCTTGTTCAAGGGTCTGTTCCGCTTCTTTACCTGTAATAGCAAGAGAGGTCACATCAACAAGAAGGAGGTGAGTATCGGTTCCGCCGGAAACAAGCCTCAGTCCCTCTTCCGCAAGAGTCTCACCCAACTTCTTCGCATTCTTGACTATCTGTTCCTGGTATATTCTGAATTTCGGTGAAAGCGCCTCTTTGAAGGCAACGGCTTTTGCGGCAATGGTGTGCATCATGGGTCCTCCCTGTATACCGGGGAAAATCATCTTGTTTATGGGTTTAGCAAACTCCTCCCGACAGAGAATGAAGCCGCTGCGTGGTCCGCGTAAGGTTTTATGTGTGGTTGAGGTTACCACATCTGCGAAGTCCATGGGGTTGGGATGAATACCACCGGCAACCAGACCTGCAAAGTGCGCCATGTCGACCATGAATATGGCGCCGACCTCATCAGCGATTTCGCGAAATCGTTTGAAGTCGATCTCGCGTGGGTAGGCGCTCGCACCGGCAATGATAAGCTTCGGCTGATGTTCACGTGCAAGCTGTTCTACCGCGCCGTAGTCGATTACCTCGCTATCTTTGTCGACTCCGTAAGAGAAAATTTTAAAGTATTTACCGCTGAAATTAACAGGTGAACCGTGGGTTAAATGTCCCCCATGAGCGAGGTTCATTCCCAAAATCGTGTCGCCTATATCGAGAAGGGCGAAATAGACACCCATATTCGCCTGTGAGCCGCTATGTGGTTGCACATTTGCGTGCGGGGCATTGAAGAGCTCTTTTACACGTTTAATCGCAAGCTCCTCGGCAATATCCACGTAAGCACAGCCGCCGTAATAGCGACGTCCCGGATACCCTTCCGCATATTTATGCGACATCAGGCATCCCTGGGCTTCAAGCACTGCCGGGGAGGCGAAATTTTCCGATGCAATCATCTCAAGCGTCTTCGTTTGACGCTCGTATTCTTTCTCAATCGCTTCCTTGAGTTCCGGGTCGGTTGTGCTTATGTAATCTGTTCTTGCTGCATAGTTCTCGTGCAATGGTCTCCTCCAGAGCAGAAATTTTAGATAAACGTCGCTCGTGGCGACCCCCTTCGAAGAGTGTGCTTAGCCATATATAGGTGATACGTTCGTTGATCTCGGAAGCAATTTCTCTTCCTCTGAGCGCAAGGACATTTGCATTGTTATGAGCGCGTGCCATACGTGCCCCGTATTCATCTGTACATACAGAGCAACGAATACCGGGGAATTTATTTGCTACCAGCGACATCCCGATGCCCGTCCCGCAGATTAGTATGCCCCGCTCCGCTTCTCCATTCATCACTTTCCGGGCTACCTTCTCGGCGATATCGGGATAATCCACAGAGGCATCCGAATTGCAACCCAGATCGAGTACCTGATGTTCGAGATCCTTAATGACGCGCAACACTACTTCTCGTTGCGTATAACCTGCATGGTCGTTTCCAAGTGCGATTATCATAGTGGTCTCTCTTCTTATTTTTTCTTTTTTCGCTTAGCGGTGGCTTTTTTTGCCTTTGCTGTTTTTGTTGTTGTTTTTTTCTTTTTTGGTTTCGTCTTTGTTTTTTTCGTTGCGGCCTTTTTAGCGGTCTTCTTTTTGGGCGCCGCTTTTTTTGCCGCTCCCTTTTTCTTTGGTTTCTTTTTTGCCGCTGCCTTCTTCTTAAGGGCTTTTGTTTCGCCCCTGATCTCCGGCTTATCCAGGAGTTTTTCGCATGCCTTCATTATCTCATTGAAGACGCGGCGATAGACTTCGAGGGTACACCCCATCGGGTCTTGAATACGCGCACGGCGTGGGTCGCCACCCACAAACTCCTTGAGCAAAAATGTCTTGCCGCGTGCGTCTTCACTCATGCGAATTGCCGATTGAACGTGAAAAGGTGTAAAGCCCAAAATGTAATCCGTCTTTTTGATCATATCCGGGGTAAGAGGAGTGGAGCGATGCTTCTGAATATCGACGCCGACTTCTTCAAGAAGCAGAACCGTCTCCTGAGTGGGCAACAAGCCGGAAACCGTCATAACGCCTGCAGTTTTTACCTCGATATGTTTGATTCCCCGCTCTTTGAGCAGTTTCTCTGTATAACCTGCCGCCATGGGGCTTCGGCATGTGTTGCCGGTGCAGATAAACATAATGGACGTTTTTCCTCTTTTTGCCATGATTTTCTCCAATATGTTAAATGGTGTTGTATTTAAAAACAGTAAAGCCGATAAATGCAAATACAATATCAGGAGCCCAGGCGGCTATTAAGGGGGGAATAATCAAATTGTGACCCATAGCCTGGGTAAATGCCAGAAACGCATAAAACGCAACCACCAGCAGCATCGCTTGCGCAAAGTTCATAACGAGGTTTCCCAGCTGCATCTTGCTGGCATAACTGAAACATATAAGCATGATGATTATAACAGCCGCGGGAAACGAAATCTTTATATAAAGGTCGGTGGCATATCTGCCAATGTTCTCTCCTCGGTGCTTTAAAATACTCAAGTATCGATACAACTCCCACAGGTTCATCTCTTCCGGCTCTTTCTTGTATGAGAGGAACTTGTCGAGATTCACTTCAAGGGTGATCTCGACCGGTTCTTTATGGCGTTCATAATCGATCACCCTGCCTTCCTCGTCGAATTCCCATTTAGCCATATCGCGGAACCGCCATACACTTCCCTTTTCGCTATGAGCAACGAAATCCGCCTCTTTTGCCGTCATCTTGAAGGTGAGATGACTCCCATCAGGATTGGTGTCGTAGATGACGGGTTGGTTCATGGATTTTTCAAGGCTGTCGTAATTTTCCATGAGATAGAACCGGTTTCCTTCTCCCTTAACGAAGATATTTTCTGTCCGGGCAACGATCTGCTCTCCTTTACCTTCGATGAATGCTTTCTCGATATAACGTGCTCGTTGTTCACATCGGGGAACAACCGTCTCTGAGAAAAAGAACAACCCTATAGCCAGTAAAATGCTCACATAGAAAAGAGGAGTAACAATTCGTTTCTGCGATACCCCTGTAGTGAGCAACGCGAGAATTTCGCGACTTCGTGCCATATTCCCGACCGTTAATAATGCGGCGATTGCTATGCCTAACGGGATGACCTCGACCATCATGAAGGGGAGGCTATTTGCAAAGAATACTATAACAAAATACATTGAAGGTGCGTTGCTGAGTATATCCTCGTAGCTCCCGATAAGCATATATACAAGGAAAACCACGACACATATAAAAAGGACTCCCAGAAGATTCCAAAAAAAATTATTTATAATGTATCTATCGAGTAATTTCATTCAATACTCAGGTTGAAAAAGTTACACAATTACATCTTGCCCATTAAACCAAAAGGCTAATTTATAAAACTAAGGGAAACTAATGCAAGATAATTTTCCCCTTTCTTTCCAGGAGAAAATGGTCTCTTGGCTTGACTTATCGTCATTCAGCGTGAGATGTTGAACCATCTTTGTATAGTCGTATGAACGCATTCTTAATCAGGAGTTGAAGAGCATGGAAAAAGATAACTTTTTCCCCGCGGCGTTTGATATTGCCCGTTTGAGACGTGGACGACGAAAACGCGATTCCTCTTACGATCGTACCGGCGGGAATAACGACGCTTTTCGAATTTCTCCCGGCGAGACCATCACCCTTACTGAAGTTGATGGAGCCGGCTGCATCACTCATCTCTGGTTTACTGTATCCCACCTTGATTATTACTGGCCTACAAGGCTTGTACTGCGGTGTTACTGGGACGGCGTTGAGAACCCGTCTCTCGAGGTCCCTCTTGGCGATTTTTTCGGCGTCGGGCATGGCGTTATCGCCAACTACACAAGTCTTATGCTCGACATCGTGACCAACCTTGAGGAACATCCCAACCAGGGAGCGTTGAATTGCTTCTTTCCCATGCCTTTCTCATCCGGGGCACGTATTACGATTACCAACGAAAGCCCGCTGAAATGCTTGAGTTTTTATAGTTATGTGGACTATGAACTCTACGATTCTATTCCCGATGAGATGGGACGTTTTCACGCCCATTACCGCCAGGAACGTCCCGCTGATGGATGCGACGGAACACAATTGAGCGTACCCGAACTTATAGAGACTCCCAACCTTGATGGAAACGGTAATTATGTAATTCTCGATGTCCGGGGTAGGGGACATTACGCGGGATGTACGCTCAACATCGACAATTGGGACCTCTCGATTCCCACATACTGGTTCGGCGAAGGCGACGACATGATTTTTATCGACGGGGAAACATGGCCTCCTTCACTTCATGGGACAGGGACTGAAGACTATTTCTGCGCCGCATGGGGATTTCCCACCGGTCAACACTCGACTCCTTTCCATGGTGTGAGTTACAAGGACCCGCTTGCGCATACCTATTCCGGTAAATGGTCGATGTACCGACATCATATTCTCGACCCTGTAACTTTTCAAAACTCTATTCGCGTCACTATTGAACATGGTCATGCAAACGTGAGCAATGCCGACTATTCCAGCGTTGCGTATTTCTATCTTGAGGGGGTGAGCGAAAAACCATGTCCTTCCTTACCCGAGAGCGCCCGTAGACTACCCAGGTTTCTGAAAGCGCATCAGGAATCCGCCTATCGCCGTATTCTTTTTGTGTTCACAGAAATGCAGCGGGTCGAGGAGGAGGCGCGGAAACGGAATCAGAACTTCGATATTTTTCAACGCATGGAACCCGATGTTCTGGATACCGTGTTTACGATTAACCGTCTTTATCACCAGAATCAATGGATGGATGCGGCTCAAAAAGCGGATCGACTTTTACAGCATATTTCACGGATTGAGAAGAATCTCCAGTAATCATGATGACGGGAAATCAGATACGCGGGTGTTTCCTTCTCTTAATGAGCTTCTACTTCTTTGAAAGATATCGAAGGGAGCGTATTCGCTTATCCTCAGGTTGAAGGCGCGTCTTTCTTTGTTTCCTTTGAGGGGCTTGTTTTGGTCTCCGCCGCATCTTTTTTGCCATCCACGGTGGAGTCGCTCGCAGTTCTCTTTTTGTAATCAGTTATATAGAATCCATGTCCTTTAAAAATCAGTCCAGCCCCCGGCGAGACCAGCTTAATTAGCCTACCGCCGCATATCTCGCATTTTGTCTTCGGCTCTTCGTTCACCGATTGAAAATATTCAAACGTATTACCACATTTGACACATTCATATTCGTAAGTCGGCATCTTTCATCTCCTGCGTTTGACCCTGACTTGTGACAAAACCAGATATGCTATCAAATTTAGCCGGGATATATCAATAGTGAAATGGTTTATTTGCGGGAATAAAGGGGTATAAATAAAGGGGTGAATAGAACTTCATTCACCCCTTGTAACCAGAGCCTGAATTTGCTGTCATTAAAACCCTATTTAACACCATTTGCGGAAATCTGGACAGACTTGATGAAAATCACCAAGAGAGGAGCAAACCAGACACTTTTTCTGCTCGATGTCATATCTTCCACTATGGTTGCGCCGTCATCTTTGGCAGCCCGGGTCAGCATTTCTTCCACACGGTCAACGTTCACCGTATCCTTCATGAATGCGATACTTGTGGTTACGCCTTCCTCGCTTAGTTTGAACTCTTTTTCTGTATCGCCGGTGAGTAGCGGTATGCTCAGGAGATAAATTCCCCAGTTCGACGCATTGTAATGACCCACATTGGTCTTTCCTTCAGCTGTCAGGGCAAGACCATTGCAGCTGGAACCTTTCTGGATCGACGCACAGCCAAAACTCAATAACATGCCTACACACACCAATAGCGCGATGCTCTTTTTAAACATAATGTACCTCCTCTATTTAATTATTTTTTATATAGCCCTACCAAAATCTATAAAACATTTCCACACAAATAGTGCGGGCATCAGTACACATTACTAATCGGATGAATCTAATAAATAGTTTAAGATAAAAAATAGGCGATATATCTTTTTTGTCAGCCTATCATTCCATCTTTTCAGAATTCCCCCTGATGAATTACCAGTAGGCACTGAAGGAAAACGACATGATAAGCATTTTTTGAAGAGAAGAAGAGGGGGAATTATTTCTTTAGAATGGAAAGATAGAAATTCTCCATGTTGGCAATAAGTTGCTCGATTGAAAAATGTTCGCGGACACGCTTCAGACCGTTTTGTCCCATCCTTTGTCGAAGTTCAGGGTCCTTCAAGAGTTTTAAAAGCCCTTCAGCAAGGGATTCCGGATCCCGCGGGGACACTATAATTCCTGTTTCCCCGTCAACAACCGCTTCCGGATTGCCTCCCACATCAGTGGCAACCACCGGCTTACCGCTCGCCATCGATTCAAGAATGACATTGGAAAACCCTTCTTCGTGGGAGGCGAGACACATAATATCAAAGCCCTGTATGAGTCGGGGAATGTCCTTACGATCGCTTGTAAAGATAATAATATCTTCTATAGTGTAAGAGCGAATAAGTTCTTCAAGTTCGCCCTTGATACCGCTATCGCGACCGACAAACACGAGTCGGACATCGCCGAATCTGTGTTTGAGAATACGCGCGGCTTCGACCAGTTCCTTGTGACCTTTGTAATGAATAAGATTTGCCACCACGCCCACGCTCAGGCAATGCTCGGGGATTCCGAGTTCACGCCTGACCGCTTCTCTTTCTCCTTTTTCCTGTAAAAACCGTTCGACATCAACGCCATTATAAATCAGGGAAATCTTGTCCGGCTTTATTTTTTCTCGTTTCAACACATCTCGTTTGACCGCTTCTGAATTAACCAACACATGATGTGTAAAAATGTTGATTATGTTTTCAATGTGCTGTTTGAGCGGATTATTGTCTTTGAAATAACCGAGACTTCTGCGGCTAGCTATAGTCACGGGTACGCGGGCGAGTCTGCCGCACATAACACCTACGACATACGCGGTATAAAGATAGGCGTGAATTATAACGGGGCGGCTTTGCGCGAAGTATCGAAAAATCCGCCAGAATTCCCTCACAAGATGTACATACGAAAGGGGGTTGTATTTTCCAAGGCGGAGATAAAAATTGAAGATGCGGACCTTGATAGCGTGTTCCTCGACATACTCGACCAGTGGTCCACCCTGGGCAATGCAGCAGATTTCCACCTCGAAGCGTGTGCGATCCAATCGTGTCGCCAGCTCGACCAATTGACGTTCCGCCCCACCGAGCTGTAAACTGCCGATTACGTATATGATCTTTATTCTATCGTTTTGCGACCGGGTCTTCATTGGAATCGAGATGTGCTATCTTTACGCTTCCTTTCAATCAGTTGACTAAATAGTGACTCAATTTTTTTTGTCATTATATCAAGAGAAAAATGCTTTTCAACGGTGCGTCGCGCATGGTGTGAGATTTGCGCGGCAAGCGAGGGATTTTCGTAAAGACGCACGAGTGCATCCTTGAGTGCGAAAGGCTTCTTAGGTGGTATCAGGAGTCCCGTAACCTCATGTTCCACCAGTTCGGGTATTCCTCCTACGCGTGTAGCAACTACAGGTACACCTGCCGCCATGGCTTCCAGTATGGATGCGGGACATCCTTCCCAGTGCGAGGCAAGAAGAAAAACGTCGCTTGCATGAAGCAGGTTAAAGGGTTCTTCAACAACGCCCGGGAAAATAATGATACGACGAAGTACTGGGTCAAGAACTACTTCCTCTTCTATATCCTGCCTTAATGGGCCCTCTCCCGCGAATATAAAAAGAATATGCGGTATAAGAGAACTCAATTCCCGGGCTGCTTCGAGTATGTCTGTGTGACCTTTCATAGACCTGAAATTGGCAAGAACAGCGACTATAAACCTGTCGGCTTCGTCGACAAAACGTTCACGATGCCTGGCTCGCTCTTCGTCTGTCGGGAGTTCTGGTATCTCTACACCGTTGTGGATAGTGACAATCTTTTCCGGGGGAAATTTCTCTCGCTCGATTCTGCTTTGCCGACCAGCTTCTGAGTTGGAAATAAACAGGTCGACGTTTCCCGAGGTTATATCGTCAAGAAATGTATGCCATGGTTTGCGCCAGGGGTCAGGGCTTCTTATGCTTGAGATGATGACAGGTACACCGCTGATTCGTCCTGCTATTCTTCCTATGGTGTCGGCACGCAATCCAAACGTCTGGATAAGGTCTATTTTTTCTTGTAAGCAAAAATGCAGTACTTTTATGAATTGCACCGGCAAGTTAAGTAATGATGAGGACCTGCTGATGTTGAATGCACGATGCCCCTCTTTTCTGCACCAATCTGTCAACGAGCCATCTCCCAATAATGAGACAATATGATATTCAAAACGCGTGGAGTCCGAGCGGGAAAGGAATTTCATGAGCATCCGCTCGGTACCTCCTATCATGGATGTGGATGTGAGCAGAAGGCAACGTGCTCTATGTCCTCCGGGTGTCTTCATTAATATTCGCTGTAAGTTTGGCAACTGAGATCAGTCGTGTCAGCGCCGGTCCTCTGTTGCGTTGCACATCCGACTCTCCTCCACAGACCCAGCCTTTACTTTTACAAAACAATGGGTCCTGGAGAAATGTCTTTTCGGTCAAAGAAGGTCTGAAACCAGAGCTCGAGGTTAAGCAATGACCAGATACGATGATGATGATTCTGCTTCCCTCGCTGATGGTCGTTAAGAATTTTCTCGATATATTTGATATTGAAAAGGTTGCGGTCAGCTGCTCTTTTAGACAGCAGTGTCTCACGCGCAAGCTCGAACAAGTCTTGCTTAAACCAATGCCCGATGGGGACACCGAATCCCTTCTTCTCTCTCCAGAGAATATCATGGGGGAGAATATCGCTGAGTGCGGCTTTGAGCAGATATTTCAACGTCTTGTCCTTGAACCTGATATGCGAGGGGAGGCTTGCGCCAAATTCCATTATTCGATGATCCAGAAACGGCGAGCGCCCCTCAAGACTATGTGCCATGGTGATTCGGTCCATCTTTGGTAACAGATCGTCGACCAGGTAGGTTTTTATGTCTGAATAGGTCATCCGGTCGATCATTTCTCTGACATTCGTACTGTGCATGTAATTCAAAGTACGTTGAATCGATTTTTTTTGTTTTATCATGGGCATCATTCGCTCAGCGTATATCAACGGCTTCATATAGTCGCGGAATATGATCATCATCTGGCAGTAGCGCTCCTCTTCGGTCATAAGCGATACGTCGGTCACATACTGTAATTTTTCGAGGAACACGCTACCGGGAATGAGTTGGAAAAGAGTTGTGGAAAAAGGTTTCAGTAGATATCGCCGCAGGGGATCAGGAATTCTGCGGAACATCTGGAATGGACGGAATCCGCAATAACGGGTATATCCGCAAAAACTCTCATCGCCACCATCGCCGTTGAGAGCAACTGTCACATATTTTCGTGCCATTTCTGAGACGTAATAGGTCGGTAGTGCAGAGGAATCGGCATAAGGTTCGTCGAAATGCCATACTAATTTCGGCAACGTCTCTATTGCATTGGGTCGGACAACAAATTCATGATGTTTCGTCTCAAACATCTCGGCGATCTTGCGTGCATAAGGCAGCTCATTGAACTCTTCCTCTTCGAAGCCAATGCTGAATGTTTTCAACTCGCCGGAAATATGGCGTCGCATAAACGCGACTATCGCGGACGAATCTATGCCACCGCTCAAAAACGCGCCAAGCGGCACTTCGCTTTCAAGACGGATTTTTACCGCATCTTCAAGCAGCGCAAGGGTTTCTTCCTTCGCCTTTTCGAACGTTATCTCCCGCTTCGGCTCATAATGTAAATCCCAATATTGACGGATTACCGCCTTCCCGCAGTTATACACAAGATAATGCCCCGGTGGTAATTTTTTGATGGATTTAAAAATAGTGTCGGGGTAGGGGACATACTGGAATGTCAGATAATCGTGGATTGCCTCTTCGCTGACCCCTCGTTCGAGCGAAGGCTCCATAAGAAGCGATTTGAGCTCCGAGGCAAACAGAAAAGAGTCCGGCAACTCTGCAAAGTAGACCGGCTTCTTGCCGATCCGATCGCGCGCAAGGAACAGCAACTGGTTATGTTCGTCCCAGATAGCAAAGGCAAACATCCCCCAGAGGCGGTCAAGACAACGTTCTTGCACATCCTCATAGAGGTGCAATATGACCTCGGCATCGGAGTTAGTCTTGAATGTATGTCCTTTTGCACTAAGTTCTTCTTTAATTTCCCTGTAATTGTAAATCTCTCCGTTATATATGATAATGAGGGAATCATCTTCATTGGAAATAGGTTGCCGACCATGTGAGAGGTCGATTATGCTTAAACGCTTATGTCCGAGTCCGGCATTATCCTTTAAATAAATCCCATCTTCATCCGGACCGCGATGCTGGAGGAGCGACATAAGTTTTTTGAGTACTTCTATTTCGACCTTTTTATTTCGATCACTGTATATTTTACCACAAATTCCGCACATACATCTACCTTAAGAATGAATATTATTGAGATTTATGGAAACTCATAGTCAAAAGCAATCATTATTTTAGCAACTGATGGTCATTCCCTGCTTTTTATTCAAAGAAATGGTGTACTGGAGCGATTCGTAAAACGAGAAGATCACGCCGGAAGTGGCTTTTTCACAGGGTACTGTTTCTTTATGACCACAAAATTCGAAAACGTCCATGACAACGACAACGTATTTTTAAGGTGGCGCACATTAATGCGGACGAGGGGAGTACGAGAAATGGGTAACAGCATATGGGTTCTTTTTGATCTATGATATAAATCGTAATTTTTTGAATTTCATTGAATATCATCTTGCTAAAGGTGACGATAAAAATCATTCTTGGTATGTTGCGAACGCTGAAAATATTTTGACTGAGGAGTGGTCAGTGGAGCGAATTCGTGTTTTGAGAGCAATTTATGATCTTCAGGTCGGCGGTGTCCAGCGAATGATGTTGCGTTCGATGACAGCGCTCAGAGGATACGGAATAGAAACCGAGGTGTGCTGTCTGAGGAGCCGTGGTGAGCTGGCAGAAGAAGTTGAATCGATGGGGTTTCCGGTACATTCGCTCGAGTTTACATCGCGACTTGATCCTCGAGGGCTCTGGCGTCTTCGTACCATCGTTAAGCGCGCTGCGTTTCATATTGTCCATGCTCATATGTACGGTGCGAACATTGCCGTTAATGTCGCCCTTCTGGGCATGAAGAAGATAAAAATTATCAATAATTATCATAGTATCAAACCCGCAAGTACTCGTAGGCAGGAACTACAAATACGTTATACTAGCGGGAGAGTTGATTCGTTTATTGCTGTATCGGATACGGTGCGAGATTTCCTAATATCTCTTGGTTTGCCGGCGTCGAAAATCTTAATCATTCACAATGGGGTTCCGGTTCCTGATTCTCCGCGGGAATTTACAGGACAACAACCGAATAAGCCACTTGACCTGCTCGGGGCTGGAAGATTTGTAAAGCAAAAGCGTATCTGGTTTCTTGTAGACGTAATAGACAGATGCCGGGCTAAAGAAGTCCCTGTCCGATTAAGACTGGTAGGAGACGGGCCGACCAAAGAACAAATCGTGTCAATGGTTAAACAAAAAGGACTATCGGGATTTGTCTCGTTCCGTGATTTTACAAAGGATCTGAGCGGCTTGATGGAGACTGCGGACCTTTTTGTTTCATCATCAGAACGTGAAGGGTTTGCAAATGTCCTCCTTGAAGCCTGTGCGGTTGGTCGTGGTTTGATTCTGAGCGACATATCGCCGCATCGGGAGTTGATAGGGGAATCGCCGGCGGGTATTATTTTGGGAGACGATCCTGAACAATGGGTGGAGACGCTCCAGTCCCTTGCTCACAATCGGCTACGTGTGTATGATATGGGACGAGAAGCATACAAAGTTGCCCAGCGCTTCTCGCTGGCAAATGTTGCGGCAAAACTCGCCGAGCTTTATCAGAACGTTCTCCACACCTCTTCTTGCACATAATCTGCACGCTTTTGGTATGGTTTTTCTTCGAATTTACTCCTGAGAAGACAGTATGGGATGATTCAGGTTCGATCAGGCAGGATGAAGGTATTACGAGCCTTGCGAAGCATACGCCGAACGGTATCTTTCATCCTGTGTGGTTGTGGTTCGTATTTTAAATCAGTTTTTCGTTCACTCTGCTGTTTTTCCCATTGCAACTTTCGACGTTCCTGATTCACGTTTGTGATACCGATAACGAACTTTTCCAGTACATCCGAATGTTCTCGCAGGTAGTGATTATGGCTCAACTCGCGTATAAAATCTTTATCCACGCCCTCCACACCTGTGAGGTGATAAATCATATTCCAAAAAAGCATTTCGTTATCGTCGAGGTTGTCGACCAGCGGTTTTCTGTTTATAAGTTCGCAGATCGGGTAGATCACCAGTCCGAAAAGTTCAATATCAAACGGGCGATGTAGTTTGAGCAGAAACTCGAGTGTCTCACGCCGGTCTTCTTCCGTCTCGAATACGCTGTTGGTGATGACTTCGTATTGAACTTGCTTGAAGGGGAATTTGCTCAACATCTCTGACAACTGAACAGTCTTCTCAGGCATCCATGGTCTGTTGTAGACATCTTTGCAGACGCGTTCACTTCCTGATTGAATCCCCATGCCGGTGACCGTCAACCCGGCATCGAACATCCATTCAAGCATTTCCATGGTGGTATGAATAGGATGAACATATCCGGTATAGGTGATGCCATACTTGCCGAAGTTTTCTTTGAATTTCCGGCTGAATTCACGAACCCATTCGGGCTGGATAACGAAGATTTCGTCATGGTAAATGATATGCCGCATACCGAGCCGGTTGACTCGGTCGGCGGTTTCGGCAATAACATCATCTACGGAACGCCGGCGGAAGTGTTTGAATCCCTTATCCCGGAGCATACTGTGGATGCAATAGGCACAGCGGTATGGACAGCCACGTTCGGTGAAGACGTAAATATGCGCATTGAGAAAATCTCCCGGTTGGCTCATCTTTTCGCTTATCATGTCGTTGTCGATCAGTATCTCGTTCTCGCCCGCAAGGGGAAAAGGCAGTTTATCGATGTCCTTGATCACTGGATGTTCGTCTCTGGAGATGATTTTGCCGTTCTGACGGAACCACATCCCGGGAAGGTCCGGGGTGTTACCCTTCTTGTAATCGTCCCAGTTGTTGAGCAATTCTGTGGCAACCTCTTCTCCCTCACCTGCGCATACAATGTCGGCATGTTCAATGCATTCCTCCGGACGAATAATGCAATGAACTCCTCCCCACATTATGGGAATGCCCGGCATTTCTTTGTGGAGCATAGCCGTGAGCTGTTTTGTCAATTCAAGAGTTACCGAATAGAAAGAAAATGCTATTATATCGGGATCGATATCCTTGAGCGCCTTTATAAGGAGACGTCGTTCTGTGTCCGTAATGGGATAAGGATACGGCACGTAAAGTACATAGCCGGGACGTGGTATCCTGATATACAGCATTTTGAATTCGTCAAGTCGTTTATGGTGTTCATATTCGTGCGTGGGAACTCCCGCGGTTTTGAACTCTTTGAAATGAACAAACCAGACTTCGTGTCCCGCCTCTTTCATAGCAGCGCCTATGTAGCGCGGTCCGATTGCGCCGGGATTATACGTCGTTATGAATGCAATTCGTGCCATAGATTCTTATCCAGAATATTATTGTTCTTTCTCCACCAACACTTTAACCTTGGCGCTGATTTCCTGATGCAAATGTACATGTACCGTGTACAGCCCCAATTTATTCAAGGTCTCGGATAGTTCTATACGTTTTTTATCGATTTCAAAGCCTTGTTTTTCGAGCAGTTCTGCAATATCAGCGGAGGTCACGGAACCGAAAAGCCGGTCGTTCTCTCCTGCTTTGAGGCGTGCGACAAGCGTTAATTCCTCGAGACGCTCTTTGAGCAGTTCTGCGTCGTGAAGTTCTTTCAATGCCGCACGTTTTAAGTGCAATTTCTTTTGCTCGAGTAATTTTTTGTTCTTGTTGGTCGCCTCGAGCGCGAGTTTACGCGGCTTGAGGAAGTTACGGAAATAACCATCGTTGACTTGAATAATGTCCCCCGCTTTGCCTAATTTGGGGTGCGTGTCTAACAGAATCACTTTCATTTCTCCGATGCCTCTCTGCGTTTTGTTGTGCGCAAGTTTCGAAAATCAATCCATATATCCGCCACACCGATTACAGTGGCGGCAAGTGGTCTAATCACAATAAGCAACATCATTACCGCGGGAATCAGGAATGACACAAAGGATTTCGATTGCCGTTGAAAAAGGGCAACAACAATGACCAATCCGATAATAAAATATATTATTCCCATAAAAATTAATAAAAAGCGGCTTATATAAAAGATATCATCAATGTGTAGTAAACGAGCCATTATTTCTCCACATAAGGCGAAAATCAAGATAAAAACATACTTTTCTTTAGAACGAAAATTGAGCAGTGGCGGAACATTACCATGAACCCATTTGAAAAATGTCCTGCGAAAGGTAGCGAAGACAATAGTCATGTGAAAGGCAAAGATAGAGCCAAACAAGTAAAAAGGAATCCTTGGGTTGAGTGTTTCCCATTGTTTTTTTAATGCCTCTGCTTGTTCGGGTGTCGCTTCCTTTGCGGCTTGGTCTAACGCCTGTTCTATGGTTTCCATATTGGCATGAATAAATGACGCTGCTTCATTTACAGGCGATTTTTGTACTATAAGCCCGTGCAGTACGGCAAATCCTGCAAATGACACTATAAATAAGAGGGCAAAGAGAAACGCCAAATCGTCGTCGCGTTTTATAATTCCCGGAAACATATATACCACGACAAACGTTGATGTCATCCACGCGAGCAAGGTGACGCTTGACCAGGAGAATCCCGTTACGATTGTGGCTATGAGAGCGATGAGAAGAAGAACCGACAGGCTCCATCGTTTATTTAATCCTGCAGGAATAAAGACAAATTTGAGAGTTAGAAAAGGAATCAAAGCCAAAAAAAAGAAACCAGATAGACCGAAAATATCTGCAATGAGGGTGAATGTCAGGAGAAGCATCCCTCCGGATACCGGTCTTAAAAAAGAGACACCATCGCCCTGATATCGCCTCCGGTGGTTATTCAATTCGCATGCCATTGCACATCAACGCATATAAGGAGCAAATCCGTGGATTTAGCCCGCTTTATATGGAAGAAGCGTAACGTTTCGCGCTCGCTTGATGGCATGGCCCAACAGACGTTGATGAAACGCGCAAGTTCCAGTTATTCGGCGGGGGATTATTTTCCCTCGTTCTGTGACAAAACGTCGCAACTGCTTGATGTTTTTGTAGTCAATGTCATCTATTTTCATTTTACAGAAATAACAAACTTTACGCCTGCGAAAGGAGCGCGTCCGTTGTTTATAAGAATTCGACGAACTGCGCCGCCCTCCTCGACTATCATTTGTATCTGAATCGCGTGTTCTTTCACGTCTTGATCTTTGTTCGTCACGATTGTTCATTGTTACCTCCCAATTTCTTTTCTTCTTGTCTAAAAAGGCATATTGTTTTCAGTTGATGATTCATCATTACCAATATCAATGGTTGGAAGTTCATCATCATCTGATTCGCCTTCCTCCTGTTCGCTACTCTTGCTGGAAGCGACCGCTTCTCTATTTTGCTCTTGAGAAGACGGTCTTGGGTCGGCAAATTGTATACGGTCGCTATGAAGAACAATTCGCGATCGTTTTTGTCCTTCTTTACTTTCCCAGGAATCCTTGCGCAACCTGCCTTCAACATAGACTCGTCTGCCCTTTTTTAAATACTCCGATACAAATTCAGCCAATTTGCCCATGCTCTCGATTCTAATAAACAGGGTCTCCTGTTTCTGTTCTCCATTTTTGTCCTTGTACGTTCGATTAACGGCAAGGTCAAATTCGGAAACCATTGTGCCGGAAGGCAGATAGCGGACATCAGGGTCTCGCGTCAAGTTCCCCAGCAAAAATGTCTTGTTAATTTCCAACATGGTGAATCCTCCACGTTCAGATTTTAATCGACACCCTGTTGATAACACAGGATTAATTCATGAGTTTTTATCATCCATTTTTATTAAACCTTTTGAGCGAAATCAACAGAAATTCTTTGAAAAACGAAATCAACGCTTTTGTTTATTCGCGAACAGAACCTTCTCCGGCTTTTTCTTCTGGAGAAGAGGTGTTCGCCTCGGGTGCTTTTTCTGCGATCTCGGGTCTTTGTTCCTCCTGTTCAGGCACACTGATCTGCTGTTCAGGTTCTGTCTGTTGCGATTCAGTGGTTGAAGCCGGTGTCCTTTCCTCTCCTTCCATTTCTTCTTTCCCGTTTTTTCTCGACTCGGTAACCTCTGCTTTGGAACTCTGTGAACGAAGAATTATATGGCGCAGGATGGGTTCTCGGAGTTTCAAAAATCGGTCGAATGCGGACAGGACATCGGGATTTTTCAAGGAAAAATTGATAATGGTATAGTAGCCGCTTTCCTTCTTTTTAATTGGATATGCAAGACGACGGCGTCCCCATTCATCAATATGTATGATGTCTCCTTCATGGTCCGCGATAAAATGTCGCACATCATCAATTTGTTGCTTGATTGATGCATCGTCAACCCCGGCATCATACACAATGACTGTTTCATAATACCTCATGGTTACACCTCCCTTCGGACATGACCTTAAGACCGGTCACGGTTCAATTTTGACTGTAACAATCAAATTGAACAGAGATTTTATAAAGTATGTATCGTAATTCACACGCTATTTTTTAATTAAATCAATCGAATTGTAATGAGCCATCGCCTTATCGATTCCGTTATCGAGGACGAAACCTACACACTCAGCGGCGATGACTATCATTTCACCCATGACGGCTCGATACTTTTTTATAACAGGACTCAGCACATATTCCGTCATATCTTCAATAATTTCATCCCGAGGCGCGACCCCGATGCGGAGGCGTGCAAAATCAATCGTCCCGAGTCGCTGAATTATTGACCGCAATCCCTTATGCCCTCCATCAGTGCCGCGCTGTCTCAGCCTTAAGCGTCCAATGGGGAGGTTCACATCATCGCAGAGTATGAGTATATCTTTCGGTGTCAATGAACATTTGTGTACGACATTCTCGACTACTTCTCCGCTTAAGTTCATGTACGAAAGAGGTTTGAGCAATATGATTTCGTCACTTGATCGAATGCCGCTTCCGCTTACACATTTTTCTTTTCGTGAGGTTTTCAGTTTGATCTTCCATCGTTGCGCCAAACAATCGATAACCTCGAACCCCACATTATGAGGTGTAGCGCGATAATGTCTTCCCGGATTGCCTAATCCCGCGATAAGGCGCATAATCAGTCTTTCTCTTCTTTTTTCGCTTCACCGGACTCTTCTTTTGTCTCTTTGCCTTTTCCAATGACTTCGGGTTCGGCTATTTCTTTCTCTCCTTCAATCAACGCTCCCTCTTCCTCTTCTTTCGGCGCCTCAACCTCTATTTTGGGTGGTACTATGGTGAACAGGGCTGTATCCAGTGGAGTGAGTACTTCGATTTCGGGTTCGAGCGTTATATCTCGAACATGAACCGAGTGATGCACTTCAAGCTCGGATATATCAACCTCGATGTGCTGAGGTATCCGGGTAGGCAAGCATTTTATTTCAATGCTCCGCGTGAGCGTCTCGAGTATACCACCTTTTTTAACACCAACCGCTTTACCCGCTGGATGTACCGGCACCTCGATACGGATTTTTTTGGTCAACGGTACCCGGAAAAGATCCGCATGAATGATGTGATCTGTTACGGGATGGCGCTGCGCTTCTTTTATAAACACCTGTTCTGTTTCGTCGCTTCCCTCGATGTGGAGTGATATCAATACACTTTCTCCGGCAATTTTCTGAAGCGTATATTCGAAATCTTTTTGGTTTAACGTTAGCATTTGGGGAGGTTGCTTATCCCCGTAGAGAACCGCGGGTATAAATCCCGCAGCACGGAGCTTACGGGCGACACCTTTACCGTGGGCTTTTCTCGATTCTGCTTTAAGATAAAATTCTTCTTGTGTACGCATCTTTTTAACTCCTCGCTTGTTATTTATGGCTTAATGACAGGACTGTCGAACATTTCGCTCAATGAAAGATGTCTATGGATACGATTGATAGCCTCCGCGAAAAGAGGCGCAACGGAAACGACCTGTATTTTGTCTCTTGGTTCCTTTGAGTCGAGCGGGATGGTATCGGTTACGATTACGGCTTTCAGGGGAGACTCATTAATTTTTTCAAGAGCCTTGCCGGAAAAAACTGGATGTGTGCAACAGGCGTAAATTTCGCCAGCGCCACGTTCTTTCAAGGCAAAAGCAGCGTTTACAATCGTTCCTGCGGTGTCGATCATATCATCGAACATAAACACGTTGTGACCCTTTATGTCGCCGATGACGTTCATTACCTCCGCTACGTTTGGATGTGGTCGGCGCTTGTCTACGACGGCAAGTGTGGTATCGAGTCGTTGCGCAAAACCTCGCGCTTGTTTAACATTACCGACGTCAGGTGACACCACAATATGGTCCTTGAAATCGAGTGTCTTCACGAAATTAACTAATAGGGGAGCAGCGGAGAGATGATCGACGGGAATATCAAAAAATCCCTGTATCTGACCCGCATGTAGATCAATGGTTAACACACGGTCTGCCCCGGCGGTCGTAATCAGATTTGCGACCAATTTGGCGGACAGAGCCACCCTCCCCTGGTCTTTCCTGTCCTGGCGCGCATAGCCGAAATAAGGAATGACAGCAGTAATACGCTCCGCACTGGCGCGTTTCAACGCATCCATTATGAGAAAGAGCTCGAAGAGATGTTCGTTTGCCGGTGTATACGTCGACTGAACTACAAATACATCAGAGCCGCGCACATTCTCGTTGATCTTGACCCAGATTTCTTCATCGCTGAAACGTTTGCTCTCGATATTGGCAGGTTCAAGATCGAGTTGTTTGCATATACTTTCCGTCAGCGCACGGCTACCCTTCCCCGGTATGACAAATAAATCACCTTTGCTATAAGCCATTTCTTTCTCCACATTCCTCTTGTTTTTTATCAATGCTCCTTTGTGTTCACATAATCAGGAGATTAAATTATGAAAAAACACCTTGAGAGGGTCAACTCTTTTCAGGCACAAAATAATTGGCTGGGGGTGTAGGATTCGAACCTACGCATGCGGGAGCCAAAGTCCCGTGCCTTTCCACTTGGCTAACCCCCAGCTTAACCCGCTTCTACTTGCGTATATCTTCTCATCATAAAAAATCAATTTTATTATAACTATCTCAACTGTCTCAAGTCAATAGGCAAAAAGACATAATTCCTTTTTATTGAGTCTTTCGCGAAATTGGGAAAAGCACATCATACAAGACTCTGGAGGACATCATGATTTTTTTACCTCACAAAATCAGCCCCTGCCCTGGACGTTGGGAGACTTTCAAATCCCTTCCAAAACGTGTTACCCCAGCGAAAAAAAATGTAGAATAAGCCCCCCGCTTGTCACCCCCTTTTAATACTGTAGGATAAGCGTCCCCGCTTGTCACCCCTTTTTAATACTGTAGGATAAGCGTCCCCGCTTGTCACCCCTTTTTAATACTGTAGGATAAGCGTCCCCG
>CAZSMK010000120.1:0-31784 GCA_964608095.1 uncultured Candidatus Sumerlaeota bacterium | reverse complement strand
ATACGTCTTATATCTTTCATCAATGATATGAAATAAATATATCCCACAATTATACACGCCCTGAAAAATCCCGCAATAAGGTTGTAGAGAAAAGGTTGTTGCTCCTCTATAAGAGCGCTTTTTTCCGACGGCGCATATTCTTCTTCGCCTTCCAGCGTATCGACCCGGACTACTTCGGTAGGAGTTGAATGCGGCAACACTTTTCCCACTAAGGAGGTCATAATGTTCGGAAGCACCACCAGCATAAAGATAGCCAGGATCAATCCTAACGCCATAGCTCCTGCGATTGACAGGGATTCACCTTTGCTTCTTTTTCGTTCTTTAATTTCTTTTTGTTCGCTCTCGCCCTTCTTTTGCTCCTCCATAATCCGCATAGAGTCCTCCCATTCTTTAAAGGAGATGTTCAAAGACTTAATTCCGATAATGAGCATTTCGAAAAGAGAAACCACTCCTCTCAGGAAAGGGAGTCCGAGGATTTTCAGGCGTTTGGTTATTGGAGTGTAGGGGACCGATTTTACGGCGATCTCCTGGTTATGCAGTTTACGCACAGCCACGGCGTAACCATAGGGGCTCCTCATTAAGACGCCTTCAATAACCGCTTGCCCTCCCATGGTGTCGATTTTTTGTTTTTCATCGTGGTTTTGAGTGTTCATGTATCACTTCCTGTTGCGTGCGATATAGGCGATATGATCCGGTGAGTATCCAACCAGAGCAGCACGCTCAAATAAATATGTCGTCCGTCTCACAATCTCACTTACCCAGCGGCGTTTCCCAAATGCAAAATAAAAGAGTTGTTCAAGCCGTAGATACAACATCCATTCCCGTTGTTCCCTCGTTATAAAGAAGTTTTCTTTCATGGCGTTATCAACTTTAATCATCCCCAGATCCTCGTTTGGCGCGCCCTTCAGAAGAATGTCCGGTATATCGTAAAGCTGGTGGCGCTTCTGAATCTTTGGGACAAGCCGACTTGCAAAAAAATCATATATTGCCTTTGCCAGTTTCGAAGTCCCTGTATGCTCGATCACGATAAGGAGGGCATCAGGGTGGAGAAGGCGTTTCATTTTTCTCACTGCCTCTTCCGGTTTCGAGAGATGGTGCAGCGAATCTTTGCTCATCAAAAGGTTGAAGGTTTGTGTTCGGAAAGGGAGGTTCTGTGCCTCGGCATAGATATATTGATTATCGAGCCCCACGCTTTGTGCGTAACGGCGCGCGATATCCAGCGAATCAGGGCTTATGTCGAAACCGGTCATATCGACACCCCTATAACCGGCTTCAAGTCCAAACTGTCCACCTCCACACCCGAAATCAAGTCCACGTTTGCCGCGGCTCTCGCTCAACGGTTCAAAAAGAAAGTCACCAAGATGGTCAGGCCATGGTCCCCATTTACGGATGATCTCTAACTCGTTCCGCTCCCTCACTCCGTAGTTCAAAAAAGTGGGGTGTGAACCCGGGGACCTTATATCAAGTATCGACGTATCGCCGGTATCCACAAAAGCATGGAAAAAGTCACCCCAGAACTTTCCCTCCTCCAGAATCTTTTTATCCTCCGCAGTCTGATGAATGGGTGGGAGCGATTCGCACGATAAATCCAACTCTTCACTATGGTGCTTCAACGCCTCAGCATGACGGCGCAGAAAGTCGTCTTCTATCTCGGCGATGCGGAGTCCATCACGGACGAGGTGGGGAATGCCTTTATGTATAGGATACCATCGCTTACATTGAGGACACCAGAGAATCCCTTCGATAATCTCCTCGTTCCGGCATTCCTTGCAGGGATATTCACCATGATCCACACTCTCGCTTATCATCCTGTCAAGTCGAGGGCAATAGTTCACACATGGATGAATAAATGCCTTTTTGTCGGGCTCGAGTTGTTGAGTTTCCAGAGCTATGATTCGTAACGGCGAATAGTTACATTCAGGGCACGCAAGTATGTCACCTAATCTCCAGCGCATTTTATATTTTTATGTGTCACTCCTATTCAAGAATCGGCGCAATGATTTACGTATGGCATCAACGTTTGTGAGAAGCCGTGAACCTCTGAGCCGTGCAAGTTCGTCGGTAACTTTTTCAAGACGCAGGGTCTTGTCTCGCAACCGGTGTTCAAGCCGGCGGATGTATCCTTTCAGGATAATCTCCTTGCAGAGCGCGGTAAATTTGCCGACCCAGACGGGGAAATCTTCTTTTGAGATGTGCTCGCCAAGGTACGGAAAATAATTTATGTCGAAGTTGTCCGGATTGAACGCTAACCGGAACCAGTCCATTTGTTCATCTTCGGTTACTATGCCGCGTTCCCTCGCATACTCCCAGAAAGGTGTCCCCGGAATCGGAAATAAAGGACCGAAAGAAATTCGGTCGATGTCGTTGGCGTTCCGCTCGATAAATTCATAGGTCGCCCGAATATCATCGTTCGTTTCAATAGGGCTTCCTATAATAAAATTCGCACCGATAGAAATGTTGCGCGTTTTGAGCTGATCGATTGCTCGCTGGTTGAGGTCAGGGGTTACGTTTCGCTTCTTGAAATAGTCCAGGATCTTTTTGCTGTTCGACTCGAATCCAAAATCAATATACCGGAAATTGAGTTCCGAAAAAATATCCGCCATTTCTTCAGTCATCAAGTCTACACGGGCATATGATCTGAAACAGACCTCTTTATGAATTTCTCGTTCCCTGATTTTTTGGGCAATCTCACGGAACCGTTTTTTACTGGCAATGAAAAGGTCGTCGAAAAAGTATATCTCTTCCGGGTGATACCGATTAATTATCATCTCCATCTCTCTGACGACGTAGTCGCTGGAGAATTCACGGTATTTACGCCATATCCTTGAGGAGGCACAAAAGGTGCATGAATAAGGGCACCCCCTGCTTGTTATCATGTGGATCTGTTCAGACTGCGGAATTGCCCACTCCTCATATTTAAGCGCGTCTCGATCCGGATAGGGCAGGTCATCAAGGCTCGAAATCAAGGGGCGCTGTTCGGTCATTCTCACAACACCGTTGTCTCTGTAAGATATGCCTTTTATTTGTAAAAGATTCGATGGTTCGATCGTTGAGGTGTAATATAAAGTCAACAATTCCTTGAGAGTTTCTTCACCTTCGCCGATGATGCCGATATCGAATACATCGGGGAGAAACTTGGGCAGACCGGAGATATGAGGACCACCCAATAGCACAACCGCGTCGCTGGTTTCTTTAACCTGCCGTGCAATTTTTATCGCCTCGTTGAACATCTCGCTGGTCGAACTGATGCCAACTATATCCGGCTTTGCATCGATAAGTTCATCGAGCGAAAGGCAGAATAAAGGCTCGGTAAACCAGCAATCCCGCCTGATAATGGATATCAGGTATCCGATCCCCAGCGGAGGCAACGATCTCTGGTAATCCTGCTTGATATCATAAGCTGAGATGAATGCTACCCTGACTATGTTCTTTGCGTTTTTTTTCATAAATGTATGAACGGAGAATTTGATTACATTTTTTACATTGTGCCAACTAACCTATGTCGCCTGTAACCGTTATACATTTCCCCGACCGAATTTTAAAATAGACAAAGACTTATGCCCGTGGGTTAACCAAAAAGAACGTCATTAAAAAATGTATGTATAAAGGGGTGAGAACCTCCCGAATATACAAAATGGTATCTTACACTTTCGGGTGATGAGAATTCAATTGGATTCAACATATTTTTCGCCGGATTCCGATTATCCAATAGTCCTTTTTACTCAAACTCTCCCGTACATTCCTGCCCGTCGGCAATTCTGTGAGACCGGAGAATTCACTTTTTCATAGGACTAATCTGACTGACTCGACTGATCTGACTGATAAGAAAGAGATAACAAAAGAGAACCAGCCCTTCTGATCACGCAGATTTTTTGGAAAAACTTTCTTTCCTTTTTGCGTCTATACTATACATAATCACATGACATTCAGTACGTGTAAGTACCATTTTAGACAAGGTAGAGCGATGAAAATGACCCATCCGATAGAAGTACATACTATTGCCAAGGCATTTGGTAAAACACGAGCGGTGGAAGATGTATCCTTTTCAGTCGAGCAAGGTGAGATATTCGGCTTGCTGGGCCCGAACGGTGCGGGGAAGACCACTACCATAAGAGTATTGCTCGATATTTTTCGTCCGGATCACGGTTCTGTTTCCATTCTTGACGGACCTATGTCAGAGGAGAAAAAGAACCGTATAGGGTACATGCCGGAAGAGCGTGGTCTTTACCAGCAAGCGCCCCTTGAGCGTTGTCTCGTATACCTGGGTACATTGAAGGGGAAATCCCACGGCGACGTCCAGAAACGCGTCGATGATCTCATCGAGCAGTTCGACCTCGACAACCATCGCAAGAAAAAAATAAAAGACCTGAGCAAAGGAATGCAACAGAAGGCGCAGATCATTGCCACTATTCTGCACGAGCCGGAATTGATCATCATTGACGAGCCATTTGCCGCACTTGATCCTGTAAATACACGTATGGTCAAGGATATAATGCGCGATCTAAGCATGCAGGGGACTACGATTCTCATGTCAACCCATCAGATGCACCAGGTGGAAGAGTTGTGTGACCGCATTCTTTTGATAAACAAAGGGCGGGATATTTTGTATGGCGAGATCGATGAAATCCGGCGGCGATATTCAGGACGCCAGGTGGTTGTCAGGACTCATGCCTCGCTAACAGACCTCGAGGGAGTGGAAACTATCACTAAAGATAACAGCGAAACTCGGATAACACTCTCAGAGGCGCTTTCGCCACAGGACCTCCTGCGTTCACTGGTCATGCAAAATATTGCTATCGAAAAGTTTGAACAAGCATTACCCACACTTGACGAAATATTTATACGTGCAGTCAAGGAGGAGGAAGCGTGATGCCCAAACTCTGAGTTTCTTCCCGCCCACCTCGTATCCCACGTATATATTCCGCCTTACGTTCTCAACTGTATCCTTATGGCAGATTGTACTTACGGAAGGAATTCTCGTCATCAGTGCAGCCGGTGCTATAATTGTGACCGCCCGTGCGTTTAGAATCGGTATGCTGCAATACGGAAAACGGTTACGGCTCGGTGACCTTTTTGGGAAAGCCACACAATGAACAAAATCGGGTACATAGCGCGATATGAGATAATGGCGACCCTGAGTCGCCGGTCGTTTTTATTTACGGCGTTTGGCATACCATTGATTGCGCTCTTTGCTTTTGTGGTCTTTGCAATGATAAAAGGGAGAGAAGCGGGAGACGGCTCTCAACCGAAAAAACCCTCGAGAGAAGAGCAGAAACTCCAGAAAGAAGGCTTTGTCGATCGTAGCGGATTGATTAAGCAGATTTACGAAAATGTCCCGGAAGGGTATCTTAAATCGTTTCCCGACGAACCATCCGCACTCGAAGCAATGAAGAAAGGCGAGATATCGGCATATTATATTATCCCCGAGAAGATTGTTGAAACCGGTGAACTGCTTTATGTCAACCCTGATTACTCATTGACGAAGGGAAAAGGTCAGTCCTGGATAATGCGGCTGACAATTACGTTTAACCTCCTCAATAACGATCCGGAACTGTTCGAGCGGTACAGGAATCCTATGAACTTGAAGGTAACCTCCCTGGAGACTTCGAAGAAAGAACAGCCACGCTCAATCAGTGGAGCGACGTTCTACGTTCCATACGTTGCCTCACTTATAACACTCATGGTTATCCTGATGTCGTCAAGCCTGCTGCTTCATGCTATAAGCAGTGAGAAAAAGACACGCGTTATGGAAATTCTCCTGGTATCAGTGAGCCCACTCCAGATGCTTACAGGAAAAATAGTCGGTCTCGGGTTGATGGGATTGCTCCAGGCGGTAGTATGGTTCGGCACTGCATTTCTCCTTTTTCAAGTCGGTATAGCGAATGTCGCTATAGTTACAGGATTATCGGTTCCACGTTCAATGTTTTTATGGTCATTTATATATTTTCTTCTTGGCTATGCGATTTATGCCACATTCATGGCTACGCTTGGTGCGCTTGCACCTGACTTTAAAGAGGCGAATAAATACGTTATAATCGTTATATTCCCCCTCTTGTTTCCTTTGTGGATTATACATTTGATGATTCAATACCCGAATGGATTTCTTTCCACCACCGTAAGTATATTTCCTTTAACATCGCCTGTGGGAATGGTGTTGCGGCTTGCCTCGACCGATGTTCCAATATGGCAATTGTTACTTTCAGTGGTTTTGCTGATGGGAACAGCGATATTTGTGGTTCGTTCTGGCGCACGCTTGTTCCGGACAAATATACTTCTTTCCGGTCAGCCTTTTTCTATCAGGCGCTATTTCGCCGCTCTGTTCGGCAATATCTGAACTCGTTTTTTCCTTTCATCCAAAGCAACACAGCGAAAAATGTTCTTTATCCCTCTTCTTTTTTGACAGTGAGCCCGATGGTCACGATTTTTTTGCCGGGAACGTTGAGTTCAAGCACATTATTAGTGACCTTGAGTTCATCTCCCTCTTGTTCGGCAAGATTAAGGGTAATCGCTTTCATGATGTTCGGTCCGAACTCCATCGATTCTTTTACTTCTTTTTCAAGTGGGTTGAACATTCGAACTACGATTTGATTGCTACGTTCGGCTTTCTTGATAGCGGACATCACAAGGTATCGAGGTTGGTGTTTCAGAAACCCCATAGTCCACGGCAGGGTGCCGTCAGCAGCAGGCCTGAACTGGACGGCGCGCAAAGGATTTGCAAACTGCTCAGCCTGGTCTATAACGCGGGCTTTAAAGGTGTCACCTGAATGAGGATAGAGCGCGTATTCGAAGATTTGTTTACCGAGACACTGCGGCCCGATGTCGGGCAACACCTGCTTCTTCTGTTCCGTGACCTCGAGCACGATGGGAAACGCCCTGAGCAGGGTAACGGCAATAGGACGTTCCGGTTCGTCTATCGCTTCATACTCTTGGAGTCCTCTGACCATTACACTCAATCCCTTTTTGCTATCGTTCAAGTCGACGAACGTTCTCATCGGTTTGGTGCCCAGGGTGGGTTCTTTCCAAGTATCCGTATCAGGCAGGGGTATGGCGCGCTTAACGATGTCGAAATGACTATCTGCGTATGAAGTATCAGTGTTGAGGCATGTCGGGAACACAACTCGCAACCAATGATCCAGCGCGGAATTATCAAGCTCGGTTCGTATCTCCACGCGCGGAACACCTCGTTTGAGAGTTATGAACTGTGCAATCGGGATGACGCGTTTATGATGGCTTCGCGTCAATCCGTTGCGGGATACCTCTGCAGGTACCTCGAGTTCTATCTCGACCTTGAATGTGGTGGTGCATCTCCCGTCTTGCACCACGGAGATAATTGCATTACATCCGAGCGAGTTTACCGTAATATCCTGTTGTGGTGCACGATGTTGCCACGCGTTTCCTACTTCACCACTGTCCATGAAATACCCAAGGTTTCTGAACCAGGCGCCGCTCTCTTTATGCAATATGTCAAAGGTTCCGTTCGAGTTTATTACAACCTGGAGAAACTCGTTTTCCATGGTATTGGTTGCCGTAATCAAGCTACCGGAATAACGATTGATCTGTTTCCGGGCTTCGACTCGAAACACTTTATATCCGTAAGGCGGAATCGTGGGACACGGAAACTCTATTTCGAAGCGGCGGGTATCGAAAAGTTCCGGGATGTTCCAGTAGTTATCCGTAAACACGGCGCTATCAGTCGTCGTGATGGGTTGATAGTCAAACTCATTGCCGTCTTCATCAGTGATCCGGAGCGAATTCCCTTGCAGTTCTGCTGGGGTTTCAAGCATCATTTTCACCACGTCACTTCTCACGGATTGAGTAGGATTGTAAACCATGACCAATAGATCCTGTCTATCCGTGTTTTCAGGTGATACCTTCATCATAAGGTTCGCGAATGCTTCTTCCAGACACGCCTCGGCGAGCTCCAGGGTCTGACGGTACCTGTACTTTACGTCTTCAGTGATTAGATCATTTCCACACCCTGCATGGGCATCGTGAGTGTGGTTGGTCAGGAGATATTTCCATGCAAGATCCAGATAAATCGAGGGATATTCGGGTGTGGCGCCGAGAGCAAAGGCAAGGGACGTAAAGGGTTCCGCCATGTTAACGAGCGCCTTTTCTGTACGGAAATTTTCCTGCTTGAGAGAGACGCGTGCGGAAATCGAACCCGGAAATAGATAAGTCCACATTCCATATTTCAGACTTGTTCGGCGTTCACCTTTCAACACTTTGAGATTCGTTAAGTCAAGCGTTTGCTTCAAGAGATTCATGTAGTCCTCGAGATTACTAACCTTGATGTCGAGGTTGTCGAATGCCTTGTTTCCGTCGATGGCGGATAGTGCGTCGAAGAGGTGGGGAAAGCTGATATCGTGTCCATGCATTGCGAGAAAATAATCGCCGACATAGTGGTCGCCTTCGCGTTCAAGCATATCCTCGAACGCAGGCTTAACATCATTGGTGTTATAATCGAAATGCGGGTTATAGAGGCGCACATTTGCGGTGGGATCGCTCGAGTCACAAATCCTCATGGGTGATTCGTCGTGTTCACCCCAGTTCCAGCTTCGCTGGCTCAGGTCTTTTCCAAACACTACACGCCTGTAAACAAGGTAATAATAGTTGTATCGAGCGAACACCGAGAAGCGGTGCGTTAAGGCACGAGTCCCATCCGGCGCCTCCCACAGAAATTCTGCCGGCGCTTCGTGAAGGCTGAATCCGCGGTAAAACAATATATCGTGGATACCGAATCCTGCATAGATTTGAGGGAGTTGACCGGTCTGTCCCCATGAACATGGCGTGTAACCGATTTTCATACAATGTCCAAGCGAGTTCGCCATATTCACCCCCCGGAGAAGGTTCCTGATAATGGACTCCTGTCCGATGTTAAACATATCAGGGAGGGTGTACCATGGGCCAACAAAGAGTCGTCTGTTTTGTATAAGATTTTGTATCCTCTCCTTATTCTCAGGTTTTATCTGCAAATAGTCCTCGATCATAATAGTATGGGCATCGAGAGTATAGGAGGAATATTCCGGATGATTTTCGAGAAGAAATAAAAGGTGATCGATCATTTTTACCAGCATCATGCGTGTTCGCTGATAATTCATTCGCCATTCTCTATCCCAATGAGTGTTATTTACCACATGTACTTCTTTGAATTCTTTGGACATTCCATTACCTCCCTGAATCATGGTGTGGAAAGAATCGTTTACGAACCTAAAGAGCGAAAATAATCGATTGGCTGAAAGTTAAGTTCAAGCCAAAAGTGAATAGAACTGGAAAAAATCACCACGAGGATGCCTCTTGATACAAAAAAATAAAACAATCAACGAATTCGCCGAGGGAGAGGCCATTTCATCGGAACAGGACTCTCGAGGACACTTAGACGCGATCGTGCGTCTGCAAGACGGTTGTTCAAATCCTCTGAACTTAATGCTGCAAGGGAGGGATCGAGTTCTAATGCTTTCTCCCATGCCCTT
The DNA here is from genome assembly GCA_964608095.1 of uncultured Candidatus Sumerlaeota bacterium. Classification (GTDB taxonomy): domain Bacteria; phylum Sumerlaeota; class Sumerlaeia; order MWCT01; family JAGHBZ01; genus CAZSMK01. The sequence goes on along the minus strand of CAZSMK010000120.1, from coordinate 22,311 downwards.
ATCGCCCTTCTCAGATATTTCTTGGCTTCCTCTTTCTCGCTTATTATGCGGACATTGTCTTTTCGTTCAGCCGACATGTACAGATTGATATATTCCTCGGCTCGCTGAAAATATTCTTTGCCCACTATTGCAAGATCCTTTGCCTCGGCTTCCTTTTGTCGCATCATGCGTCGCAACTCATTGTTGGTTCGTTCGATAAGATCGCTGGTCTTTTCTATCACACCTGCGACACGTGGATACTTATCCAGGATGTCTTGAGCCGTTTTCGACGCAAGCGAATATTGACCATTATTGAAAAAGAAAAGGGCTTCTTGGTACATCTCCTCGGCGTACGATGAGAGTCCCTCGATTGCGGTTTCGTTTCGAGGATCTACCGACAGCACCAATTCATATTCCCTTTGAGCGAATTCATGGATACCGTGTTCTTTGCAGTAGGCGGCAAGTTCGAGATGTTTCTCAACATCATCGATGGCAACACCTTTTTTTCGTTTCCCGTATTCATAAATATATAACGTGGAATTATCCATATTCGGAAAGAATTCCAGGAGACGAGAATAGTAGTTTTTCGCCGCCTCGTAGTTCGTATTCTGGGCGGCGCGGGTATGTAACGTGGTGAGTATCTGCCGTATTCGTTCGAGGACAAATTCCCGATTCACAGTTTCGTCGCCCACGAGTTTCTCATAATAGGATAACGCCTCATCCAGTTTTTGCGTATTAAACAGGGCATTCGCCAGTTTGAATATTGTTTCTTTTTCTGCGGGGTTATTTTCGATTTTATTTACATACGCTTCGATCACTTCTTCCAATCTTGAAGGGTCCCGCTCCCATATCTTAATCAAATGTTCCCGGGCGATTTCATTATCAGGATCAAGTTCGAGGACTTTTTTAAAACTTTCCATTGCGCCGTATTCATTGAAGCGGTCGAGCTGTTGCAACCCCAAACCGGTTAGCGACTCTATCATGAGTTTTCTGATCAGCGAACGTTGACTTTGAGGTGGATCGAGGTTCTGTGCCCGGGTAAGCAAGTCTATTGCCCGCTCATATTGTTCCTGGTTATTTGCAGCTGCGACTTCTGTGAGGACATTCGCGACCTGTTCCCGTCTCTCTTTTTCCGCGGTTTCACGCACTTGTTCTATATATGCCTCAGCCAGTGCTTTACCTTTTTGCGCCTCTTCAAGAGAAGGATCGAGCTCCAGTGCCCACTCAAACTCCTCTAAAGCCGCTTGATAATTTTTTCGGTCGAGCAGCTGCCTTCCTATCTTTAAGTGTCCCACAGATTCAGGCTCTTCCTTGATCTCGAAGATCTTGTCTTTGCTGATCAGGATAGTTCCGCTTCCCATTCGAATCAGGATTTTTTCGGAGTCCGAATGAACCGATTCGGTTATGCCTTCAAGGCGTTCACCGTTCTTGAGAATCAGGGTGTCGGCGTTTGAAATATTTGAGAACGCTCCCACTATTATGATTAGTAGTATGTAAGCAATTCTTGTTTTCATAGTCCCTTTATTATTCACATATAAGATACCAATAAATTCGCACATAATGCGTTGAAAGTAAAGGCTTTTTTGTTTTTTGAGCGCCCACGAGAGATTAATCATAATAATTGAGGATATATAGGAATTGTTGCTATAGATAGTGTAATCTCAAAATATAAAAAGTCTGACGGTTTTCCATTTTCGGACGGATGTTTTATCAGAGATATTTTTTTCGCATGAATAAATAAAAGTCGCCAAAGGAGGAAAAAACCTCTTTTGCACAGCCAATTGCCCAGCTGCTTACCTCCGCGAGTGATAGCTGCGTTATAAAATAAACAGGGATACCCTTCATATAGGCGACTGATATTTCAGCGGCTGTGCCCGCGCCTCTCGATACATATTCATCCCAATAGCATACTACATAGTCGGAATGACGAGTTAACATTTTGAGGTCGTTATCGATGATTCGCTGCATTACGGAAAAAAAATTTTTCAGGTCGTTCGTCTTCCATTCTCTGAAGGACCGGAGTTCCTCGTCCGTGAGTATCTGTGAAAGTTGTTCCGTCGGGTCAAAAACGTTGTGTTTGAGTTCGTCTACCAAGAATTTTTTTATATCCTGCCTCCATTGTTTCCCCAGGTCAGGAGCGCCTTCCATTGCGCCGGAAAGATAAGCCCTTGGTGCTTGCGACTTTCCTTTATTCATTTCGACTCCTTTCATATTTCTCGTGAACCTCTTTCCATTTGTCACGGTAAAATTGTTTCGCCCCTGTCGGACATATAAGATATAGGCGTAGATAGAGGGATTCAGATTGCGCGTGATTTCCGAGTGCCAATTCCGTTTCTGCGAGTAATCGCATAACATGAAGATCGGATGGGTTGTCTTCATACGCTTCCATCAGGATATCGCGGGCTGCTTCGTAGTTACCAATAGCATAGAGGGCGCGGGCGAAGTTTATCCTGTTCTCACGGTTAAAACGATTCTCCGTACTCCGCGCTTTTGTGTAAAATTCAAGCGCTCTTTCATATTCGTGAGTAAGGAGGAGGAGATTTGCCACGTTGTTCAGCAACACTGGATTCCGGGGATTCAGGTCGAGCCCTTTCATGAAGTAATCGTAAGCCTTGTCATAGTCCTTGATCCTGGTGAGGCAAAAGCCCGCACGCGTATAAATCGGGAGAAGATAGGGTTCCAGTCGAAGCCATTTTTGGTATTCCATAAAAGCAGTACGGTATTCTTCTGTTCTCCGAAGAAGATCCGCGGCGCCGGCAACGGCATCTATCGAATCGGGATATATCCTTTGAGCGCGGTTATATTCAAATAGTGCGTCGTTAAAACGTCCGTGTGAGGTTAATACTGATGCTTTTCGAACGTAGACCGAGGACACGAATCGCTTGAATCCATCTATATTCAAGTACAACGTTGCGGTGAGTGTCACAAGTAAAAGAGGGATGAAGATAATCATTACCCCTCGTTTTTTCGTCGGATCGATTCGGGGTAGATGTTCAAGTGCCAGGCCCGCAGCCAAGCCTACTGCTACCCAGAAGTAAAGCGCTGAGGAGGGACTGTAGAGATTAAAGTCAAACAGGCTGTGTATCAAAGTAGCGACAAGTGCCGTTATGGAACCGACATGACATAACGCTCGAACATGTGAATCATGATGCATAAAAGTCTTGATAGAAGAAACAAGGACGAAGCCGACAAGGAACAGGAATATTCCGAAACCGATAATGCCGATCTCGGCAAGGATATTCAAGTAGTCGTTATGTGTTCTGATCTGAAGGATTTTACCCCATGGGTCCTGGATTTCCCAGAGCTCAGAAGATTTGTATTTGGGAAACGTAAACCGGAAGTTTCCTATACCTACTCCCAGAAAGGGAGAAGTTTTTACCATTTCAAGGGTGCTTTTCCACGTCTGAACGCGATACCTGTTTGATTCATGTGTGGGAGAAAAGATAGATACGCTTTCTCTTATAACCTCTCCGCGGTCGAGGAAAATAAAGGTACCGATGAGGATAATCAAACCAACTATGATGACATACCTCTGGTGTCTTGTTCCCAATTTCGAAAACATCTTTGCAACATTTTTGCCGGTTCTTTTATGCAAGTGTCGGAGCAGAATAAGGAATACCGCACCACCGGTGACACCTGCCACATATCCTCCCCTGCTGTGGGTTAAGAGAAGATGAATTAAGGCTAAAGTAAGAACGAACGAGCGATAGCCCTTCTCGAATGAACCACGCGATACGAAGACCGCAATGGCTACCACTGGCAAAGCCGCCATATAAAATTGTGCGACAAAATTCACATTGCCAAGGGTGGATACAGGTACGCGGGGAGTTTCAAGGTCAAGGAAATCGTACCCAGCAAATTGACACACGCCATAGAGAGCGACAATGCCGGTTACAAGACTCATTATGTTCAAAATCCGCTGCAGGAAGGATTCCTTATGCGCAAAAAGAAAAACCCATCCTCCAACGCACATATATGCGGCAAGGCTTTTGAGATGATGCAGGGATTCTGAGCGATTGACGGTAAAAAACGTGCTGATTGCGTTAACGAACAAGAAGAAAAAGGAGAGGCACACTATGGTCATTATCCTCTTATCCTTTATATCGAGAGAAAAAAAGCCACACAGCAGAAGGGAAATCAACAGAGCGCCGAGAGTTAAACCCGTAACCTGGACTGTAAGAAATTTGATATCCTCATAAGCATTATGGGCAAAAGGGGCTATAAGAATGGGAACGGTCAGGAGCGACAACAAGAATATACCATGTCCCACACGAATGAGAAATTTGGACTCGTTACCTGCTATTTGTTTTGAATCACCCACACCACGCTATGATGCTGTCAATTTTCCTGAGGATTCTACTCCTGCTCATTACTCCGGATTGTATTCAGCATTTCTTCCGCATGTGCCCTGGCTCTGCCCGTTGGTTCCTTTTCAATTAACGTCTGCAAATAGTGTTCCGCCGTTTTAAACTCTTTTTGCTGGAAGTAACTTAAACCCATAAGATAAAGAACAGACTCATCCTCGGGGTAATTTTCATGCAGTATTTTAAGCTGGGTGATGGCATCGGTATACTTTCCCTTCTGCATGTAAAAGATCGCAAGGAACCGCCGCGCTTCAATTTCTTGGGGATCCCTTTCTACCAGATTTGAAAAGAAACGAATCCCTTCATCATAATCACCTGTAAGCCGGATAACAGCTGCTACGTCGGAATAGAATTTTCTGGTGCCGGGATGCCAGAACAGCTGTCGTTCAAATTCCATGAGAGCCATTTTCAAGAGCCCCACTTTACAGAATTGTGAGCCCAGGTTCTGGCGCACATCGAGCATGGGTGACGCATAATCAACGGCTTTCTGGAATGCATGAATCGCTCTTGCAATATCGCCTGCATTGCCGGCTGCTTTGGCAAACGAGTACCAGCGTTTCCCAGGTTCAATCCTCGGATAGGGATTCATATTGAACGTCTGATAATAATAGTCGAGCGATTGCGTGAACTCTTTTTTAAAGAGATGAATTTCGGCGAGTAAAAGAAGCGGGGTGGCAGGATGGGCAATGGTTCTGAGCGCTTTTGCCAATTCTTCCCTTGCGTCGTCGAGTCTGCCCTGACGGTAATAATATGCACCGAGATAATAATGCGCATAGCCGTTATCGGAATCCAGAAGAACTGAGCGAATTGCCGCTCCTTCTGCTTCCGGTGCGCGCGGTGTATTGATCAGGGTTTTCGCCTCATAGGTATAGACAAGGGAATAAAAAATCCGAAAACTGATATAGCCCGCATACAGAACTATTACGAGCAAGCCTATTACGACTGCTTTTTCGACAAGGAAGCTCGTTCCGGATTTACCATGTACACGAGATTCGTTGCCTCGTGTTTTCGCTTTTTTGTCTCTCGACGCCATTTATCCGCCTGATGAGTCTATCGATTAAGGATGTTAATGATACGACTCATCAGGTTGATTGTCATTAATTTTTGCATCGCCCGCTGATGAATTATGAATTGTACAGATTGGGTTGAATCTCGAACCAAATTTGCGATGTATACCACAGATAGGTCTACCGCATTGGCTGCAGCGATAAAACGCCCGTCTATGGCAATAGGCGCAGGTGTGCCGCCACGGCAACTCTACAAAATTTTGTATGAAGCGATCAAAACCGGAAGATATAATCTCAAGCGGGGTTCGATGGCTGCGCAGGTATATCATAATCGTGGGGATGAGAAAAAGGATAAGCAAGCTTATCTGCACATAATATTTCATAACATGTTCCGGAATATATCGGTCCATGTAGATTGTAAAATCGGACACAGGCCATAGCGGTGTAAGGGGCCACCACCCGGTAACAAAAAGGTCCATGGCAAAATGGAGCGTGATGGATATAACCAACAAAGGGAAAATCTTCAATCGGCGTTGTGGTTGTACAAAGAAGGCGGTTGCCAGCAATGGTGCCGCGATGAACAACCATACGTTATGACCGAATGTTCGATGGAGGTGTCCCATGCCAGGGATAAATGTAAATATGCCGTCAATGTCCGGCGCTATTGCCATGATCATGATTAGACGGGTTTCCTTTGCAGGAGGGTCTTTATGCAAATGCGCCACCAACCAACCAGATAACCAATGTCCACCGAAATTCAAGTTTTTCTCCTGTTCAATGAGTGTAAAAGAAGCAGGTCTCTAATGAAGGATAATTTTAAAAATCTTTGCTCAATCATATAAAGAGATTTTTTCTCAGAGGATTTTTTTCCTTGCGTTATCCGTTCATTCGGTTAAGCATTCATTAGTATTTCAATCATAGGAGGAGTGTATAGTATGGAGAATCCCAATCCTGCCTTAATCACGGAACCGACGATGATTTTTGTCTACCTATGCGGTCTCGTAGGTTTGATCTTCTGGCTTGGCGAACAAAAAGTCCTGAAGCCTCTGTTCCATTTTTTTCCGCCGCTCATATTTTGCTATTTTTTACCTATGGTTTCCACGACCATAGGAATAATTCCCGAAGCCAGTCCTTTGTATGGGTGGTTCAGCAGTAACTTCTTTCTGCCCACCCTTGTGTTACTCCTTCTCTCCGCCAACATTCCTGCGATCATCAAGCTTGGACCCAAGGCGCTCGTTATTATGCTTTCCGGCTCGTTGGGGATAATGATCGGCGCGCCCATTGCACTATTTTTGTTCAAGGGAGCGGTGGGTGATTTTTCGTGGCAAAACGTCTCTTCACTTGTGGCAAGCTGGACTGGCGGAAGCGCCAATATGTTTGCACTCAAGGAAGGATTTGGAATTCCAGATACTGTCTTCGCCCCTATGATCATTGTCGACACCGTGGTCGGCTACGGATGGATGGGTGTTGTCATAGCCCTCGCAGGATACCAGGACCAATATGCGCGGCGGTTTAAAATCGATCTGACCGTGCTCAAACAGTTGAACAAGCAGATTGAAGAAACAGTTCTCACACGGAAACGTTCAATTACCATTCGAGACCTTGCCATCATGCTGGGTGTCGCCTTTGTTGTTGGACACATTTGCTTACATGTCGGCAATCTCACGTTCGACGCACTCGAACCATTCTGGCAAAACAATCTGCCCGTTATGCTGGACATACTTAAACCTTACATAATCTCAATAATTATCGTGACCTTCGCAGGGTTGGTTCTTTCTATGACGCCGTTGAACAGCCTCGAGGATGCCGGTGCATCGAGAGTAGGCTATTACATGCTGTATCTCATTCTTACCATGTATGGGTCGCGGACAAACCTTATGGCAGTAGTGAAAACACCATGGTACATGGCTATCGGGGTGATAATGATTCTGTTTCACATTGTCTTTCTGTTCACAGCGACCCGGCTTCTCAAAGCGCCGCTTTTTCTTTTTGCCGTAGGCAGTCAATCCAATGTCGGTGGACCGCCGACCGCAAGTATAGTCGCGGCGACGTATCAGCCCGCGCTTGCCCCGGTAGGAGTGCTGTTGGGTATTTTCGGCGGTGTGATTGGCACCTATTGCGGTATCCTCGCTTCTTTTTTATGCCGCATGGTCGTCGGTTGATCTCGCTCTCTTTCCTTTACTGATTGCACAATCCTATCCTCCTATTACATAATTTTTATTATGAAGGTATATAGCAGTAATAGTGCCGGCACCGGCGGACCACATGGAGCGCCCGATCAATCACCCCAGTCCGTAAATCGAAAGGGTACAAGAAAAATAGCAGGCGTTAGTAAGACACGGTTCTGGATCGGTGTCCTGGTGCTTATTCCTATCATGGCTATTTTTTGGGGATTTCAAAAACACTATTTTAGAGCCTTCACCATCATTTCGGTCTCTATGGAACCGACTCTTAAAGAAGATGATTGCGTTATTGTGAAGAAGGTACGAGGGAATCTGCCACGGCGCGGGGCAATAGTTGTCTTCCGAAACCCGTTTGAAGACCACGAAATTCTCGTGAAACGCGTTATCGGCGAACCGGGCGATGAGATCGTTATTCGCAATGGATTTCTTTTTGTAAATAATCACCTTGAAAACGCCGAACATCTCAGTCCCATACTCCTGAAAGTCAGAAATTTCAGGGCGGAAGTGCCAGAGAATAAGATTTTCGTTCTTGGCGATAACCGCAATAACAGTATGGATAGTCTTGATTTCGGGATGATTCAGGACAATCTTATCATAGGCACGGTGATTCTTGTCTACTGGCCACCCGGCAGGATACGACTCATTGATTCCGATAATTATGTCCTCGCTCATCTTAATGCGTGAGAGCGTCTAATGTCTCAAACCTATACATATCTCCTTAACGTTTTTTATATGCTTGTCATTCTTTTCATGATGATTCATTCCGTTAGGATACTCTATCGAAGACCGCGATTCGGGTTTCTTGTATATTCATCCTCTTATTTACTCTTCCTGATTCTTCTCATTATGCTCGGTATAAGCACGTTGTATTCCCTCTTAACAGGGATATATATACCCGTCGTGGTTCTGGATATATTAAGCGGGATGATAGCGGCGGCAATAATACTTCCAGGCGGCTGGTCAAGTGCACGAAGACGTGGAATACCTCGCCTCATCTGGCTCAGGAAAACGTATTGGCGATATCCCGGTATCGGTCCACGAGAATTCCTGACCGCAAGCGTGGGGGCAGGAATATTTGCCATTGTCTATACCATAGTACTTTTTTATTTTGTCGAGGCGGAAATTCACCCGGACTTCCTGGAAAATCTGAAAGAAATAGGTCTCGACCGTCCCGGTACGACCCTTATTGAAGCCGTGCTTATTCTCGCCGCTCCCTTCACCGAAGAAATTATTTTCCGGTTCGTCCTTATCAGTGTGATACTCGACCTTTTGAAACGCCGAAATTTCTTCACGGTTCTACTCGCCCTTCTCTTCAGCAGTATAGTCTGGACTGCCTTTCATACCGGCATGGTGCTCCCCTTTGGTATCAAAGAAGCGCAAATATTCGGAATCGGTATTATCCTCGGATTATTACTGTTACGTTATGGATTGGAGGCGGCCATTATCGCTCATTTTATTCTTAACTTTAATGTCCTTTTAGGAATCCTGATAGTTCACCCGATGACTTCCGGTTGAGAAGTATACTGAAATCTGATGTAATGATAGTTTAGATTTATTGTTTCAGTTTTCGTGGTAAGTAGAAATAAAGACACTTGAAAGCAGGCTTGATTCTATAAACAAAAAAGCACGACATGAAGTTTAGACCCAGAATAGTACTAAGCGCGGCAATCGTTGCCTTTTGGCTTTTTATGGTCGGCAGCTTGTTGTATCGTTACGTCTTCACCAGGGTTCCGGTTCCCGCCGATACAACATCTATCGAGGCGTCTTCATTGGCAATGGATCAAGTTCAGTATGAGGAATGGATGGAGCTCAAGTCGAACAACATGGCAATCGGTGTTTTTCATACTTCGCTCCTTCCCGATGAAGAAGGGGAAAGGCGTTATAGGGGTGACATGGATCTGATTGTAGACCTTGGTGGAGTAGTTCCGAATTTTTCTATCAGAGCGATGGTTTTTCTCGACTCGATTCTTACCTTACAGAAATTACATGTCGTTGCTTCACTCATGAACGTTGAATGGAGTATTACGGGTATAGTTCATAATAAAGAACTCCTGTATAGCATGAAACGCGGCGATGAATCTTACGCCGGCAAGATGGGTGTCAAAGGACAAACGACACTTCTCGACAGTGCGAATAGTCTGATAGGGCGCAAATTCAATCTTATCCCGGGCGAGTCGTACCGGATTTCCGTATTCGATCCTGTCTGGAACTTCAGCGCGGGCGATGTGATTATCACGGTGGTTGGTTCCGAGGACATTACAGTCGATGATTCCACGTTCCAGACCTATAAAATTGCGACACACATGGGAAAATTTCAATCGTTCAGCTGGGTCACCCGGGAGGGAGATACGATTAAGAGAAAGATCGGTGATAATCTTGAAATGATACGAGTCTCGCCTGAAGAGGCGCGCATGCGTTTTCCCGAACTTGCGGATGAACTGACCATGCCGATGCTCGAGTACGACGAAGTTTTGAGACAAATCTCGGAACAAAAAAAGGGAGTGACGTTTCAGCCGCTTTCGCTCCTTTCCCGTCTCATCAAAGAGCAGCAGTAAAGAAGCGCTCAATCATTTGAGGAATTGAACAAATCAGATTGCATTGAAGGCGGAGGTGTTTTTCCGAGGTGTTGGTATGCAAGCACAGTCGCTGCACGACCTCGAGGTGTCCTGTCCAAAAATCCCTCTTGAATCAAAAAAGGTTCAAACACATCCTCGATAGTCTCCTGGTCTTCCCCGATAGCGACCGCGAGCGTATTTAAGCCTACAGGACCGCCGCTGAATTTATCGATAATGGTGAGAAGAAACTGCCTGTCCATAATATCCAGACCGCGGTTGTCCACCTCGAACATGGCGAGCGCTTTGCGCGCGATATCCCCGTCGATGATTCCATCTGCCTTTACCTGGGCAAAATCCCTGACACGCTTGAGGAGTCGATTGGCAATCCGCGGTGTGCTGCGCGAGCGAGTCGCTATTTCCTCTGTACCCTCACTGGAAATCTCTATGCCCAGTATTCCGGCTGACCTGTACACAATCTTTTTCATCTCTTCTATTCCGTAGAACTGCAATCGGAACGTTATGCCGAAGCGGCTACGAAGCGGTGAAGTAATCGCGCCTGCCCGTGTTGTCGCGCCTACCAGAGTAAAAGGGGGCAAATCGAGTTTAATGGATTTCGCATGGGGTCCTTCACCGATTATGATATCCAGCTTGTACTCTTCCATCGCCGGATAGAGAGATTCTTCGATCACACGGCTGAGCCTGTGGATTTCGTCTATGAACAACACATCCCGGGGGTGAAGGTCCGTAATAATAGCGGCAAGATCGCTTTTTCGTTCAATTGCAGGACCCGAGGTGCACTTGATATTTACTCCCAATTCGTTGGCTATCACGTAGGATAGGGTGGTCTTACCCATACCGGGGGGACCGTGAAGAAGGACATGATCGAGCGATTCGCCTCGCATTTTCGCCGCCTGGATGAACAATTTCAGGTTGTCCATAACCTGAAGCTGTCCAACAAATTCTTCGCATTTTCGCGGACGTAGCTGTTCCTCGTAACTTCCCTCAAAAGATGCTTGATACGGTGAAAGGATGCGATCTTCCTTCATGATATTCTACCCCACTTTATTTCAGGACATTATGTCGCAGATTGTGAGACCTGCACCTCGAGCTCAAAAATGTACGGCTAACAATATTAAAGTGTGGCATGTCCCAAAACAGGTTGTCAATCTGAACCGGATTTCGACATTTCACGGAGCGCTTCGAGTTTTTCCATTGCAGCGCCGCTTGTAATGGATTTACGCGCCTGTTCTATCCCTTTTTCGATGGTTTCGGCTTTCCCCGCTATATAAAGCCCGGTGCCTGCATTGAGTAAAGCCGTATCCATGTATGCGCTCGCTGTCCCGCGAAACACCGAGAGCATGATGGTGGCGTTGGTTTCCTTGTCTGCTCCCTGAATTTCGGATCGCTTAGCACGCTTGAATCCGTAGTCTTCAGGCTCGATAAACCTGGTAACGATCTCGCCTTTGTCCTTGAATTCCATGATCTTTGTCCGCGCCGTCGTGGTCAGCTCATCCATACCGTCTTCGCTATGTACGATCACCGCTCCGCTTAAGCCCAGGTCTTTGAGCACCTCTGCATATATAGCCATTACGTCTTCTGAGAAAACCCCGAGAAGGTGATGCGTAATTAATGCAGGATTCACAATGGGACCGACCATATTGAAAATAGTACGAATCCCGATTTCACGCCTCGGTTGTGCCGCAAATTTCATCGCCTTATGACACATCGGAGCAAAGATGAAACATATCCCGAGCTCCCTCAGGCATTGCTCTACAATCTCTTTTGGTGGTGTGAGGTTGATGCCGAGCTCTTCGAGGACATCCGCGCTTCCACATTGACCCGAGACCGACCGGTTCCCGTGTTTGGCTACCTTGACGCCCGCACCGGCGATTATGAATGCCGCGACCGTTGAGATGTTGAAACTCTGCGATTTGTCGCCACCCGTGCCGCATGTGTCCATGACAATCTCGTTTTGTGGCGCCTCGATGGGCAATACTTTTTCACGCATGCTTTTGGCAAAACCCAATAGATTCTCCTTCTTTTCGCCATGGGCTCGCAGCGCAACGAGAAACGAGCCGATCTGTATCGGCGTTGCTTCTCCGCTCATTATCTCATCCGCGACTTGTCGAGATTCTTCAAGGCTCAGGTCTAATCCATCTACCAGCTTTGCTATTGCGTCCTGGATCATAGATTCCCTCTCTATAAATTGATCATTTATGATATCTTTTTTTGAAGGGATTTCAAGAAAAAGATAATCCCACGTCTCATGATCGATAAAAGTAAGGGGAAGGGTGCTTCTCTAAGGGTTATAATAAAAGAGCGAGATTGTAGATAAAGAGCGGACTTCGAGCGATAATCTTAAAGGTCGAACTCGAGCCCGTCATACCCAAGCTGATATTCCGGCGGGAGCTTTTTGTTGGTCTCGTGATGTTCCAGCCGATGACAGATATGCGTGAAATAAGTCTGTCTCGCGCCGACTCGTTTAGCGATCTCGAGCGCTTGACCAAGTGAGAAATGGGTCGAATGGGGTCGTTCGCGTAATGCGTTCAAGACAAGTAGTTCTACGCCTTCGAGCAGGGCGAGAGATGTGTCGGAAATGAAACTCGCATCTGTGATGTAGCCGAAGTTGTTGAACCGATACCCGAGGATGTCCAAAACACCGTGTTTTACTTCGATTGGCGTTACATGTAAACCGTCCAGGTCGAGCGCAGATTCGATGATTCGGAGATTTAGATTAAGAATTCCACCGCCAATCTGGGGCGGATCGAAAAAATAAGCGTAACGATGCCGGATGTCATCGACTACTTCACGATTGCCATATATGTCGATAGGGGCTTCCTGTTTTATGGTAAAGACACGAAGATCGTCGATACCCGCAATGTGGTCAAAATGTGTATGGGTGAATAATACGGCATCGATATGCTCTATTCCACTTCTCAACGCCTGGGTTCGAAAATCCGGTGTGCAATCAATGAGAAATTTAAAATTGTTGTGTTCTATAAAGGCGCTGCTTCTCAAGCGCTTGTTCTTCTTGTCCGGCGATGTGCATACCGGACAATGGCATCCTATTGTGGGAATTCCGAATGACGTTCCGGTTCCTAAAAGTGTTACATGCATTATGTGGATTTCTCCTCCTGAATAGAATTCAGCCGTTCAAGAATTTCGAACCTGTCGCTTTCCAGCTCCGGGTGTTCCAAAACAACGACTTTTACCCGATCTTCAATCAGTTTCAATAACCTTTTGTAACCATACCGGTGGTGAATAAACAGCAGGCGATACGAAGCGCTCCCGAGAAAAATTCGCAGTGTCGAGGTGGAGGAATTGCATTTGCTAAAAACAGAAGATGCAAGACGATCGACAAACCTATGAATTGTGCAAATTTCGCGCAATGCGGGATGAAACAATCCGGCAACAATCCCTTTTTCACGTTCGAGCCTTAAAGATGGTTGTAATCCCACTCGAATTACAGAGATATTGTTGTTCTCAAACATATCGAGCATTTTGACCAACAAATCGAGCATAACGTCATCATCCCACGGGTGGTAGGTATCGGAACGGTACATTGCTTCGAGTTGAGTCCCTCGCAGCACCCAGGTCGGATGTAATCGAACACAATCAGGGTGGAGGTCGACCGCAATCCCGGCTGAACGCACTGATTTCTCGGGGGTGTCGCCCGGGAGTCCCAGCATTAGATGTATCCCGCTACGAAATCCATGCTCTGCGACCCGCTTCACTGCATCTATCGCACACTCTGCGCTATATCCCCTTCCGCTTAGAGAGAGAACCTCATCATCAAAACTCTGGATGCCCAGCTCGATTGTTTTTACATTATAATCGTGAAGGAACTCGAGGGCGGCTGAATCAACATAATCGGGACGTGTTGATATTCTCAGGGAGTTAACTTCTTGTCTATCAAGAAACGGACGAACAGCATCCAGATAAGACTGTTGAGTCGCGAGCGGCAAAGCGGTAAAACTTCCCCCATAAAACGCAATTTCTACTGTTCCGTCAGCCTGCTTTACCACATTCTTCGTACATGAGTCTACAAACTCGCCCACTTGTTCAGGAGACCGGATTTCATCGAAGTCCGTCATAATCTCCTGATTGCAGAATACACAAGGTGGGTCAGGGCAACCTGCTCTTGGCAAGAAAACCGGTATGATTGTATGTCGTTTCATGACTGAACCAAATAAAGGATACTATAGCACACTTGTTAGGGGAGTGTCCATAAATTGACTTATATCTCTTCATGCACACGTGTCGGGTCAAAGAATGGTTGCTAGCTATTCGATAGAAATGGCAGTACCACATAAGAATGATGGGACGACATTGACAAAGAATGCTCTTTAACGCGCACTCATAATCGCCCTTCGTGTGGTTTCCTTGACGGTAAATTATATTTCTCGGCAGTCATGTTCAGGACTGACCGGTGAAGGCTTTTATTTCAGGTTTTTATACTTCTCAAAACATCGAGTAATAATATCCCATACAACATCTGGCTTGTCGGGTCGAATCGACGACATAGACGCACACGCTTCAAACCCCCAAACCGCGATATTACGGATACCGGCATTCACCGCAACGTCGAATGCGATCTCGATTTCGTTTTCGCGTCCTGCCGGTACCTTGAATCCCTGAATCCAGATTTGTCCCTCCAGGTTCTTATGGTCTACGCATGTTTCCGCGACAAGGCGTGAATGATTCCCCACGAATTCTGCCACATCCTTATCGGAACCGTACCAATAGGGATCGGTGCCAAAGATGTTTAATCCGCTGATGGATGCAAACGAATCCCATTGCTGTTTGACGGGCTTTCCTATTCTCTGGGGAAGAACGCAAAGGGCGTTTTTGCGTGCAAGAGTATGGGTGTAAATAATCATTTCTTCGAGGAAATCGTGGAGAGATTCCTGCCGAAATTTGTCCAGTTCTTCGCTTTCCTTCTGAGGCATATCCTTGTCGTATTTCGAGCGAAATTTCTCCTTACATTTCGGGCAATAACACCCCCAGGTATTTGGACGTCCGCCCATCCAGGTAGAGATATAGAAATGCGGTTCATCCCAGAACAAGACTTCCGCGCCGGTCTCCACCGCGGCATCGATCCAGTCCTTCATAAATTGACGAAAGTCCGGATGGTTGGGACACGCCATAGGCGCAGGTTTCCCATCGTTGAGTATTTGAAGAATGTGTGGATTTTTCAGCGCAAACTCGGTGAATGCTTCTCCACCGAATACCTTGCCTACTCCCCATGGATCGATGTACACTCTCAGACCCTCGCCATGACATATCTCTACAATTTCCTTCATAGTCCCGCGATAAAATGCAAAGTCGTTCTCGCTGAATGTATGCACCACGTAGGTGCATCCCATATTCTTTAACGAACGCATATCCTGCTCGACGTGTTTCAATAACCGATTGCCAAAGTAACTAACTCCTAATTCCATTTCAACCTCCTCGCAACAGGGTGATAGACAAGGGTATCAATCCACGATTTCGAAAGTCAATTTGTTGTTGTTAACAGCAGGACGCAAGACCTTCTCAACATCATCTTTGACCTATCCCACAAGAAAAAATGAATTCGGAATCAAATCTCAAAAATTGCACCTCTTACCTCGGTCTCGAGGATTGATTTATTCGACTGTCAGGGGGGTGAACATTGCGAAACAAAAAGTTCCATCGGACAGATCCGACATATCCGACTGATATACAACAGCAGGGTTTTATGAATTTTAAGACTCTTACATACTCCCCCGCTGTTACCTCTTGAAAGATACTCAGCAACGATTCGCTGAAACTATTTTCAGAGGGAAACGCGAGGGATGAGATATCTATTTGCTTTCCATTTCATTATTGCCTATTCGGTCTGAGTGTCCTATGCTACAAGTAGCTTTTATAGAAAAGGAAAGAATTCATGTACCGAGTCGTGTATAGCATACACCTGATGCCGGATAAGAGCATCTCGGAGCTTCAAAGTTGGGCAAAGATGAATTTTTTGAAGTTCAAGAAATGGGGCGCCCGGCAATATAGCATCGAACGTCCTATCCATGGCGAGGTGGATCGCTTTCTCCTGACACTCGTTTTAGACAGCATCGACAAATGGGAAGAAGGTGTGGACGAATTGACGGGAACGGTTTTGTTGAAGGACCTCGCTGCATTTGCCTTCGTCGACGATATCGACATCGAAGTTACAAGAATCGTGACAAGTTCTGAATCCTGATACATTGCGTGGAAAAGATATATGCTGAAAAGGCCATATTCGAGGGATCCGGAAGTGCTGAGCCGCGAAGTGTTTGCCACGCTCAAGGCGCGCGATATTCTGGAATATTATCAACTGCGCGAGCAGGTTCAGATGAAGTGGTGGGAAGTGTTGGTAATGGCGTTGCTCTTTATAGCGGGGTTGGGCTTTATGGTTACACTACTTTATCTTCTTCCCCCTAAAAATGTAGAACTCTATCTCCGTTTTTTGAAGGCGTGGATTATACTCCTTGTGATAGCGGGGATCGCTACTCTCGAAATTATTCTCGTCAAAGTGCGTGCCATGGCGCGCATAATGACAATTCAAGGGCACATGATACAGGACCTCGAACGGATCATTCGAACAAAAATCGATCTACCCCCGGCAAATTCTATCAAGAAAAGAAAAGAGACCCCCGAGGAAACAGAAAAGAAGCACCACTGAAGTCGGTTGGGTCTTTAGATGGCGTCGAATGAATCGGGATATTTCGCCTTGCTGATTGCCATGTCGTAAGTGATCAGCCCTTTCAGATATAGTTCTTTCAAGGATTTGTCCATTGTAACCATACCCTGGTCGTAGCTGGTCTGGATGAGAGTGGTAAGTTGTTCGCTTTTTGCGGAGCGAATAATCTTCCGGGCGGCAATAGTGGCAAGGAGGATTTCGACAGACACTACGCGACCACCACCGCCTGCGACAGGAAGCAACTGCTGGGCGGCGATACACTGAAGCGTATTTGCCAGCTGGATTCTTACCTGTTGCTGCTGATGCGGGGGGAAAACGTCAATAATACGGTCAACAGTCTGGACGGCATCCGGCGTATGGAGGGTGGCGATGACGAGGTGTCCGGTTTCCGCCGCCATGAGTGCGGTGCTTATCGTCTCGAGATCGCGCATCTCACCGATACAGATGACATCGGGATCCTGGCGGAGGACATGACGTAATGCGGTCGAAAAACTCTTGGTGTCCATAAAGAGTTCGCGTTGTTTCACGATACTTGATTTCGGTCGATGGACATACTCGATAGGGTCTTCAATAGTCACGATAACGCACCGCCGTTCACGGTTTATCTGGTCGATCATTGCCGCCATGGTGGTAGTTTTACCCGACCCCGTCGGTCCTGTAATAAGGATCAGACCGTTATCTTTACGTGCAATTTCAACGAGGACTTGAGGAAGACCGAGTTGAGAAATGGACTTGATCTGTTCGTGGACAATTCTAAACGCGCCTTCGACGGTACCGCGCTGCCGATGTATGTTGGAGCGAAACCGTCCTACCCCTCGAATCTCCATCGAGAAGTCAAGCTCCCAGTTCATCTCGAAATGCGACCGCTGTTCATCGTTCAGTACGTTGTATATGAGCTTCATGCAGTCTTCGGGATGAAGAGGTGGATATTCAAGAAATCTAAGTTCGCCATCGACACGTACCGTAGGAGGCACGTCGCGCGAAATATGTAAGTCGGATGCATTGAGCCCGATAGCTTCTTTGAGTAAACTTATTAATTCCATAACTTTGAAACGTCCTTATCCATGAAGTTAGAAAAATATCACAAATACTCACAGGGCGATTATATAAACCCTACTTACTATTCAAGGACATATACCGTCAATAGTTTTGACGGTTGAAAAGACAAACGTTATGACAATCGTGTGCGTGTAATAAAGAAGCGAGGGCTTGAAACAGGTATGTAAAAGCAGGAATAGATGCAAAGTGAAGCCGTCAGGAACCCTGACCTTGCTCGATTTCTTTTTGATCCCTGGCGATAAACCTGACCCCACCCGGCGGAGTCCCTTCATCAGTTAGTTTGATGACTTCGCGTATAGGACCGATTGCCTCTTCTATAATTTCCTGATATTTGCGCACCTGTTTTTCTTCCATTCCTTCAAATTTGACATATATCGTCCCATCGCGTTCTATTATTATTTCAAATTCATCGGTATTCATTGTTCCGGGATAGACAGTGTTTTTTCCCTCGCCTGTTTCGCCTCGATTTCGCGTATCCATCGCTCTGCAAGGTCTGCTTTTTCGCCCTTTAATTCAATATACCTCTTGTACATCTGGAGCGCTTTATTCATGTCTTTGATGTATCTATCATAGAGGATGCCAAGGTTGAAATACCCTTTAACGAACGTCGGGTCTTTCTCGATGGCGGTCGTTAAGGATTGTTCCGCAAGAGCGAAGCGTTCTTTTCGCAACCATGCAATACCGAGATTGTTATGAACCTTGGGATTGTCAGGTTGGAGATTCTCCATGCGTTCCAGTAACGTAATTGCCCGGTCGTATTTTTGCTGTTTCAGGAAAAACACCGATGCTTCGAAGAGCATCTCGACGTCGTCAGGAGAGGTTTGGAGTCCCTCCTCAAAACAGGTCCTGGCTTTCTCGTATTCATCAGTTTCTTCATATACTTCAGCCAATCCCAAAATTGAACCAGCATGAGCGGGATCGGCATCAAGAGCCAGGCGGTATTCGTTCACTGCCTCTCGCCACAACTTGCGTTCCTTATAATAGTTCCCCTTTTCATAGTGATAGTGCAGGGGGTCGTCCAGGTTAACACTCTTCTCAACGGATTGTTCGATTTCTTTGTCGATTCTTTCCCTTTCTTTACCATACAGCTTCGGAAAAAGGACTTTTTTTGCCTCGTTATAGGATGGAACTTCGCTCTTTTCCTCAGGCTGACCGGGGGACGCTTCGGAAGGAGTTATTACGTGTGCAACCATTCTGGAGGTCTCTTCCGATTCTGCAACTACAACATCCTCATCCATGATGAATTCTACATTGGCAACATATTCCGAATCCTGGAGGTTCACGTTTTGGCTTTTATTTTTTTCGGATGCTGTAATTTCTCTATTACGGGAATCATTCCCGGCGGGGGAGTATAACTTCTCAGATGCGGTATCCTTTATTGAATCCACCTGAAGGCTGCGTTCGATTTCGTCGAGTTCCATTCTGGCTAAGGTATAATCCGGCTCGGAATCAAGGGCGCGCTGGAGATATTCCCTTGCCCGCATCTTTTCTCCCAACATCCGGTAGCAATGTCCGATGTGATAAAAGACAGCGGGGCGAGGTGACAATTCAGCGGCTTGAAGCAAGAGGTCAAGGGCTTCCTGATAGTTGTGTTCTTCTTCCAGCTTGGTGGCTTCGCCATAGAGATCGATAGCGGAGCGGCGTTCCATAATTCGGCGCTGTTCCGGGTGGCATCCAAAGCTCACTATACCGATTAATAATAAGGTCCCGGCTAAGATAACTCTCTTAAGTACATTCATGGTTCAAGTCCTCGATTAAATATCCTCTTTAGCCATCACGAGACGGTCATTGACAAAAAAGAAATACCGGTGTCTCATGCCGAATAAGCGGCGGTACTCGATCCATAGTTTTCGCGTGTTGAGCTCATCGGTTGTCGTGAGCATTATGTCTGTCGGGCGTCCATGTAAAAGGATGGTTTTTTCGTAGTCGGTAAGCTGTCCGTCCCACACGAGAATTCCCTGTACAAATTGAACCACTCGTTGTTTTTCCCAATACAACCATTCATGAACTCGATCTCCCCGTGATGAGAAAAAGACCCTTCGAAGGTAATCAGGCTGACCATATTGAGAGATAATTTTTTCCTGGTCGTCAGAAAGAAGATAAGACAGCTCACGTGTATTTTTACGATATTCGCGTGTTTGCCAGAACAAGAGCTCGAACCATCCCGGATATTTTGGGTATCGTTTCACCATAATCGGTTCGCCCGTAACCGGTCTAACATCGAATTTCGGGTTTCTGTTAAATGCGCATCCACACAAGAAAAGCGTTATGATCAGCACGGCGCCTATGCCGATTTGAATTTTCCTCAGTTTCATTGACTTCCTCCCGGACAATGGAATACTATAATTGTTCAATATCGTAATAACCTTTGGCAATCTTTATTAAGGAAAAAATCCGGATTACTGTCAAGCCATAGAACTATAAAGATGACTGAGAAAGTAAAGACGAGGTTTGATGAGATTATAGAATGGCTCAATGGGTTTCTTGATTATGAACGGCAAGGGTTGAAGGGACTCCAGGCTGAGCGATACTCTCTTGGAGGCTTCAAGGAATTCCTTGACCATCTACATAATCCACAAGATTCATTGCGTCTAATTCATATTGCAGGATCAAAAGGGAAAGGGTCAACCGGCTCGCTTCTTACGAGCATTCTTGTTGCGGCGGGTTATAAAACCGGGTTTTACTCCTCCCCTCATATTTATGAATACCGAGAACGGATACAACTAAACGGGATGTGGATTTCACGTGACGAGTTCGCCGAAATCATGAGTGTCTTGCGTAACGTCTGGCGCGAGATCGGTTCTCCGGATTCCGGCTTGTTCCGGAGTATCTTCGAACTCCTTACGGCAACGGCATTTATTTATTTCAATCGAAGTTCCGTAGACTTTGCGGTAATTGAAACGGGAGTGGGCGGACGACTCGATGCCACTAACATTATTAAACCCCTTCTCTGTATTATTACGTCGATCAGCTATGACCACCAGCACTTACTCGGCGAAAGCCTCGAAGAGATAAGCTGTGAAAAAGCAGGCATTATAAAACCCGGCGTTCCCGTAGTTTTACAGGAACAGACTTACGAATGTGCACGAGGTATCGTCGCAGATGCAGCGATGAAGAACGACGCACCCCTCTTTCACAGCGAGGAATGTGTTAAGGTAAACAAACGTATAGTTGAGAATTATATACAGAAACTTTCGGTTACTCTGGATAACTCGAAGCTGGATTTACACACCTCTATGCTTGGTGAACACCAGGTCAAAAATATTCGCACATCATTAACTGCTGTCTCTGCGCTCAGGCAAATGAATGTAACTATCTCCGATGATGCAGTGGTGCGTGGAATCAACGAATGGCATCTTTCCGGTCGAGTGGAAGTAATTGCACATAAACCTTTAATCATCCTTGATGGAGCCCATTGTCCACTTTCCATAAAGGGATTGCTTGATACACATCACGAGCTCAAAAAAGGAAACCGGGTGATCTTTCTCTTCAGTCTTCTTGCTGATAAAGATGTGAAAACGATACTTGACATCATAAAAGAAAGAGAGCCGGATTCGCTGTTGCTCTGCTACCCGGCGCCGACTCCGCGGACAATTTCACCCGGTTTCGTGTATGAACTTGCCTCTCTCAAGGGACTCGAGGCGAAATGTTTTTCTGATCTTCAAAGCGCAGTCTGTCACGCCCTCACTCTTATCAAAACCGGTAAGTACCAGTCGTTGATTTCATGCGGCACCTTTTATTCTATATCGTTGATAAAAAAAGAGTTAAGAGTGTTGTTAAAATCTCAGTTTGACATAGATATTGCCTGACCTTTATACTGTCAATATTAAAAAGAAAGCAGGGAACTGATGTCACCTTTTCGCACAAGTAAAGAAAAAATTTCTCTTGATGAGATTAAGAACATCTTGAGAAGCAATCTCAAACTTTACATGGGCATTTATAAGGAAGACCCTGATTTTCTTGATTACTTCATTGACTTAACGCTCTATCTGATAAGATTCAAATACGACAAAGCTGACACGTTGTTCGGTGAAGAATCCGATGGTGAAGAGGATTTACCGGAACCCGAACGCCGTATTCTTCAGAGCGGATTGATTGTCGGAGGGAATAGTTCCAAACCCAAATATTGCAACTTCTGCGGTGAAGAACTTCATGGGAAACATGAGTGTCCAAGATGCGGGAACATAACGATTTAGAAGAGAGCGCTTCTTATTAGATATAAAAGTTTGATTCTCATCCTATAACTATAGTATGATCATCCTAAACTTTTCCTGAAATTCCCGCATTAAAACCGATATGAGCCTTGTTAATCAAAAAAAGAGAATAGTAATAATTGTCTGTGCGATTGTGCTTCTTATAGGTGTCGTTATTATAGCCGCTCGGATTCTCTCTCCTGCTCAATCGCAACAACAGCATACAGAAAGTGTTTCTGCACCAACTGCTTCGGGCGATCTTGTGCAGGAATCGGGT
>CAZSMK010000119.1:0-25724 GCA_964608095.1 uncultured Candidatus Sumerlaeota bacterium | reverse complement strand
CAGCCCTGGCAGTCGCTGCAGTCGAGGGGGTTCTTCCGGGCTTGCAGGCTTTATGGTCGTCCTTTTGGTCTTTGGTGTCGCTGCAGTCGAGGGGGTTCTTCCGGGCTTGCAGGCTTTTGGGTCGTCCTTTTGGTCTTTGGTGTCGTTGCAGTCCCTGCAGTCGCTGCAGTCGCTGAGGTTCTTTGAGTCCTTTCCCCACGCCACCTTCCCCTCACGAGAACAGGTCTTTCTGATGCGCCTCGGGTGGAGCGGGTTTTGCAAGCGATGAGAGCGCCGGATACGTCCCGACCAGGGTCGAGGGCAGGTCAAACGTCTCGCCTGTCAGCGCCGCTTTCACCTGCAACGCATTCGCCACCGCCTTTCCCGCAAAGTGGTTGTTGAACACAATGTATACCTCGTCACAGGTCTTCTCGGCATTACGTACCCGTGGAACCCATTCGGCAAGCTCATCTTCCGAATACAGATAGTTATAGCGTTCATCCCGACCCGCTTCTTCCTTGAACCACATCGTACGGTTTCGACCGTGCAGCCTGAAGTATGCCTTGCGGTTGAACGCATAGAAATCGGATGGCTTGATTGACTGCCCGAAGATGGGCTGGTCAATGCTGACAAACGAAATGTCGTGCTGGGTGAGAAAATCGAAATACTCCCTGCATAACCATGAGGAATGGCGGACTTCCACCGCCAGCGGAAACGACTCGAAATGTTCAACAATCCGTCCAAGCCATGCCCGGCTCTCTTCGCTGTACTTGAACGACCAGGGGAATTGGATCAGGATGACTCCCAGCCGCCCATACTCCATGAGTGGCTGAACCGCACGCCTGAACGCATTCACCTCTTCGTTGTCGAGCGTTTCCCGGTTATGCGTAAATCCTTGATACAGCTTGACCGAAAACCGGAAGTCCTGATGTTTTTCCGTACGCCGAAGCCAGCTGTAAATAAGGCGCAAATTCGGAATCCGGTAAAAGGTGGTATTTATCTCAGCAAGGTTGAAGTAGCGGGCAAGGTAAAGGAGTTCATCGAAGCCCTTTCGTTTAGCTGATGCAGGGTAGACGATGCCCCACCAATCGTCGTAAGACCATCCAGCGGTGCCAATATACAATCTGCTATTCATAAAAACATTGTAGGAGCCGTAATCGAGTTTTTCAACCGAATCCGATACGGCAAGTCTCTAAAAGACCAAAAGGACAACAAGATTCTCTGCTCTTTATTTCACTCTGACGGGATGGGACGTTGTGTTTTTTTGTCCTTGAAGTCCATGCTGTCCATACTGTCCCTGCTGTCGTCGCTCTCCCGGCTGGCACCTCTATTGATACGCATTAAGGCATTCTCATACAACGGGGGCGGTTCTTCAATCGCCCCTTCTTCTTTTCAAGACAACGATGCTTCTACCGATTTTTCTTGCGATGCATCGCCTTAGTACGATAAATAGTAGCAGTATATATGGTGTAATGAAGAATCTTCGGGACGTCGAGCCTTATTCTTAAACGAACTTATATTTTGGGAGGAATCGCCATGAAAAGAGATATTCTTTTTTTAGTGACTCTGTGTATCTTCGGATTAGGAATCCTTGCCTATGCAGAAGACGAACCGCTGAAAGAAGCCGCCCGATTTGTCGGCGATGCCGTTGAGGCGACCGACGCGGCACATGGGATGGTCATACAACGCCCCTACTCACCGCTCCAGCAGGATATCCAGCGGATTCAAAAGAACCTGAACTACATCCAGAATCGGTTCGAGAACTTCCCCGCAAAAGAGTCGCTACCCCAGCTCAATGCCCGCCTGACAAAACTGAACAAAGATATCGCCTCATTGCAATCACGGCTCGAACAAGAAATGCGGGATATCCAGTCCGTCATGAAAAAACAAATCGTTCCTCAATACCAGCTCGCGGTTTTGGAAGAAACGGTCGAAGCTGGCGATTACGCCTTTGCAAGCGTCTGGTTTACGGGTATCTGGGAAAAAGTCCAGGGCGGCAAGGAGATCGAGAAGGTTATGGAAAAACGAGAAACCGAAGATAGAGAGGGCTTCCGAGGACGATTCAGAGGAACACCTGCTTTGCTCTCGATTGAAGAAGGTCAACAATGGATGGCTAAACTCCAGGAAGCCGCTGATAAGCAAAAGAAAAACGAGCCGGTGGATTTCCCGAAAGACGATTTCCTCGGATTTATTGACGATCTCGAAAAGGTTATGCTGGCGAAATAGCTGACCTTTTTTTAGATAGACTTTCCGTGTAGAGCCAGAAGAACATATGCCTGCAATTGTGGAATACGCGCAATCTGCGATTGCGTTGTTGGTTTTTGTGGAATGCGCGTGAAATGAATTTCACATTCGCTGAAAAACTGCACTCACGCTCCCCCGATCAGTCGAACAACTCATCTATCCCCGGTACCTTCTTGATCTCAAATTCATGCTTTTCGAGAAGATACTTCTGGATGTCCTTGACCTTGTCGGGATCGGCAATCTCCTTCGGTAGCTCTTCATTACGGAACTGCTTAATGAGATACTTGCGCAGGAACATGTTGCGCGAGACCTGTTCCATCCGCGTGTAACGCGGCGTATTCAGCATACCACGCTTTTTCGCAGACAGGGCGACCGTTTCTTCGCGAAATACAGGTCCCACATACTGTTTTGCCACCAATTCTTCGGCGGGTTTCTCCTTGAGAATGGCGTTGAAGTCCTGATCGGCGTTGTATAAAAAGAGGATATCACCGTTTGTCAGTGTCAAGTCCTGTCCCTCAGCTACAACTACGTCTCGTGAAACAGGCGCACTGGTAATTTTATCGAAATAGACCTCGGGTTCCGCCCTGCCGCCAAGCGCGACAAAGAATGTGCTCTCGAATGGAAGGCCGGAAAATCCCCCTATTTCCTTGACGATTTCTTCACGCGCTTCTTCAAGGGGTTTGTATGCCGTTTTTCGATCAACAAGCCGGGCTATAATAAACCCATTCTTGGTCTTCACCGCAGGAGTGATATCGCCCACCTCGACCTTTTCGAGCGCCGATTCAAGCGCGTCGTCCAGCTGCTTCGATTTATACGGTCCTATCGCCTTCAACTTTCCTTCTTTAAAGTCGGCTTCGGAATATTGCTCAGCAAGCGAGTCGAACCTTCCCGGCTCCTTCTCGAGTATCCCGGCTACCTCTTCAGATTTTTTGCGCTTCTCTTCGATCACGTCCTCGTCATCAACGTCTTTAAGATTAAAAAAGATAATCTGGAACGTGACTTCAGCCGGCAATGTAAACCGGCTCTCCCTGTTCTCGTTATAAAAGTCCCTCACCCGCTGTTCATAATCCTTCCTCCCTTGCTGTATCCGGGGGAGACTTTCTGCGAGCTGGAGATAGCGATATGCAACTTTTCGTTTCATTTCCTTGTATGTCGACCATTCAAAAGGATCTTTCCGGAGATCTTCTTCATCGACGTACTCTGACGCGATCTTTCCAAATGCTATATCTGCCAGGATTTTTTCGACATAGTCCTTGTCATTGTAACTACTCCTGTAATCCACGAGTGTCCCGGTCGCGGGGAACACGCGGCTGTTAGCATCGATATAACCGCGCAGGTCGGCTTTGGTAACTGTGCCGCTGTCAAAGGTGGCATACACCTCTTCGTTCCCCTGGCATAGTAATACAGGTATAAGGCATACAACAAATAAGACTATAAAGCGCTTTATCATAACTCAAACTCCTCCTTTGGGTTTACGTCTCGAACAGACACAATATAGAAAAAAGATCATAGTTTAGAGGGATGAGTAAGTGCAAGAGATTTCATGAGGGTCAAGGACCAAAAGGACTGCATGGACTGCAGTCGTTGCAGTCGCTGCAGTCGCTGCGGTCCTTTTGCCCCACCCAAAAAAGAAAAAACCCCCGGCTCCCGGAGGAGCCGAGGGTTATGTTATCAATCGCTATTAAAGCCGATTTAGAATACCATCCAGTCGTCCACTCGCGTGGCTGTGATTGTGACGGTAGGAAGTGCAACAGTTGTATAGGCGTTGGCACCCGGAGGCGACCACATCTCTACCCAGTTGTAACCTCTATTACCGAGAATCATATTCTCAGCCGGGTCAAACTCTATACCATAGAAGTAGTAATGGTATTCGCCCGGAGCAGAGACAGGCACCGCATCCAGAATAGTACCATCGTACATATCAAAGAGGAAGAACCAAGTACGACCCTGGTAATCAGCACGGTAGACGTAGTTAGCCATACATGCCACTTTACCCACTTCCTCGTAAATCGCAGCATCGCGGACGTAACCGATATCCGTGCCCATTGCTGGTTCATAATCCAGAAAATCACCAACGCTCTTATACCAGTAGTTGACACCGGTATCGGTTGTCGAACCGCAGCCGAAAGCGGTCTGCGTTGCTGACCAGCGGGAATTCGTCATGTACAGGCGTCCATCGGAAGCAACTTCTATATGATACGGGGTGTACATGTCGCCGCGACCGATATGTGAAGGACCGGTCGAGAGCTGATCTACCACACCCGTATAGTTCTCAGTGGTTGTGCCAACCGGGAACGCGTAGACGCTTCCAAAGCTGGAACCGGTAGCACTATGACCGAGCATATAGAGCACGGTTGATGCGCCTGTGCCGACGCTTTGTCCAGACCTCAACCACTGATAAGGAATAAGGGTCTCAGGAATCAGCTTGGTTCCCGTAGTCGCACGGTCGTAACGGTACACGAACTTGCTCTCATCGAGCGTCCCGTAGGAGCCGACGTACAGAACGCCATCATCGGCGCCCAGTCCCATCTTGAACGGTGACCAGTTGTCATTAGGATCCCATGGAGAAACCTCGGGATTCGGCACAGATGCAAACGATGCATCGGCGCTTCCGCCAACCCACGACAGATCAGCATTCAGCTGATAGAGACCTTCGCCGGACTCAGCGCCATAGGGCCATGCATCTTCATCGCCGTTGGCGATAAAGATATGGCCGAACTGCGCATCGGTCTGGTCCCTAATGGACACGATACCGCTCGGGTCGTCGTAGTAGGTGCTGCGAACCGGCACGTCGACGCCAAAGAAGACCTCGCCGACCAGATCCCAGTCAGGCATTGAGAAATAGGCATAGATATAGCCGGTAGTTGAGGACGCGAACGCATCGATGTCGCCATTGCCGCCCGAATGTAAGCGGGCAAGTCCCAGCGATGCAGGATCCCATGACGCAACAACTGCGCCCGTGTCGCCGTTAACCAGGTATATCTTCTGGGGATCACCGTTCACGATTACGATGATGTAATCCTGACCAGCGACCTGGACGTAGTCACCGCCGCACCATGAGTCGTTGGAAGAGTCGACAGAAAACACGAAGCCGGGGTCAGCAGCCCATGCGCCGCCGCTTCGGACGTAACGTTGCTGCGAACCAGCAACATTGCTGCACAGCCAGACCACGTCGCCGTCGCCGCCCGTGTTGCTTTCCTTGGCGATGATGGCGTGTGACATGGACGAGCCTGTAATGTTCTCGAGCACCGTGTAGGTTGTCCTCGCGTCGGTCGCGTAGGTGAACACATTTGCTTCGGCTGCGCCGTCCCATACGCTCGTGGTTGCGCTGCCGTACAGAATGACGTCAGTACCATTATCAACGGCATCCATTGCACGGTAGCTGCCGGTTTGCTGAGCCACGGGGGTATGGAATCCACCGGCGGTGTCAAGCTTACAGATCTGGTTCTGCGGGGTTCCCGGTCCGCCCGGAGCGGACTCGAACCGGCAGACAAAGACGTCACCACCAGAGGTGCATGCCAGATCGTACGGTCCCAGATAATCGCACAGTGTCCAGGTCGTTCCCGTATCACCGTCATTATCGAGGTCGTACGAATCTAAGGCAAGGCAGCCAAGAGGCTCATCAACCTCACCGTTGACCAGAACCTGGAACATTTCCGCTTGGTTGGTCTCAGTAAGCACTATCTTGCCGCTACCGAGGTACGCTATGCCGCGACCCTGGTTACCATTGTTGGAGATTGCATACTCAAAGGTGGACGTTGTCCAGACGTCGGTGGCATAGGTTTCAACCGGGGAGATGTTGGTCCAATCGGCATAACCGGGATTCTGACTCGCCTCGACTTTGAAACCGTAGGTGCCTTCCGCAATCTTGTTCAGTCCGCCGTCAAAGACCACCGTGTTCAACCCACGGTTGGTAGTTCCCGCAATGGTGTGCTGCACATTGTTGGGATCGCCGGCGGGGAAGAAGTGGATCAGTACCTGATCCGCATCATCGTTCAGAACGTAGCTGATGGTGGCGGTTTCGCCCACGCCACGGTCGATGGCTGACACGTCGACTGACACGTCACTTGCGAACACGTTCGCAAAACTGCTGGAGCTGAGAAGAGCAAAAGCACATACTGCAAACAGCATAATCATAAGTTTCGATCTCATCTTGTTTCCCTCCTTTCAAGGTTTTTGTAGTAAAATAATCAAAACTTAAAGGCAGATTACCCAAGTTAACGCAAAAGTGTCAAGAAAAAAAGTGAAAAAAATAAAAAAAATCGGGCTTTTTTCCGGGTACCTGAAAACGGTATTTTGGGGGCAAAAAAACAGTTTCGGGGTTTTTTCGTACCACAAACGCCCGGATTCCGTTGCGGGAAGCAAAGACGCGGGTGAAAAGAGCATGTTGCAGGGATGGCGATAGGCGAAAAAGCAGAGCATCCTCGGAGGACTCACCACACTTCCACGCTTCATGACCGGCATCACACGTGCAAAATTCCATAGAAAACACCAATTCTGGACTCGCTCTATCGGGTAATCTTTTGCTTCTCTATGCATAGGGTAACTATATATACCGAGAACGCGCAATGGGACAACTATCCTAATGAACAAAGGCGAAGCGGAAAGAACGCAACGACTGCAGCGACTGCAAGGACAAAAACCTCATCTCAGCCAACGATTCAAAAGACCTGCAACGACCAAAAGGACTGCAGCGACTGCAGGGACTGCAACGACTAACAACAATGTATCGCCTGTCAGGGTGAAGAAAAGCAGGAAAGTTCATTGTCCTTTTGGTCCCTGGCGTCCCTGCAGTCGCTGCAGTCGCTGCAGTCACTTCCCGAAGCCGAAGCGCCAGAGGTTCATGAGGATGTCGTTGAGGGTCACCCAGACCGCGAGCGAGATAATCAGGATCACCATGATGCTGAAGACGCGCACCAGCAATTTCGGCGGAATAGGGCGCCCGGTTATGGCTTCAATCGTGGCAATCATAATATGCCCGCCGTCAAAGACCGGAATGGGCAGCACGTTGAAAATGAAGAGCAACAGGTTCAGCACGGCGAAGAAATTAAAGAAATCAGCCCAGCCGCTTTGCGCGGCTTTGTAGGAGAGAACCGCAATCGCCACAGGTCCACCCACATTCTCACGCACCATGGCAAAATTGGCGTTCTTTATCAAGTCGATTATGGACGCGATAAGGAACCGGGTCATGACATAACAGAGGTTGACACTATGAACAAGGGATTTAAAAAACGGCTTTTGTTCAGTGACCTTTTTCGGATTACCCATAATAATACCAATAGCGCCGATGTCGCGATTTTTCGGGTCGGGCCGCGGTGTTACCTCGATGTAATGCATCTCACCGTTCCTCTCGACCTTGAACCTCAGCGGTTCACCCGGTGAGGTACGAATAATCTCCGCCATCTCGAACCAGCTTTCTATGCTTTGGTTGTTAATAGCCCGTATAAAATCGCCTTGTTTCAGCCCTGCCT
Organism: uncultured Candidatus Sumerlaeota bacterium; assembly: GCA_964608095.1. Classification (GTDB taxonomy): domain Bacteria; phylum Sumerlaeota; class Sumerlaeia; order MWCT01; family JAGHBZ01; genus CAZSMK01. The sequence continues at coordinate 18,030 of CAZSMK010000119.1, read as the reverse complement.
TTTCCGCGGGCAGGTTGGGAATCAGCTTGCCGATATACGCAGGAACAGGCGGTTGAATATAGGAGAACACAGGGGAAGTCCTGCCATCATCGAGGAAAAGGGGCACCTTGACATCCATACGGTCGCCGTCGCGTTCGATCACCACAAAGAGCGGCTCGTTTGGCTGATTCGCCATATACTCGCTCGCCAGATTTTCCACATCTATCCAATCGTTGACCGTTTGATCATTAATCGAGACAATGCGGTCGCCTTCTTCGAGGGGGATTCGCTCAGCAACCTCGGTACTGGTGATCTCGCCGATTTGCGCCTCCCAGAAGGCATCGCGTTGAAACCCTATGGTGTAGAGCAGCGTCAACACCAGGATTGCGGTCAGAAGGTTGAATATCACACCGGCTGAAAAGATCAATATCTTCGAGAGGTAAGGAATGTCGCGAAGCGCGGCAAGGTCTTCCATAATGCCGCTGGTCGCCGCATCCTTCTTCGCCTCTTTGGGCTTCTCCTCTTCATCCTCCTCTTCCGGCGGTTTCTCTTCTTCGGCTGGTGCGGCTTCTTCCTCTTCAGGGGCTTTTTCTTCCTGCCCCTTGCCCATCTGAACATAACCACCGAAAGGAATAATCCCGATCGCGTACACGGTCTCCCCGAGTTTATATTTGACTATCTTTTTGCCGAAGCCGAACGAAAAGGTGGCAACCGGTACTTTCGCGAGTTTGGCAAAGATGAAATGTCCCATTTCGTGGACAAAAATCGCCACGCCGAAGGTGAACACAACGCCAAGTATACCAATCAGTTCAAAGGGCATAAGCGGCAGCCTCGTTTCTCGCCCCTGCATCGGCGGTCATGATATCCGCCAGACCGGGGTTGGGTATGGGTGTATGACTGTGCATCACGTGCGTAATAATACGGGGTATATCGGTGAATGCGATGTCGCGATTGAGAAACCGGGCAACCGCGACCTCGTTGGCGGCGTTGAGAACCGCGGGCATGGTCCCGCCGATTCGGGCGGCTTCATACGCATACGAAAGACACGGAAACGTGTCGTAATCGGGACGCTCGAAGGTGAGTTGTTCCAGTCGGCAAAAGTCAAGCCGTGGAAAAGCGTTTTCCCACCGTTCCGGATAACTCAACGCCGTCTGGATCGGCAAATACATATCCGCCGTGCTTAACAGTGCAATCACCGAGCCGTCTACAAACTCCACCATCGAGTGGATAATACTCTGGGGGTGGATAACCACCTCCACGCGATCAACCTCGACGCCGAAAAGGTGTTTACATTCGATAACCTCGAATCCTTTGTTCATAAGTGTAGCGGAATCGATCGTAATCTTATCGCCCATGGACCACACCGGATGCGCCAGGGCTTGCTCGACCGTAACGCCCTGCAGCTGGTCGTGGTTCCTGGTTCTGAACGGACCGCCGGATGCCGTGAGAATAATCCGCTCGACCATGGAACTCGAATTGCCCGCAATACATTGAAAGATGGCGCTATGTTCGCTGTCAACGGGCAGAATATCGACATTGTGTCGGGCGGCATGCTGCATCACGAGCTCGCCCCCCGCCACAAGCACCTCTTTATTGGCAAGGGCAATAGTAAGACCGCGGTCGATTGCCGTCATGGTGGGATACAATCCTGAAATACCCACGGTAGCGATAAGGGCGATATCGGCATCGGCGGCGTTAACCATCTCGCACAAGCCATCCGCACCGCTGAAGAGTTTTGTGCCGGAACCTTCGAGCTGCCCTCGAGTCCTGGCGGCTGTCTCTTCGTCCGCGACAGCCACATACCCGGGGTCAAACTCATCTATCTGCTGCCTGAGCAAATCCACGTTTTTATTGGTCGAGAGACCGACGACCTTAAACGCCTCAGGAAAGTCCCGCACCACGTCAAGCGATCGGCGACCTATGGAACCTGTCGAGCCGAGAATCAATAATTTTTTCGTCTTCTTGTGCAATGTCAAAAACCGGATTCTACAACACATTACTCCCGGATTTATATCATCGAGAGGAAAGAAAAAAAATCGTACTCTATCTTATCTCAAACACAAGCACTAAATACCTTTTTAAAATTTTTCGTCGTAAGAGTCAAAATGAAAAACGATATAAGCCTTGTAAAGGAGCCGTGTTCTATTGGCAAAGATTAACGCCGTTTCCATCCTCGGTCTCGCCATTCTCTCTATCGCCACCCGGAGTTCTACTCTCTTTTAAGAGATTTTAATTGCCATAACTCAATCTAATTTTCACAATAAAGCACAACATTGAACAAAAATATTCACCGCCCATACAATTAAGTATAATGACAAAACCTTACTTCGATACATACACCTCGCGTTTGAAACAAAACCGCTCATGGCTTTTCGCCGTTCTTTCTATTTTTCTTGCTACACGCCTGATTTATTATATCGCCGGCGTTCGATTCGATATCTCTCCCCTCACCTACAGCTGGCAGATTATGGACATTCCGCTTCTCAAGAACGACCTGCTCAGAAGCGTGTATTATCTCCATTCACAACCCCCGCTTTTCAACCTTGCGCTCGGCATAGTCATAAAACTCGAACCATTATCCTGGGCTACGCTTATTCATCTATTCTATCTTCTGCTCGGGCTGCTCTTTTCCCTGTCGTTTTTCCTGCTCATGGTCAGCCTGGGTATCTCCGCACTGCTGAGTCTTGCATTGGTGACTCTCTTCCTCTTGAGCCCGGCATCGATTCTCTATGAGAACTGGCTGTTTTACACCTATCCCGTCATGGTTCTGCTGGTACTTTCCGCAGTGTTTCTCCACCGCTACGCATCGCACAAGAACACCGCTGATCTTGTGCTCTTTTTTCTGCTAATTGCGTGTATCGCCTACCTGAGAAGCCTGTTTCACCTCGTATGGGTAGCGGCAGTCTTGATTATGCCGGCGTTAGTCTTCAAACAAGAATGGAAACGAATAGTTCTCATCGCCTTGGTGCCCTTTCTACTGGTGTTTGGATTGTATTTGAAGAACGCATTTGTGTTCGGAAAGTTCACGAGCAGCACCTGGGTAGGGATGGGCATTTCTAAGTTGATAACGTTCTCGTTGCCTGACGAGGAACGCGAGCACTTGATTAAGCAGGGTAAGCTTTCACCCCTTGCCATGATACCACCTTTTTATCCACTCGAGAGCTACAAACCCTTCATACCGCCTATAAAGAAGACCGGCATCCCCATTCTTGACCTTGAAGAAAGTCATGACGGCAATCACGCCAACTTCAATAATATCGCATATATAACAATTTCAGGCATCTATATGAAAGACGCCTGTTATGTCCTGTTTCATATTCCCCGTGCCTATCTAAAAGGAATCATGCGTTCGCTTACCTTTTATGTCATACCGGCACACGATTACTGGTATCTGGAAAAAAACAGGCAACACATAAGGGGGTGGGACTCGATCTATAAGAAAATAGTGTTCGGACAATTTCTAACGCCGGTATGGAAAAAGGACGAGACTAAAGATTTCGGGTATCATGTGAGGAAACTTCTTATGACGGGCGTGTTTCTCATCATCGGGATACCTTTTCTTTTTGTCTACGGAATCATAGAGACCGCGCGGGCGTGGCGGGAAAATGGCAACAATCGCGCTACTGGAGTTACCCTGCTCTATTTATCCGGAACCGTGGTGTACCTGAGCGTGGTAGGCAACCTGATGGAATTGGGGGAGAATTACCGATTTCGATTTCTCATCGATCCTTTTTATATAGTGTTCCTTGGGCTTTTCATAGAGGGTACGCTGTGCAGCATAAAGGCGCGGAAGAAGTCAATTTTCGGGGTCAAACCTTAAAGTTTGCACTTCTTTTTAGCTTTTTCTTCGCCTTGCATGGCTATTGGACAGATAGAACATATAAGACAGATTGGTCATAATAAGATTTGAGTAGAGAAAAGAGTTGTGAACAAAATCGTCAAATTATTCTTGATCGCCCTGGGCACGCTCTGTGTCGTCGTGGGTGTTATTGCCCTGTTTGTGCCCATCATGCCCACCACGCCGTTTCTGGTGCTCGCTGCATTCTTCTATGCGCACGGCTCCCAAAAGTTCCTCAACTGGTTGCTCAACAACAGGTGGTTTGGCGAGAACCTCAGGAACTACCGCGAAGGACGTGGCTTACCCCGCCGCACAAAGATATCCTTTATAACAACGCTGTGGTTCTCGATCGGCGTTTCCGCGACTTTGTTCGCGAAGCAATTCTGGTGCAGGCTTCTTCTCGTCTTAATCGGCGTTGCCTTCACGACTCATCTCCTTTTGCTCAAGAATTATAAACCTGAAACCAGGGAGGGCCACCCGGAAAAATGAAGATGAAAAAATACACGCTACACCTTATCGCGATCGGGATCATCACCCTGTGGGCGCTGTTCTCTTACTTTTATTTTGGAGTCGAAGACGGCAGTTCCGGGCTGAGTACCTCAGGGTGGATTGGCTACTCCTTCCTCATCCCCGGCGCTCTCATCATTTCATTAATCATGGGTGGTGTAGGCAGCATTGTCATCCCCCTTGTATTGAGTTGGGTTTTGTATGTACTCGCCGTCGCCGGCTTCATACAACTTATACGCATCGTCTTTAAAAGAAAAGATTACCGAAACGGTATATCGTAGTCAGGGACATGAAGCCTCCACGTGAGAACCACGTTCTATCTGACCGATCGGTCGGATCTGACTGATCAGTCGGATTCCCGCGGTCAAGTTGCAAGAAGAAAAGGTCTTCCCCGATTTTTTCTAACCTGATTCGAACCATTCTCCTTGCCGGCAAAATAGTTGTACCGCCCAGGAATATTCTTGCTCGTGTGCTGCTTTGAGGGATAGGATTCTTGTTTACCCCCGGGGATGCGACAGACTTTGTGAGTGCATAGCGCAGAATTTTTTACTTCAGCAAAGAAAGGGATAACGTTATATGCGGAAGCAGTTGTTCAACGAGATACTCAAAGCGCGCGAACGAGTATATGCGATGTTCGACCCAACTCCCCTGGAAAGGCTTGCCTTGCCATTCGATGCCGCAGTGTTCATCAAGCGCGAGGACCTTTCGCCGATTCATTCCTATAAGTGGCGTGGCGCGTACAACCGGATGGCGGTGTTGACGCCGGAAGAGCGTGAGCGCGGTGTGGTGTGCGCCTCTGCCGGCAACCATGCGCAGGGGGTTGCCGCCGCGGCACGCGCCATGAGTATTCACGCGACAATATATATGCCCCGCTCCACACCGAGGACGAAGCAGGCGGCAGTCGCCCATTTCGGCGGACACCAGGCGGAGGTTGTCCTGTTCGGTGATCAGTACAGCCAGTCAGCGGATGAGGCTGCCCGTGTCTCCGATGAAACCGGAAGTGTTTTTATACACCCATACGACGACCTCCTCACCATGGGTGGTCAGGGCACGCTTGCCGATGAAATCGTGATGTCGGGAAAGGGTCCCTTTGATATAGCCTATGTCCAGATCGGCGGTGGCGGAATGGCTGCCTCCGTTGCCTGCTGGCTCAAGACCTATTATCCCAACATCACAATCGTGGGTGTCGAGGGCGATGGTCAGGCATGTATGGCAGCGGCGCTCCTGGCAGGTAAACCGGTCGCACTTGATTATGTTGATGTATTCGCGGACGGCACCGCGGTGCAGAAAGCGGGCGAACTTACCTATCCCCTGTGCAAAGACCTCATCGACGAGTTCATCACCGTAAGCAACGAAGAACTCTGCGCCGCTATCCAGGTCATCTGGGAATCGGTTCGTTGCATACCCGAACCCTCGGGCGCCATGGGATTGGCGGGACTGATGAAGCAGAAGGAACGAGTAAGGGGACATAAGGCGATCTGCATTGTGACAGGTTCGAATCTTGACTTCGGTCAGCTTGCCTATATTGCGCGCCATGCGAAAATCGGCGCCTCTCGATGCCGCTACTTTCAGTTCGAGATCGAGGAGCGCGGCGGGTCGTTGCTCGCGCTGCTCGAGCTGATCAGCGGCGTCAATATTGTGGAAATGCAATATGGAAAAACCGACCCAACACGTGCATGGCCCGTGATCGGGCTCGAGGCATCGCCGATGGAACTCGAGGTAATCGCGCAGCGTTTAGCCGATTCCAGTATCCGGTTCAAAGACGTCACGGGTCAGGAGGATGTCGAGTTTCGCATCATCCATTACGAGCCGGACCTGTTCACGAACCCCTATCTTTTTCGGCTCGAGTTTCCGGAACGTGCGGGAGCGTTACGCGATTTCATGCGACAGGTCAAGGACATCGCCAACATGTGCTATTTCAATTATGTCTACAGTGGTGAGCGAATCGGCAGGGCGTTGCTGGGATTCGAGTTCGAAACCGAGGAGCGCCGCAACCAATTTCTCCTTATCCTCAACAGCTGCGGTCTTACACACCAGGAAATTTCAATAGACGCCCTGAAGCGAATATTGGGGAGGTAAAAAGGGAAAAAGCCGTCTGGCAAGATCGGGCAAGACGTATGTTCCCCCTTTCAACGTACAGAATAGATTCTCTTCAGGGTTGAGCAGCCGACTATGTAAGATCCTCGCACGGCAGCACGAATGCCTTGACGCCTTCATGGGCAAGACGCTCCCGAAGGGTGCGAACGCCTTCAAGAAGCCGTGTTGCCGTCTCGTCTTCCGTCACGATTGCGAGCACGTTATTGACCTTTGGCCAGATATGCGAGCCCATGTGGGGACCGCTTGAATTGCCTTGCCCGTAAGTTTTTGTCCATTTCGTGAAGCCTTCGACGGCGTGTGTACGCAAAATCTCGCCGACCTCCTCGTCGAGCGCTTCATTGTAGGCAATCAGTACCAGTTTCATAGCCTGCTCCTCATGTGTGATTGAGTGGTTTAATATGGCTTTCAAAGATGCTATAGATAATGGGCACGAGCACAAGCGTGACAAGCGTAGCGACCAAGAGCCCGCCTATGATCGTTGTCCCGAGTGGATTCCAGACCTCCGAACCCTGACCGCTTTTGAAAGCCATAGGCGCAAGAGCCATCATAGTGGTGGTGGCAGTCATGAGCACAGGACGCAAGCGTATGCGTCCGGCTTCTTTTATCGCCTCGATCATGGACCTTCCCCGTGCGCGGAGGATGTTGATGTAGTCCACAAGCACGATAGCGTTGTTGACCACCACGCCGATGAGGAGGAGAAGTCCGAGAAACACGACGATGTTCAGGCTGAAGCCGCGGAGAAAAAGGAACCAGATAACGCCGATGAAGGCAAACGGCACCGAGAACATGACCACGAAAGGATCGATGAGTGACTCGAACTGCGACGCCATAATCATGTAAACAAGTATCACCCCGATGACGAGCGCGATAGAGAGCCAGAGGAAAGATTCCCGGAGTTCCTCGCTCTCACCACCCAGGGTGACTTCAATTCCCTGCGGAATGTCGCTGTTATCGATGATTTCATACACATCATTCATTACTCTGCCGATAGAGCGCCCATGGACATCGCCCTCGACTCGTACAATGCGGCGCTGATCTTTGCGCTCGATCTCGAGCGGTCCAAGCTCACGTTTGACCTCTGCCACATTCTCCACACGTAACAACTCGCCGTTGGACAGACGCACAAGGAGTTGATTGAGGTCATCCAAATTTTCTCGGTCCGCCTCGCGTAATCGGACTAAGATGTCATACTCGTCACCGCGCACGCGAAATTTACTGGCAACCTTGCCGTATATGCTCGAACGTACGGTTTCAGCGATATCCGACGCGTTCAATCCCAGCGAAGAGGCTTTTGTGCGATCCACATTAACCCATACCTCGGGAGCGCCTTTTTCAAGCGATGTGGCAATGTCGATAGTTCCCGGAACCGCCGCAAGTTTGCTTTTGAGACGTTCTGCGAACCGGTCGGCGGTTTCCAGGTCATCTCCAAGGATATTGACGCTGAGCGGTTGTTCACCGCCCGTCATCAAGCCGGACATCGGATCACTCATATCGAGCCGGAACGTCTCAATTGAGTATAAGGGTGCAATTGTCTCAATCCGCTTGCGGAGAGCGTCTGCAATGTCCGTGACATGGCGGTCGCGTTCATCGCGTGGAACGAGTTTAGTGCCGAATGAGCCGATGTGGGTACCCTGATCGCCGCCAAAACTCGATTCGCTCACGCCGCAGCGCGTGAATACCGCCATAATCTGTTCCTCCGGGATTTCTTCAAGAATGAGCTCGTAGATCGCATCAAGCGCTTCGGCGGTACGCTCGACGCGCGTGCCGACCGGCAGCTCGATAGTGCCGCGCACGCTTGCCTGGTCTTCACGCGGCATGAACTCCCACCCGATGGCAGGAAGCAACACCAGGCTCCCCACGAACAAGGCAATGGCAGCAAGAATCACTATTGCGCGTCGCCGCAGGCACCATCCAAGAAAGCGCGAGTAATATTCGGACAGCCTGTCAAAGCCGGATTCCGTGATACGAAAAAACCAGCCTACGCGAGTTGTCGAACCATAGCCGCCGGGTAGCAGTTGTGAGCTCAACATGGGCGTCATGCTGAGCGCCGTGAAGAGCGATGCCAGCAACGCACCGCTCGCAACAATAGCAAAGGGGGTGAAGATGATTCTGGAAACGCCCTTCACGAACAGAAGTGGAAAGAAGATGCACAGCGTCGTTAAGGTGGAGGCGATGATTGCCATGCTCACCTCCGCTGCACCGAATACAGCGCCCTCACGTCGGTTTTCGCCTTCCTCTCGATGACGCACGATATTCTCGAGGATGACAATTGCGTTGTCCAACACCATCCCGATTGCCACAGTGAGCGCAAAGAGCGTCATCATGTTGAGCGAATAGTCGAAAAGGTACATGATAACACCGCAGGAAATCAGCGAGAAGGGAATGGTTAGCCCGATAATGAGCGTTCCGCGAATCTGGCGGAGAAAAACGAGCACGACCGTTATCGCAAGCACGCCGCCCAGAAGCAATGTCTGAAGGAGATCGTTGATCATCCTCTCGATATCTTCCGAACTGTCCATGACATTCACGATTTGCACATCGGACGGCAGGCGCCTGCTCGCCATAATTCGCTGCAGTCTTCCCTGCACCTTTCGTGCGACCTCGACGGTATTCGCGTCGGATTGCTTCTGCACAAGGAGAATCCCGCCCGGACTGCCGTTGATGCGTACATTCAAGTCGACATCCTTAAACCCGTCGCGGACGCTCCCCACATCCTTGATTCGAACAATGGTGCCGTCCTTGGCGCGGACCACGATGTCATTCATCGGCTCGACAGAGTCAAACTCGGCGGGAACGCGGGGGAGATAATCGGTATCGCCTACCTTGATGCTGCCGGCTGAGAGCTCGAAATTCTCCCTGGCAATAGCGCGAGCCACATCATCGGGTGTCAACTGGTAGGAAGCCAGACGCTCGCGGTCCAGGTCCACATTGACCTGGCGCCGCAGTGGGGTGATTGCCGCCACGGAACCCACTCCCGGAATGCCTTCCAGAGAATTGGCGATCTCGTCGTCCATAATGTCCTCGAGACGCTCATAGGATTCCTCGGCAAAGACGCCATAGACCAAGATTGGGAACTGGCTGACATCCAGTTTGAAAATCCGCGAGCGATCAGCCTCCTCGGGAATCATACGCTGCGCAAGGTCAATCGCGTCTCGTACGTCGTTTGCACGCATATCGACGTCCGCTTCCCAGTCGAACTGGAGTCGAATAATGGACATTCCTTCCCGCGAGGTCGATACGATGTGTTTGAGGTCTTCGACGGTCGCAAGGCTCTTCTCGAGTGGCTGCGTGATCTTCTCTTCAATCTCCTCGGGCCCGGCGCCTTCGTAGGGTGTCATGACGGTGATCGAGGGAATGTCCATCTCCGGTAAAAGATCGATCGGCATCTGTACTATACAAAATATGCCTACCAGGATGACGCCTACGAACACCATCAATGTGGTTACGGGATTGCGTACCGCTGTCTCGGGTAGATTCATTGGGCCTTCACCTCCTCAACCGCCTCGACAGCTACGCCGTCGCTCAACAGCGTCTGCCCGCGAATAACTACTTTGTCACCGGGCTGAAGCCCCTCGAGCACCTCGTTTTTTGCCCCTTCCTCGAGACCGATCTTTACCTCGCGGACGTGAACAATGCCATTGTTGACAACATAAGCCAATGTCTTGCCTCCCTGGTACACCAACGCCTGGTCAGGCACGAGCGGAACATTCTCGCGCTCTTCGAGCAGCACACGTATACGGGCGTACATCCCCGGTTTCAGCCGGTGTTTCGGATTGTCGATGCGGATGGTGACCACCACGGTGCGAGTCGCCCGATCCAGCTCCGGCCGAATCCGGCTTAGTGTTCCCTCGAAACGCTCCTCCGGGTAGGCATCCACCTCGATGATAGCCTTCGTCTCGCCTATACCCAGCTTTTCATAATGTATGCCGGCAAGACCACCGGTGATTTCGATTACTGAGATATCGGCAAGCTTGAACAGCGGTGTGGAGGGACCGACAAACGACCCTTCATCCAGATACTTATGGACGACCAGCCCGGAGAAGGGCGCTTCGATGGTCGATTCCTCGAGATTGATCTTTGCCTGGTCAAGAGCCGCCTCAGCCTGGTTAATTTGCGCTTCCGCCTGCTCCAGCTGCGCCTGCCCTCGCTCGTATGCCGTTACCGCCCTGTCCAGCTCCTGCTGGGTACATGCCCCTGCAGCGTACAGTTCGACATAGCGATTTTTCTCGCGCTCTGTATCAGTGAGATTGACCCGGGCGATTTCACGCGCCGCCTTTGCTACCGCCAACCCCGTCTCTGCCGCCCGCACCGCTGCCGCATACTGCTCGTGCTCGATTATGGCGACGGTCTCTCCTTCTTTCACCTCGATGCCCTCCTCGATGAGCGTGCCATCGGAAAGCCGCAACTGCTCGAGACGCCCCGACACCTTCGGCACTATATCCACGCTCTGCAATGCTCGGACTTCCCCCGTAATCCATACATCTTGCGATATCGAGCCGGTTTCCACAGAATGTACCGCCACTTTTATCGCTCCCAACTCACTCTCGGCTTCCGGCGCCTTCAACTCTACTTCCTGGCTCTTTTGCATGTATCGCATACCTTGCCATCCTCCCCAAAGGATCACTGCCAGTCCGAGAAACCAGAGCAGTGTAGTCAACGATTTCTTCATTTGCGTTCTCCTTCATTCGTGTCAATGTGGCGGGAAAATCTCGTCCAGACTAATGTTCTTGTTAGCCGCCGCGAAATAGGAATCTGCTCAGGAATAGGTACCCGCCACCATTCCATGGCAATCTTATACCCTGATATTGAATTTGTCTTAGACATAACCCTATACTTCATCAGATTGCTGACGGTTTTTTCCTATGCTGTCTTCATCCGCACGGGGACGCAACCGCCCGATAAATACTTCCTTCAACTTCTCGACACGCGTCTCAAACGGCTCCTCCGGCTCGTGCTTGGACCAGTATGTGGCAAACGCGTTGAGTATTCCCTCGAGACATAGCGTCAGATAGAGCGGGTCCATGTCCTCGAACTGACCATCCTGCACGCCTCGCTTGAAGATGCCGCTGACCGAATCGATATAGTGGTCGTACAGCCCTCTACAGCTCTCCGGAAGGTATTTCAACAGATCAAGCTGGCTGCCCGGCGATGTTTCAAGGAATACGCGGAAAAATCCCTTGTGCTTGTCGAAATGCTCGAGGCGTAACTCGATCAAGGACGCTATTGCCTTGTCTGCCTCCGCTTGACTGAGGACGCGCTCCTCCAACATATCCATAAAATCATGGGCGAGTGTCTCAACGACCCGAATATACATTTCTTCCTTGCTCTTGAAGAAATTATACAGGGTACCGACTGAGAACTCCGCCTCCTGAGCTATCTCTTCCACGTTAGCTGCCTGGTATCCCTTTCGCACGAACACACGCTCAGCGGCTCGCAGTATCTCTTGCCGGTGGAGTTTCCGTTCGCGCTCCCTTCGGCTAAGGTTTTCATTATCAGAATTTGTCATGTCCTATTTCCCATGAATGGTCATTCAAACAGAAAAATCTATGTTCACAAAATGAACAAACGTTCATTCTACATGTAGCGTTCATTATGTGTCAAACAATAAAAATGGGGTGGTGAAGAATGGTTTCAGCGGCTATGGGAGGTATGGGCCCAATGGGCCGTATGGGCCTTATGCAGGGGGCGGGGTGGTGAGCCAACAAAAAGCCCTTCTGCGGTATCCCTCTTCAGGGGTAGCCTGGCTATGGGAGGTATGGGCCCAATGGACCGTATGGGCCTTATGCAGGGGGCGGGGTGGTGAGCCGACGAAAAGCCCTTCTGCGGTATCCCTCTTCAGCGGAAAATCAGGATGGTCTCTTGTGATTTTTCCTGTAATTCACTCGCGCGTTGTACATTCGCTCACGTAATCCGCCCTCTTTGGTAAAATCTTCTTCGAGTTTTTTAATCTGGCGGTCGAGGAGGAAATTGCACTGGTTGATAAGGCAGATCATGATATTGGCACATACTTCCGGAGGGCGGGTTTTAAGAAAGTGAAGAAATATCTCGTGAATGCGATCGCTATGCGAGGGGAGTGCTTGGTTATGGGAGGTATGGGCCAAATTGGTTTTATGTGTTTTGATGGAGGGTGGTGGTATTTTTCCCGAGCTTAATTTTCTTACATAAGTTGCTTCTTTGTCGGTCTTTCGCCAAATTGGCAATTTTCGGACACGAAGGAAGTCGTTGTAATCTTCCAGCAATTCCTCCAGACTGGCACGGGCAACATTGGTAAGTTTCAATTCGGTTTCACTGGATGTAACCGCCGCTTTAGCCCCCTCGATAATATTCTGCTTACCTGACCTTGCAGCCTGCACCATCTGATCGACCGTTCGATCACTCTTATTGAGAAAACGTTGGCAAAAGATAAAGGTGCAATCATAGATAATGACCGACTTCTGGTAAGAGATCAGGCTTTTGTACTTGCCCTTTTGAGGAAGAAAACCATTGTTGGTCATAGCTGTTCTCTCATATAGGAGTTATGGCTCCATTGGCCTTATGTGGCACGCCTGCCGGCGAACCAAATAGCGGAATCTTATAAGGATAACTCCGCCACATCAGGCTCATTGGGCTCATCAGGCCCATTCCTTCGTCTTGCCGGCATGAGCCATGACAAAGTCTGGTGGAGGCGGTGGGAATTGAACCCACGTCCGAGAATCTCACCCACAAAGCGTCTACAAGCTTAGCCTTCCTACTTGAGGTCTCGTTGGTCCGACGCCGAAAGGCAGGCTCCTGAACCAACCAGCCCGATAAGATCTCGTCAACCGACCTCAGGCAAAATCAGCCGACCAAGTCCGCTTGAATCGACGCCCTCCAGACCGCCACGGACAGGCAGTCCGGAGCACGGCTACCTATTCAATTAGGCAGCAACTGCAACAGGTGTTTCTGCAGTTAAATTTGGTGCCATCTTTGTTAACGAGGACGATGACGACCCCGGCTTGCCACTCTGCGAGCGAATAAACCCGTCGAAACCAAATCGCCCCCACGCATAGCAACTTCTTCTCTATGATTTTTTTCAAGTTAATTTTACTACAAGAGGGTCCAAAAAGTAAAGAGGAAATTCATTTTTTTGGCGTCTCGATTGTGTATAATCTCACATCTCAAGAGGATATGTCTAATTAAACTAAGTGATATCCCTGCGTGACGAAAAAAAGAAAAAATAAAAATAGTTCTTGTTTTTTGACCTCTCTGTTGATAAGAACAACCTCTCTTTTATATAATGATACTTCTAAAGAAAAAGGAGGGAGTCCATGAGCCAGCAAAGCAAGATTATATTAAGCCCACGAGAGTTGCCGCGGAAATGGTATAACATCATACCTGACCTTGCCGTTCCACCGCCGCCTCCGCTTGATCCGGCTACACAGGAGCCGATCGCGCCGGAAAAATTACAGGTCATTTTTCCGAATGGATTGTTAGCGCAAGAGATGAGCACCGCACCCTGGATCGAAATTCCTGAAGAGATCCTGGATATTTTGAGTATCTGGCGCCCTACGCCGCTTGTGCGAGCATCTCGTCTCGAACAGTTCCTGGACACGCCGGCGAAAATATTTTACAAAAACGAGAGTGTAAGCCCGCCGGGAAGTCACAAACCCAATACGGCGGTTGCCCAGGCTTATTATAACAAGCGAGAAGGGGTCAAGAAGTTGACCACGGAGACCGGCGCTGGACAGTGGGGCAGCGCCCTGGCGTTCGGCACCTATATGCTCGGTCTCGAATGTAGCGTGTTCATGGTAAAGATCAGTTACGAGCAGAAACCGTACCGTCGAGTCCTGATGCATATCTGGGGCGCAGACGTCACCCCCAGCCCGAGCACCAAGACCAATGCAGGCCGAGCGGTACTCGAGAAAGACCCCGAATGTCTGGGAAGTCTGGGCATGGCTATCAGCGAGGCGGTCGAACTCGCCGCTATCGCAGACGATACCAAATACGCACTGGGCAGTGTGCTCAATCATGTGCTGCTGCATCAAACCATCGTAGGGCTCGAGGCGAAGAAACAAATGGAGAAGGCGGGTGTCGAGCCCGACATCGTGATCGGCTGCGTCGGCGGCGGCAGTAATTACGCCGGCCTGGCGTTCCCGTTCATTCCCATGAAATTGGGCGGCAAACCTGACATGAGATTTATCGCAGTAGAACCAAAGGCATGTCCCACCCTCACCAAGGGTCCGTATATCTACGATTACGGCGATACCGCAAAAACCACACCGTTGTTGAAGATGCATTCACTGGGCTACGATTTTGTTCCACCGGGAATTCATGCGGGCGGGCTTCGCTATCATGGGATGGCGCCACTTATCAGCCTGCTCTGCGACCAGAAACTGATGGAGCCCCGAGCGTATCATCAGCTGGAGTGTTTCGATGCCGCAATGACCTTTGCCCGAACCGAGGGATTGGTCTGCGCACCGGAAACCGCACACGCGATTCGCGCCGTCATAGAAGAAGCGGAACGATGCAAAAAGGAAGGCAAGGAAGAGGTAATTCTCTTTAATTACAGCGGTCATGGATTTTTCGATTTAGGGGCGTACGAAGCCTATCAAAGCGGCAATCTCAAAGATTACGATTACGAACCGAAGAATAAACAAGGAGATTAATCGAAAAGACACAATTACGTGAAGGGCGATGAGCAGATTCATCGCCCTTTTTCTTTTGACAGCGGAGCAGTGAACCGAATTATGGCTATGCCTAAAAAAATCGCCCATCCTGATGAAGGCTGGGTTGCACACACCCTCACCTCGTTAAGCCTTGAAGAAAAAGTCGGTCAGGTTTTATGCATCAACTTGCGTTCGTTTCAAAACCAGTCCGAGAAGATTATCGAGACATTGAAACCAGGTGGCGTGACATTGCAGCCGGGAACACCCCGGCACGCAACCGAGCAACTCAATCATCTCCAAATGATAAGCGCTCTACCCCTCCTTGTGGTGGCGAGTTTCGAAAAGGGCGTCGGTACTTTTATCGAGGGTGCGACGGA
The DNA here is from genome assembly GCA_964608095.1 of uncultured Candidatus Sumerlaeota bacterium. Classification (GTDB taxonomy): domain Bacteria; phylum Sumerlaeota; class Sumerlaeia; order MWCT01; family JAGHBZ01; genus CAZSMK01. The sequence continues at coordinate 2,608 of CAZSMK010000119.1, read as the reverse complement.
ATTTCCACCTGCCATGGGAGTGGGAGCGACACGAAATCCTGATTTCGCACGACTCCAGGGCAGGATTACGGGACTCGAATCGCGCGCCATTGGTGTGCATGTCGCATTTGCACCTGTGTGCGATATCAATACTGTTCCGCTCAATCCAATTATTAACGTCCGATCATTCAGCGAAGAACCGAGGGTTGTGGCGCGCATGGCGGAAGCATGGCTTGACGGCGCACACGAGGCGGGCCTTATCGGCACCATCAAACATTTTCCCGGGCAGGGTTCCACCACTATAGATACACATAAGAGTCTTGCCGAAGTCCCGGGCTCCATAGAAGAGCTGCGAAAAAAAGACCTTTATCCCTTCGAACAGTTATTCAACTCCGGCAAAGTTCACTCTCTTATGACCGCACATATCTGGATGCCCGCACTGGACAAGATTAAACGACCGGTTACCCTCTCTCCCTTGGTTATCAACGGATGGTTGAGAAGGCGTTACGATGGCGTCGTATTCACCGACGCCATGGACATGGGAGGTGTAGTCGGCGAAAAGTCCGCCGAGAAGGCGATAGTAGAAGCGCTCGAGGCAGGCTGTGATGTTATTCTTATTCCGCCCAATCCCGTGAGGGCGCGAGATGCCATTCTCAACGCACTCAATACAGGGCGCCTTTCACTACAGCGCCTTGATGAAGCGGTTACGCGCATTCTCCGGCTCAAGGCTATGGCGAACCTTCACCAGCGTCGAACTATCGATGAGGACAGAGTCGAGGCGTGCGTGGGGATTGAAGAACATAGAAGGGCGGCATTCGATATGGCGCGGGCGTCCGTAACGGTGGCGATTAACCGTAACAAAATCCTCCCACTTGACAAGACCATCAAGGCAGCCGTTATCGGCATGGTGAACAAAAAAGGCCAGCTGATGGTCTGGCGCGATAATTATTCGTTCGGTAAGATAGCAAAACGACAGGGTAAGGGTGTAAGAAGCCTTTTCCTCGGAGACCGATGCACACCTGCCTCGGTGAATAAAGCCCTCCAGCTTGCCCGCTCGGCAGACGTCATCGTCCTTGCACTCTATCCTCGAATCCTCATCGCCAAAGGTGATATTCAACTTCATCCTGCGCAGATGCGCCTCATCACTTCACTCAAACGCCTCAACAAACCAATTGTTGCAATCTCGTTTGGAAACCCGTATATTATAAATGATTTACCAGAAGTTGACGCGTTTATATGTTCTTATGGAAACGCCGAGCAAATACTCGAGGCAACCTCAGAGATTCTGTTTGGCACAGTCAAAGCGCGCGGAATTCTGCCAGTCACGATTAATAAGAACCTGCCTTATGGTACTGGAATCGTACAATAACGTCCTCACCGGAATAAATCCGCTCTCATTGGTTGAGGTTTGCTCATGACGACTCAGATTCAGACACACGAACACATCCGCAACAATCATATACGAATACTTCCTGAAGGCGTGAGCCTTTGCGTTCAATCTCTACGGAAGGAGATAGAGGATGAAGACCATTGACAGATGTCCGGTATGCAACGCTGCATCGCTTCGGACTTTATATAGTAAAAAGGTGAACCACCCGGGCGATCTTTCCGTCGAGCAGGTGAAGGATAGCGATTACAGAAGTAACCCTGACCTCTTCGACCGGTTACGAAACCTGATCATGTTCAAGCACATAGTGAAAACGAGCGAGCCGGTTGAATTTACGTTCCATATATGTACAGAGTGCGGCTTCATTTTCTTCAATCCGCGCTGGGAACAGGAAGAGATGGCTACAAAGTACCGTATCTTGAGCGAGTATCACGGCGCGGAAGACGGGAAGGAACAGGAGGCGTTTCCCCTGGACTATCGGCGTGCACGAGACATCTATAGGCTGTTCCAAACTCATCATCCCCTGAGTGAAAAGCGCATCCTGGACGTGGGTGGCGCAACCGGCTACAACTTGAAATATTTCAGCGGAACAAACGACTGCTTTGTCGTTGATTATGAACCGCGTATTATGATCAGGGATGTCACCTATCTGGGAAAAGATGTGCGGGATATTTCTGCTGATGATACCTTCGATGCGATACTCTACTGCCACGTTCTCGAGCACGAAGTTGAACCGGTTCAAGCCCTTGCTCACTTAAAACAGCATCTCAGCGATGAAGGTGTGTTATATCTCGAAGTGCCGTTGGGATGTTTCAGAGAATACAGGAATCTCAAAAATTTTATTACGCATGTGAATTTCTTTTCTGAGGGCTCGCTCGAGCAAACCTTGTTTGAGGCTGGCTTTTCGCCGTTCTTTCTCGAAACGCGCCTCTCCACGTATCGATGGTTTTATTTGCTGAGTATCCTGTGCCTGGCGAAAAAAAGCAGTGGACCATCAGCGCCGGAAGAGCCATACCAACGAACTTTACGCCAGATGCACAAACACACCTATCATGTTTACAGACTGTGGGGAAAGATGCGAACACGCCTTACGCGTAAAGGCACTGTCTGATTGTTTCAGGTTAATACCAGAAAATACCCTACCCCAAGTTCGACAGTTTACCCTTTGAAGACCTTTTTTTTGTCTTTTTTTCGGGGTATGATTAGCCGCAAGTCCTTGTATGACGTAGGGGTACTTTTTGA
>CAZSMK010000118.1:0-8128 GCA_964608095.1 uncultured Candidatus Sumerlaeota bacterium | reverse complement strand
AGCCGATGGCACCTTCCTGCAGCGTGTAGACCTGCGACGTACTCCACGTCCCTGATCCCGAGGGTTTCGTCTTCTCCAGTATCACGCGGATGCCGTCGTAGTAGTACAGCGTCTGGTTGCCGTCATTGTCCGTCGAAATCAGCCGCCGCCCCATGGCATCGTACTCAATATCTGCAAGCGAATCCCAGGGATTGGCAACTTGGATCATGCGGTCATCGAAATTATAGGTAAAATCCCGCATCCGGTTGGTTCCTATCATATCCCCGTACATGCTGCCTTTCCGTTTAAGTCACCGATGAATATCACCTGTTGATAACAACCATTTAAATCACCGCTTCAGTAAGAAGTTCAAGCGAAAATTTATGTTTTTTTGATTATTGTGGACGCTTTTCCGGCTGGGGTCGTTCGGGCCGAACGACCAGACTCCGCATTGAATATAAATAGATTAGTGGAGATTAGTGAAAATCCGTGGTTCGATCACTATTTTTTTCGTTAAAATATTATACGCTCACGAGTGCGCGCACGCTGAAGCGTGCGAACGCGAGTTCGGTTGAAAAAAATTATGAGAAAATTTTTTTATTCGTGTAATCCGCGTAATTCGTGGTTAAAGAAAAAAAGGGATTTTAAGTGGTAAAGAGATTAGTGGAGATAAGTGAAAATCCGTGGTTCAAAAAAATGATATTTGTTTTAATCTTTCGCCGGGGGTCGTTCGGGCCGAACGACCCTACTCTGAAAAAAACGACCGAGTGCGCGAACGCTCAGGCGTGCGAGTGCGAGTGCAAGTACGACCCTACTCCGCAAAGAGGAAAAAACTTTTGGTGTCAGATCATTTATATATCAGCCCTTCAGAATGATGCTGGAGGGAGTGTTCCCCGAACGCCATATATTATGGTCCTTATCAAAGAAACTCGGAATTGAGGTTTGACCCCGATAGTTTCTAAAGCTTGAGTCGGCAACGCCGTATGTGAAAAGATTAAGTATCTTATTCATTGTACGAAAACTTTATCTCAGGACATTTATATTCACGTGGTTTATAAAGTTGTATCTTCACCATATACGGCGATTGTATTGATCGCCTTACTTATAATTCTCTCCGCATACGGAACGCTGCTCGCACCTTCGCCTGCAAAAGGGTTTGCCTCATTATACAGTTCCCCGCTCTTCACCGCGCTCTTTAGCCTCCTTGCGCTCAATCTCTTCTTTTGCAGTCTCCGGCGTTTTCCCTCAGTCTATCGGCAGTTCAGGAATGCCAGACCTCCTCGTACACCCGATTTCTATAAACGTCAGAAGTTCTCTTTCATCGCACATGTTCCTGAGGAGCAAAAAGAAAAAACCCTCGAGGAACTTCCCCGTTTATTTCCGATCAACGCCACCTACGGCGATAACGAGGGATTCCTTCTTCAGCGAGGCGTGCTTAATCGCATGGGTTCTTATATACTCCACATGGGTATACTCCTTATCTTGTTCTCAGGTCTAATCCGCTTCATACTCATGCAGGTGGGATATGTTGTTCCCCGCGGAAGAATTGTTGTAGCTGAGACAGAGACAGTGAATCATTTCCTCGTACCTGTAGAAGATAAAGAAACCGGCAAACTGGAATACAAGGAGCGCCCTCTCGGGTTCTCTCTTCGCTGCCTTGACTTCGACGAAGTGAAATATCCGGGAAGTGAAATCCCCGAGTCATATTCTTCGGTAGTTGAAGTTGATCCGCCCGGTAAGAAAAGAATCCATACGATCGATATGACCACACCTCTGAAATTCAAGGGATTCAAGATACACCAGGTGGATTTCAATCGTAACCCCACGGTTGCCCGTTACCTTGTTGAACTCGAAAAAAGGGAATATCCGGGTGAGAGCGTTACCGTCGATCTTTCACCGGGAATACCCGTCCCTGTCCAATTCTCCGAGGAAGAAACGGGACGGAAATTGCTTTTAACCGTAAAAGGGGTGAACATAAACGATGCATGGAAGATAGAAGGCATGGAAAGGTACGACAAAGAAGAAAGAGAAGTACTCTTTAGCGGACGAGTGGAAGTGCCCGCCGGCGCCTATTCTTTTACCCCGACACTCCTTGTCCCTGATTTCAAGATGGATGCCGACATGCGGGTGTATACCGCCTCGGAGGAGTTCAACAATCCCGCCGTTCATATCTTGGTCTCTCGAAATTCCGAACCCTTAAGCGAACGCTGGTGTTTTTTTAACGAAGAGTTTCGCGGCATCGGCGGACGAGACGGTGATATGTTCGATTTCGAATTTCTCGACTATGATGCGGCCTCATCGGTAACCCGCAGCAGCGTCACTATAAAAGTTTCGACTCGCACAGACCAGCAAGAGCTCGGGACCTATAGCCTCGGTATTAATGAACAACAGGCAATTTTTTATCCTTTGGAGAATTACAACGATCAAACTACACCCTCGACAACTGCTGTCACCGGCGATGATGCGTTCAGCGTTAAAGTGCTAAGACCGGTGCATGCGTACACAACCGTGCTCGGTATATCGCGAGAACCCACCACTATGCTTACTTTTTTGGGGGGCATTATCATTGTCGCGGGAGCCTTTTTTATCTATTTTATCACATATTATCGTATTGCTGGATTATTTGATAGTGCATCCCAAACCCTTTACCTTGCACTCGTGTGCCGAAACCCATCACGCTCAATCTTGCGACATTGGCAACACACGATAGATAAATTTGATTTCCTCAAGGAGAAAAACAAGAGTGAACCGAATCCATTATAAGATATTGATCATTTTTTTTCTGACTGGCGCGCTCTATGCCGCTCAGTCACCTGATATGCAGGAAAAAGCCGAATCGCTTTTGGCTGCCGGTGTTGGCAAGATGGCTGTTCAATATGAAGGGGTTATCACTACCATTGATTCCGTCTCGCAAAACGAGTTGTTCTATATAACAGGACGGAAAAAGATAATGTCGTTCCCTCCCACGTACGCAGTGCTCAGCATGATGTATGAATTCGAGCAGTGGAAGAAGGAAGAACTTATTCCCATTAAGATGAACCAGATGAAAGAGGCGTTGAACTTGCCATTACGCCAAAAATATTTGAGTGTCGAGACCATCATTGCGCCCCATGTGCGGGAAGAGCTGGAGCGGCTTTTTCACCAAAGTGAACATGCAAAACTCAGGGAAGAGGCGTATTTGATCTACTCGCGGGCAATGCGTTTCATGGCGTTGCAATCCAGGCTTAAAATTATACCCCCGGAGGAACCGCAAGAACGGTTATGGGAAAGCCCTTTTGAAAAAATCGGGCAAGAGGGCAGTACTGACCTTAATATTATGGCGCTCCATAGAGGATTAAGACATTTTTTCGGAGGGGATATGAACGAGAGCGAATTAAGGAAAGCGGTCGATGAATTCGTAAAGGAAGCCCGAAGACGCTATTCCGCTTATCCGTCGGAATGGCGCTTGAATCTCGATTCATTCTACGCATGTATAAATCCTTTCAGGATAGCGCTGGGCATATTCTTCATCGCTTCCTGTGCCTGGTTTGCGTGCCTGCTCAAACGAACCCCCACGACTTATACAAGCGCCATGGTCTTGACATTGTTGGGGCTGCTGGTACACCTCGCTGGTTTCGTTATACGCCAGATACTGGCGGGATTTGTTCCTTTATCAAACATGTACGAGTCGCTTGTTTTTTTCACCGGCGCAGTTGTCCTCATCGCCCTGGTTGTCGAACTATACAATCGAAAAGGTATCATAGGCGGAATAAGTGCGCTCCTTGCCTTCATAATCCTGGTCGTATTGAGCATGATGCCGCCGACGTTTTCGCGAATTGTTCCCCTCATGGCGGTGCTCAATTCCGCATGGCTTACCTATCATGTGATAACCTGCATGCTTGCTTACGCGGCGTTCGGATTGGCTTTTATAGTAAGCCTTCTCTTCCTTGGTCGTGCAATAGCTCCCCAAAAAGTCCAGCGCTTGTTACCCCGGGAATCGTTCCTCGACGAACTCAACTACCGCTTTATCCAGATCGGTTGGCCGCTTCTGACTATTGGTATCCTGACCGGCGCCGTATGGGCTGATACCGCATGGGGCGCAGCATGGTCTTGGGACCCGAAGGAGACATGGTCGCTTATAACCTGGCTCGTGTACGCAGGCTTTCTTCACCTTCGGCTGATTATGGGAAAAAAGGGTAAAGTCACCGCAATCGCTTCAATAGTGGGATTCATTGCCGTTCTGATCACCTGGTTCGGCGTATCGTATCTGCATATTTTCGGCGGCGGACTCCACACCTACGCATAAAACGGTTTATAGCAGGGCGGTGCTGAAATAGCGTTCGGCACGGTCAGGAAGTACGGTTGCGACATTGCCGTCCATCTTGTTCGCCAGCTGGCGCGCCGCCCATACGTTCGCACCAGACGATATACCAACCAGCAAACCAAAATCGCGCCCGAGTTCGCGTGTAGTCTCGATCGCATCTTCATCGGTCACTTCGATGACATCGTCTACGAGGGCGACATTCAGGACGCCGGGTATAAACCCGTCGCCGATCCCCTGAATCTGGTGCAAACCGGGTTCGTGCCCGAGCAGGGCTGAGACATTCTTTGGTTCGACCGCAACGACCTTGATTTCCCCTCTTTGTTCTTTGAGAAACTTACCCACACCCTGCAATGTTCCACCGCTGCCCACGCCGGCTACAAAACAGGCGATATCACCGTTCATCTGCCGCCACAGTTCGTGCGCGGTTTCCTCGTAATGAACGCGCGGATTATCAGGGTTTTCGAATTGTTGCGGGACAAAGATTCTGGGGTCTTGCCGTGCCATCTCTTCGGCTTTTTTTACCGCGCCGGCAAGTCCTTCCTCGTCCGGTGTCATTATCAGTTCGGCACCTAATGCCTTAATGAGCTTTTTTCGTTCCTCGCTCATGCCTTCGGGCATCACGAGCCGCACCCTGTAACCTTTCAACCTGCCGACAAGGGCAAGCCCGATTCCTGTGTTCCCGGACGTGGGTTCAAGGATGATGGAATCGGGTCGAAGTTTCCCATCACGTTCTCCCCCTTCGATCATGGCAAGCGCCACCCGGTCTTTAATGCTCCCGCCCGGATTGAGATATTCGGCTTTCGCGAAAACGCGCTCGTTTCTGAGCCGCACAAGCGGTGTGTTACCTATCAAATTGAGTATATTATCCGTTAACATGGTTCTTTCCCCGGTCTCATTGCTCCTTTTATAATTCGAGACAATCTTGTATCGTGCTGTTGTATATGATAAAATACATTGTGTAAAAGTGGGTTCTAAAAAGAAAGAATTTTATCATAATACTTTAAAGAAATGTCATTGAATAAGTTTACATTCAGATCGAGACGGCAGACATCTATTGGATTAAAGGGAAAAGACAATAAAGCAATCTCAACCTTTTTTCTATTTTTCTCCAAGAATAGCGCCGTAATAGTTGTAGGGTTCTTTTCCCCATCCGATTCCGGGCTGAAGTTCAAGCCAGCCCTCTCGTCCCGCACCGTCGTTGTCGTTAATAATAAAATTGAACCCGAACACTGTAGCTGGTTCAAGTTCCAATGGGAGCAGGATTGGCGCCGGGATGGCGATCTCATAAATCATAGTGTTATCGGATGATTTAGTGATCGACATTTGTATCTCCTGCACCACGCTCTCGATCCTGCCCGGGGGAAATTGGCCTGTATCGATGAAGAGTTTTCCATTACGCCACAACGCAATCTGAAACTCGAAGTCGTTCTTGTTGTCGAACGCATCTCCGGGACGTGCGTCATGAAGACCATCTATGGCTACCTGGAGAGAATCGTGGTCCCAGATGGTGACAGACTCCGGGAGGTCGATAACGTCGTCATTGACCTCGAGGGCAAGGTAAAGGAAATCCGTATCATACGCCAACCAGCCGTTTGCGGCAATGTCCTCTTCGCCCTTTGTCAGGTTAGGATTGAAATCCACCTCTTCGAGCATGTCATAGGTGATGTTTTTTGTCATATTCTTCCATTCCGAAAGGTCGCCATCGATCGTTATCTCCCCTGTCACGTAGGGTACAAAGAGAAAACGTTTCTGAATTTCATCGGACGTTTTGATCTTGTCCGAGGTAAACGCAGCATCGAACGTATGGAGTGTTGCAGGTTTGATCTCGCTGGTTTTGACCTTGAATGATACGCGCTTACTCTCCTGTGGTGCGAGCGTCATTTCTGAAGGCACATCTTTAACCGCCACATTCGAATCGAGCGTGATCGAGCCCGAGATTTCCCGGTCAAGATGGTTACTCAGCATAAAAGAGATCGTGCCTTCAGGGGACTCGAGTCTTTGTATGGGTTCAAATTCAATGCTCAAAGGAGGCATAACGTCTATGTCTTTATGAGCGCTAACCTCGTTTATAGAGGCGTCATCGGACTTGAAGGTTAAACTCGCATAATATGTCCCGAGACCGATTTTGTCCGTTGTGTGTATCTCGAAATCGGCTATCCCCTTACCCCGAGGAGATAGGTTCACCGGTATCGATTTCTTATCTACCGTCAAGCCCTCCGGCACTGTTATACTTACACTTCCCTTCAGCTCTCGTTTCAGAGGATTTTCGAGCGCGACTTTCAGAGTCGACTTGCCACCGAATTTTATTTTGTTACTCCCCTCCTCGAACTGAATATTTGCAAGAAATTGAATCTTTTCCTTTATGCCTCGTAGATACATCGGTTCACCTGTGATAGAGAGTTCATAGACGCCAGACGCCGACTCGAGCTTTGAAGTGGCGCCTTCCATGCGTATCAGCATGACGGAGTTCACCCCGAGATCGACCTTCTTATCCACGGGCTCGTTTGTTGCCCAGAGAATTAGAATATTTCCCTCCGGCGTTTCGAAGAGATGTCCCCGGACCCCTTCGAGGATATCTACTCGTCCCTTATAGAACGAATCGGTTAGAAGGTTTGTCATGGTTTTGAAGGCGTGAAAAAACTTTTTGGGTGTACTATTGGCTTTAAAGAGCCCGCGGAACGAAGTTCCATCGACTGCTTCAGTCTCCTGGAACCAATCTTTGAGCGTAAGTTGAAATACTTTTTCCACGCCCGCTGAGATAAGCGTAATCGTTTCTTTAACGCTTCGTTCAGCCTGTTCTTGTTCAGTAACGCCACCGGGACCCGTGAAAATACCCGTCTCAGTACACCAGATAGGTTTCATATCGTTGTTTTGACGCATAACACGCTTGAGGTCTTCGACCTGCGCTATGAGGTCTTCCTCTTTCGGCTCGTTGCCGTAGGTGTGATACGAGAGCACATCGAAATATCCCTTAGCGCCATGCGTGTACATTTCGCTCAAAAAATAGTCATCCGCGCCCGCAAATACGCCTCCGATCACCACGCAATCCGGGTCAGCCCTTTTTGCCTGGGTATATGAAATCTTGAGTAACTCCACATAATCCTTTGCACGCGGTTTGGGCGCCCAGAAGGGAAGGATATTCGGCTCGTTCCATATTTCCCAATGGGTGCAGATATCCTTATAACGGCTTACCATCTTGAACACATATTCGCCGAATTCAGTCTGTTCTTCTGCCGTGACCGGTGCATCCTTGTACCAGTTCGAGCCGTAACATAAAATGGCGAGAAGATTGATATCGTGTTTCTTGTATGACTGCATCGCTTTATCGAAATATTCCCAGTTCCATGTATCCTTTTCCGGTTCGACGATAGACCACCAGAAATCCTGTCGCGCCCATTCCGCACCCGTAGTTTCAAAAAGCGTAAGATGGGACTCGCTGTCTTTCCATACCGTATTTGAGCCGGCGGCGTATGCATGAGAATATGAAAATCCCATGATGCCAAAAGGCGAAAGCGGTTGGTCATCTGCATGGATAAAGAGCGGCGCCATGCAGAGAAAGAGAATCAGATGTAACCTGTACCTTCTCATATAAACCTCCTCTGGATATGAGACGCAAAAGTAATAACCATTTTAGCCGGACTGCTTTCATGATACCAATAAAAATTCCAAAATCGAAAATGTCTTGCAGGAGCGGGAATAGTTTTACCTGAACTGTCGCGTGAGTGAGCGATTCGCGAAATAGGAGTGTTGCGGGAAACAATTAGACTAAACAATCGGTTTTAAGATTGAATGTTGTGCTCATTATTGTTGTAAGATACCGATTACGGATTATACCATTCTCTCATA
>CAZSMK010000117.1:0-28046 GCA_964608095.1 uncultured Candidatus Sumerlaeota bacterium | reverse complement strand
TCGAACTCGCAGGCTTGTCCTATAATGATAGGTCCTGAGCCGATAATTAATATCTTCTTGATATCATGGCGTCGTGGCATTCAATCGTTTCTCTTTAAGCGGCTGCTTATCCTTTTGAAAATGCGTCATCGGATAGTACCGTGAATTTAAATCCTTCTTTTACCATGATCGCCTTTTAAGAATCAAGTTGACATCGCACTATTTCTCTGGCTAAAGTATAAAACAATTTAGTGTGGAGGTCAGAACATGCATCGATTCGTAGGAAATAGTATCATAATATTATTATGCCTTTGCCCAACCATTTTATGCGCCTTAACCCTGAATGTCGGAAACGATTCCGGCAATCCGGGAGAGGTGGTTCAGGTTTCTATTACGCTCGATGATGCAGTTGATATCGAGGATTTCGGCTTTACGCTCCTTTACGATACCGATAAATTAGAACTTGATTCCCTGATTGACGGAACTGCAACCCTTGACTGGCTTTTTGTCGATGGAACCGAAGCACTGGAAGGTGCGGTTATTGCGGGATATTGCGGCGATGGAACACCTGTTAACGGTTCAGATCAACAACTTTGCGTTTTGAACCTGAGTATTGCATCTGGTGCCTCGCCGGGATTAATTGCCCTCAACGCTACCTCTCTAACGGGAGACATTGAAGGCGCCGATGGTGTTGATGGTTATATTATGGTGGGTTCAGCTCCCACACCTACTCCGACTCCAGCGCCTACTATAACGCCAACGCCAACACCTTCTCCTACACCCGGTTATCAGAATCTGTTTATAGGTTCTGCAACGGGTACCCCGGGTACGTCTGTTCTTATTCCGGTCAATCTTGATAGCGATACCGATGTCCTCATATTCGGGTTTGATCTTCTGTTCGATGTTGAAGACTTAACCTTCGTAGAAGTCCAGAAAGGAAATGCTACGCAGGAATGGTTTATAGTTAACGGGACATCGATTACGTCCGGGACCGCCGTCATCGGGTATGCGGGCGGCGCCACGCCTGTAAGCGGTACTCAACAAGAAATTTGCAAGATAAAGATATCTATAGCGCCGGATGCGCCGGAAGGTCTCTACCCTCTGGTGCCGGAGAATCTCTCCGGCGATATCGATGAGGCATTAACAGAGCCGGGCTCAGTAGCGGTGGCTACCACGGCTATACCCATATCGTTTGACTTTGAAGAGGGAACTGACGGATGGCAGTTTAGAGGACAAATTCCCCCGTACAATATACCGGCTACTTCCACCGGTGATGGTCGGTTGGGGCTCTCACCCCAGGGACAAACAAACACGTTCTCATACTGGGAGAGTCCCGAGGTCCAAATCCTGAAGGGCAAGATTTATCGTGCGAGATGGACGGTCAGCGCCAGTGTGACCGATCCACATCTCGCCCTTGAATTTCGTCTCAGGGCTAATCAACTCAGTAACTGGAACTATTGGGACCGCGGAGTGCTAAGTTTTAACAACAGCTCACCCACGAGTGATAATCCCAAAATCTACGACATGGTCATGATTCCCCAGATGGAAGACGATACGGATACCGTGTGTTTTAGTTTTGATGTGCTTGGATTCAATCCCGATGACGACCTTGACTCATGGATATATCTCGAACAACTGGATATCAATGAAGTTAATCTTGTAGAATAGACATGGACGATATTCTGATAGCCGGTTATAACGAACATGCTCTTATTGATGAGGGCTGGCACGAACGAAGCGTGGATAAGCGGTGCGGAATAATAGTGCGTACCACCAAATCTTTTGCGACATTTTCACTTCAGCAACGCAGTTTCCATACCCTCCTCCTTCTTCTTGTCTCCGGTAGCCCATCCCTTGTGGGAAAACCCGTGTCTATCTCTCTCTCGAGTGACGGACATAAACTCGGGAAGGCGAAACTTGAAGACGATGGCTGGCATCTCCTGAGATTTAAACTTCATGGACGAAGAGACACAGAGGTGCGTTTCGCACTCGAAGTTGATCCAGTCTATATTCCCCATGAAAAGTTGAATAACGGGGATTATCGTGTCATGGGTGTGAATGTAGCCGCAGCTCGCCTTACAAAGGAATGAAACTCCCGTATCGAATCCTTACGCTTACCACGTGGACAATTATAAGAACCAGGAATATGGCGTAATATATAATGAAAAAACTTTTTTTCGGCCTTTTTTGGATACCAAACGCAGCGAGCAGGATTATGAGGGGTTCAAGAAATAACCGTTGGCGCGGAACCGCTCCTTCATACACGAGCAGGAAGAGATAGACGCTGAGAACGATTGGAAAAAACAAGAAGAATGAGTCTTTGCGGTTTTCTCGCATGCAATAATAGAAGCCGACCAACGAGAGAGGAAAAATCAGAAGATACAGAAACCACTGTCCGGGATAGAGGTAAAGATGGATATCAAAATCCCGAACAGGTATCCAGGCAAAGGGAGCGAAAAAGAATCTTCCTATACCGGACAGAAACAAAAGAAGTATGTGGGGTAGGGTAGTCTCGTACGCGTCAGGAAGCAGATTCAAAAAACTCCATGCCAATCTATCGTAAATCATATCGACACGTTCGATGTTCCTCGCCCCAAGAAGCGCTATTATCCCCACAACGACCGTTATCCATATTATCTTCCGCTTAGGTGAAAAAAAAGAAAGATAGGCAATGCAGGTGAGAGCTAATATGAGCGCTCCGTAAATACGAACCCGAAAAGTGAAATATAGGAAAATAAGGAAACACGCAAGCAACCAGTAATTATAACGGTGGATAAGAAGTACGAGCATAAGCAAGCCCCATGAAAAAAGCATGACGTGCAAGGTATCTTTAAGGAGAAAAGACGACCAGAACCAGAGAGAGGGATGGAGTGAAGCAAGGATTGTCGCGGCGTGGGAAATCTCTTTTGACGTAAAAAGTGTTCGAGCGAGATAGAAGATAGAAAATATCGTAAGGCTGCTTACAATACAGTTGAATGCAATAGCCACGCCCGGGACAGGTCCGAATATATAATAAAATCCCGCAATTATGCGATAATAAGCAGTGTGAAAAGTTTTAAGCCAGGGTTCATTGAACAAATCGGGAAATTGTCCTTGATGCCATAAGGCGGCAATCCGCTCTCCCCATTGATGGTAACTCTGTGCATCAGGAAAGAAAAATCCATCTATCGAAGAAGGGACAAAGGTATTAATGAGAATAGCCGTAATCACGCGCAATAAGAGTCCTATTAACACCCATAGAAGAACAAAATTCCTCTCCTCTTTGTCTAATCGAGTTATGAGATACGATAAAAATCCTATGAAGACGATAAAAGTAAGTATGAACTTCATAGGTGAAAAGAGGAGGGATAACGCTATGACAAAAATCACAAGGGCTATTTGTGCTGTATATCGTATTTCACGACTCATCCGGCTTCTTTCCCGAACCTGCGAATGTCATATTATTTACAACACCTGTCATTCTGTGCAACTTTATATTTAACAGTTGAACTTGGCTGGAATTTAGCATAAAAAGAAGTCTCTTGTTCAACACAATAACTCGAGTATGGTATAAAGAAAAAACAGGACGGATTTTGATAAGTAGCAAAAAAGTTTTATCCCCGAATAACAGGTGGGATGTAAAAGGAATTCAATGGAGTCTCCAACAGTTTCTTTACAGGTGTAGCATATCTAAATGGGGCGTTCAAAAAGAAAGAAAAAAAGAAAGACACGAATAAGCCCGACTGAGTGGTTCAAGAGAATACTCCAGCAAGAGAAAGTACTGCTCGGGATACTTCTTGTGGCAGGCTTGATGCGATTCGTTGACCTTGGACGACAGGGTCTCTGGGTCGATGAAATGTGCGTGTATTCGGACAGCACAGGCACGTACAGAAAAATCTTTCGAACAGTACATCCCGTAACTTTTCTGCTCGCCCGGGCTTCTCTCAGTATACAAGACAATGAATATTTCTTACGCCTTCCCAGTGCCGTTACTGGTTTTCTCGGAGTCCTCATGATATTCTTGATCGCAAAAGAGCTCTTCGGTAGAAGATCTGGATTGATAGCCGCGGCACTCCTTACTCTTTCGCCTTATCACCTTTATTATTCACAGGATGCCAACTATTATGCCGAGATGATGTTCTTTTCAATGCTCAGTATCTGGCTTCTTCTTGTGATGATACGCACAAAGAAATTTTACATTCTACCTCTTCTACTTATTTCGCTTTATATCACTTTCAAAACACATCTTTTCTGCATTTTTGTGGTAGCCGGCGTTCTTGTAACCTTTGTACTCTGGCTTATAAGCGATCGCAGTCTCCATGGATATATCAAGACGCAGTTAGCAGTGTTGAAAAAGAAAAACCCAATCTATGTACCTTTAATTATTATTGTATTGATTATAGTTATCTCACCTTTGTTAATGTATTTTATTAGATTAATGCTGCGTTATTCATTTAAACTTCCTGCTGAGGGTATGCGTGCCGAAAATTTCGAGCCTTCTTTTGTCTTCTTCTGGAAACTTGCCATTGATTATGGCATCGCATTCCAACAGTACATTTTACGTAACTATATACTTACCATTCCTATTGTACTGTTGTTTGTAATAGGGCTGGTACTCACTTTTCGTCGTTCGAAATTGGCTTTGTTCCTTTTTATTCTGCTCATCGTTAGCCCTTTCATCGGGCTGTCAATCAGACGTGTACAGCATTTTTACCATCCCAGATACACGAGTTTTATAGTCCCCCTTTATCTTCTTTGCATAGCCGGTGGAGTCGAGAGTTTCGCACGTTATCTTTCCGGTTTCTTGAAGCAAAAAAGAGGTTCACAACATATTGTTGCGGCAGGGCTCACGGCTCTTATTTTCTTTGCCATGATTCCTAATCTTGTTCGCTATTATTCAGGTCATAAGCAAAATTGGAAGGATGCGGTTGAATTTCTCAAAGATAATTTAAATCCCGATGATACGGTCGCCGTGTATCTTTATTGGAATCGAGAATCATTGAAGTTTTATTTTGACTATTTCGGCATTGATCCATCGAGTATTGTAAAAATACCTGAAGTCCGCGGTGAGGCAACTGTTACGAGTCTCAATTTTCTTAAGAAACTTTGTTTCAAAGCGAAGGGAGATGTCTATCTCGTATCCTCATATACACGATACGAGCCCCCTCAAATATTTGATTGGGTACAAGAACATTTCGACGTCGCTCTTTATCTACCAAGTCTACATCCGGAGGAAATCAATCGAGAAGGCAAGGAAGTCGTAATATATAAATGGCGTTACCCGGATTCATATATTCTTCCGCCTATGGTGTTCAATGAGACGCTGGACACTCGAGAAGGAACGGGGGTGTTGTATAGTGAAAAACTTTTGTTCGATAAAGATATGGAGTATGTCTTTCGCCTTCTTGCAGATGAGAAGCCGGCTTCCCCCGCTTATGCTCTCGAGGTGTATATTGATGGAACGTCGTTGGGTTTTATGAAGATAGATCCGGAGCAAAAAACAGCACGCCTTATCGATACCATATCTGCGGGAGTTCACGAACTCGAAATAACGATTGCGGAGACTGAACAGCCAGCGCTATCTGATATTCCCTATACGCAGCTGCAGGTTTATAGATGGACCAGAGGTATCATAAAACGACAGGCTGAAACCGCTGATTTCATGCACCCCACTTCCAATAAATTTGTAAAAACTCTCTCAGGTGCGGTATGTTTTTGCCTTAAGATCAATTCCTTTCTGGAGTATGATTATGTATTTGCTGAAAAAGATGATGCCTATTATTTTCGATTACGTGCATTGAACGACAAGCCTGGTCCGGTACTTGTCGAAATCTCGGTCGATGATTCGCCAAGGGGGATTTTATCTTTTGATAAAGGTGATAATAGCTGGAGTTTAAAGGGATTTCCTCTTGATCTCAAATCAGGAGAACACAAAATTCGGTTGCATTTTCTTAATAATTTTAGAATAGGCACTGAGAGGGATGATGAGGATAACGATGCGATTTTCGATTTCTTCGAGTTAATTCCGGTCACCCAAATTGCAGGAGAAGTGAGGGATCTACGTCTTCCGATAAGGAATACCCATATTGTCCAAATTCCTGAAAGTATAACCAACTTTTCGGAAAGCGATGCCAGGGAAGATGCGCTCGGTTCGAAATGGTTTTTTTCCAGTGAGAGTGATGATTCGTATACACTGGATGAAGTCGATGGTGTCGAAGCCGTGCAGCTGAGGATGTCACCCTTGAGTGAAAACGCCACTTTGTATTCAGTTCCTTTTAATGTATCCGGGGGAAAGATACTTTATTTTTCTACCAGTATTAGAACCTCCAATCTCGATAATCATTCAGCGAATATAGTGGTAGATTTCTGGAAAGATATGAACACACTGGATAAAACGATATGGCTTTCATTAGAAGGCATCACCGGCTCTCATGATGAGTGGATCAGATACGTGTGCTTCAACACGGTGCCGCCAGAAAGTTCTTTGTGTGTTATACAGCTTTTCGTGTATGCCAACTCACAACAATTTGGAAAAGATGAAGGCGTCGTATGGTTCTCGCCGATTGAACAGGAAAGAGACATTTATGAATGAGAAGAAAAAGATAATTAAGGTTGTCTCCTTGGTAGTTGCCGTCCTCTTCATTGTAGGAGCGGGTATGCGGTTATATAAGTTAGGCGAGAAAAGCATGTGGGTAGATGAATACATTACCTTCGATTATTCCACCCGGGGGACAGATCCCTTAAAAACCGCTCATCCCGCCTATTTTGTTTTGACTACATGGTCGACAAAACTCGGCGAGTCGGAATTCTTTGTCCGGCTTCCCTCGGCAATCCTCGGCGCGCTTGGAATACTCGGCATTTTTCTTCTTGCCCGATGTATGACGAATCAGTATGTCGGTCTTATTGCTGCTGGTATTTTGGCATTCTGGTTAAACCATATCAATTATTCCCAGGAAGCCCGCTATTACAGTGGAATGTTCTTTTATGCCTCCTTATTCTATTATTTTATGGCGCTCCTGTTGATCAAGGACAGATGGTGGGCATGGTTTGCTGCGATGTTTATCGCGTATCTTAGCTCCTTGAATCATCCCACGGCTACGGTTCTGATTCTCGGTGCCCTTGTCTTTCTGCCATTATGGCTCATTCTTTTTCCTTCTGAGGGGAAACAAGCAATCAACAAAATGAGAGACGATTTCTCCTTTATAAAAGGGCGCATTTTCAGGAAGGGAACAGCAAAACCGGATAAAAAAAGGAGGAAAAAGAAAGGGGGCGATTCTCACAAGAAAAAGTCAAGAGCATTCTATGTATATCTCCTGTTATTTCTCGTTTTTTTTGCAGTAATACTTTTTCTCTCCCGAGGCTTATTTAGAAGAGCGCTCTTTTATATAACCAATCTTCAATTTTCCAGGACCCCAAATGTCGAATTCACCCTTCCCTTCTTTCTTGAGCATATTCGGCAATTTACACCTAATATTGGATTTCATCACCTTTTGGTATTAGTTTCTTATCTTTTTCTTTTAGCCGGTTTTGTGTTTCTCTTTATCCGACGACTTTCATTTATGTTCTTTTATCTCTTGCTGGTCCTGAGCACTTTTTTTGCTGTCTTCACTGTTACGTTCGGACAAACTTATTTTCCCAAGTATATCTTTTTTATTACACCGATATTCGTCCTTGCCATGGCGTATGGCATATGGCACGTAAGCGAAATTATAAGTAAAATCAAAATTCCAAGGGTGCGTCCTGTTTTTGCCAAAATCAGTTTTATCATGCTTATTTTATTACTTTATTCCGTGTCCAGTATAAAAGGAACGCTTCGCTTTTACAGTCTTGAGCGCACCGATCTGAAAGGACCCTTTAAATACCTGAAACCTCGTATGAATCAAAATGATAAGATTCTTACCTACCAGATTTTCGACATGGTGATTGAGAACTGGGAATACTACGCGCGCAAGATCGGTATAGATAGAGATAACCTGATCCTCCTCAAGAAGGAAGCGGGACTCGGTTATATAGGCTTGGGACAGGCGAAAAAGGCATGTGTTTCCGGCGATGATGTATGGTACATCAGTCTCTGGCCCGAGAAAATGCATAAAAGCCTCAGGGATTGGATCTTTTCTAACTTTATTCCGGTAAAAACATTTGGCTCCATGTATGGCGATAACACCATTCAGGTGTTGAAATGGAAATACAGCTCAGCCTTTAGCTATTACGGTAAACCGCTTGAATTTGTGTTTGATCCTGCGCCTCGCCTGAATAATTTTTGTAAAAAATTCTGTCTGGATAAAAACTGGGATTGTCGGATAAGGGCAACTCTTCAAAATATGAGTGCACAACCTATTGGAGTGAGCATGTCCATAGACCAAACTGGAGACAATGAACATACCCTTCCACCTCAAAATTCATCTGAAATTCAGAATACCTTTTCCCTGACGGAAGGAGCACATTCTTTGATGTTTGAGCTCGACGAGCATAACACCGCAAAGTCTCCTGAAGTTTTTGTAAAAAGTATTTCCATAACACCTCTGATCGAAAACACCTATCGGTTGGAAGCGGAAGAACCTGACTATGTTCATCCCACATGGAACAAACGAACGGAGAAAAAGGGATCGATCATATACCTATTCTTCAAGCATAATTATTTTGCAGAATATCATTTTGATATACCGGAAGAGGGGATATATTCACTTTCAGTCAGGGCAAAAAATGATAAACCGGGTCCTGTAGTGATTGAAGTCGTTATCGACGATGACCCCTCTGGAATTCTTGTATTTGACAGGAGGGATAACCTCTGGGAAACAAAAGAATTTCCGGTAAAACTAACCGGAGGTACACATATATTTACACTTAGTTTCTTGAGCGACCTTCAAAAAGAAGGCAGCGGTGAGGACTTTGATAATAATGCTTATCTCGACTATCTCGAGATCAAGAAACCGGAAGATCCCGGTGAGGTTTCTGATCAAAGAGCGCCGTTGAAAGACAAGATTTTTACAATAAGGGGTGGAGAGACATTACAGATTCTTGCGAACATCGACAATATGATTCAATTATCCCCGGGCTGGACTATAGTAGGGAATCCGAGAACAGAGATCGATAAGGAGAAGATACGTGGTAAGGAAGTACCGGTATTACATGCATATATTGACCATGATGGGCCCGGCGCTCAGGTTATCAGTCCCGCATTTAATATCATTCCCGGAAAAGTCTTGTATTGGTCGGTAAAAATGTGCGCAAATGAGCTATCTAATCACTCGGTGAATGGCTCCGTGTTTTATCTTAACGAACAGAACAAGAGAATCGGTTTCGGCTGGGCCTCTGCAGAAGGGTTAACCGGAAATACGGATTGGGTAAGGCAGGTGTTTTTTGATACGCCGCCACCACAGGCACGAAAAGCCGTCGTGGTACTTAATGTGTATAAGAATTCTAAACAGGTATCACTACGAAACGGTTATGTATCTTTTGCTGATTTCAGGATAGAAAAGATCGATTATTGATACGTGATAAATCGAATGTTTTACTTTTCGCTGGACCTTATTATTTTTAAAGTAAATACGCCTATACATGGTCTATGTGAAAGTATCTATGGCACCACAAAAACGCATAAAAAAAAGAGCAGCTGAAGCAGAAAAGAAAAAGCATAACGCCGGACATCGCTTCTTAAGAGAAAATCGTCCTGGCTTCCGCGCTATTGATGAGTGGAAAAAACAGGATACCATACTCATCCTGATTCTGGTGTGTGCGGCATTGGCTCTTCGCCTTTACGGCGCAATGACACATGGCTTCTGGATGGACGAATTTGGCACTATACACGACGCCCGATACCTGAAACCGAAGAACTTTTTTGAGCAAGTACATTTTCTTTCTTTCTTCTTCGTAAAACTTGCCCTTGCATTGGGTGAATACGAAATCGTTGTTCGCTTCCCTTCACTCTTATTTGGTATCTTATCAATTCCCCTTCTTTATCTCTTTTGTTGGCGATTCGTAAGTCGTGAGACCGCTATAATTACTTCTATTTTCCTCGTCATCTCACCTTATCATATCCATTTCTCGCAGGAGGCACGCTACTATACTGAAATAGTCTTCTTCTCACTCTGTGCACTTTATTTCCTTGCGCTTTTTCTCTCAACCAGAAACCCCATCTTTTTTGTTCCATCTTTTATCTTTGGGCTCCTGAATATCGGTATCCACCCTACGACGTATATTTTTTTCTTTTCTTTAATTCTATTTACCATTGTATATTTTTTATTCCATGTTCGATTTCTCGAAATTGTGAAATATCTTAAGGCATCTCCTGTCCTTGCAGTTATTCTTCTTGTATCCCTTCTCACTGTCGCTCTCTTTATCGGTTTAATGTTGGGCTCTACTGATTTGGATACTTTAACGGTAAGTGGCATTCCTATAGGAAACACTATCGCAACCATTCTTCACCGTATCGCTCATTTTCCAAACATAGAAATGACAGCAGGGGTTTCCTTTTCAAGCGGTTTCTTTACGCGTATTTTTACACATTTTCCGCACCATTATGGTGCGGGAGATATCTTTGTAGGAATGTTGTTTGGGTTTTTCTTTATTCTTGGCTCGATTTACCTTCTCATAAGAAAGCCTGCCTGGATTACGCTCTTTTTCTGGTTTACATATTTATTGACTATGTCTGCACTGTTCCTTTTCAAAGCTAAAATTCCCTACACCGATAAATATGTCATATATTTATTTCCGCTCTATTTCATCATGGTTGGTTCAGGCTTCGCCTTTATCTACCACATATTGAAAACGCCGGAAAGAATTCGCGTACTAATAGTCGGGCTGCTTATGATTCTTATCTCCATACCTTTAGTGCCAGCGGTATATAAGTTAATAACGCGTGAAGTCTGCCCTTACAAGAGTGCAGTTAAATATATTGCTGAGCAATCGAAGGGAGAAAAGTTTCAAGTTTATGCGTCGGATGCCGCATGTGCGGGCATGCAATATTATGTCCGGCGTCTTGGGCTCGAGGATGTCGGTATTACTCTCTATGAAGAGGATATGGCTGTTTCCCCCGATGAAAATGTGTGGATTGCCACAATGTTCTATGTGGGAACAGAAGAAAAGATCTTAAGATTCTTCGATAGACTGCTGGAAACGTATTACGAAATCGATACGGTGATAAAGGCATTCCCAAATGAGCGGTTATGGTCGATTCGCTTATATCGCCCCAGATTAGAATCCATTATTTTTCCGCAAAACCCTTTTATTAAAACTATTGAAAAGAGCGACATTTCCGCTTTGGATACATGCACCGTAGAACTTCAACCTTTAGTATCCGGTGATTACGTATGCAGGTGCACATTTCAGGAAACAATAGATACCGACGCGATCGATTTCACGTTCAATGATACCTACACTACACCAAGTTTTATTGAGGATAAGAGTATTATGTTGGAAACAAATCTCCAGCAGGGAATAAATACACTTTCTATCATATCCTCGCAAAAAGATACGATTGAAGATTTTCTTCCCATCAAATTGAATGTGGTGAAGGGAAACAAAATCAATACCGTCCCGGGATATATCTATGATTCATATAAGGGAGTAGAATCTCCCAGGTTAAGCTTTTATAATGAAAGAATGTGTCTTAAGGCTCGGAATAACCTTACCCTGTCGTATGACTTTGGAACAATTCCGGAAGGTGCATATCTGTTATCCGTTGAAGCCGTAAACGATGTTCCTGCTCCCGTTATTCTCGGGATCGATGTCGATGGAACAATCATTGGATATCTCGGGTATCAGAAAAATGATAACGAATGGTCAAAGAAACAGATTACTTTAAAGAATTATGAGAAAGCTCGTAGAACTTTCAATATTACCTTTTTGAACGGTTTTGCGATTACGGATGAAGAGGAGAAGAAGCGCGAATTGTTTCTCGGGTCATTGACGTTGAAGAACCTTACTACTGAGGGTGGTTTTGTTGTCGATTATAACTTAAGAAAAGAGCTGAAATTTCCGAAGAATCTCGAGGCTATAGACCCTTCGTTTGAATCCAGCGCCGCACCGGGAGTCTTATCCGACTTCTGGAGATTCGTAACACGCGATGCACAGTATAAATGGGACACTATGGAGGGACATAGAGTCATGGAAATTCATCTCCCTGCCATGAGCGAGGGTGTGGATGTTAAAACGATTGAATTTCCTCTTGATGGAGCTAATGCTATTTACTTCTCTGTATGGGTTAAAACTATCAACCTGTTAAACCATTCAGCCAATATCTATTTACAATGCTTCGATAAAGACGGAAAGGAAGTCGTACGTCATTGGTTGAATACAGTAGGAATAACAGGTAATTCCGATTGGCAAAAGTTATATGGACTTCGTATTCTTCCACCATCCGCGGCTTCGGCTGCTATATATATATCCACCTATAAGAATAGCGTTCAACCCGGAAGTGAGGAACAAACAGTGTTGCTCCATTCACCGAGCTTTTCAGCTTTTTGATGTAAAGAAACATGGGAGACAAGAAAATAAAATCAGGAAACCGAACCTCTTTTGTCGGTTATTGTTTTCTCATCCTCTTATCACTCCTGATATATCGTAAAGATATTCTGAACATCCTTGAATCCGATATCCCTTTCTCGTACAAGATTCCGCTTTCATATATAAGGTTACAATTTTTACCCTTCTTCTACATTCTGCCGATTATTTTGCAGAGACTTTTCGTAATGAATAATATACATAAAAGAATCGCTATTCCTCTCTCATTTTCCCTTGCTCTTTTCCTTTTGTTTTTATCGAGATTTCTGCCTGCTTTTCTCCCTCTGACAGGTATTCTTACTCTTGTTCTCTTCCTGGTGATAGTATTCAGGGGAATGATACGAAAAGAAGGAGAGTTTAGTTTTTATCATCATACCAGCTTGTGTTTCGTCATAATAGGCGGCTTCATGCTCAGGTGGATGGGCTTTTTGAGTAAAATAGGGCGAGTGCTTGATCCTGACGCCGAAGGCTTTTATTATCTTGCCCTCAACTCCAAAACAGTGTTTACGGCAACCATGAATAACCCGCCTTTTGTGCGTGAGCCCTTTTTTATCTGGCTCACTAAATTCTTCTTTCTTTTTGTACCGGATACAAGAACGTCTTTGCGAACGATGACCTTGCTTCTGTCGGTTGCAGTACTGGTCGTACTGTATTACTTTTGCAGGCTTTTCTATAGAAAGTTTTTCAATACAGAAACAGCGTCTAACCTTGCGCTTTTCACCACGATTCTCGCCACTATCAATCCTCAGTTAATCTTTATGAGTTCACGAGGGCTGCGTTTTGAATGCTACCTTGCATTATTTCTTTTATTTTTGTTTGTGGTTTTTCGGAAAAAAGAGTTGCAGGTGCATGATATTCTCTTTGCAGGAATTCTCGGGGGTGTCCTCTGCCTTCTGAGAGTCTCCACTCCTTCATGGCTTTTACCGGTAAGCATTGTTCTCGCGCTCAAGTACAGATGGCAATGGTGGAAACCGGTTGGAATCATTTGCATATCGTTTATTATTCTTTTGCCCCATTTCATATCGAATTATGTTCATGCGCCGGATAACGATCCCTTTTATACCGCAAACATACATGCGCGCTTTTATCGAAACTTCGAATTTAAAGACCACGAGGGATTTCCCACGTCTGAAGAAATTTCAGAAAATGCATGGACGGGCGAGCCTATTACGTTTTTTGATTATCTCTTTACATTGCACTCTCCCGCTGCTTTAGTCACTCGTTTTTTCGTCGGGATGAAAAGAATCTTTTTGACCTCATACGTGCAGATGATTCTCTTTAACGCAAGAATTCTCGTTATAGCCTATTTAGCAGGATTATTATACCTTGTGTTCCGGGGGCAATGGCTCATTCCCACAATTATGTTCCTTGTGGTCGCTCCCGTGGGATATCTTGCAGGACTGGGATTGGACTGGAGGCTTCTTGGACCGCTAATCCCATTTTATTTCATATCATTAACCGCGGCTCTTCCCCTGATCTTTCATCTTTATACACTTTTGCGTCGAATAAGACACGAATAGTCTAAGAAGAAAGAATAACGTTAATATTCAGTCTCAGTCTCGGGTGTCGGTCTCGTAGTGCGTGGAGGTGGTATTGGGCGTTCTCGATCCCGCTCACCTTCCCCTGTCTCCTTTCCAGGCTCCAGTGCTTCATCGGGGGGCATTCCTTCCTCCGGTGGCTGTCCTGAAATATCGGTAGTAATTGCTTCCCCAAATGTCCCGGAAGGTGCGCCCGGTAAAGGCACCATGGCATTCTCTCGCTCAGTTTCCTTGAAAAGGTCGGTTAATTCCGGAAGCTCTGATAAGGGTTGCGAGATCAACTCCGCCTCCAGAGTTGGCGAGGTGTATTCTTCAGAATATCCGTATCTATCCAACTCCATTGCCGGCGAGGTAATCATGTCTTCCACACCCATTTCTTCCTCTACTTCAGGTCCTTCTTCAACCAATATCCCGTTGGCTATCTTCACCAGTCTGCCTTCTTCCTCGACAATGGTCGGGGTCACAAAAAAGAGCACATCGCGTTTTTGATCCCTCGTTTTCTTTGAACCAAAAAGGAAAGGTCCGAGATAGGGGATTTGTGAGAGAATCGGAACGCCTCCTCTGTTGTCGCTGGCTTCATTCTTGACCAGCCCACCGATTACGCGTGTCTCGCCGCTGGGGACAATGAGAACGGTTTCTGCATCCTGATCAAAGGTTTTTATCAGACTGTAATCCTTACCTTCCGCTTGTCGAGTAACAACCTGGGCGGACTTGTTGGAAATTTTGATCTTCATCTCGATCAAGCCTCTGTTGGAAATGGTGGGAGTTATGTCGAGAGTTAAACCAACGGTCACATAGTTCTGCGTGAAAGAACGTCCCCAATAGGTATTATTACTATCTTCAAAGTAGGTGGTTAAGTAAGGTTCACGTCCACCCACGAATATGTTGGCTTTTTCTCCATTTCTGACTATAAGTCGAGGTTGGAGAAGCACTTTTGACTTGCCCGAATTAACAGTGGCGTTTATGAATGCAAGGAGCCTTTTTGAGAGGTAATCCAGAGAGAATCCCACGCCGCCGGCACGGACGATATTAAACGGGTCCTTATAGTCCAGGCGATTTGCAAGCGTTTCGTCTCCTATTACGAGATTATTCGAAGAATATTGGTAGTTGACAGAATACTCAAAGGTATTCTCAAGACTAGTTTCAATCAATTCTGCTTCGATAAGAACTTGTTTTAAGGGCGTATCCAATGCATCGAGGATTTTTTGTATCTTTATATGAACCTCGGGCATGTCCTCGACAATTAATTTGCCGGTATTTACATCTAATTTCCAGAAGGCTCCTTCGGTGATGACTTCCTTGATGGCTTCCTCGATCTCGCTGGCAAGTTTTCCTTCGGCGCCGAGATTATTGATATCGTAAGTCTTGATCTCCGGGCCGATATCGAGCACATCGATCAACATCTCCATTCTTTTGATATTCTCGAACGTGTCCGTTACAATAATCTGATGAGTCTTCTCATCCGATTCAATGATACCCGGTGGAGATTTATACACCTCGATTTTTGATACAATATCCCTGACTAACGCATGTTTTATATAAAACACACGAGTGACCAACCGAACATCGATTTCATCGAGCAAGCGATTGACCACCTCGAGGACTTGTGGCAAATCAGTAACGAATAATTTGTTGGTTCTTTCATCAACCGCCGAGGCGCCTATACCTTTGGTAAGCATGCCCTGGATGGCTTTCTGTGCTTCGGTCGCTTTGATATATTTCAATTGAAAGGTCTTACGTTGGGCTTGCTTGGGCAGCTCTGTCGTCATCCAGGTTTGTTCATCCATTATCTCATAGGTCATCTCGTCTATTTTATTATACACCCATTTGCGTGGCTCGCAGATTTTCTTGAGTACCGTTTCAAGGGGTTCATTCTGAACGATGAGATCGAGGCGTTGTCCCGCTGCTCGTCCTTTCACGAGGATATCAACGCCGGTTTGCATCTTGATCTGTGCTACCGCCTGTTCAATCTTTCCCTGGTTCAAAATAAGTTGTTGAACCATGATTTCTTCGGATGGTGTCTCCATTTGCATCTCTTCCGCCCCGCTCTCCTGACCGGCAGAAACGGGCGATTCCTGAGCGTGCGTCCATGAAATGCCCAAAACTATTATTAAAAAGAAACACCCTGTTATTGTCTTGCGCTGGATTCTCTTCATTATTACCTCCTCCACCATTTCTAATATCTTAAAAGAGAGACTTGATCTCTGTATCGCCTTCCATTATGAATTCTACTTGAAACTTCATTGTATCGATTTTATTGAGTTTAACAGGGTAGTCTTTACCCCGATAATTTACATTAAGGGTCTCTCCTTCTTTCATAAAGAAAGTCTCCTTCTTCGCCTGATCAGTTATGATGGCTTGATTAATGTTAATTCCCTCGAGTTTCCAATGTCGAATCAAAATTCCCAGATCCGGAGGCGGCGGTGGTGTCCTGGTAGGTGCCGGAGTAGGTGTAGGACGTTGTATAATCGCGCGAAAAATGTCACGCTTTCCAAGGATGGGAAAAATGTTCCGCTCAACAGGCGCGGTATATGGTGTCTCAGATTCTATGGAGATATCTTCCGTTTCTGTTTCTTCCTCTCTTTCGGAACTAATAGTCTTGATAGGAGATCGCGGTTGAACATAGCGCGATGTTGCAACCAATGTTCCCAAACTCAGAATCAACACTATCAGCACAATGTTAGTTATGAGTTCTTTTTTCTTCATACATTTTCTACCTTTTTTAATATCTCAGGCGTCTCAAAGACCGTGATGACGTTCTTGACTTGCCCTTTTCTCTTAACCGCTCGATCTCTTCCTCTGACAATTTCGCTATTCTTGCAGCCGTTATCGTTGCCGTAATACTATCTCTATCGAGGGGCGCGCTCAGCTGGAGTTCTTTTATCAATAAAGCATTACGATGAAACTCTATTAAAAGATTGGAAAGATTGTCCAGGGGACCTGTAACAGTCACCGTCAGCAGGATGAACTTGTAATCATTGACATTTTCAATCGTTTCATCTTTTGGCGGCTCGAAATCAGGATGCAAAAATCCGAATTTCTTTGCCATATTAGCCACGTCTTCTATAAATTGCTGTTCCGGTTTCATATTTGGGTCTGTCGGCGGAAACGTTCCCTCAATCTCTTTATAGGCTTTTTCAATCTGATCCTTTCGCTCATATTGCTCAATATATTCCTCAAACTTTTCTTTTTCCGCCTCGAGTTGTTCCGACGTTTCCGTAATACTGTCATAGAGAGAGGAGAATCCCAGTTGATAAAAGAGGGCTAATACCGCTACTATTATAGTTGCGAACATCAATATACGTTCTCGTTTTTTCTGTTGTATCTTCAAGATGACGACTCCATCCTCTTTATCTCGAATTCTTTCTCTGACATATCATCATAAATGAATACACCTCTGTATCCCTGCCCGGGAGACGTGTGGGTGTTAATTGTTTGAGCTCCACAGATGCAAAAAAATCAGTCTCTTCAAGAGCGGACTGGAAAACATTCATATCTTTTATTGAGCGTGCGTGTCCAGTTAATTCAAGTGTCCCGTCTTTCAAATACTTGAAAGTTCTTAAGGAGGCCTTGTCGGGCATGAACTCAAACGTGCTTATGGATTCAAGAATTGCAAGTGCGGATCGTTTATCATGAAGGTGTTGCCTGATAATATCCAGTTTTTTATCCTTGTCTATGAGTTCATCGACTACGGGCTTGAGCTTTTTGTTTTGCTGGCTATACCATTCCAACGCCCTGTTTCTGTATGATATTTGCTGACCCACATAAAAGCTTGCGAATACTACGATAGCAAGAATCATTACTCCATGTGTCATCAACGTAATTTTTTTCTGTGCTTCCTGTGTTTGTCGCACGTACGAGTCAGGAATCAAATTTATTTCGATTCCGTTATCGATATAATGGCGTAACGCGCTACCGAGCAACTCAACAAAATCGCTCGGTATAGAAATTTTTGATGTGATTGACTCTCTTGCCAGACCCATATGGTCAAGCGGGTTCATAATATGGGTCTCCACGCCTAAATTAATACTCAGGAACTGCTTAATATTGGGAAGGAAAGTCCCTGCACCGGCAAGATAGAGCATGCGGGTGGGATAACAATCGAATTCCCGCTTGGCAAATTCATAAGTCCTTTTTATTTCGCTCAGAAGGCGTGAAAGCCAGTTACGTACGATATCGGCAACTTTTTCTATTTTCGGATTCTTCTTTTCTTCAAAAATTATTTCTATACGGGGTGAATCTGTATCTGTTTCTGGATTTTCAGCCTCATTCGTGGGAGATGCGGGGGAATGGGTAGAGGGTGAACCGAGGCTCCTTTCCAGGCTCTTCTCCAACTCAACCATGTCTATTCTTTTTAAAAAGGTGAAATCAACGGTCAATGTCTCCGGTAAATTGTTTTGAATGTCTTCGATCAAAGTGTTGAGCCCGACAGAACAACTCCTATTGAACAGTAATTTTTGGTCCTGAACGATTGTGATATCCGTTGTCGTTTGCCCGATGTTGATGAGAGGTATGCTAAACTTGTGCTCCTCCCCTGACTCCTCTGTATGGGTAGTGGATGAAACATGTTGTCGTTGGAGGAATGAGAAATAGTTGAATAAGCCGAAGGTACTCACGTCTACTGAATCGAGTTTTATTCCCGCACCGTTGAGAATTTGAATGGTTTCATCGAACACCGCCTGGTCAGCCGCTGCAATCAAGACCTCTGACCCCTTGATATCGTCAATCTTAACGATGTGATGAGAGAAAGCATGGCGCTCGATATTGAAGGGAATATGGCGCTCCGACTCAAATCGAGCCATCTTTGCAATTTCGTCTTTTTGTGATGAAGGTAAGGTAATAAAACGTGTGGTTACCTGATTTTTTGGAAGCAGGAGACATGCGTGAACGGGTTTGATTTTTTCCAGTTTCAGCGCTTTTCTTAAAACCTGAACCTTTTCATTGACAGCGGATTCTGTTTCGCCCTGCTCGTCCACACCACGTGAGGGTAGGGGAATCTCAACAAGATGTTCAATGACGATTCTCTCTTTTTGACGTGATGTTTGTGCAATTTTGCACACATTTTCATTTATCTCTATTGTTGTGTACGTCTCTGCCATTATAACGTTAGTCTCCTATAGCTCAAGCCAGTGTAATGCTCGCACTGTGGGCTCGCGGATAAAACTTCCCTCATCTTCCACCCTGCTATCTCTTCTTCTATACATGGGCCCCTCAAACCTTTCATCGTCATCATCTCCGGAGACACGATAGTTCTCGAATCTTCTGTCGACAGTGACGATAATGGTTTTTGAAATATCCTGAACAGTGCCGGTAGAAATAATCTGAAAACAATCGCTTGTTGTAGAAAGACGTTGGACGGTGTACATGCGGCGTGCACCTCCGGGATTCAATCCATCGACTTCCGAGAGTTGATGCCAGTTATGAAATGCATCGTCATTATCGAAGTCACTTTCACGATTGCCGCGGCGATGGTCTATAATCTCCTCCGCCAAGCCCTCCGGGTCGGTGCCACCTACCTGTGCCGCCGCTATCACCGCGGTCAACACCTCGAATGAGGCAGTGTTGACATTTAGTTGCCCATCGCCGTTTACTGTCACCAGATCTCGCAATCCAATATATACTTCATCTTCGTCTTCCTTTTTCCCTGATAGGTAGTGCTCAAGTTTTTCTTCAGGGTCATATCCGTAGAAAAGTTCAGGGGTGATCCCATAGACATCCAGAAGTTCCTCGACAGTGGTATAATAGTCGTTCTTACAGCGATACAGAATCTGGCTCTCGTCGTCCAGAAATTCGTCTTCATCTACATCTTGTATAAGCGAGGAATAATAGGTGTTTTCCTTTTCACCTTTACCGCTAAGAGGTTTATCGTCGAGGTCGCGCCAATCGATAATTGCATTGGCGATCTCATCCACCTCATCTTCCTCTACATCGAGGACTTTTAACAATTCCTTTAACACTTCCAGATTTGCAGAATTGATATTGATCTTACTATTTTCATCGATAACGCTTGCTGAATATATTCCTGGCCCGAGCTCTATATCCGTTTTATCATCGGGAAAAGACCAGATATCTCCTTCAGCGTCCAAACGAATACCGCCCTCGCTGGTATCGATGATGAGATCGTTCTTAAGATCACCAACAGCCTTGGAGATTCCTGCTATGGCAAGAGCCCTTGCCTGTGTGTTTTGCCTGAAGTTTTTACTTAATTTCATCTCCATACGCACCTGGTAGGTGAGTGAATAAGCAATGATGGAAAGCACAATGGACATCCAGAGTGTAAGGAGCAGTATAATTCCCCGATGGGAATTCACTCTATACCTATATCCTCTTACGGGAATCATACTCTTAGTATCCTTCTTCTTCCTCTTCGTAAACGGGAATGTTGTTTTCCTGGGCGACCGCAACATTTATGAGAGTTTGAAACTGCATGGAGCGCTCACCCTTTTCCGGCTCGATTAATTTGATTTTGACAAACAGGTAGCCGGGCAGACCATCGACAGGTTTAGATTTTTCCCGTTTCAAGCGCTGCAGATAATCAGGTTCTTCCGGATCGAGTTCAGGCATGGGATTGCGATATTTGCGCTCTTCAGAATTCCAATCCGGTGATTCTAACCATTGACCTTCGTAAAAATAACCGTAGCTGACGTCAAAGACCTCGACGCCTTCTGCCAGAACCTCAACAGGTGATTCCGGCGTGGGAATTGGATTGCCTTCTTTATCGCGTGGCGGGAGGAAAATAAGCTTGCGCTCCCTTAAAAGTACGTCATCTTCGACAAAATATCTGATACGCTCGAGCGACCATGGAGCGCTTTTCACTATACCATCGCTGTATTGATAGCGCACAAACTCAAAGGAATCGGTATCCCCTCCATCAGTACCTGTAAATGTCAGATCAACGGGCACTCCGTAATTATAGGGATCAAAAGGATTTTCATCGCCACGACTGCTTTCGCGTTCATCACGTTCGGCTTCGCTTATACGTCCCAATTCTTTTTCCAATTGTTCCTGGATGTATTCGTCGACCGGAATTCCAAGCTCCTCCGCTTGCATACGCATTTGTTCCAATCGTTGCATCTCTCGCCGGATATTGGTGTTATACATGGTTTCCGGCAAATAATAGATTGTATTGATATCACGTTGCAGAAACTGGAAACAAAATCGGGCTTCCTGTAAAAGATTCTTTTTTTCATCAGTTGCCTGATATGCATTGGTCCCCACGTAAAAACTCATATAAATAGCCGTCACCACGACCGAGAAAATAAAAGTGGCGAGCATAACCTCGAGAAGCGTAAAGCCCTGTCTCGCTCTTGCCTTAGTAAAGTCTATTTTCCTGTTTGCTAACATGGGTAAACTTTTCAAGTCCTGTGACGTATGTCACGAGATGACACGCACGATATGTGCGACGTCGTTGATCATCGTAAAAAACATCTATAGTCAATTCGTAAAGTGTCTTGAAATCATCAATATTTGCTTCAAGCGTCATATCAGGGTAATCGAGTACGATTTCTTCTACACTTGCCTGCCAGTAATAATTAGGGAACCCATCCTCCGAAAAATCTCCTTCTGCTTGATCATTCTCAGGAAGCAATATTTCAAATTCCTGCATTAATTGATTTGCAAGGAGACTTGCGGTTGTCGCAATCTCCGCATTCCTGGTTCCCCTCATTGCGACTGAAAAACAGCGAAGAACTGATGTTATGGCAACCGAGATAATAATAAGCGATATGATGACCTCGAGGAGAAGGAATCCTGACCGCGTCGAGCCTATGCCATATCGTTTCATCGTTCTCAATTTACTCTTCCTTTTCATAGTGCCGGATAGTCTGTCCGGGTGCTCCTCTGTATACTCTTGAAATACCCGTTGCCGGTGCAAGATCGATAGTCATACTTCGTTTCTTATCGTTTTGCATCACAATAGTGGTGCCACTTGCCGTACCATCAGGGAAAAACAATATTCTGATGATCTTCCGATTTTTTGGATCGGTTAGTCCATCGGTGGATATCTCTTTTATGCTAACCTCCTCCGGAATATAACGCTTCCTTTCTATCTCCCGAACCTTCTCATTGCGGTCATAATAGCGGTCGCGTTCATTATCCTCGCGGGGAGGGAGAACCAACTGGTACCAGTATTCGTCGATATTCATCTTCACCTGTGTTATGCCTCCGGAATAGATCGATTCAGAACGTGCGAGCCGGAACAAGGTTGCAAGATCTCTTGCTGCACTTCGGAGCTGATTTTTCAGGTAAATACCTTTAAGCCTTGGAGTACCGAAGACCATGAGTATCCCCAAAATCGTCATCACTATCAAAATTTCAAGGAACGTAAATCCTTTAAGGTTCTTCCTTTGTTTCTTTAAATCCTGTGTAACCTTTCGTTTCATAGCAGCGGTTTTGTTTGAGTGACGCTTTCATTATAAAGTCGGTTCAAGACTGAAAATGGGTAACAGCATTGATATAACTATAAAAGCCACCATCACGCCCATAAATAAAATGATTATCGGCTCGATAAGGGATGTAAGCATTTTTATGGAACGATCGACATCGGTTTCATAAGAGGACGCTACCTTTGTCAAGACTTCCGGTAAGCGGGCGGTTTCCTCTCCTACGGCAATCATATTAGTCATTACCGGGGGAAACATCGAGCTGGCTCTCATTATGCGTGCCATACTGCTCCCTTGTGTCACTTCGTCGATAATGGTGTGGATCTCTTCCGACAAGAGCTTATTGTTAGCGACCTCTTTAGTGATTTCAAGGGCTTCCAGGATAGGCACGCCATTAGATAGGAGAGACCCCAGGGTACGTGCAAATCTTCCAAGTTCTTGCTTCAGGACTACGTTACCGATCAATGGTATGCGCAGTTTGATTCTGTCAATAATCCATTTCCCTTCCTCGCGTCTGGAAAAGTTCCACCCTAATCCTATCAAAAATGCACCACCTATCAGAAGCAACCACCAGTAGCCTCCGATAAACGTGGAAAACTTTATCATGAGAGTCGTAATAAGGGGTAATGTCTGTTGCATTTCCCCGAATATGCTTACAATTTTCGGGACAACCACGGTCATGAGTATAATCATCGCAACAATACTTGCAGAGACCATAATAAGGGGATAGACCATGGTAGATTTGACCTTGGATTTGATATCCTGTTCTTTTTCAGCAAGGTCGGCAAGGCGTTCCATAACCACATCAAGGAATCCACCGCGTTCACCTGCCTTGACCATAGAACAATATAGCCGGTCGAATATTTTGGGATGTTTTCCCATTGCTTTCGATAGGCTTTCACCCTCTTGCACATCTTGAAGGATTTCATTGATTATTTCCGCGAGATGTTCATTTGAGGTCTGATTATGGATTACGTTAAGCGCCTTGACGAGAGGAACACCTGCGCCGATGAGGTCAGCCATCTGGCGGTTGAAGTTCACCACATCGCTTAATGCGATTTTGCCTTTGAACAGGCTGGAAAGGGATTGTTGTTCTTTCTTTGCAGCAGATTCGTCTTTGATCTCAATGGGAAAATATCCCATTGACTGGAGACGATTCAGCACGGCTGAGCGATGTTCCGCCTCGAGTGAACCTTCTATCACCGCTCCCTGTGTGTCCTTTGCTTTATATGAAAATGATGCCATAAATGTTTCCGACGGTCTTAAAAACGATGTTTTGTAAGGGCGAAGATCATTTTATCCCTTCTCCCGTGGCTTCGTTTTTCTTTACCTCTATTCCTGGACAACTCGTTCCTGTTCATCCTTTTTCACTTCTGTTAGAAAGTTATAATGGTCAATAAGGAATTCATCTTCGAGAGTGACGCGAAGTACTTCTTCGATAGTAGTGATACCTTGTTTAACCTTTTTCCACCCGTCGAGCCTCAGGGGACGCATACCGTGCTTTATTGCGCTTTTACGTAGCACGTTCGCCGGCGCTCGGTCGGTTATAAGATCTCGGAGATCGTCATTCATTTTGACGATTTCATAGATAGCGGTTCTGCCCCTGAATCCTGTATAACGGCATTTCTCACAGCCTACACTACGATAAAAAGTGACATTGGAATAATCCTCTCGTAGCATGTTTATCTGCGAGATAAGCTCTTCAGGCGGGGTGTAAGGTGTTTTACATTCCGGACACAGCACCCTGACAAGACGCTGGGCAAGAATACCCACCACCGATGATGAGATCAGGAAAGGTTCGATTTCCATATCGAGTAGCCGTGCAACAGCGCTGCATGCATCGTTGGTGTGGATGGTAGAGAACACAAGGTGTCCCGTTAATGCGGTTCTGATCGTAATCTGTGCTGTTTCCTGGTCACGGATCTCACCAACCATGATAACATCAGGGTCGTGACGGAGAATAGTGCGAAGACTGCGCGCAAAGGTTAACCCGATATCTGATTGAACCTGAATCTGCGATGCGCCGCGAATACGATATTCTATAGGATCTTCAATGGTGATAATCTTCTTATCCGTAGTGTTGATTTCCGTGAGCGCCGCGTAAAGTGTGGTGGATTTTCCCGATCCTGTGGGACCGCTGACCAGAATAATACCATGCGGTTTATTGATCATATCACGTAACACTTCTTGATGCTGCTCGTCGAAGCCCAATCTGTCCAATCGGCAAAGCTCGCTATCACGGGTAAGAATACGAATACCGATTGATTCCCCATACGGTGTGGGAATCGAAGACACACGGAGATCAAAATCCTGTTTGCCCATTTTTATTTTGATTTTTCCGTCTTGAGGGAGGCGGTGTTCTGCGATATTCATATCAGCCATGATTTTTACACGACTGATTATGGCTGACTGAAAATTTTTGATAGAGGGCGGGATAGATGCTTCATAGAGTACGCCGTCAATCCGATATCTAATACGCAATTCGTTTTCCATCGGCTCGATGTGAATATCCGTTGCGCGGTCTGCGAATGCTTCGGCAATGATCTGGTTGACAAACCGAACAATAGAAGCGTCTTCAGCCATATTTTCGATGTCTTCAATCTCGGGCGTCTCCATCTCGAGCGTTCTCGTTTTTTCTTCCTCATCCATCAACTGTTCAACTGTCTCAGCCGCCAGACCGTAATATTTCTTGATTGCGTCTTTGATTTCTTTAGAGGAAGCAACGACAGGCTCGATTTCGGTTTTTAGAATCAAGCGAAGATCATCAAGGAGATGAATATTCAAAGGGTCCATTACTGCGACCTTGAGCATATTTGGTGTCTTTTCCACCGGGACAAAATTGTAATGCGTCACTAATTTAGCTTTAACCGAGGAGATAACGTCTTCGGGTATGGTTATATCGCTTAAACGAACATAGGAAAGGTTTAATTGTTGAGCAAGCGCATCCAGAACATCTTCCTCTGTCACAAGCCCCATCTTGGTAAGTACGGCGCCTACTCGCTCGCCGGTTTTGTGATGTTCACGAAGAGCCATATCCAGATCGTCAGGATCGAGTTTGCCACTGGCGACCAGTATCTGACCGAGCATTTTATTATCATTACTAATCATGAGTATAGCCTTTCACATAAAGGTTCTGAAGGATAAATACGCAAGTTTTATGCCGGATACAGATTACACGTTACAAAAATATGAACGACTCATTTTGAAGAGGTTATACCATACGGCACCCGGCTTTCCTCTCTTCGTTATAAAATTTACTCCACACTGCAATTGTGGTTCCGCATTTAGTAAACGTATTTTCACAATCCCTTTACCCATTGTCAAAATATAATTACCATTCCTTCTATTTTATTAGATTCCGCATTTTTTTAAAAGTTTGGCTTATTCTGAATCTAACAATCAAATTTCTGTTTACTTCGATTCGCAATAGAAGTACTCGTCTGGTGGGATTAACTACACAACAGAAAAACGCCAGTGAGGGCGGAAAATTATTGCCCATGACCATTCTTCGCACGTATACTCCTTATTTAATGTAGTGAGGCAAAAACAGATTGAGGAACTTCTATGGTAGAGTATACAAAGGAATATCTCCATCTGAGACGTAACTAAATGTCGCCCATAATCTTAAGTAAAGATACGACGAAAATTAAATCCACATTTAATATGTAGAGGAGGATACAAAAATGACAACCATTGTGAGTATTCATGGAAGGGAAATACTCGACTCACGTGGTAATCCAACGGTTGAGGTAGAAGTACAGCTGGCGTGTGGCGCATTAGGACGCGCAGATGTACCCAGCGGCGCATCGACGGGCAAGTTCGAGGCGCTTGAATTGCGTGACGGCGATAAGGCGCGCTATTCAGGTAAAGGTGTTCTCAAGGCAGTGGAGAATATCAACAAAATCATCGCCCCTGAACTTCTCGGTCTTGATGCGGTAAAACAGACATTGATCGATAAGATCATGATAGACCTCGATGGGACGGACAAGAAGGATAACCTGGGAGCAAACGCCATCCTTGGCATTTCCATGGCGGTCGCCCGCGCAGCAGCTGAGGCTCTTAGTATTCCCCTTTATCAATATCTCGGCGGCGTCAATGCACGGACTCTTCCCGTTCCCATGATGAATATCCTCAACGGCGGTCAACACGCGGACAACAATGTTGATATTCAGGAATTCATGATAATGCCTGTGGGAGCGCCCTCTTTTCGTGAGGCGCTCAGAATGGGCGCAGAAGTGTTTCACCACTTGAAGAAAGTATTGAAAGATAAAGGACTCAACACCAGCGTCGGTGACGAAGGTGGGTTTGCTCCCAGTCTGCACTCCAATCTTGAAGCATTCGATGTCATTATGGAGGCTATCGAGGCTGCCGGCTATAAACCCGGTGAAGATATTGCCCTTGCCATTGATCCCGCAGCCTCTTCGTTTTACAACGCAAAGAAGCACGTATATGAACTCGCCGCGGAAAAGAAACCTCAAAAAAATGCCGACGAAATGGTCCAGTTCTATCAGGATATTGTTGAGAAATATCCCGTTATCTCTATCGAGGACGGACTCGACGAGGAAGACTGGGAGGGATGGAAAACCCTTACAGACGCGCTCGGCGAGAAAGTCCAATTAGTGGGCGACGATCTCTTTGTAACGAATATCACGCGCCTTGAACGCGGAATCAATGAAGGGATTTGTAATTCCATCTTGATAAAACTCAACCAGATAGGGTCTGTGACCGAGACATTGGAATGTATCCGGATGGCTCATAGAGCGGGATACACCGCGGTCATTTCGCACAGAAGCGGGGAAACAGAAGACTCGACCATTGCAGACCTTGCCGTCGCCACCAATGCCGGTCTGATCAAAACCGGTTCTGCAAGCCGCACCGACAGAATTTGTAAATACAACCAGCTCCTTCGAATTGAAGAGGAGCTTGAAGAAGTGGCGGTCTATCCCGGCAAAAAGGCGCTCTTTTGCTTGAAATAAACGAGTGAGCCATGATCAGGGTTTATAGCGCTCATGTGCCGTGACAAGATCGTTCGAATTCCGGATGGTCAATGGGGCGGCTCTTAGATTCTGGATTCCGAGCAGCAAGGGTACTTTTTTATAGAGTTCCGGCGGGAAGGCATAACCGTCGGCATCTTTCCCACGGGGAGTCCGTTTCTCATCAACAACGATGAACAGTTGTGAACCATCCGATGATACGACGAGTTCACCGATTTGGCGCGAATAGACTTTGCCTTGTTCAGCATCAATGGTATCAAAAAGATTGAGTAGCGCTGTGGCGTCTCCTGTGTCGACATTCACAATCTGGATTTGATGGCGGGGTATGTCTGCCGCTTCTTCTTTGGTTGGAGTCACAGGATTCCAACTTACCATTACTGCAATCTCTGAAGGATTAATCCATCTCACCGTCTCGATAGTTCTTGTGGGGCTTTCTTCGGGCAGCAGGAGTTGTGGCGCTCCACCCGACGAAGGCATGTAATAATAATACGCCTTGACGCCGGAAGGATGGTTATAATTGTTCTGAAACACGAGCCACTTGCAATCAGGCGACCAGATCGGCACCGAGATGGGAATCAAGTCCGGCACGTTACTCCCGGCTTCGCTTAGCCCAAGTTCGACAGTTAGAAGGATAGGGGTACTGAAAAAAGGAGACTTACGTTTTTTTGAGGGTA
>CAZSMK010000116.1:0-17121 GCA_964608095.1 uncultured Candidatus Sumerlaeota bacterium | reverse complement strand
CAACGCAAATGGTTACGAGTTAGGCGAAGATGAGCGAATCGGTGGAATATTTGAAAAAGGGCCACACCAGTATATGCAGGTTGGTTTGCGAAGGGAATCTTCCGGCGCACAAGGTCGGGTGCGAAGGGCCCTTCGACGCCGCCTGCGCCCCGACGGCCCCTGGTCCGACGCTGGAATGGCCATCGAAAGCGAAATCACCGTGTCGTCGCAACATCGCGGCAAGGAATTTGAATACCGCGTAATCGCAGTCAATCCGCCGCGGCGGACCGGCGAAGGCGAACCCAGCAACACCGTCATGGCGGTGCTATAGGAGAAAGTCATGGAGCCTAAATTCTGGTGGGTTTGGGTTGTTGCAGGGATTCTGCTGATAGTCCTCGAGATATTCACCGTAGGCTTCATTGTCATGTGGTTTGGGATTGCAGCCATCATAACCGCGATTCCCGTCTACCTTGGTTCTTCCATTGAGATAATTGTCGCGACTTATGGGCTTTCCGTCTTGCTCCTCACTGTATTTGTTCGCAGGATATCGCTTGATTATATGTCCCCCACCAGTAAGGCGCTGAATACTAACGCCGATGACGTCCTGAATTCGTCGGGTATTGTGGTCGAGGAAATCGACCCCATAAAGGGCAAAGGCCAAGTCCGGGTTAGAAGAGAGGTCTGGACTGCAAGTTCGCAAAACGGGGTGAATCTACCAGTGGACACGGTAGTCCGTGTTCTGAAGGTGGAAGGTGTCAAACTTATAGTCACGAAGGAGAAAGAGTAATGCATCCGGCTCTGTACATCATCATCGCGGCCACTTTCTTGGTAATAGTGATCGCCCTTTCAGGCATCCGACAGGTCGCGCAATCGCAATGTGGCATTGTTGAACGACTTGGACGCTACCATAAGACCTTGCATCCAGGGTTGAATTTCATTGTGCCATTCCTTGACCGTGTTCGTTTCGTCGCCGGAGCCAACTTGCGTGGCAAAGAGGATGGAATATCGCCTTATAGAATTGACCTTCGCGAGCAAATCCTCGATATAGCGAAGCAAGACGTTATCACCAAAGACAACGTCGAAATGGACGTTGATACGCTCGTGTTTTTTCAGATTACAGAGCCGCACAGGGCTGTATACGAGATCAGTAACGTTGTGGACGCCATTCGGCAGCTGTCCAGAACGACTATTCGGAATATCTTTGGGGAGATGGACCTTGACACGACTCTTTCGGCTCGGGAGTCAATAAACAGCCGCCTGCGAACGGTCTTGGACGAGGCGACAGACAAATGGGGGATCAAAGTCCTTCGCGTTGAAATTCAAGATATCGCGCCGCCTCCTGAACTCAAGGAAACGATGCAGAAACAAATGGTAGCTGAGCGTGAGCGGCGCGCCAAAGTTACACTTGCTGAAGCGGAGAAGCAGGCAGTCATCCTTGAGGCGGAAAGTAAGCGTCAAGATGCAATCCTTCGAGCCGAAGGAGAAAACAAAGCCATCATTCTGAGGGCGGAAGCTGAAAAGCAGCAAAAGGTACTGACGGCAGAAGGCGAGGCGGAATCGATTCGGTTGGTTCAACAGGCTACGGCGGCTGGTCTTGAAGCTGTACGGGGAGTTCTCGGACAAACAGCTGGAACACAGGGCTTGATCATGCTTGAAGCGCT
The DNA here is from genome assembly GCA_964608095.1 of uncultured Candidatus Sumerlaeota bacterium. GTDB lineage: Bacteria > Sumerlaeota > Sumerlaeia > MWCT01 > JAGHBZ01 > CAZSMK01. The sequence goes on along the minus strand of CAZSMK010000116.1, from coordinate 15,481 downwards.
CAAGGCCCAAATGGAAATCGCTAAGAGCCTTTCTTCTGGCGAAAATACGAAAATATTTCTTCCGACTGATATTGCTGGTCTATACGGTGCTGTTGGAGGAATAAAGGAAATCCTCAAGTCCGCAGATGATTCGACGTTGAAACCGTGATGGCTGGAAGGAGGGAAAGATATGACTGAAGTCCGATCCAGTGGCATAAGACCCGGTTGCGCCATCTTTTGGATTGTTCTTTTCATTCTGTTGTTCATTGGCACCGTCATCTGCCTTCGGGAAGGTATAATTGATCCTGATGGCATCTTCCATCCGTGATGAAACACATTTTCAAGAATGGGTCTCTTGCTGTTCCTTCGCGCTTGCGCCTCCAGTGCTTGCCATAACGTCTCGGGCAATTGCCCCCCGCTTGTCCGCCTAGTGTAGGATTCCCTCACACACCTTCGCGCTCAAAAAGTATCTCAGTTGGGTCGATCCCGGAGGCTCCAGCACATGCCACAACGAAGACCCGACGGCGCCGTTGGGGGCACTCCGAAATGTTGCGTGTCCAGAATTCGCCATGCCGCGCGTCTTTCGGGTCTGACGCAAAAACCAGCGCCGGGCCAGCGCGGAAGGTGTCGCCGGCAAGGACGATGCCAACGCCACAGGCGTGAACTCTTTCCCACGGCGGGGCGGGGGCCGGGTTCGAGTGGCCAGTCGGCTCCGACCAGAGCGCCGAGGAAACACCAGAAGGCGTTGTCCGTGGATGACAATACTCCGGGAATATTCTCCCATGCACAAACAGTCGGACCGATTGCATTATAGATCTCCACATATCGCAGCGTGAGGTTGCCCCGCTCGTTGGCCAAGCCGCGACGCAGTCCCGTCACCGAGAACGCTTGGCAGGGCGTGCCACCGACAATAATGTCGGGATTCCCGTGAGTTGCCGCTCTGTCTGCAAAGTCCAAGGCGGTGATGTCGCCGAGATTCGGCGTCTCGGGAAACCGCTGCGCCAGCACGCGGCATGGGTATGGTTCGATCTAGGACAGCCAGATCGCCTCGAATCCCAGAGGCAGCCATGCCACGCTGGCGGCCTCGATGCCCGAACAGATGCTTCCAAACGTGATTCGCTTCATGTCTCGACTCTTTCATTGCATTCGCCTCACCCAAGGTCGTGTTCGTTGATGGTCCGCGCGCAGCGTTCGAGATAGCCGGAGTCGATGAGTGAGGCAGTCTTGTGTTCGAGCAGGAAATACTGCCCGTCCTTCTTGACGATCCCATCGACCTTGCCCGCCAGCATATTGGGCGTTAAGCGATGTGTCAGCTTGACCTCGTCAGGTCATGAGGCGGATAATTCCAGCTACGTTAAAGGAGGGAGTGAAAAGCAGATGACAAGGACAGGTCGCTATCTTGAAGTAGAAGCCATCGTTACTTATGAACGTGCCGTCGAAGTGGCCAACCTCATGATGGGCAGATTGGATCGACCCTTGAAAACGGTCTATCCTGATGATTACAAGGACATACCAAGACGTAATCTTCGGGCAGGCAAATCGGATGTGACGAAGAAGAGGAAGGATATCGAGAAATTCTGCCGGGAAAACTTCGAGGATTCGACGGTTCAGAAAATGGCCGATTTTTATGAGATTCTTTTTGAACACAACTCGCAGTTCAGATTGCCGTTGCTTGAATTCCAAGAGAAGGTTGGCAAACCTCGCGATGGGAGGTTAAAGGACGCGCCATTGCATTCGACAATATGTATCTCGCCTTGGGGACTTCAAACCGAGTTCCCGGAGATGCACCTTTGCCGCGATCTTGGCGTTGCCTATAATGAAATTTTGGACTTGAAGGCGCGGAGAGACGAGATTGAGGCGGAAAGACTCAGTTGGAGTGATGCCAAAAAGAAAAAAGCAGAAATCGGGGCCATTCAATCCAAGATGAAATACAACATGCGGATGTGCCTGATCTGCTGCTTCAACTTACTCGAGGCATATATCAACGGGATTGCCTGGGAATACAAACAACGGAATGACCTTCAATCCCTATCAGAAAAGAAGCGAAAGATGATCGAGGGGGATCAAACAAGTATTCTTGATAAGCTGGTGAAGGTTCCAAAGATCGTTACTGGAAGCGACGATTCACCTTTATCGATGGAAAAACCTCCTTTGAGCGAATTCCGAGACCTTGTGAAACCTTTCCGAGATTCGATTGTCCATGCATCGCCATATTCGGCGCCCGAAAGATACGGCGGCTACGATAAACTCTCGAAGATATACGACCTGGAATTTGACACCGTCGAAAAGGCCGTCATGATGACGCTGAAGATTCTCCAGATCGTCAACCAGAATGTAACCGGCAACTCAGACCCTCCGCAGTGGCTGCCATCGCGGGATTCGAATGGTAGATTTGCTCTAGCTGATTAATCCCCGTCTCTCACGGCACCCGGTACATGTTCGAATCGAGCAGCAGGTCCCACAGTTCGCGCAGGTTCTCGGGAAGGCTCTCCAGCGCCAGGTCATCGCCGGTTGGCGCGGCGGTGTTCCATATTCACACGAGAGCGTAAAGGGCACTTAAGAAAGAAACAGCCGCAAGTATTCATAACCTTACTTTGCCTGCACCATTGTGTGTGTTTTGATCAGTACCATGGTGGTTGAAAAAAGTAGTTCTTTGCAGCTCATGTAAGGATTTTTTTCTCGCCGATTCAAGAAGCTCGGTTTTGAGATCTAAACCCTCAGGTTTGTATCGCCCGATCAAAGAATCTCGGTTTTGCAATTTGATCCTGAAGGTTTGTAATTCATCTTGACATATCCTTTTTTTCTCTGGTATTCGGGTGTATATCTGGTCTTATGATTACGCACACATAAACCGATAAAAAATCTTAGATGCAACTCGTGGTTTGCATTCACGTACACGCCTTTTCCTACATATTTAACAAAGAGCGTATAGTTGCACGAAATGAGGAACCGAAGGAAGAGATATTTTGCTTTACGCTTTTAATAAAGGAAGAGGATGAAACACGATATGGGTGTGGTTACAATCGTTAAGTCAATAGAGAGTATCTAATGGAGTGATAACCCATGACATCACACAGACAATACGGGAACAATAAGGCGTTGTTCGTGTGGGACGTCACCAGCGAAGGGGTCCCGGAACATTTCGTCGAGATAAACGATGCCGGCGCCGGGATTTTAGGCTACACAAAGGATGAATTATTAAAAAAGTCGCTGGTGGAAGTTCTTGCAGCGGAGAAAAGAAAAGCATTCATGAGCCACATGGAATCTCTAAGGCGTTACCAGCAGATCATGTTCACGACGACGTTTATGAGCGTTGATGGCAAACAAATACCCATGAATGTGGATGCGCATTATATAAAAGTAGACGGTAAGGAACGGATAATTGGAATAGGGAGTGCAGTAAGCAAGAGGGGGAGGTCTGAAAAGATAGCGCGAATTTTTGAGTCGTTGGGTTCGGAGCTCGGCGGGGTCAACACTGCAAAAGAGGCGGCGATGACGGTGCTCAACGCTGCAGACCGACTCATTGGTTGGGATGCCGCGTTTGTGGAAATTTATTCGGAAGAGGAAGATAAAGTTTTTACGGTGGTAAATTTCGATACCCTACGTAATGGTGAACGAAAAGAGTTCCCCCCATTATTTCAGGGAGAGATACCGGGTGGCGTTCTCCGAAGAACGATACTCGAGGGACCCCAGATTGTGCTCCGGGATGACCCGTCTAAAGCAGATGGAGGTGAGCTAATCCCGTTCGGCGACGAGGAAAGGAAGTCCGCCTCGCTCCTCTTCGCCCGTATTCGCAAGAAAGGAGAAAAAAATATTGGCTTTCTCTCTATTCAGAGCTATACGCCTTATGCCTATGATGAGGAGGACCTGGAGTTGCTCCAGATTTTGACGGACTATTGCTGCGGGGCGTTGGAGAGAACGTTTGCCGAGAAGAAGTTGCGGATGAAGGAAGCCCAGGTGCGCCTCCTCCTTGAACAGATTCCGGCAATACTCTGGACTACGGATAATAACCTCACCATCACCTTACTGAAAGGTGAGCGAATTGGGGTGCTTACTACTAATCCGGACGAAATTCTTGGACATACTGTTTACGATTTTTTTGGCACAAAGGATGCTTCTTTTACACCAATAGCCCTGCATCGTCGAGCCCTTGAAGGAATTTCCGGTTCATATGAATTGCAGATAAAGGACTTCTTTTTCCACTGTCACGTGGAGCCCTTGCGAGACCGAAAAGGTGACATCATAGGTTGTATAGGTGTCGCGCATGACGTTACAGAACGAAAGCGAGCTGAGGAGGAATTAAAGCACGCGCATCGAATTTATCGAGAAGCGATCGAGAACGCCCAAGGAGTGCCCTATTTTTTAAATTACGAAACCGGTCGCTATGATTTTATGGGTGCGGGTTGGGAAAAACTCCTTGGCGTTCCCCCGGAAGCGAGCACGTTTGAAGTTATTTCGAACTTGGTGCTTGAAAATGTAGTTCCGGATAGGGATGTGCCTTCCGATCCTGAAAAGTATCTCGAGGAATTTGTACGAGGTGACTTGAAGAGATATCGTATGGATGCAAGGATACGGACACCTTCGGGCGAAACGAAATGGCTGAGCGATTGTTCCGTGCTTGTCCACGACGAAGCGTCCAACAGGGTAGTGGGCTCGCTCGGGATTTTGCAGGATATAACCAACCGAAAAGAAGCCGAGAAAAATAGCCAGGTGTTTGCCGCCCTTGGCGAGAAACTCAATGCCGTGACTACTCCCAAAGAAGCGGGAATGGTAATACTCGAGACAGCAAAGGACTTAATCGGCTGGGATTCGTGTTTACTTTCGTTTTATGAAGAGGGCGCGGATGAAATCCATTCCATCATCAACTTCGATACTATAGATGGCGTATGCCGCGAGGTTCCACCGCCACCCAGCGGCACCAAACTTACAGAAGTAACCAGGCGGACTCTCCACGAGGGAGCTCAACTCATCCTTCGCAACGATTCCTCACCTGACAAATATGAAGAGTTGCACCCCTTCGGCGACACGAAACACCGTTCCGCCTCTCTCATGTTCTGCCCGATAAGAAAAGGGAGTCGTACCATTGGGTTATTATCAATCCAGAGTTACACACCGAACGCGTATAACCATAATGACCTTAAATTGTTACAATTTCTGGCTGACCATTGCAGCGGTGCGATAGAACGGACATATTCAGAGGAGAAGCTTCGGAAAGGTGAGGAACGGTTACGCCTCATCACTGAACAGATACCCGCACTCATCTGGACAACGGATTCAGAATTACGATTCACGTTGCTCCAGGGTGCGGGATTGAAGGCCTTGGAGCTGGAGCCCTCTGCATGGTTGGGCAAAAAACTCACCGACTTTTTCGACACGAACGATGAGTCGTTTCTGCCGATTGCCACGCATAGGCGCGCCCTCAATGGCGAGTCCGCTACCTATGAGATGCATCGCAACGGCATCTATTTTCATTCCTATGTAGAACCCTTATGCGATGAAGAGGGGAATAGAATCGGATGTATCAACATCTCGCATGACATCACGCAACTCAAGAAGGCGGAAGAGGAGCTGCTCAAGGCGCGCGATGAGCTCGAGAAACGCGTCGCCGAACGGACACGGGAATTGGTGCGGTCAAATACTCTGTTAAAGAATGAGATTTTGGAACGAAAGCGTGTGGAAGAAGAACTTGCCCATTCAGAGGCGATATACCGCGAAGCAATAGAGAACGCGGCAGGTGTTCCGTATCAGCTTATCTACGATGGATACCAATATCGTTTTATGGGCGAAGGGATAAAAGCCCTTCTTGGCTACACGCCGCAAGAATTAACAGGTGAAAAGTTGGTGAGCCTCGTTGATGACATTATTATTATTGATCCGGATGCACCGCAACAATTCGACGAGTATGTGAAAGCGTTTTGTGAGGGGAAAATAGACCAATACCGTGTGGATTTATTGATACATACAAGAAGTGGAGAATTAAAATGGATCAGCGACTGTTCAGTCCCTCTTCATGACGAAGAAAGCGGTCATGTAATAGGCTCATTGGGCATTCTCCAGGATATAACGAAACGGAAACAGGTTGAAGAACGGGCGCGGCTGCAAGAGCAACAATTGATTCAGGCGGATAAAATGGTTGCGCTGGGGACCCTGGTTTCCGGTGTTGCCCATGAGATCAACAATCCCAATAATTTTGTTATGTTGAATGCGCCGGTTCTTCTTGATTCATGGCGAAGCGTCGAACCTATTTTGGAGGACTATTTCAAAGAACACGGTGATTTCGTGGTCGGGGGAATTAATTATTCTGAGATGCGTAATCATATTCCCGTATTATTCTCTGGAATCCTGGAAGGAGCGAAACGGATCAAGAATATTGTGCAGGAGCTCAGGGATTTTACGCGACAGCATCCAGCGGAACTCATGCAGCCGATGGATATCAACGCAGTTCTGAAGTCCGCCTTGATGTTGCTCTCGAATATGATAAAAGGGGCGACGGAGAACTTCTCAATAAAATATGGCAAGGAACTCCCGAAAGTGAGAGGAAATTTTCAGAGGCTCGAACAGGTGATTATAAATCTTATCCAGAATGCCTGTCAGTCGCTACCGGATAAGTACAAGGCGATTGAGGTTTCAACACACTTTAATAAAGCAAAGAATACAATCGAGTTGATTGTCCGTGATGAGGGTAAAGGTATCCCGAATGACATGCTGCCTTATATCAAAAAGCCATTTTTCACTACAAAACGCGACCATGGCGGCACCGGGCTTGGACTTTCTATTTCTTCGAACATAATCAACGAGCATGGCGGTAAATTGGAAATCTTTTCGCAAAAGGATAAGGGCACTACAGCCGTCATCCTGCTTCCCGTTATGCAGGCGGTTAAATAAACAAAAAGTCGCTCAGTTTGTTCTGTGATATTTAGACTTGAATAAACGGATATAGGATTGCAAACATTAAATAACATAATTGCCCTAACACGAGAAGCGATTTTGTCACTGCTTTAAAATAATAGGAAAGAGAGATGAGAAGAACATGGCTGAGAGTCAAGGTAGTAGATTGCCGGTCGTGATTGTCGATGACGAAGTACAGACCCTGCAAAGTTGCATGATAGTTTTGCGGGCAAGCGGAGTGAATAATGTTGTTACGTGCGAAGATAGCCGCGAGATAATGGCTCATCTTACCAATAATGACGTTGGCGTTCTTCTCCTTGACCTCTCTATGCCCCATATCCGAGGCGAGGAATTGCTTCCTGTGATTAACGAACAGTTTCCTGAAATTCCCGTTCTTATCATAACAGGAGCCAATGATGTCGAAATGGCGGTGCAGTGTATGAAGCTGGGTGCATTCGATTATCTGGTCAAGCCGGTCGAGAAGAGCCGTCTGGTTTCTGCGGTAAAACGTGCACTGGAGATTCGCGAGTTGCAGCAAGAAAACAAGTTACTGAAACAGCGTATACTCTCGGAAAACCAGGATCGCCCGCAAGCCTTTGCCCCCATCATAACGCAGAACAAGGAGATGTTGTCTATCTTTAGTTATGTAGAGGCAATTGCCGGAACATCTCAACCGGTATTGATTACGGGCGAGACCGGTGTGGGAAAGGAATTAATGGCGAATGCGATACATGTCCTGAGCGGATGTGATGGTGAGTTTGTTGCCGTGAATGTCTCGGGACTTGACGATACGCTCTTTTCGGATACCCTGTTCGGTCATAAACGCGGTGCGTTCACCGGGGCGGTCGAATCGCGTTCCGGTCTGGTTGAGCACGCGGCGAACGGCACATTGTTTCTCGACGAGATCGCCGAGTTGAACGCCTCATCCCAGATAAAACTCCTCCGCCTTATCCAGGAGCATGAGTATCTTCCGCTTGGGTCGGATGTGGTCAAACGCTCGAGCGCACGCATTATTGTCGCGACCAATCAATGCCTCGAGTCATTAATAAACGTTGGAAGATTTAGAAAGGACCTTTATTATCGACTCCAGATACATCATGTGCATATTCCACCGCTCAGGAAGCGTCTCGACGATCTTCCTTTTCTCGTAGATGCGTTTTTTCATGAGGCAGCTCATTCGCTCAACAAAAAGACACCAACCCCACCACCCGAGCTCTATACACATCTGTCAACCTATCATTTTCCCGGAAACATAAGGGAGCTGAAATCGATGATCTTCGATGCAATCAGCAACCATGAATCCCACAAGATCTCCCTCGAGACCTTCAAAAAACACATATTTCATAAAAGCGAACAAGGAGAAGAAAGACAAGCGGTGATGCAAACTCCAGGAAGCGTGCAGCTCTATTTCGGGGAACAACTTCCCACCCTGAAACAAATGTCGCGTATGCTCATTGAAGAGGCAATGACTCGAGCACAGGGCAACCAGAGTGTTGCGGCTCAGTTATTGGGAATCAGTCAACAAGCGCTGAGTAAACGGCTTAAAAGTTTAAAAATGGACAAGTCCTGATGGCATCAGGGGAAAAACCCAACAGCTTTTTTTGTGGAAGGTTTGGGGTGTCGTTTCGCCCTGAGTTAGATAATTAAGGCTTAATAATCTTTGCGAAGGATTTCCCACAACTTATATTGTAGGAATTCGCCTTTTATCATCTTCACGAAAAAAATCATGCTTCTCATAAATAAATTTTTTTCGTCCGGTTTAAAGCCCGTGTAACGCTTTGTAACCAGAATCTTCCCTCCCGTCCATTGACATAATTCCACGTAAAAAAATGGTTTTATCGACTGAAATAAGGATGTAAGTCTTTTATATTCATCTCTTTATATTAAGAAAGCATCCAGTCGATTTCCGGAGAAATGAAGAAAAACGCATGTTTTTTTGAGAAGAAACGCAGGAATTATCCAGATTAGTCCCTACAAGGTATTGAACTAAGAAGGATTTTTTTTCTATCAATTGGTGATTCCCGCGCAAAAAAAACAAAGAATCCCATACCCTCAATTCTGGCATTAGATTTGCATAAAACTTTCACATGAGAACAAAACCAAAGCAGGGCATTCGACGTTCAAGAAACGATAAAAAACCACACGGAGAAGCCAACATGAAACAGAGACACATTTTAATCGCAGAAGATGAACCGCACATTCGACTCACCCTTTCATTAATTCTTCGAAAATCAGGCTATAAAGTGTCGACTACGCGAGATGGATGGACTGCTATGGAAATTATAGAAGATTTGCAGAAGAGCCCTGAACCGGTGGATCTTTTGGTGACTGATATCGAGCGAGTAGGAATGACGGTTCTCGATCTGCTGGACGATCTCGAGCAATCACATATTTCGATGCCAATCCTTGTGATTACGGGCTACGGACAGGAAGACATTATGATAGAACTCATGCGAAGGGATTCCGTCACTTATATTGACAAACCGTTTTCACCCAACGAACTCATCTCCAGAATCAACAAAATATTCAAACATAATGGTAAGAGTTCGTTTCACAACACAGTGCATGGTGAGCATGTGAATTGAGCGTGTCGTCTACCTGGATTTCGCACAGTGCAGATATCAGGAGAAAGGGATTGCTGGAAATCTTAAATCCTAAAACTCTACAAAAAGCATAGGGGAGACAAGTCAGTGTCAAGGGAGTTGCCAATCGTGAGGAAGTAGGAGAGAGGGTTTCATGTATAACAGAGAAATAAGCTTATGTCCCGGATTCGAAGGTCATCTCCACTCTTTTTTCATTCAAATATGTCTCCCCCAAAACCAGCAATCCCTTTTTCCCCTGGTGCTTCCCCAAACGAGCAACAAAGTAATTTCTGGTAATCTGAATGTACAATTTCGAGTATGTATTTTTGTCTCGATATGGTAAAAAATTGTGAGAGAGCATCACTGCACCTTAGAGGATGAATGAGTGAGGGTTCCGTCACTATTAGTGCGGAACCCTCCCATTCCACCTACTCCGCAGTGAATGGACATAAATAGCAGGGAAAACGCCTGGTATGCACGAGTCCCTAAAAAGAGGTAGGTATACTTCCCGTGTGTGGGGGATTGCTTTCTGAGATATGTATGCAGTGAGAGAAAAGCGCGAGATGTAATAGTGTTGCCCGAGACTACAGATGTTCAGCTGAGGTAGGGAGTGTTGGTTATATCTTGATGAACAGGAGGAAAAGGCACATGAAACGTTTTGGTGTATCAACCACAATCAGTGTAGTGATGATGTTGTTGTTCTGCGTGCTTGATGTGAGCGGGGAAATTCCCGTTGATGTATCATGTGACGGGGCATTGATACTGACCACGACCGTGCGTCATCGTGGTTTGTCACTCGTTGACCGGAGTGCGGGCACTGAACTTCAGATAGCCGATTTTACCGGTTCAGGTTATTATGCATCCATTTCCCCGGGCAACCAGTTTGTATGTTTCAAGGAAATTGTTGAGGGACAGGACGGAGTTCGCTTGCATACCCCGGCGCTGTTCGATATCGGGACGTGCAAGAAAATCGCCCTTGCAGAAGCCTCACGATTTGCCGGCGTTCCGGCAATTTCAGAAAACGGTAACATCGCGTTCACCGTTGGCAATACCCTTACAGTGATGAATAGGGGATTTGAAGTTGTCGGCGTGTTTGATCTCGGGCACCATGTGAATATCCCGGCTTTCTCACCTGATGGGACACGGCTCGCCTATAACACACCGGACGAGCAGATTTCCGTCATGGAACTGAACGGCGAATGCAAGGTACTAACCGGTGGAAACGGCAGTTATTGGAATCCCCAGTTCTCGCCTTCAGGCACACAACTCCTCGCCCAGACCGTCGATGGCAGGATTGTGTGCATAAACCTTGCAGCCGGCACATCCGCCGAAATTGGAAAAGGGCTCAATCCGGCATGGCTCGATGAGGATTCTATTGCCTTTACTCGACGCGTCTCCAATGGCAGGGAAGTGGTGAAGACCGAACTGTGTATGGTAGGTCCTGCCGGTGATGACCAGGGTTCATTCGTCATGAATGAAGGGGATGCAGAAGTTGTTGTCAAAGGATACTACCTTGCCATTTCACAAGGAGAAGGTTTAAAACTCGGCATTCTCTCGGGATCCAACGTGACCATAACAAGTAGCATGGCGGGTAAGGGCGCATCGACCTCTTCTTCCGAGGAGTTCTTCGAACCTCAGTCGCTGACACTCGATGGCAATACGGTGTATATCACAGGTGTTCCCACGGTACACCAGGTCTATGACACGCCTGAGTGGTTTAACGGACATTGGGCATGCGGCGCATCGGCGGCATCCATGGCCCTTGCGTATTACGGCTGTTTTAACAATTGGGATTGCTGGTGTATGGAACCTTATTCTCATTACAGCCATTATGGTCCTTATATTTGTGATACCTACACCTATAATGGTATGACGTTTGATATTGTTGAAACGGATCCCGATGGTGAATACTCGACAGGTGGCTATGGCTATATCACCCAGAATGACTGGGAGGATACCAAAACCCACATGGCAGAGTATATTCAATATCATGGTCCTTCGTCCTACGTGGATTGGTCACCGACTTTTGCAAAGGCATGTTCTGAGACTGATAATTCATATCCCTACGTGCTCTTGAACTCCCTGACCTCCGCTGGTCATTACATCACCGGTATCGGCTATTACACCGAACAGTACTCGCTTATATTCAACGATCCTTATGGAAACAAGAACACAGAGGGGTACCCGAGTTATGACGGGACAGAAGTTACTTATGACTGGCCCGGCTATGACTATGGGAACGAAAACCTGAATACGGTTCATTGCTATATTTATGCGAGGTACACGATCCAGCCAACACCGACGCCAACACCGACCTTGACCGAGGTCATTGTGGATAATGCGAGTGCGGATTGCACGTTGTCCGGCAGCTGGTCAGCGAGCACCAGTGTCCGTGGTTGGTATGCATCAGATTACGCCGTTGCCTCGAACAAATCATCCTCGCTGGCGACTTTTTACCTTAATATACCAACCGAGGGAATCTATGATGTCTTTGCGTACTGGACATCCTCCAGTGATAGGTCCGGGCAGGCACCTTATACCATCACCTATGACGGTGGCAGTGATACCGTATCAAAAGATCAGACAAATTGGGGCGGGAGGTTCCAGCTCCTGGGAAGTTATCCTTTCAACGCGGGTCAATATACCATTGATTTGAGCACAAACACAGGTGAAGTGGGCAGAGAAAAGTATGTAATCGCCGATGCGGTGAAAGCGGTCATACCGGGCGAGCCCGTTCCTACTCCCACGCCTACTCCCACGCCAACGCCGCAACCCACACCCACACCGGGAACCGATGTCATCGTTGACAACGACATGGGCGAGCCCATGTATACTGAAACGGGCACCTGGTACACAAGCTCGAGCTCGGGCTATGATGGTGGAACCTATCGCTATTGCTATGGCGGCGATAGTTCAACAGCCACATGGACCGCTCCGCTTTCTGAAACCGGCTATTATGACCTCTACGCCATCTATCGCCAGAGTACGAATCGCGTGACATCAGCGAAATATGATGTTGCCGCCTCCGGTGGAACCGAGACGGTCTACATCAGCCAGAATGGCGATAATGTCTTGGTCTCCACGCTTTTAGGTCGGTTCCATTTTAACGCCGGCGATAATTCCGTGACTCTTGATGCAGCGGGAAGTTCACCGACCGGAGATGCCGTGATTGCTGATGCCATGCAATTTACGCTTGCTTCAGAACCCACACCCACGCCGACACCGGAACCCTCTGTCTATATCTATGTTCACGACATTGCAATGAGCTGGGGAAGTGCCGGCCCTAATTACTTCGCTTACGCTACGGTCTGGATAAAGGATGATAGTGGAGTAGATGTAGAAGGCGCCACGGTATATGGTGATTGGAGCGACGCTACCAATGAGTCACAAAGCGGCGTTACTGGCGCTGATGGAAAAGCAACGTTCGAATCCTCGAAAAAACGTAATGGCGGAACCTTCACTTTTACGGTGACTGACGTGGTTAAAGACGGCTACACATACGACCCTGGCCTGAATAACGAAACCAGCGATTCAATCACCTGCCCTTAAAATAGAGAGCGCAAGAGTAGCGGCGGGCAAGAGACGCGACTCTTGCGCCTTTTGTTACATAATGAACCGGATGAGAAAAAAAACTTGCAAGAAAGATTAATCTCTTTTTATGATAACGAGGATTTCCATATCTATTTTTGCGATAAAGGAGGTGGAAATGAAAGAATAGGGAAGGACCGATAACGAATCAAACACGAAAGGAGGATTTATCCATGAAAAATGGAATCGATGTTAAGGCTGTGATGGCGCTCACTCTTTTTGCGTTGCTATTCCTGTGTGCGACAGTGAGCAGGGCACAGGTGGACCCCGAGACCCGTGCTTTATGGAATACACGTTGGTATTGTACTAACGATTCTGAGGTTCAGGCGGCTGTCGATTACTGCGTTGCACACAATTTCAATGTTCTTTTTATCCAGGTGTTTGGTGACGGTTACGCTCTTTATAATTCCGCTTTTGTGCCACATTCCTATCTGGTTGCTAGCGATTATGACGTTCTCGCCAGCGCGGTTTCCCGTGGTCATGCTGCGGGTATCGAGGTTCACGCTTATATAAATTGTTTTAATGTGTATAGCGGTGGTCTCGGTTGGCCCAGCGATCCCGACCATATTATTAACTCTCATCAAGAATGGGCTATGGTGGACGATTCCGGGTGGTCCATGATCAATAATGTGGGGCAGAGCGGTACGGTGATTTATTACACCGCGTGCGGCACTGGATTTCCTCAGTATTTGCGTGACGTAGCAGTAGAAATCGTCACGAATTACAATGTGGACGGTATTCACCTGGATTACATCCGTTATCCCGGCAGCACCTATGACTATTGTCAGGATTGCCAGGACGATTATTACGCTCTTTACGGGAAGACTCCCAGCGCAGGCGACCCCGATTGGGATGCATTCCGCTTTCAGCAAGTCAGTGATATGGTTCTCTGGATCTATACGGATTGCTCCGCAGTGGACCCTCTGATAAACGTTTCTGCTGCTACCTGGAAGACTAATGGTTCTTATTACCAGGACGTGTATGGCTGGCTGGAAGGTGGTTTTCTCGATATGGCGTGCCCCATGATTTATACCTCGGATACTAATGCTTTTACCGACATGGCGCGCGCTTTTCACGAGAATTCAGGTGGGCGGATTATCCTTCCCGGTATTTACGCGGATTCTGATCAGGTGTACGAACAGATCGTAGCCTCTCGCGAGGTCGGAACCGAAGGTCAAGCTGTATTCGCATACTCCATCATGGACACCCAGGATACTTCGGATGCGGATGCCGCTTATACCTCATCAGCCTCGACATTCCCGCTTTACTGGAAGGACGGGAGCGAGGATATCTGGCCTCCGGTGTTGAGCGGAATCGGCTCGACCGGTGTAACAGATGCAAGCGCTGTCATCCAGTGGCACTCTGATGAGAAGGCTGACTCCCTGGTCGAATATGGACTCGATACTTCTTATGGCAGTTCCGCTTCTGACGCCACACTGGTTTTCGATCACGAAATTCAATTAACAGGTCTTTGCGCCTCTACCACGTATCACTATCGGGTTACTTCCACGGACGGCTCGGGCAATTTCACCACCTCTGCAGATTTCACGCTCACCACTACTTCAGGCGGTGGCGGCGATATCATTATTGATGATGGAGATAACGATTTTTCGCTGTCCGGAACATGGTACTATAGCAATCCCGGAACTACCGACTGTTATAACGGCGACTATTACTGGACATCAGAAGCTGCCTCAGAAACCGCCTGGGCAAGGTGGACGCCATATATTACCACTGCCGGTACATACGAGGTTTATGCAATGTGGAGAGCGGGTACAAACCGCTGTACATCTGTACCTTATACACTATATTACAGCGGCTGTTCACAGACGGTATGGGTAGATCAAACAATCAACGGTGGAATATGGAATCTTCTGGGAACCTATGATTTTGCGGAAGGTCAAACCGGCTACGTGAAGGTGGGAAACAATGCGACAGGAGGCGACGTGGTGATTGCCGATGCCGTCAAGTTCGTGTATGTCCAGGTCGGTCCAACACCGACCCCCACACCTGAACCTACGGAAACCCCCACGCCCACACCTACACCCGAGCCGACGGAAACGCCCACACCGAGCCCGACACCGACGCCGACCCCTGAAGGCGTGAATTATGCCACTGCGGATTACGCCACTGCCATCGGAACCGTAAGCGGCTCCTATCTCGACACACACGCGCAGGATGATGTGTATGAAGCATTGACCGAGGCGATATATGAGTCGGGTCCTCCCCCGAAACGTCATGATGAGCTTAGCCATATATGTACGTTCAATGTCGCTGCAGGTGGAGGGTACACGTTCTACGTGGATGCGTACAAAACGAGCAGCGCGGACGGCGATAATTTCGTGTTCGCCTATTCAAAGGACAATGCCGCGTATACCGATATGCTGACCGTAACCAAGACAGCGGACGACGACACATTGCAGAGTTACGTATTCCCCGAGGAC
>CAZSMK010000115.1:0-12170 GCA_964608095.1 uncultured Candidatus Sumerlaeota bacterium | reverse complement strand
TTGATTTAGAGGTCTTTGTAGCACAATAAAAATTAAAATCCTGGCGCTTCATCTCTTCAAAGGCTTCGCCGAAAATTTCCTCGCTTTTTGTACCAAAATATCCAGGTGCGGTATCGAAATAGTTGATCCCCCCTTTTGCCGCATCTAACAACATCTCAACGTTTCCTTTTCGATCGCCAATATCTTTGAATCTCATACCTCCAAAACTGATACGCGAGATTTTTTTACCGGTTTTTCCATAGTCGTGATATAACATGCTTCCTCCTTTACGTTGGCTCGTATCTACTCAGCCTTGCTCTCCAACGATGTAGAGATGATGTAAAGGTAATGAAGGAATCACACAAACCTTCCTTTATAGTCTCTACACGCTGTTTCGCCTCGTTATCGGGGAGAACAATTTATCTACTGACACATAAAGACCTGCCGGGAAATTATATAAAAAGCGTAACATTACATTTCATCGATTATAATTGCGCAGAATCAAAAAGCAGTCAAATTTTTTATCCCTGCATGGAATTTCATTTTTCGTGTAAGGAAGAATCAAAGTAGAATGTCTGCCTCTATAATGAGCTCTGTAATGAGATTTTTTTCTTTCTCTCATTTCAACTTTTCTTTTAGTGCCGGTTTACCTTGAACACTGCCTATTAATCAGATATCCTGTTTTTAGAAACGTATGGTTATTCATTCAAACGAGGAAAGGACGTATCATGCAATATCGTGAAGAGTATGGCAGGAGATGGAATCCGCCGGATCCGCAACAACTTAAAAAGCTCGTTGGAGCGCTTCCCGCCTTCATCATCATTCTCTTCCTTATCATTGCTCTCTTTACCACTTTTTTCACGGTGGCTCAAGACGAAGTCGGCGTAGTGACACGATTCGGCAAGTACGTTCGTATCGCGCAACCCGGACTTCATTTCAAATTTCCGTTCGGAGTCGAGCAAGTTCAGAAACCCCAGGTTCAGCGCATTATGAAAGAAGAATTCGGTTTTCGCACCACGAAACCGGGCGTCCGAACCACGTATCAGGAAAGCCTGGAGGAAGAGGAAGCGCTGATGCTGTGTGGCGATCTTAACAGCGCCATGGTCGAATGGATTGTTCAATACAAGATTAAAGACCCCGTCGCGTATCTCTTCAATGTTCGCGATGCCCGCAAGACCATTCGCGACGTCTCCGAGGCAACGATTCGCAACATTATAGGAGATAGCTCGGTTGACGAAGTCCTTACGATTCGGCGTATCGAAATCAGCAACGAAGGCGGAGTAATGATGCAGAAGATGCTGGATTCGTACAATATCGGGATTCATGTGGTGACAGTCAAACTCCAGGACGTTAATCCGCCTGAAGAGGTCAAACCGGCATTCAATGAGGTCAACGAGGCAAAGCAAGACCGCGAGCGATTCATTAACGAGGCATGGCAGGAATACAACCGAGTCGTTCCCCGAGCCAAAGGCGAGGCTCAGCAGATGATTGAAATGGCTAACGCCTATGCGGTCGACCGTGTCAATACGGCAAAAGGTAAAGCCGATCGGTTTATTTCCGTCTGGGAAGAATATCAGAACGCACAAGACGTCACTCGGCGCAGAATCTTTCTGGAAACAATGAAAGAGGTCTTGCCCAAAATCGGGCGTAAAATAATCATCGACCAATCTCAAAGCGGAGTTCTCCCACTGCTTCCATTGAGCGAAGAACTTCCCCGGGGAGGTAAAAAATGAAACACACGCTCCTTATAGGTCCTATTGCTCTTATTGGCATCATTGCCTTAATCGCTCTTACGAGCGCGGTGTTTATCGTTTCCGAAACACAGCAGGTCGTGATAACAGAATTCGGGAAACCCATAAAGGAAATCAACACTCCCGGGTTAAAAGTCAAGAAACCTTTTATCCAGAAAGTTCATTACTTTGAAGACCGCTTGCTCGAGTGGGACGGCTACCCGACACAGATTCCTACAAAGGATAAAAAATATATCTGGGTAGACACGTTCGCCCGATGGCGCATTATAAATCCGCTGACATTCCTGCAGTCGGTTCAGAACGAGACGGGCGCACACGCACGCCTTGATGATATTATCGATGCTGCGGTCAGAAACCAGATCAGCAGATACATCTTGCTCGAAGCGGTCAGGAACAGCAACCGTCCTATGGCAACAGAAATCGTCGGCGAGACTGAAGAACTCGGTACGGTTGAAATCGAAAACATCAGTATGGGACGCGATAAAATCACTGCGCTTATTCTTAAGGAAGCGCAGGAGATCACCTCGCAGTATGGAATCGTAATCGACGACGTCCAGATCAAAAAGATCAACTACGTCGAGTCTGTTCGTAAAAAAGTATATAACCGGATGATCGCGGAACGTAAACGCATTGCTGAATTGTACCGTTCCGAAGGAGAGGCGACCCGTATGGAAATTCTCGGCAAAAAGGAACTCGAAGTCAAACGCATCACCTCCGAAGCGTTCAAGGAAGCCGAAGGGATTAAGGGCGAGGCAGATGCTGAAGCTGTCGCGATCTATGCCGATGCGTATCAGCGCGATCCTGAGTTCTACTCCTTTCTCAATACGATGGAGGCCTACCCTGATGCCTTTGATAGCAACAGCTGGTTTGTCCTTACTACAGATAATGATTTCTTCCGCTACCTCATCAGCTATATGAAATCTGAACCGCTATCAGATGAGCAGAAGGTCGAAACGTCGGAATAAATTGTCCTTGTTTATGTTGCGACCCGACTATGCACAAGCCAGGTGCTTGTGACAAGGACTTGTGACAGGGTGACAAAGCGGAGGGGGGAGTTATCTCCTTTAGTTATCGATAATCGGCCCTCAGCATTCAGCGATCTACGCGCGGTTAGCCCGATTCTTAAAGGCTCAAAATACGAGAGCGACGGCGAGTGCGAAGGCGAGTATAAGGGCGAGTGGGAAGAAAGGGGAGGGGGATTTTTTTTGTCGATAGCGTCCATTTAATCCTGTTTCTCATGGCATTATTTTTTCCCTAAATTCTTCATAGGTTATACGCCGTAAATCCCGTTGACATAGTTAATGCTAATCAGGATAGAATGAGCCTGATTGTTATCTGAAGAGAAGTGCTATCTCGTCCTTCTTGAGACAGCGCCAACATGTCGTTAGCGGTTTAACCGGTGAGATAGTATCCGACTTTTATACACGGTCTTTCATGCTTTTCAAAAAAGAATATTCAGATGGTGGATCTACTTGTAAGGACTTTCCGAAGTATGTACCTTATATAGTTGTGGGATTCTTCGCGTTGGGGCTTTTGCTACGCCTGTCTTTTGCCCTTCAACTACAACTACCCGGTACGGTTGAAGATGCTTCGTTCTATTACAACCTCGCAAAAAATCTCGTCGAGGGCAAAGGGCTTACACTCGACTATATCGTCTATTATCTATCCCCGCCCGAATCTATCGTCCATCCGGGTAACGTTTATTGGATGCCTCTCGCCGCGTTTATTATGAGTATATTCTTTCTTGCAGGAGGCGTTTCACTCTTTGTTGCAGCGTTACCAGGCATAATCTCAGGATTGGCGATTTCGGTGCTTACCTTTTTCTGGTGCCGTAAATATTCCGCATCATCTCTCATTGCATGGACTTCCGCTATTCTTGCCCTTTTCATTCCTTATCTTTTCATCTTTTCCGTTCTTACAGAAACCGTTATATATTTCGCTCTTTTCGGGTTTTTGTGCCTTTATTGCTCCATGGAAGGAAACAAACGTCCCGCGTTTTTTCTGCCCGCAGCGTTTTTTGCCGGACTTGCCCACATGACGCGCCACGATGGCTTCATTTACTTCGTTGCAGTGGCGACACTCGTCTTCCTCTCTCCTCACCGGCGGAAGATACGCCTTCGTGTTATTCTTCTCAGCGCAGTTGTTTATTTTGTCACCATCGCTCCCTTGCTCGTCATCAACTTTAGCACCTTCGGACAGCTGTCGCCCCCGGGAATGCACCGGGTGCTTTTTGCAACCAGCAACGCAGACCTTTATACGTACGAAAGCGTGCTCACACCTGAAACCTTTTTCGGGCAAGGATGTGGCGCCATTCTAAATCTGAAACTGAAAGCCGCCGTTTATAATATCAAAATTCTTTATGATTTTCTTAGAGGATTTCTCTGGGCTTTTGTGCTTTTCTCAATCGCTGAACGTTGCCTCTCTTCTGATAGGCGTAAATATTGGAGATATCAATTTCCCCCTTTCCTTGTTCTCCTTCTCCTTTTTTTGTTTCACTCCCTTGTTGTCTCGGCTACGGGAGAGCGAGGGGGATTTATGCGAAGCGCAGTCTCGTTATTACCCTTTTTCGTTGTCTTTGCGGTAGACGCGATTGTTCGCCACATACCCTCGAAACCATGCGCCCTTATGGTTATTCTCCTGGCTACGTTGCCACTCCTCAACAGAACCCACCGCGCTACTCAAGCCATGATTGATGATAGTATCTTTTATCGCGAGAAATTGGAAGAGCTCTCAGTCGTTATTCAAAATCGGCATAAAGAAGCCAGGGACAAAGACGTCGTCATCATGACCAACATCCCGGGGAGAGTTTACTTTGCCACCGGGTATCACGCCATTCAAACACCTCTCGATAAAGACCTTGATATAATCTACACCGTTGCACAACGGTACGGTGCAAACTACCTCTTTATACGCCCTGCCGATTTGAGAGAACCTTTGTACGGGATCTATTACGGCACTAATCCCGATGTTAGATTTCAGTATGTCACCACCCTTCCGGATTCCGGATTGAAATTATTCAGCATTGCACCCTAAATTCTCATTGCAAAAAGTAATTTAGAAGAGCATGAGTACCGTCTTTCTATATATCTCCAGGGGAGAAGAATTCAAGGATGAATGAATTTTCAGAGGTTTTGTTACGCAAACGCTATTTCAAAGTTATGGTCATAAGTTCGCTCGCTCTTGTCCTGCTCTGGGTTTTGGCAGGTCCAATTCTGCATAACGTAACCCTGCTCAAACTCCTGTTTCGTGAAGACCGACTGGTTGAAAATATCAGCGCGATAGTGTTGCTATACGCATCAATAAAAGGGATCATCGCACTAAAAAAGCGTAAGGTTATGAGATTGAACGCTTCTCAGACGTTTCCTTCCAAACGCACCTTTTTCTGGCTGCTTCCCGTCTTCTCGTTCTGGTCGTTCCTTGAAGAAGTTAGTTTCGGTAGAAACTTCATTAAACTGTACGAGCGTCCACGGGTGCTGGAAAAACCCATTGACACAACACATGATTTTGTCGAGGTGGGTATGAGGTTCGTGCAACAGCATCCTCATGCCGGGGTTATCCTTGCAGGTAGCGTTGCTCTTCTCTTTCTTGTTGGACTTCTTTTTTTTTATACGCTATCGAACAACCTTTCTTGATGCTCTCAAACGCACTAACATATTTTTTTTCATTATGTGTGGTGTGCTCTTTATCGTTCTATCACAAAGTGTGGATATTATCGACGGACTGACGGACATAGTGACAAATGAATATTGGTTTTTGATATGTCTCGAGGAGATATTCGAGCTCAATTTTGCCTACAGCATTTTCTTTGCCGCTCTTGCCATACCGACCGATCCCCGGGTTTCTACCATTTAATGGTCAACGGTTTGTTGTGATCAAGGATTTAAGCCAATGCGAAGTTTCCTCAGTTTGCCCAAATAAATCCAATCCAATCATTTTGTGGAAAGGTGTCTCGTGTGTTGACCAAAGTTTTTTCTCTACGTTCTGGATAGCATCTTCGATTCGCCCGTTGCGGACTAACTTATCAACGCTCGTAAAAAGACCGATCCCAAAAATTAAATTAGTCTGGATTATTCATACATTATAAGAAAATGTTTTATAACCACGCGGAACATCATAGCGAATATAGGCTTCCGGATATTGTAATGATGGGTTTCCAAAAAACACAATGTTTTTTCGTATGGTGTTCCACCGCATAGCGGTAACAGTGTGTGGGCGATGGTGAAAAAAATAGATTCTTCAATCGCTCATCTTCCTCAGTAATGGCGCGTATGCTTCGTACACTGTAGAAGAATTCTGAGAATTCTTCAATGTCCGAAAGATATCCTTTCGAGTGAAAAACTTGTAATTGTTGCCCGGCCTGTATAGTTGCTACTTTACCGCACTGATGGCGTGAACCAAGAAATTATATTGAGATTACTTATGGATGTTATGTTATGCTATTTTAATAAAGGATTCTGCTCTGGAGAGGATATTTATATAGTCACCACGCAGAACGACAATGAGACCACTAAATGACGCGTGCTGTGGTCGTTGCCAAAGGGATGCAAACGAGAATGGTAAAGATTGTGGACGAAATAATGAAACTAATAGGGCTTAATCGTCAGCAATGAAGGACGAAAACAACCATATTGTGTGGCACGCTATCGAATTCTCAGACGTAATCGAGCACCTTGACACCTCTGAAGATGGGATTTCAGAGGAAGAGGCACAGCAACGTTTCGAGAAAGTAGGGGCGAATACACTTCAAGAAGAAGAAGGAACTAATCCTTTATTACTACTTTTTCGGCAAATTAACAGCCCCTTGATCTTCCTATTACTCGCTGCTGCAGGAGTGTCAATTGTGGCTGATCATTTGACTGATGCAGCAGTTATTGTGGGTATTGTACTTCTCAACACAATACTCGGCTTTGTCCAGGAGTGGCGCGCCGAAGGAGCCCTGAAAGCCTTGAAAAAGATGGTGGCTCCTGAGGCAAAAGTAGTACGAGAGGGACAAACAACAATAATCAAAGCCTCCGAGGTGGTACCTGGTGATGTCCTGCTTTTGGAAGCAGGTCAACGAATATCTGCTGATGCCCGATTGTTTGAAACCAAAGACCTTCATGTAAACGAGTCATCGTTAACGGGGGAATCTGAGACCGTTGTCAAGGAACCGGGACTGGTAGAAACAGATACGCCGATCGGCGACCGTAGAAATATGGTCTGGATGTCAACCGTTGTTACCGAGGGGCAAGGTCGGGGGGTAGTGGTTCAAACCGGAATGCGGACCGAGATTGGCGAGATTGCGGGCGAGGTTCGGACTACCAAGCGCGAAAGCACACCTTTACAACAAAGGATGCATCGTCTGGGTATCTTTCTTGGAGGCGCAGGAACTTTTTTTGCCTCTATTGTTTTTGTCCTTGGTCTATTGCGCGGGTATGAAACATTAGAAATGCTTCTTTTCTCGGTTGCGGTAGCAGTCTCAGCCATCCCCGAGGGCTTACCCGCAGTGATTACGGTGACACTGGCTCTCGGTGTGCAAAGAATGGCCAGGCGCAATGCCATTATCCGTCGTCTCCCCTCTGTCGAGACACTCGGATCAACGACCGTGATCTGTACCGACAAAACCGGGACCATTACAAAGAATCAGATGACCGTCGAAAAACTCTGGATTCACGATAAGACCTTCGATGTTACTGGTGAAGGATATGAACCGGATGGGGAAATACAGCAAGAAGGCAAGAAATTGGAGGAAATGCCGGGAGCATTGAAGATGCTGCTACGCATAGGGTCGCTCAACAACAACGCACAGATGGAAAAGGAAGGTGAGGAGTGGAATGTACAAGGCGATCCCAATGAACTGGCGTTATTGGTAGTAGCACATAAGGCTGGAATTCTTCCCGAGAAACTTCGAGAAAAGTCGGAGCGTATCAATGATATCCCTTTTTCCAGCGAGAAAAAATATATGGCAATACTTCATAAAGAAGAAAGTCATAATCGATTGGCACTTGTAAAAGGTGCCCCTGAAAAGGTGCTGACATTCTGCTCGCATGTGTTGACTGATGATAAGAAGGTAGAATTGAATGATGAAATTAACCAGAAGATACATCGTAAGCTGGAAGAATTCGCTGAAAATGCTCTACGGGTTATGGCTGGTGCATATCGTGAGTTTCCTGATGATAAAAGTGCGCTCGAGCAAAATGATGTAGAACAGGGTCTGACCTTTGTGGGACTTTGGGGTATGATTGATCCACCTCGTGAGGAAAGTAAGCAGGCTGTTTCTGCTGCATGTGATGCAGGTATTCGTCCTATTCTTATCACAGGGGATTATGCCCCAACCGCCCTCGCTGTAGCCAGGCAGGTGGGCATTGCAAGTGACTCTGAAGTGTTGCAAGCCCGGGATGTCGAAAATACAGACAAAGCTGAGCTTGCCCGAAAAGCAATGGACTATGGTGTCTTCGCCCGTGTATCACCCAAACATAAACTTACCATTATTGAATCTCTTAAAGATGATGGACAGATTGTGGCAATGACGGGCGATGGCGTCAATGATGCCCCAGCCCTCAAAGGTGCCGACATAGGCGTGGCTATGGGGATGGCTGGTACAGAGGTGGCAAAAGAAGCTGCCGACATGATACTCACTGATGATAATTTTGCAACTATCGTCAATGCTGTAGAAGAAGGAAGAAAAATTTTCGCCAACTTGCGGCGAGTAATCTTTTTTCTTTTAGCTACAAATCTTGGGGAAATATTGACACTGGGTGGTGCCTTGTTAATCGGTCTGCATCTGCCCCTTTCAGCAGTTATGATTCTCTGGGTCAACCTGGTTACCGACGGGGCATGCACCGTACCACTGGGTGTAGAACACGGTCATCAAGATGTCTTAAAAGAGCCTCCCCGTGATCCGAATGAGCCTATAATCAATCGCGCATTGATTTTTCGCATGTTAAGACTCACTCCACTCATGGCAATAGGCACACTTTCACTCTATGCCTACCATCACGGGGCAAAGAGTCTCGTATATTCACAGACTATGGCATTTTGCTGCCTGGCTGCTTTTCAGTGGTTCCAGGCTTTAAACGCACGCTCCCATTTAAAGTCCGTGTTTTCTATTGGTTTTTTCAGTAATCGTTGGCTTTTATTGGGTCTGGCAATAGCCATTTTACTGCAAGTGGTTGTGGTGCAGACACGTGTGGGTGCCTGGCTGTTTGGTACAACACCACTCTCATTAGTTGATTGGTTTACGATCCTACTCGTATCAAGCAGCATCTGGATTGCGGACGAAATAATGAAACTCCTGGGGCTCAATAAAAATAACAAGCAACATGCAACATGTCCATCTTTTAAACACTGACTGACACCTTTTTGAGCATTTTGTCACCGCTACAGATTCTATCATGACAACGTCTGAAATATTCTCCACACGGCGATTACAACAACTCTGGAGAAACCGAAGGTTAGTATTCGGAGGGCATTTCCTGGAGTTCGGCAAGGGTGAATATCGGTCCATGGATGCAGACGTATTTTGAGCCGATGTTGCACCTACCGCATTTGCCTATGCCGCATTTCATGCGCATCTCAAGAGAGTTATATATCTGCTCGGGTGGAAAACCTGCATCGAAAAGCACCGGGAGTGTGTACTTGATCATAATCGGCGGACCGCACACGAACGCAACGCCGTTCTCCGAAGAAGTGATTTTTTCTTTGCAGATGGTGGGAACATACCCTTCCAGTCCGTCCCATGTCTCGTTGCCTTTATCGACGGTGATATATAAGTTAAGGTCGTCGCGCTGCTGCCAGTTCTCAATTTCGTAACGATAAATCAGGTCCCCGGGAGAACGAGCGCCATAGACGAGGGTAATATCTGCATAATCGTGCCGGTGGTCGGGATGGAGCATATACGTAAGGAGAGAACGGAGCGTGGTAAAGGCGAATCCGCCGCTGATAATAAAGATATTCTTGCCCTTTACTTCATCAACAGGATAGAAATTGCCCATAGGACCGCGTATACCCATCCCGTTGCCTTTATTGAGATTATGAAGTGCAGTTGTAACTACCCCGCCCGTGTTCTTGACCGTAAACTTAACGAAACCTTTCTCGGTCGGCGAAGAGGCGATCCCAATCGGACACTCCCCGTATCCCCACAGCGAGAGCTCAGCAAATTGTCCCGGAGTGTAGGAGAATGCACCCTCATCCTCTGGATTTTTGAAGGCAAGCACAAATGTCTTGATGTCCTTCACATCAGTCTCGTTGATGATGTCGACAACTTCGACAGGATATGGTTTATACGGATTCTTCTTCATAAAGTATGTACCGAAGTTGATTTGGTCTTCTTCTTTTATTTTTTTTTCGACAAATTCAAGTCTTGGCGGAAGTCACTTCATCAAGTCGTTTGAGTATAGTGCGTATGTCAAGATTCACGGGACAGTTATTTACGCATCGTCCGCAGCCCACACATGCGATCTCGCCGAAGTTTGCCACATAGTACTGAAATTTGTGCATAACTCGCTGGCGAACACGCTCTCTCTGACCGGTACGGGGATTATGCCCGGAGGTATGTTTGGTGAAAAGGGGGTACATGCAGCAGTCCCAGCACCGAATACGTTTACCTTTTTTACCGCGTTTCTGATCGATTATGTCAAAACAGTGGCACGTCGGGCATAAGAAGGCACATGTACCGCACCCGATACACGCCTGGTGAAATTCGTCCCATACCTCGTGATCGAACATGTCCTCCAGTCGTTGAGGCAGAGTGGCGAGATCGACATTAAGTGTGTCGATCTGCTCTTCTGCGTGTTGTTTGGCTTGGTCAACGGCTTTCTCTACATCTTTGTCGCCTTCTACAATAAGTTCTTCTATCGTATTGACAAACTCTTTGCCTTTTTGGGAGATGACCTCGACCGCGTATGCATCCTCGAGCTCGGTCAGAAAGACATCTGCGCCGGAGTGATCCATGGGACCACCGCCGACCGATGTACAAAAACAGGTAGAGAGAGGTTCATTACACCCGATGACGACGAGAACCGCATTATTGCGACGGTTACAATAATAGGTATCTTCAATGCCCTCCCAGTTAAAGACCTTGTCGAGTATAAGGAGGCTTCGTGCGTCGCATGGTCTCATCCCGAAAATGAGCATCTGTTTTTCGGGTTCTGTGGCTTTGTCAACCGCACCCGAAGCGGGATCAAACTCGAACAATACCTCGAGTTGTGGGAAAATGAGTGAGTTCGGTTTGTTGAGCGTATTGGCAAAATCGAGCACCACGTCATCAACATTGTTCAACTTTCCCATTTGAATGGAATTATGTTCTTCGATAGGGGCGTACACATCATAACGCTCGCGTGCCTTTTGCAAAAGGTCGTGAATTTTTTCTTTTTTAATAAAGTTCATCTGATTTTATTCCGGCTCAGTCATGAAATTCTGGGTATCTTCCGGTGAATAAGAATCGAGGAGAGAAGAACCCTCCTCGTTTGCACCGGCTTCGAATTGAAAGAGTGCCACAGAATCGCGATTGAGTTTTCGTGTATACTGCCTGATATTAAGTCCCATTGGACACGCCGCTGTACAGGCGCCGCAATCCACGCATCGCCCCGCCTGGTGTATAATCCTCACGATCTGGAAAAAGAGCAGATCCTTGACCTCCACCGATGGACCAAGCCAGCGCGGTTGCGATGATTCGGCGAAACACTCCGAACAGTAACAAAACGGACATGCGTTACGGCATGCATAGCAACGTATGCAATGTGCAAACTCTGACCTGAATCGTTCCCAGCGTTCTTTGGGAGAGAGAGATTCATATTCCTTTACGTCGCTGAAATCATCTTCGACATAGGGTTTTTCGTAGTCGCCTTCCGCCTGGAGCATTTCATCAACCAACGGCAGTTCGTCCGGCTTTTGGCAGACTATACAATTGTCGCGAAGAAGCTCCTCGCGGTTCAACGTCAGATCAAAATTCTTTCCCTTCACCCTGACTTCAGCGCCGTCAACTTCGAGGGTGAGAATTTCTTTATTACCGACGGCGCGACGGAGCTTTGCCCGATCGAGCATCCCATTGCAAGGGACGCCGATGACAAAAAGATTCTCGCGGACAACTTGTCTTTCGCGGATAAGTTCAACCAATGCACGTGCATCGCATTTCTTTGCAACAACACCTATTCGCTCCGGAGACGCATCCTTACGTGATTTGCTTGTTCCAAAGCGTTTCTGAACATAGCGTGCAAGGTTCTGGGTACAGCCGACACCCCAGCTCAGCCGATCAACGTCATCCGAACTCGTGATGAAGACGGGCGTAGCGGCTCCGGGTAAAGTCCCCTGACCGTAACCGATAACAACATCGACCGACCCATCATCAAGCAGTCGTGTGCTTATATCTCGAATTTGTTCTTCAATAGTCATGATTGTAGTTTTGCATTGCGTCTATTTCTTGAAGTGTCGAGCGGGGCCCCCCTTTTTTACCTGCTCGCC